>NZ_JBHSFH010000007.1:195277-466625 GCF_042653885.1 Streptomyces ovatisporus
GATAGGCGAGGGTCTTCTCGGGGTCGCGGACGCGCTTGCGCGCCGAGTGGACGCGGATGAAGGCTTCCTGGACGACGTCCTCGCACGAAGCGGTGTCGTCGAGCAGCAGCGCCGCGAGTCCGAGCAGCGAGCGGTAGTGGACGCGGTAGGTCTCGGTCAGATGGTCGACTGTCGTGCCGGCTGTCATCGCGTCGTCAGAGTCCGCGCCTTCGGCAGCGACGCGCGGCGGGCGGGTGGCGGACCACGGCGTTATCACCGGCATACCCCCGGTGTGGAAACCGGTGGTTCCGGGAGCTGCCGCCAATGCCGATCCGAATGCCTCTGCCACGCTTGTTGGACACACACTCCCCCTGGAGGGTTGTACGCGTTCGGCTCAGCCGTTGACGATTCGTCGAACGTCCCCATGCGTACCAGCTCTTCCTGAATGCCCCTGTTGTCACAACGCCCCGACTCCTGGCAGTGGAGTCGAAGACGCCGTCCGCCCCACCGCCGGTTGCAGCAGCAGGAAGCGAAATTCTCGTCCACGCCGGTCGTACCCGCCAGTGCCAAGACCCCTCCGTACGGCACAACTTCGACCAGCGCCTGCATACCGAGGACTGTCGACGGTCGGCGCACCCGGCCCTCCGGGGCTCCCGCGGAGGGCGTGCAGCACCGCGGACGGCCCCTACGCGACGACCCGTTCGGCGATCTGCGCCATGTTCAGCGCGGCGCCCTTGCGCAGGTTGTCCGCACAGACGAACAGCTCAAGCGCACAAGGATCGTCCAGCGACTGCCGTACCCGTCCCGCCCACGTCGGGTCCGTGCCCGCCACGTCCGCCGGAGTCGGGAAGTCTCCCTGCGCCGGGTCGTCGCACAGCACCACGCCGGGGGCGTTCGCGAGGATCGCGTGCGCCTCCGCTACCGACACCTCGTGTGCGAAGCGCGCGTGCACGGACACCGAGTGCGCGGTGAGCACGGGCACCCGTACGCAGGTCGCCGCCACTCGCAGCTCCGGCAGGGCGAGGACCTTCCGGAGTTCCTCCCGCACCGTGAGCTCGTCGGACGTCCAGCCGCCCTCCGCCATCTCCCCCGTGAAGGGCACGACGTTGTAAGCGACGGGCGTCGCATGCGGGTTGGCCGGGTCCCCGGAGGGTGCCGCCGCCACGCTGCCGAGCCCGTCGGCGACGGCGCGCCTGATGTCGCCCGGGTGTCTGCCGAGTTCGGCACCGGCGGCGTCGGCCGAGGTCAGCGCCGCCAACTGGCCGCGCAGCGCCTCGACTCCGGTCCGGCCGGCCGCGGAGACGGCCTCGTAGCTGGAGACGATCAGCTCCTCGAGACCCCACTCCGCGTGCAGCGCACCCATCGCGACGATCATCGAGAGAGTCGTGCAGCCGGGACTGGCGATGATGCCCTTCGGCCGCGACCGCACGGCGTGCCCGTTGAGCTCCGGTACGACCAGCGGCACGTCCTCGTCCATGCGGAACGCCCGCGAACCGTCCACGACCACCGCGCCGTTGGACGCCGCCACCGGAACCCACTCCGCGGCGACCTCGTCCGGCACGGCGAAGAGCGCGACGTCGACGCCCTTGAGCGCCTCCTCGTTCAGAGCACGGACGCTGACGTCCTCGCCCCGTACCTCCCGTACGCGGCCGGCCCAGCGCGGAGAGGCGATCAGCCGGATCTCTCCCCACACGTCCGCCCGCTCCGAGAGCAGCGAGAGCAGGACCGTCCCCACTGCTCCCGTCGCACCGACGACGGCCAGGACGGGCCTGCCCGTACGGTCACCGGCACGGCCGACCGTACGGGCGAAGGGCGTCACCGCCCTGTGCCTCCGTAGACCACGGCCTCGTCGCTCTCGCTGTCGAGGCCGAAGGCCGAGTGCACGGCGCGCACCGACTCGTTGACGTCGTCCTCACGCGTGACGACGGAGATGCGGATCTCGGACGTGGAGATCAGCTCGATGTTGACCTCGGCCTGGCTGAGCGCCTCGAAGAAGGTCGCCGTGACACCCGGGTTCGTCTTCATCCCGGCGCCGACGAGCGAGATCTTGGCGATCTGGTCGTCGTAGCGCAGCGAGTCGAAGCCGATGGGGCCCTGCGCCTTCTCCAGCGCGGCGATCGCCTTGCGTCCCTCCGTCTTCGGAAGGGTGAAGGAGATGTCCGTCAGGCCGGTGGAGGCGGCCGAGACGTTCTGCACGACCATGTCGATGTTGACCTCGGCGTCCGCGATGGCACGGAAGATCACCGCGGCCACACCGGGCTTGTCCGGCACTCCGACGACCGTGATCTTCGCCTCCGAGGTGTCGTGTGCGACACCCGAGATCATCGCCTGCTCCATCGACTGTTCCCCTTGCCCGCTGTCCTTGCCCTGCCCGCTCTTGAGCGCGGCCTGCGCACCGGGGACGCCTTCTCCCCGGCCGTCGTGCCCGCCCGGCGGTTCACTGCTGACCCAGGTGCCCTGCAGCCCCGAGAAGGACGACCGTACGTGGATCGGGATGTTGTAGCGACGGGCGTACTCGACACAGCGGTGCAGCAGCACCTTCGAACCGGAGCTTGCCAGCTCCAGCATGTCCTCGAACGAGATCCAGTCGATCTTACGGGCCTTTTTCACGACCCTCGGGTCGGCGGTGAAGACGCCGTCGACGTCGGTGTAGATCTCGCAGACGTCCGCCTCGAGCGCGGCGGCCAGCGCGACCGCGGTGGTGTCGGAACCGCCGCGGCCGAGCGTGGTGATGTCCTTGCTGTCCTGGGAGACGCCCTGGAAACCGGCGACGATCGCGATGTTGCCCTCGTCGACTGAGGTCTGGATACGGCCCGGTGTGACGTCGATGATCCGCGCCTTGTTGTGCGCGGAGTCGGTGATCAGACCCGCCTGGCTCCCGGTGAACGACTGCGCCTCGTGACCGAGGGATTTGATCGCCATCGCCAGCAGTGCCATGGAGATGCGCTCTCCGGCGGTCAGCAGCATGTCGAACTCGCGCCCCGTCTGGACCGGGGAGACTTCCTTCGCGAGATCGATCAGCTCGTCCGTCGTGTCACCCATCGCCGAGACCACGACGACAACCTGGTTGCCGTTCTTCTTGGCCTCGACGATCCGCTTGGCAACGCGCTTGATGCCCTCGGCATCGGCAACGGAGGAGCCGCCGTACTTCTGCACGACAAGGCCCACGTGTGCTCGCTCCTCGAATCTCAGTCGTTCTGCACCCTTCCCCGCGACGTTCCGCGAGGGGACCCCGTCCGGGAATCCACGGGTCGGCTCATTTTACCGAGAGAGCGAGCCGCCCTCTCGTCCAGCGACCAAACCTGCCCGTTCACGGGAAGCCCACACGAGAACGTAAGGCACCTCACACACCCTGCCGCCACAGTGCGTGCCGGGACGCATGCGAGCAGCACCGCCGGCCTGCGCAGAAGGACGCCGCAGCCGCACGCCGGGGCACAGCCAGGGCTAAGGCGTGACTTATATAAGCCACGGCTGTAACGTGCGGTCCGTGCACGCATTCGACGTTCTCGGCGACCCCGTACGCCGACGGATCCTGGAACTGCTCGCCGACGGCGAGCAGACCTCCGGCGCGGTCTGCGGCCTGATCCAGGCCGAGTTCGGGATCTCGCAGCCCGCCGTGTCGCAGCATCTGCGCGTGCTGCGCGAGGCGGGCTTCGCCTCCGTACGGGCCGAGGGCCCCCGGCGTCTCTACGCAGTCGAGGCCGGCCCCCTGCGCGAAGTCGACACGTGGCTGGACCAGTTCCGCGGCTTCTGGGAGCAGCGGCTGGACGCGCTCGGCACGGAACTGGCCCGCGGCAGACGCGAACGCCGGAGAAGCGGCACCGCCACGGAAGGCGCCCCGCAGCACGGCAAGGAGGAGCAGCGATGAAAGACATCGTCAGCCAGATCAACGACGTCCACCGGCACGTGGGCAGCCGCACCGTTCCGGAGGGCGAAGCCCGTACGGTCCTGCTGCGCCGCACCTACGACGCGGCCGTGGAGGACGTGTGGGACGCCTGCACCGACCCCGCGCGCATCAGCCGGTGGTTCCTGCCGGTCAGCGGCGACTTGAAACTCGGCGGGCACTACCAGCTGGAGGGCAACGCGGGCGGCGAGATCCTGCGCTGTGAACCGCCCGGACTGCTGAGGGTCAGCTGGGTGATGGGCGAGAACCCGGGGTTCAGCGAGGTCGAGGTGCGGCTGACGCCCGAGGGCGAGGAGCGGACGGTCTTCGAACTGGAGCATGCCGCTGTCGTACCGCCGGAGTTCTGGGAGGAGTTCGGCCCCGGCGCGACCGGCGTCGGCTGGGACCTGGGCGTGCTCGGCCTCGGCCTGCACCTGCGGGGCGGCTCGATCGGCGACCCTTCGGCATGGGAAGCGACGGACGAGGCACGGGAGTTCATGACACGCAGCAGCGAGGCGTGGGGCGCCGCGTACGAGTCCTCAGGCGCACCCGCCGAGGCGGTGGCCTCTGCCGTCCGCGCCACGACGGGCTTCTACGCACCGGAGCGGCCGGAAGACACCTGACCGCTGCCTACCCGCTCCCTGAGACCCGCGGCGCTGCCGCGCGGAGCGGCGGGACCGGCTCCGTTGTCAGTGCCCGCTGCTTCAATTCCGGGCACCGGGAAGGACGACGGAGTCCGGCCCCGCTCCAGGAGGCAGAGCTCATGAGCAAACCGCAGGTGACAGTGGAACGCCGCGTCGCGGCGCCGGCCGACCGGGTGTGGGCGGTCCTGACGGACATCGAGGGCTCTCCCCGCGTCATCAGCGGCATCGACAAGGTCGAGATGCTGAGCGACGGCCCCTTCGGTGTCGGCACCCGCTGGCGGGAGACGCGCCGCATGCTGGGCAAGGAGGCCACCGAGGAGATGTGGGTCACGGAGAGCGAGCCGGCGAAGCGTTACGTCGTCGAGGCCGAATCCCGCGGTGTGCACTACGTCTCGGAGTTCCGCCTCACCCCGCAGGGCGGCGACGCCACGTCGGTGCGCCTGGTCTTCGGCTCCGAGATCACGGCCGGAGGCGGTCTGAAGGGCAAGCTGATGCAGGCGCTGGGCTCCATCGGCGCCAGGGCCGCCGCCAAGGCCCTCGCGAAGGACCTCGCCGACATCGCCGCTTCGGCCGAGGCCGGCGGCCCGGCGGAGTAGCGCACGCCGGTCCACCCGGCCCGGCGGGGAGACGGGTGACCCTCGTGGCGGCGAACCTGCCAAGTGACGGATGATGAGAGGTACTTGACGCGCGAGCTGGACGGTTCCCCCGGAACCCGGACGTCGGCGACCCGCGACCCGATGCGTGCTGCCGCCCGCTCCTGCGACGGATCACCCTCAAGGAGTGCACGACCATGTCCAGATCGCACTATTGGGCCTTAATGTTCGCGTACGCGCCGTATGCAATCGTCGCTCACCCCAGGAGGCCCGCGTGTCCATCGACTATGTGAAGCGCCCCGCAGGCTCCTCCGCCCCGGGTGCCGGCGCCGAGCCGGCGGGGGCCACGACCGGACCTGGTCTGGTGAGCCTCCGCAAGACTGCACGCGTGGCGCTGGAGAAGGCCGGCCTGTCGGGCCGGCGAGCCGCCGTGTACCTGGTGCTGGACCGCTCCGGCAGCATGCGCCGCTACTACAGGGACGGCACTCTCCAGCACTTGGCCGAGCAGGTTCTCGGCCTCTCCGCCAACCTGGACGACGACGGTACGGTCCCTGTCGTCCTGTTCTCCACCGAGGTCGAGGGCGTGGCAGAAGTCCGGCTCGACGCCTACGAGAACCGCATCGGCCCCCTCAACGACAGTCTCGGCCACATGGGCCGCACCAACTACCACCTCGCCATGGAAACCGTCGTCGACCACTATGTGGCGTCCGGGACCACCGACCCCGCCTTCGTCGTCTTCCAGACGGACGGCGCCCCCACCTCACGTGCCGCCGCCCAGCGTGCGCTGTGCGAGGCCGCCCGACTGCCGATCTTCTGGCAGTTCGTGGGCTTCGGGGAACCCGGGAGCAAGCAGTTCGACTTCCTCCGCAAGCTCGACGAACTGCCCGTACCGGCCCTGCGGGCCGTGGACAACGCGGGCTTCTTCGCCGCCGGCCCCGAACCGCTGCGCATCCCGGACGAGACGCTGTACGCGGAGCTGATGCGGGAGTTCCCCGCCTGGCTGGATGCGGCGCGCCGGGCAGGAATCCTCTCCCGCTGACGCACGTACGCACCGGGCCCCGGGCAGCGCCGCGCCGGCTCCTCGACGAGGGCGGCGCGAGGCAGCGCCTCCGCCACGCGACGTCCCGCTCCGCTACGCGATGTCCGCGTGGGCCGGCCCGTCCACACGCTCCGTGAGGTGGACAGTCACCGTCTCCCCCGCCTGCTTGCCGATGGCCTTGCGCACTTCGGCCTTCACCGGCAGCTTGTGCGTACCGTCGCCCAGCGCCATGAACGAACTCCGGAACGGGTGCCCGTCGATCGTGCCGCGCACCTTCACCAGCCCCCGGGTCCCGAAGTACTCGACGGAGTCCGGCCAGACGAGATAGGTCCAGCCGCCCACATCGGGGCCCTTCCGCAACGTGGCGGTGAATCGCTTGTCCATGACCGGCCTCCCTCGTCCGTCCACTCCGTGGGCCTTCCGGGAATTGACCGGGAAAACCTGGACAACTCATCGCCGGGAGGCCGGCCGCACGAGGACCACGGAACGGAAGGACGCGGGCAGGGAGAACGCTGAAGGGAGGCGAGGACCCCCGCTCGACGGCGGGCCGGACCTTCAGCCGCGACTGGCATCCTCAGCCGCGGCCGGGAGCTTCAGCCGCGGCTGCCGCCGGGCTGGATCCCCAGCGGTACGCCGATCTCGGCTGCCATCACGGCGCCGGCTTCCTTCTCCAGCAGGCCGTCGTCCTCGTCCGCGTTGCTGTCCGTGTCCAGCCCGTCGAGCGCGCGGAGCGGGGTGTCGAGACGCACGTGCGCCACGAGGGACTGCAGGGCGCGCAGGGCCGCGGACGCCGTGGGGCCCCAGTTCGACAGGTAGGAGAACTGCCACCACCACAGCGCCTCGCTCACCCGGCCCTCCTTGTAGTGGGCCATGCCGTGCCGCAAGTCCGTGATCACGCCGACGAGATCGTCGGAGATACGGCACGCGACAGGGGCCGTACGCGGCTCGTACGGGTCGAAGACCTCGGAGTAGACGTCGACCGGCTCGAGCAGCGCGGCGAGCTTGAGACGCATCTCGTCGACGTCGGGCTCCGGGCCGATGTCCGGCTCGTACCGCTCGACGGGGACGAAGTCCTCGTGTGCGCCCAACCGGCCTCCGGCGAGGAGGAGTTGAGAGAGCTCGAGCAGCAGGTAGGGGACAGCGCTGTCGGGGTCGTCCCCCTTGGCGACCTCCGTCACCGAAACGATGAAGCTCTCGATCTGATCGGAGATCTGGACGGCGAAGTCGTCCGGATTGTTCTTGATCGCGTTCAGCGTGGCGTCAGACATCGAGCAACCTTCTCCCCTCGAAGGCCCGCCCCAGCGTGACCTCATCGGCATATTCAAGATCTCCCCCGACAGGGAGGCCGCTTGCCAGGCGCGTCACCTTCAGGCCCATGCTCGAGACCATACGCGCCAGGTACGTGGCCGTCGCCTCTCCCTCCAGGTTGGGGTCCGTGGCCAGAATCAGCTCGGTGACCGCACCGTCCGCGAGCCTGCTCATCAGCTCCCGGATCCGCAGATCGTCGGGCCCGACGCCTTCGATGGGGCTGATGGCACCGCCGAGAACGTGGTAACGGCCGCGGAACTCACGCGTCCGCTCGATCGCCACCACGTCCTTCGGCTCCTCGACCACGCAGATGACACTGCGGTCACGCCGCGTGTCCAGACATACGCGGCAGTGCTCCTCCTGCGCGACGTTGCCGCACAGGGCACAGAATCTGACCTTGTCCTTGACCTCCAGCAGCGCGTGCGCAAGCCGCCGGACGTCCGTGGGCTCCGCCTGGAGGATGTGGAAAGCGATCCGCTGCGCGCTCTTGGGACCGACGCCGGGCAGTCTGCCCAACTCGTCGATGAGGTCCTGAACCACGCCTTCGTACACGGATGCTCCCGCTTCTCTCTCCTGCTTCCGGACCCTCTGTGCCCGTCCGCCCACAGCCCGGCGAACGGTAGCCGCCCCACGACCGGGCCACCATCGCCCCGGCCCCCGGAAGATCCCCGAGGAACCGCTCACCGGGCGACCCCGTGACGTGAACGACCTGGTGCCCCTTGGCCGTTCCCTGAAACCGGACCGACCGGCCCAAGCCCCGGCCCTTCCGGATCCGCCGGGCCCCGGAAGACTCCGGCGGCCCGAACTGACAGTCCTAGAAGGGCAGTCCCGGAACGCCCCCGCCGCCCAGCCCCTCGGCGAGCGGGCCGAGCTTCTGCTGCTGCAGCTGCTGGGCGCCGCTCACGGCGTCCCGCACGGCGGCGAGCACCAGGTCGGAGAGCGTCTCGGTGTCTTCCGGATCGACGGCCTTCGGGTCGATGACGAGGCCCTGGAGTTCACCGGCCCCGTTCACGGTCGCCTTGACCAGGCCGCCGCCGGAGGAACCGTCGACCGTACTCTCGGCGAGCTCCTGCTGCGCTTCGGCAAGGTCCTGCTGCATCTTCTGGGCCTGCTGCAACAGCTGCTGCATGTCGGGCTGGCCCCCACCACCGGGAATCACGACTTGGCTCCTGGCTCGTCGACGTCTCTGATGTCCGCGCCCCGCCGCCACCGCCACGGACTCGCGGTACGCAGTACGCGGTGCACGCACCGTGCATGTTCTGGGCGCAGTACGCATACGGCACATGACTCACGTAACCGCCGTACGCGTACTTCTCTTTCCACGCTGAGCCTACGTGCTCGGAGCGGAGCCCGCTGAGCCTGTCCTCATCCTGCCGACGGAGTACGGGGCCGTCCGCCCGAGATCACTCGTGCTCGAACTCCTCGATCACCGTGGCCCCGAGCTCCCGCATGATCAAGTCGTGGCCGGAGAGCGCCGATTCGTCGAGGTCGGGATCGTCCTCGGCGGGCATGTCGTCCTCAAGTCCACTGCTGTACGCACCGGACGCCGCGGAGCCCCCAGCGCCCTGGTCGCCGCGCGAGGCGAACGCGGGCCCGCCGGACTGCCCCGGAACCCCCCTCCCCGGCGCCGCCGCGACAGCCGTACCCCCCGCGCCGCCGGAAGCCGGCCCGCTCCGCGCACCCGCCAGCGCCTGACGGGCGCCCATGGCCGCGCCGGCGGCACCTGGTGAACCCGGGCCGCCCTGCCCCGGCTGCGGCCCGGAACCGGACGCCGGCCCCCCGTCCGAAGACACAGCCGAGGACCCAACCGAGGACGCAGCCGAGGGCCCGCCCACGGCACCGGGGGCGCCTCCGCCGCCGAAGCCGCTGCCACTGCCGCCCCCGCCGAAACCTCCACCGGAGCCGCCGCCCGACGGCCCGGCGCCTCCGGGACCGGAGCCCGCTCCACCGGACGGATCGACGATCGCCTCGACCTTCCACTGCACCCCGAGCGCCTCGCTCACCGCCTGCACCAGGACGTCCTCGCTGCCGCCGTTGGCGAAGCTGTCGCGCGCTCCCGCGTTCGAGAAGCCGAGCTGGAGCGTCGTGCCGTCGAAGCCGACGACCTGCGCGTTCTGGCTGAGCAGGATCCAGGTGAAGCGGCGGCGGTTCTTCACCGCCTCCAGGATCTGCGGCCACATCTGCCGCACCTGAGCGGCGCCCTGAGCCGGGTCCTTCGGCCCGCTCGCCGAGGGGCCGGGCTGCGGGGGCGACGCGGGAGAGGCCGGGGGCTCGGGCGCCTGCTCCGGCGGCGCGCTCGGCGCCCCGTCCCCTCCGCCGCTCACCGGCCACGCACCGGGACGCGACGCTTGTCCGGAAGGCGCTTCGGCGCCGCCTCCGGCACTCGTCCCGGCAGGCCACGCGCCGGGCCGCCGCCCGCCACCCCCACCCGACGAGCCCGGGGCGCCCGGGGCGCCGTCCGCCGGACGCTCCGCGACGGGGCCCGGTTCCGCAGCCGCACCCGCACCCGGGGACCCGGCCGGGGACGCGGCCGGGATCTCGGCCGGAGGCTGAGCCGCACCCGGCACCGGAGACCGGGCCGGCGGGGAAGCCTGCCCCGCAGCACCGGCTGCCGGAGCCGCAGCGCCTTCTCCCCCGGCCACGGGACGTACGGGCGGCTCGGCCACCGCGCCCGCCCCCGCCGTGCCGGTGCCGGTTCCAGTTCCAGTGCCGGTTCCAGTTCCAGTGCCGGTTCCGGCGAACGCCGCCCCGCGCTCCAGCCTGTCGAGGCGCGCCTGTACGGAGCGCTCGTCGCTGTAAGCGGCCGGCAACAGCACCCGGGCGCAGATCAACTCCAGTTGAAGCCTCGGCGACGTCGCCCCGCGCATCTCCGTCAGCCCCGCATTGACGACGTCCGCGGCACGGCTCAGCTCCGCCGCCCCGAAGGTCTCTGCCTGCCCGCGCATCCGCTCGACGACGTCCTCGGGAGCATCGATCAGCCCCTTGTCCGAGGCGTCCGGCACGGCGGCGAGAATCACCAGATCCCGCAGCCGCTCCAGAAGATCCGTCACGAAGCGGCGCGGATCGTGACCGCCTTCGATGACCCGGTCCACGATCTCGAAGGCACGCGCGCCGTCACTGGTGGCGAATGCCTCCGCCACCTCGTCGAGCAACGCGCTGTCCGTGTAGCCGAGCAGGGCCGTCGCCATCGCGTACGTCACGCCGTCCTCACCCGCACCGGCCAGCAGCTGGTCCATCACGGACATCGAGTCCCGCACCGACCCGGCCCCCGCGCGGACGGCGAGCGGCAGCACCGTCTCCTCGACCGGGATCGCCTCCCGGGTGCAGACCTCGGCCAGGTAGTCCCGCAGCGTGCCGGGCGGCACCAGACGGAACGGATAGTGGTGCGTACGCGAGCGGATCGTGCCGATGACCTTCTCCGGCTCGGTCGTCGCGAAGATGAACTTCAGGTGCTCCGGCGGCTCTTCGACGACCTTCAGCAGGGCGTTGAACCCCGCCGGGGTGACCATGTGCGCCTCGTCGACGATGTAGATCTTGTAGCGGCTCGACGCCGGCCCGAAGAAGGCCTTCTCCCTCAGTTCACGCGCGTCGTCGACACCGCCGTGGGACGCGGCGTCGATCTCGATCACGTCGATCGAACCGGGTCCGTTGCGCGCGAGATCACGGCACGAACCGCACTCGCCGCACGGTGACGGTGTGGGCCCCTGCTCGCAGTTGAGGCACCGCGCGAGGATGCGTGCACTCGTCGTCTTGCCGCAGCCGCGCGGACCACTGAAGAGGTAGGCGTGGTTGACCCGGTTGTTGCGCAGAGCCTGCTGCAACGGTTCGGTCACGTGCTCCTGCCCGATGACCTCAGCGAAGGTCTCGGGGCGGTACCGGCGATACAGGGCGAGGGACGACACACCCCCGACGATATCGGTGCGCACCGACAAGTCACGCCGCCCTCTTCCCGCCCGGCTCCCATTCCCGCACGAGCGCGTACGAGCCCGTACGACAAGCCCGCCGGAGGATCTTGGGCCCTGGAGGCCGGTGTTCGAAGCCGCCCTCGCGCCGCGAGGGAGCCGCCCGAACGCGAACGCCCCTCACGCACCCGCCAGAGCCCTCCTACCCTTGCTGCCTTCCGGCCCTGGGGGAGTTCAGAGAGATAGCGCCACGTGAGGGGCTGCGCCCAACACTACCCGATGCGCGTACCGGGGATCGAGTTCGCAAGCACGCCTGAACGTCTTGTAGAGTCTGCGGCGGAGGATTCGCCTAGTGGCCTAGGGCGCACGCTTGGAAAGCGTGTTGGGGGCAACCCCTCACGAGTTCGAATCTCGTATCCTCCGCCCAGCCTCACCGGGCTGTCACGAAGGCCCCGACCGGGAAACCGGTCGGGGCCTTCGTCGTCGCCTGGTCTCAGTTTTGGTCTCAGTCGGGGACACGGCAGCACGAGCAGACCTTGGCCGCCACGGTCGCAGTATCTCTGTGAGCCGGCATCACCTCTGAATCTCTGAAAGCCGGCATCACCCCGGGCGCCGCACTGCAGAACCACGACAGCGATAGCCCGGCGGCTCCTCCGCGCGCGGCAAGCGCCTGGTCGACAAGCTCGCCCGCCTCAGCGCCTCAAGGCCCTGTACCCCGCCTTCCGAGCATCCGCCTTCCGAGCACCCGCCTCGCGACACAGGTGAGTTGCGCCATCAGGCGCTTCCCGGGCTCGGCGGTCGGAGCGGATCTCGTCGCGACCGGACGGGGCGGCCCCGTGGCGCGCGCCTTCAAGAGTTTGTAGCGAGCCATTGACAGGAGCTCCGGCCATGGGCACTCTCATGGGCACGCGACTGGCTAAACGATTTGCCAACGCGATATCCACTACTTTGGGCGGGGGCAATGGCACGCCGGATCGGGATCAAGGATGTGGCCGCGGCGGCCGGTGTTTCGACCGCGACCGTGTCGCACATCCTGAACGGCGTCGAGGGCAAGCGGGCCAGCGCGGAGACGCGACAGCGCGTCCAGCAGGTCGCCGAGGAGCTCGGGTACGCGCCGAACGGCCTCGCCCGGGGGCTGAGGCTGAAGCGCTCGCACACCATCGGCTTCGTCAGCGACGAGATCGCCACCACCCCCCACGCCGGCCGGATGATCCTGGGTGCCCAGGAGGCCGCCGCGGCCGAGGGCCTGGTGCTGCTGCTGGTCAACACGAGTGGCGATGCCGAACTGGAGCGCACGAGCATCGAGATGCTGCTCCAGCGGCAGGTGGACGGCGTCCTGTACGCGGCGATGTACCACAGGATCGTGCGCGTGCCGGAGGTCATGGGCTCGACGCCCACCGTGCTGCTCGACGCGCGTTCCGACGATCCCGCCGTCTCCTGCGTGGTGCCCGATGAGGTCCAGGGCGGGTACACGGGGGTGCGTGAGCTGACCGACCATGGGCACCGCAGGATCGGCGTGATCGTGCAGACCGCCGAAATCCCCGCCCGGCAGGGCCGGTTGGAGGGCTATCGCAAGGCGCTGGCCGAGGTCGGTGTGTCGTACGACCCGTCGCTGGTCGCCGCCGAGACGGCAGTGCCCTACGGGTCGACCACCGGTGACGTGGACGCGGGCTACCGGGCCGCGCGGCGCCTGCTGACGACGGAGCAGCGCCCGACGGCGTTGTTCTGCTTCAACGACCGGATGGCCGCCGGTGCTTACCGGGCTGCCGCCGAGTTGGGACTGTCCGTCCCCCGCGACCTTTCGGTCATGGGGTTCGACAATCAGGAGCTGGTCTGCGAGACCGTCCACCCCGCACTGAGCACGGTTCAGCTGCCGCACTACGAGATGGGGGCGCGGGCCGTGGCCCAGTTGCTCACGCTCACCGGAACGCCGGGCCGGCCACCGGGCCCGGACACCCAGGAGATGCTGCCTTGCCCGCTGGTGGCGCGGGCATCGGTCACTTCGCCGCCCCGACTCTGACACCGGGACGGCGAAGCAATTCGCACTTCGACAGGCGACCGTCGCAACCGGTCGTCATCCCTGTCAGCACTTGGAACACTGTGAGGGTACACACATGGCCCCTGAGACCTTCGATGAGTTGTCGAACTGGCGCAGCCGGCTGATGTCCGGCACTGCCGCCGATGCGTCCGCAGGCGTGGGCGAGTTGGTCTGCGTGACCTCGTCTCATTCCTCCAACGCCCCGGCCTCTCAGGCGCGAGAGCACTGAGCCTCGCGCTCCTCGTCGACCTGGCGTCGCCGCTTCAGCAAGCCTTCCCACACCTCGCCGCCGGCATCCCGCCGAACCGCGCTCCCGTCGCCATGCCGTCGGGGGACTGCAGCGCGTGCCGGTGGGGCCGCCTTCACCGTTCCACGAGGGGTTCGAGGCCGGACCCGTCCGGTAACCGTCCGTAGCCGCAAGCTCTTTGCACATACCGAAAGGCACGTGTGTGTCCACCGCACCCTGTGATCCGTACCGGCCCGTCGCGCATCTGCGTCCGCCCCGGAACTCGGTCCACGACCCCAACGGGCTGGTCTTCCATGACGGCCACTACCACGTCTGCTACCAGTACAACCCCTACGGCGCGACCCACGCGAACATGCACTGGGGCCACTTCCGCAGCACCGACCTGCTCAGCTGGGAGCCCCTGCCGATCGCCCTGTCCCCGACCCCGGACGGCGAGGACGCCGACGGCTGCTTCTCCGGCAACGCAGTCTCCGACGGCGACCGGCTGGTCGCCTTCTACTCCGCGCACCGCGAGGACCGCTCGCCCCAGCATCAGCCGGTCACCAGCGCCACTTCCCGCGACGGCGGCCGGACCTTCAGCCCGCGGGGCGAACTTGTCATCCCCGCATGGCCCGACGACTGCACCATGTACCGGGACCCGTACGTCTGGCGGGACGGCGACGGCTGGCGGATGCTCGTAGGCTCCGCCCTCGCGGACGGGCGCGGCGCGGCCCTGCTGTACGAGTCGCCCGACCTGAACGACTGGACCTACCTGGGCCCCTTCGACGCCCGCGAGCAGGAGCCGGTCGGCGGCACCGGCCTGCACACCGGCGAGGGCTGGGAGTGTCCCCAGTACCTCCCCGCGCAGTCCGGACGGCCCGGTGCCCTCATCTTCAGCGCGTGGAACGATCACGACGGCGAACGGTGCGTCACCGCCCTGGTCGGCGAGGAACGCGGCAACGTCTTCGAGGCCGGCCCGCCAGTCCTCGTAGACCACGGACCGGACTGCTACGCACCCGCGCTGCTGCGAGCGCCTGGGGGCACCACCCACGCCGAAGGCGGTGGGGGAGGCAGATGGCTGCTGTGGGGCTGGTCCTGGGAGGCCCGCGAGGAAGCCTGGTCGGTCGCGGACGGATGGGCCGGCGTGCTGACCCTTCCCCGAGAGATCTCAGTCAGCGGCGACGGCACGCTGCGGCAGCATCCCGCTGCCGAACTGCTCGCCCTGCGCGGCGGGCACGCAGTCCACGCCGAGGACACGACTCACGGCCCGGAGCCGGTCGAACTCGGCAGTGTGGGCCGCGCCTTCGATCTGACGGCCCGGCTGGAGACGACCGGGGCGGCGGGCCTGCGGCTGCTCACCACGCCGGACGGATCCGAGTACCTCGACATCCGTCTCGATGCCGCCGCGGGTGAACTGCTCGTCGACCGCGACCACGCCTCGCTGGACGCCCGCGCCCACGGTGGCTCCTTCCTGATGCCCTGCCCCACTGATCAGCCGGTCGACCTGCGCCTGGTCGTCGACCACTCCATGGCCGAGGTCTTCCTGACCTCCACCGGCCAGGTGCTCACCCTGCGCTTCTACCCGACGGGGGACGGCCCATGGCGACTGCAGGCCCGCACCACGCGTGACGCGCGCCTGAACTACGCGGTCGACGCCTGGGAGTTGCTGCCCCTCGCGATCAAGGAGCAGAGCGCCGACACCGAACTGCCGCAAGGGCGGCCCACATGACGGATCCATCGCCCACGAGGCCATCAGGCCGGCGCCGGTCCCGAATCCCCACGATGCACCTCCACACCGTTCACTCTCACCCGCACCACACACCGGAGGCACCCACCATGAACGTCGGCAGCAGAAGTTACCGCCGGACAGCCTGTACGGCCCTGGCTCTCGTCCTTCCCCTGGCGGCACTCGCCGCCTGTGGCGGAGGCAGCGGCACCGGCACCTCCGCCGAGAAGGGCAGCGGCACGGGCACCATCAAGGTCTGGGCCCACCAGGGTCAGGCGAGCGAAGCCGCCGCCCTGCAGAACGCGGTGAAGACCTTCAACTCCTCGCAGAAGAAGATCAAAGTCAAGCTGACGCTGATCCCCGACACCGACTACACCAAGACCATCACCACCACCGACGCCGCCAAGCTGCCGGACGTGATGGAGTTCGACGGCCCGACCATGGCGAACTTCGTCTACAACAAGAAGCTCGCTCCGATCGACGGCTACGTCTCCGCCAAGACCCGGACCAACGCCACGGACGCCATCAAGGCGCAGGGCCGGGTCAAAGGCAAGCAGTACGGGCTGGGCATGTACGACTCCGGGCTCGGCATATACGGCAACAAGAAGCTGCTGGACGACGCCGGGGTGAAGTACCCCAGCGGCCTGTCCGACGGCTGGACCTCAGCTCAGTTCACCGACGCCGTGAAGAAGCTGGCAGCCGAGGACTCCGACGGCAAGAGCCTGGACCTGCAGGAGAACAGCGGCCTCGCCACCGAGTGGGGCACCTACGGCTTCGCCCCGATCGTCTGGTCGGCCGGCGGCTCCCTGCTGAAGAACGGCAAGGCCGCCAGCGCCGTGGACAGCCCGGCCGTGGTGTCGGCGATGAAGACCTTCCAGTCCTGGAAGAGCTACACAGACCCCAACACCGACGGCAATGCCTTCGCCAAGAGCCGCGTGGCGCTGAGCTGGGTCGGCCACTGGATGTACCCCGCCTACAGCAAGGCTCTCGGCAAGGATCTCGTCGTCCTGCCGCTGCCCGACTTCGGCAACGGCCCCAAGACCGGCCAGGGCTCCTGGGCCTGGGGCATCGGCGCCAACACCAAGAACGGCAAGGCCGCCGGCGCCTTCCTCGACTCCCTCCTGAACGACGCCAACGTCACCGCGATGACCAAGGCCAATGGCGCCCCTCCCGGCACCCGGTCCGCGCTTGCCAAGAGCGAGCTGTACAAGCAGGGCGGCCCGCTCCAGCTCTTCGCCGACCAGCTCGCCAAGCCCTGCGGTGACACCGACATCGACAAGTCCTGCGTCGCTGTGACCCGCCCGGTCACCGGCGGATACCCGACCGTCACCGCCAAGTTCAGTCAGGCGCTGAAAGCCGCCTACGGCGGCGCCGCCCCGAAGACCGCCCTGGCCAAAGCCGCCCGCGCCATCGACCAGGACTTCTCGGACAACGCCGGCTACAAGCTGCCGTAGCCGGCATCCATCGGCCGGGAGGGACACACGCCGACGGCGCCCATCCCTCCCGGCCGGGAAGGGGACTCCCATCGTGACCACCGTGAACCCGGCACCGGCCACGCCCGACGGGCGGAAGCCAGGCCCACCACCGACATCCGCCGAGCCCGTACGATCCAGGCGCCGCCCCAACCGCGACTGGGTGCACGGACTGCTGATGTCCGCACCCGCCCTCGGCGGGCTGATCGCGTTCGTCGGCGTGCCGTTCGTCTACGCCGTCTTCCTGTCCTTCCACAACGTGCTGCTCGGCTCACCGCTCGCGCCGCGCTTCTTCGGCCTGGAGCAGTACCGGCGGATCTTCACCGACCCCGACCTGTCCGGCCCCTTCCTGCGGGCCCTGCTCAACAACCTGACCTTCGCCGTGGCCGTCGTCCCCCTGCAGACCGCCCTCGCCCTGGGCCTGGCCATACTGCTGAACCGCAAGCTCAAGGCCATCGGCGTCTTCAGGTCCCTGTTCTTCATGCCGGTCGTGTTCCCCATGGCGCTGGTCGCGGTCATCTGGCGGCTCATCCTGGCCCGCAGCGACCAGGGCATGCTCAACTCCGCGCTGCATGCGGTGAGTTTCGGCGACTGGGGCGCATTCGACTGGCTCGGCAACGGTGCCACCGCCATGGCCTCGATCATCGTGCTGTCCATCTGGCAGGGCGTCGGCTTCCAGATGGTCATCCTGCTCGCCGGTCTCCAGCAGATCCCCGGCGAACTCTACGAGGCCGCCCAACTCGACCGGGCCTCCCGCTGGCAGCAGTTCCGCCACGTCACGCTGCCCGGCATCCGCGGCACCCTCGTCTTCGTCGCCATGCTCACCTCGGTGCTGTCCTTCCGCGTCTTCGACCAGGTCTACGTCCTCGTCAAGGGCGGCGGACTCGACGAGGACGCCACCCGCACGGTGATGTACCAGGCCGTCACCACCGCCTTCGACCAGAACAACATCGGCCAGGCATCCGCGATCACCATCGTCTTCTTCCTGATCGTCGTCGTCCTGACTCTCATCCAGCGCCGCTTCGTCCGCCCCGGCAACGAGGACTGATCATGCCCCGCACACCCCTGCGCCGCTTCCTCGACTACACCGTCCTGAGCGTGCTGGCCTTCATCTTCAGCCTGCCCGTCCTCTACCTGATCCTCGGCAGCTTCAAGCCCTCCGACGAGGTGCTCAACGGCCTGACCGGCTTCCTGCCGACCCACCTGTCCTTCCACAACTACGCCGCCGTCCTGAACAACTTCAACTCCGAGGCCACCGGCTACTTCTGGCGCTTCATGGGCATCTCACTGCTGCTGGCCACCGTCGTGGTCCTCGGGGGCCTGATCGTCAACTCCATGGCCGCCTACGGACTCACCCGACTTCGCTGGCGAGGCCAGCGCGCCGTCTTCACGCTCGTCCTGCTCCTGATGCTGGTGCCGTTCGAAGCGGTCGCGGTCCCGCTCTTCTACATGTTCAACGAACAGCGCAACACCATCTACATCCAGGCCATCCCCTTCATCGCCTACGCCTTCTCCATCTACCAGTTCGCCACCTTCTTCCGCGCGATCCCGTCCAGCATCGAGGAAGCCGCCCGCATCGACGGCGCCGGCCCCTGGCGTACCTTCTTCGCGATCATCGTCCCCATGAGCAAACCGGCGTTCGCGTCGGTCGCGATCCTGACCTTCCTCATCCAGTGGGGGTCCTTCCTCTGGCCCGTCCTGATGGTCTCCGACCCGTCACTGCGCCCGCTGCCCCTGGCGATGAGCGTCTTCCAGGGCCAGCAGCCCGTGGACTGGGGCCAGGTACTCGCCTTCGGCGTGCTGTTGGTCCTCCCCGTCCTGGTCGTCTTCGCGTTCTTCCAACGATGGTTCGTCCAGGGCGTCGCGAGCTCCGCGGTCAAGGGCTGAGCATTCCGGACGTCAGAAGCAGCCGGGGTGCGCCATCCGGCGCGGGACTTGGCCGACTTGGCCAACTCGGGCTCACGCCATACCTGTTCACGCCGCGCGCAGTGACCGGCCTTCCTGCCGGACGGCGAACTGCCGCAGCCATGGCGGTACCGGACGATCCGTAGTCGGCCGCTGTGCCGACCCGATCGTCGTCGGCGATCGGGGGGTCCGAAACTGCACGGCCGAGTCCGATTCGGGAGTCCGACGTGCTCCGGCCCGGGTCACTGGATTCCGGCGGCTCCGGTCACCATGCGTCGATGACCGGCGCACCGGGTTCGTGCTGCCGCCAGGCCTCGTTGAGGCGCGCGAGCCGGTCCGCGGCGGCCATGCCGTGCAGGGACGCGACCTTGCCGTCGCCGACTTCGAACACAACGGCGCCCACGACCCTGTCGTCGACCACGGCGAGGACGGCCGGGGAACCGTTGACCAGCGCGAAGTGCATCGCGGGCGAACCGCCGGCCAGCCGCCGCTTCGCCGGCGTGGGCTTGAAACCGGCCCGCACGTAGGAGGCGACCCGCTCGCGCGTCTTGTACCGCAACAGCCGCTTGCCCAGTCCGGCGCCGTCCGAGACCGCCGTCACGTCGTCGGTGAGCAGCGCCACCAGACGCTCGGTGCGCCCCGACGTGGCGGCGGCGAGGAACTCCTCGACGACCCGGCGCGCGGACGCGGGGTCCGCCTCGCCGCCACGGCGGCGCTCGGCGGTGACCCGGATCCGGGCCCGGTGGACATGCTGCTGGCTCGCGGACTCGGTGATGTCGAGGATTCCGGCGATCTCGGCGTGGCTGTACGAGAAGGCCTCACGCAGGACGTAGACGGCCCGCTCGACCGGCGAGAGCCGCTCCAGGAGGGTCAGTACGGCCAAGGACACCGACTCGCGCTGCTCGAAGGTCTCGGCCGGTCCGAGCATCGGGTCGCCCTCGAGGAGCGGCTCGGGCAACCAGTCACCGGCCGCACGCTCGTGACGCGCCTGCGCCGAGCGGAGCCGGTCGAGGCAGACGTTGGTGACCACCTTGGTCAGCCACGCTTCCGGCATCTCGACCCGTTCACGGTCCGCGGCCTGCCAGCGCAGGAAGGTGTCCTGCACGGCGTCCTCGGCGTCGGCGGCCGAGCCGAGCAGACGGTACGCGAGCGAGGCCAGCCGGCCCCGGCTGGCCTCGAACCGATCGATGGCTGCGCTGTCCATGCGCAACAACCTATGCGGCGACCCTGACAGCGGCCCGGTCAGTCGCGGTGGCCAGGCGGCGCTTGCGCTTCGGCATGCCGAAGGTCGGGTGGGCGATGCTCCACCCGGCTCCCTTGAGCACACCCGACTTGAGCCGCGCGGCGGTCCGCCCGCCCAGGTACCAGGACTTCGACCGGACGTCCCCGTCCACCATCTGGAAGATCGCGTCCCGCCGCCCGAGGCTGATGTGGTTGCCGTAATACTTCAGCCCGGTGGCCGGGACCTCGCCGCCCGTCAGGCGCGCGATGATCGCGGCGGTCGCCTGCATGTTGGTGAGACCGGCCGAGGCGCAGGACATCGGCAGCGGCCGGCCGTTCGCGCCGATCGCGTAGGCGCAGTCACCGGCGGCGTAGACGTCCGGGTGCGAGACCGAGCGCATGGTGCGGTCGACGACGATCTGGCCGGTCCCGGCGACCTCCAGGCCGCTGGCGGCCGCGATGGGGTGCACGGCGAACCCGGCCGACCACACGGTCACGTCGGCCGGGACGGACGTGCCGTCGGCCGCGACCGCCCGTGCCGGCTCGACGGCTTCGATGACTGTGTGCTCGTGGACGGTGATGCCGAGCCGGTCGAAGGCACGGCGCAGGTGACGGCGGGCCTTCGGGGAGAGCCAGGCGCCCAGCTCGCCGCGGGCGGCGAGCGCGACCGAGAGGTCGGGCCGGGACTCCGCGAACTCGGTGGCGGTCTCGATGCCGGTCAGCCCCTCACCGACGACCAGTACGGTGCCGCCCTCGCCCAGGCCGGCCATGCGCTCGCGCAGGCGCAGCGCCGAGGACCGGCCGGACACGTCGTAGGCGTACTCGGCCACGCCGGGGACGCCGTGGTGAGCCACGGAGCTGCCGAGCGCGTAGAGAAGCGTGTCGTACGCGAGCTCGCCATCGCCGTCCTCGCCGGTCACGGCGACGGTCCTGCGCTCGGGGTCGACCCCGGTGACGCGCGCCAGGCGCAGCCGCACCCCCGTGCCCGCGAACACGTCGGCGAGCTTGCGGAACGCGAGGTCCTGGCCGATCGCGAGCTGGTGGAGCCGCATCCGCTCGACGAAGTCGGGCACGGCGTTGACGACGGTGATCTCGGTGTCGGCGGAGGAGAGCCGGCGGGCCAGGTTTCCGGCGGCGAAGGCCCCGGCGTATCCGGCGCCGAGTACGACGATGCGGTGCTTCATGGCGTGCTCCTGTCTCGTTCGCGTGCCCTTCGAACGAGACGGCGCCCCGATAACTGACAGGTGCCGGGTGTGACACGGATCACCTCACCAGGACGAGCAGCTGAGCCTCCGGCAGACGCTCGGGCCGTCCCGGGCAGTCGGAACGGGGCGATGGCCGACCACCGGCCGGCGTCACATGCGCTCGCTCGCCATCGCGGACAGACGCACCTCGGGCCTCAATTGGGCAGAGGCAAGCGCTCGGCCAGGTCGCCACCGTCTCAGTTTCCGTCTCGTTCGCCGTCGTTCGCGGACGTTCGCGGACGTTCGGACAAGGCCGGAAGCCGATCTCGTATCCGCCGCCCAGCCTCAACGGGCCGAACGCAGGCCCCGACCGGAAACCGGTCGATGCCTTCGTCGTTGACCACACTCCGGCGGCACTTCTCGCAACTCCCCGCGCAGCTGGGCTTCCCGACCCGGCCGACCCATCGGGTTCAGCTCTCCGGGTCCGCTTCCGCCTCTCACTCCGCCCGGACGCGTCGGGCAGCCGGCGCACCCCACCCCCCGTCTCACTGACGGGTCCCGATCGCGCAGTTGCGTCCCGTCACGGACTGCACGGGGCAGCTGACGCCCAATCAGCTCGAACGGCGTGTTGCTGACTAAATGCATAACTCCTCCCATACCGTGTGTCACTGCCTACATGCGATCGATTACTGATCGTGTACAGCCCTCATGGAAGTGGAGATGAAATGCGCAAGCTTCGCGAAGCTGCCGTAGTGGCCGCCATGGTCGGTAGCGTCAGCATGGTCGGTGCCGGCATCGCAACCGCCGGAGGCTGGGAGCCCGAGCCCGAGCAGCTCCCGACGGTCACCTGCACCCAGGACGCGAGCGAGACCAACGCCGACGTGATCATCGGCGGCACCGTCGACCTCCTCGGCGGTGGCGGCGACGCCGACGCCAGCGCCACTCAGCAGATCTGCGGCATCGGCAACGAAGAGAACGAGAACACCGCAGGCGAGGCCACCGGCGGCGCCGGCACGGACGCTCTCTGATCCGCAGGACCTGACCCGACAGGGCAGATTCAGGGACCGGGCCCCAGCGGCCCGGTCCCTGAGCCATGTCGAGCGCCTCATTCCTCTGTCCGCTCGACGAATCCGGGCCGGTCGACGGCCGGAGATTCAAGGCGCTCGTAGCTTCCGGACATTCCATATCAAACGGCGTGTTGCCGGTGAAACCGGTAAACGCTGTTCTACCGTCTGTCACTGCCTACATGCGATCGATTACTGATCGTGTACAGCCCTCATGGAAGTGGAGATGAAATGCGCAAGCTTCGCGAAGCTGCCGTAGTGGCCGCCATGGTCGGTAGCGTCGGCATGCTCGGTGCCGGCGTCGCAACCGCCGGAGGCCACCCGGAGCCCCAGGAGTTCCCGTCGGTCAACTGTGAGCAGGACGCCAGCAACACCAACGTGGACCTGATCGTCGGCGGCACCGTCACCGTTGCGGGCAGCAGCGGCGGCGACGCCGACGCCAGCGCCACCCAGCAGATCTGCGGCATCGGCAACGAAGAGAACGAGAACACCGCAGGCACCGCCGTCGGCGGCGCCGGCACGGACGCTCTCTGATACGCAAGACCTGACCCGACAGGGCAGATTCAGGGACCGGGCCCCAGCGGCCCGGTCCCTGAGCCATGTCGAGCCACCGCCGCGAGGGATCGTGACCCTGGCCAGTGCTGCGAACGAGCCGATCGAGGAAAGCCAGGGCCGTTGATCAGCCACGGCGCCAATAGGGACGTAACAGCGTGTTGCAGATCAAATGCTTCTCAACCGGGGAATATGGTTCAGCCACTGACTACATGCGATCGACAACTGATCGTGTACAGCCCCCTGGAAGTGGAGATGAAAATGCGCAAGCTTCGCGAAGCTGCCGTATTGGCCGCCATGATCGGTAGCGTCGGCATGCTCGGCGCCGGCATCGCGACCGCCGGAGGCCACGAGGAGCCCGCGACGGTCAACTGCGAGCAGGACGCCAGCCGCGTCAACGCAGACGTGACCTTCGCGGGCACCATCACCGCTGCGGACACCCCGGGCGGCGACGCCGACGCCAGCGCCACCCAGCAGATCTGCGGCATCGGCAACGAAGAGAACGAGAACACCGCAGGCACCGCCGTGGGCGGCGTCGGCACCGAGGTCCTCGGCGGCTGACCTCCACCCCTTGCCCCATCGGAACATCTCAGGGACCGAGCACGGCAGCTCGGTCCCTGAGCCGTGTCACGGCCACTACCGACTCGGACCGCACGCGAGGCGGAGAGTGCGCAGCTGCGATCAAGCGGCGTGTTGTCGAAGCGAATTGCCCGATTTGCGAAATATGCTTTCACACTGCGCCATGCGACCACCCCTCGGTCGCGCCAAGCCTTTGGAAGTGGAGACGAAATGCGCAAGCTTCAGAAAGCCGCCGTAGTGGCCGCCATGATCGGTAGCGTCAGCATGGTCGGTGCCGGCGTCGCAACCGCCGGAGGCTGGGAGGAGCCCCAGGAGCTCCCGACGGTCAACTGCGAGCAGGACGCCAGCAACACCAACGTGGACCTGATCGTCGCGGGCACCGTCACCGTTGCGGGCAGCAGCGGCGGCGACGCCGACGCCAGCGCCACCCAGCAGATCTGCGGCATCGGCAACGAAGAGAACGAGAACACCGCAGGCACCGCCGTAGGCGGCGTCGGCACCGACGTTGTCGGCTGATCGGTCTCGACTGACGGGCCATCTCAGGGACCGAGTCCAGCAGCTCGGTCCCTGAGCCGCGTCGGACACCTGAATGAATTCGGTCCACGCATCGCTCTGCCGACGGGATCCGGCGACGTCCACAGCTGTGGACGAACGGCGTGTTGGTAAGGGGAATTGCCCTATTTCCGGAATACGCTTTTTCACTGCGCCAGCGATCAGTTATTGGTCGTGTCAAGCCCTCATGGAAGTGGAGATGTAATGCGCAAGCTTCGCGGAGCTGCTTTTGTGGCCGCCACGCTCGGTAGCGTCAGCATGCTCGGTGCCGGCGTCGCGACGGCCCAGGGCGGCGAGGAACAGCCCAGGCCCGTGACGGTCAACTGCTACATGGACGCCAGCCGTACCGACAACTCGACGCAGTTCGGCGGCCTCATCACCGTCACCGGTCCTCTGATCGACCTGGGTGACGCCGACTCGAGCGGCACCCAGCAGGTCTGCGGCATCGGCAACGAGGACATCACCAACTCCGGCGGCGACTCCACAGGGGGCACCGGGACCGACGTCGTCTGACCGATCGGCACGGCACGATCCTCCGGGCAGCTCAGGAACCTGGTCACCGGGTTCCTGAGCTGCCCGTCGTCATGCCCGGACGCGTAGTCCGTCAGGCGGCCTTCTTGAAGCGCTGCAGCGCGCCGTGAGGGTCGAGGACGTATTTGCGGCTGGCGCCCTTGTCGAACTCCTCGTAGCCGCGCGGGGCTTCGTCCAGGGAGATGATCTGGGCGTTGACGGCCTTGGCGATCTGTACACGGTCGTGGAGGATCGCCATCGCGAGCTCACGGTGATACTTCATGACCGGGCACTGGCCGGTGGTGAAGCTGTGGCTCTTGGCCCAGCCCAGACCGAGACGGAGCTTGAGCGAGCCCGACTGGGCGTCGCTGTCGATGCCGCCGGGGTCCTCGGTGACGTACAGGCCGGGGATGCCGAGGGAGGCGCCCGCCCTGGCCACCGACATGAGCGAGTTGAGCACGGTGGCGGGGGCTTCGTGGGCGTCCTTGCCGTGGCCCTTCGCTTCGAAGCCGACGGCGTCCACGGCCGCGTCCACCTCGGGTTCGCCGATGATGTCCTCGATCTGGTCCTCCGGGGCGCCGCGTGTGAGGTCGACCGTCTCGCAGCCGAAGCTGCGTGCCTGGGCGAGGCGCTCACCGTTGAGGTCGCCGACGATGACGACGGCCGCGCCCAGCAGTTGGGCCGACGCCGCGGCGGCGAGTCCGACCGGTCCGGCGCCCGCGATGTAGACGGTGCTGCCGACGCCCACACCCGCGGAGACGCAGCCGTGGAATCCGGTGGGGAAGATGTCCGAGAGCATGGTCAGGTCGAGGAGCTTCTCCCGGGCCTGGTCGGCGTCGCGGAAGCGGAGCAGGTTGAAGTCCGCGTACGGGACCATCACGTACTCGGCCTGACCGCCGGCCCAGCCGCCCATGTCCACGTAGCCGTAGGCGGAGCCGGGGCGAACCGGATTGACGTTGAGGCAGATGCCTGTCTTGCGCTCCTTGCAGTTGCGGCAGCGTCCGCAGGCGATGTTGAAGGGGACGGACACGATGTCGCCTTCGTGGATGTACTCGACGTCCGGGCCCTTCTCCACCACTTCACCGGTGATCTCGTGGCCCAGCACGAGGCCCGCGGGTGCGGTGGTGCGTCCGCGGACCATGTGCTGGTCGCTGCCGCAGATGTTGCTCGCCAGCACCTTGACGATCACTCCGTGGCGGCAGTCGCGGCCGACGTTGCGGGGGTCGACCCCCGGACCGTCGTGCAGCCGCAGGTCGGGATAGTCGATGGTCTCGATCTCGACGACGCCGGGTTCCACGTAGGCGACGGCCTTGTTTCCACTCATGCGCTGTCCCTCCGGCCTTGTACGGGCACACCATTCATCCCTTTCGTGGCAGTTTGCGGCACGCGCCACGTGTCGGCCAGTGCGGACCTGCGGGAGGGCTTTGACCTGCGGATTCGCTCCGTACGGGCTCCCGGGCCGTGGGGTGTCCCCCGTCAGGACGGCGCGGGCTGGCAGTCCGGGCACCAGACGGTGCCGCGGCCCGCGACGCGGTCGCGGTGCAGGCCGGTGCCGCAGCGGGGGCACTTCGGGTCGGCGTCGTCCCGGTGGCCCGTGAGCCAGGACCGGCGGGGCGGCACGCAGTCGGCCTTCATCGAGGAGCGCAGGACCGTGCGCATGTCCGCGTGGAGGCGCCGGCGTTCGCCGTCGGCGAGGTCGCGTGCCTGGCGGGCCGGGTGCAGCCGGGAGCGCCAGAGGATCTCGTCGGCGAGGAGGTTGCCGATTCCGGCGAGCACGGACTGGTCGGTGAGGCCGGACTTGACGGTCCCGCGCCGGTGGGCCAGCGCCGCGTCGAACTCCTTGCGGCCGACTGCCGCCGCGTCAGGCCCCTGGGCTTCCAGGGTGCGCGCGACGGCCGCCTCGTCGGCGAGCCAGAGGCCCTTGAGCTTGCGCTGGTCCCGGTAGCGGAGTTGGCGGTCGCGGCTGAGGGTGAAGGTGATCCGGTCGTGGGGGGCGAGTTCGTCGCGCGGGCTGCAGCACAGCAGCCCGCCCGTCATGCCGAAGTGGAGCAGGACGGTGGGCCCGTCGGTGCGGGCCAGGAGCCACTTCCCGTGCCGCTCGGGCTCGGAGAACGTACGGCCCTCCAGGTCGCGGCGGAGGCGTTGCGCGCTCACGCCGTGCAGGACGCCGCTGTCGTGCACCTCGACCCGCGCGATGCGCCGGCCCCGGGCGCAGGAGGCGAGCACCTTGCGGAACCCTTCGACGTCCGGCAGTTCGGGCATGCCGTCACCACCAATCCTCGTGGAGGCCGTAGCAGCGACTCCGGGACGGGGTCGTTCCGAGCGTACGGCTGCGCAGGTCGCCCGGCAGCACGGCCGGGGCTGCTCAGGCTCCCGGGGTGCGGAGCGCCGGGAGCCCGACGGCGAGGGCCGAGACGGCCCGGTGCAGCGTGGGGAGCATCCGGGGGCAGGCGGCGGCGAGTTCGGGATCGGCGGCGTAGAGCTCGGCCAGGACGGGTGAGGGCGTGGCCACGGGGTAGAGCGTGCCGGCGAGGGCGGCGGCGGCCTGCACCAGCTCCGCGCCTTCGCTCTCGCTGAGCTCGGGGCATGCGGCGGACACCTGGGCTCCGAGGCGCGAAATCACGCCGTGCGCTGCGTACTTGAAGCTGCGCGCCGCCTCCAGGGAGATGTTGTGCTCCAGCGTGGTGGTGGTGTGGCTGAGGAGGTCGCAGAAGAAGGGACGCTCGGCGAGGGTCTCGGCGAGAGCGGAGACCGTCCGGGTGCGACGGGCCTCGGCCTGTCCGCCTTGCTCCCGGGCGCCTTCCGGGGCGGCCTTGCCCGTCGCCCCGGTTCCGGTCCCCGTTCCCGTCTCCGTCTCCGCACTGAGCCGTGCCTGCGTGGCGAGCTCCCACTCCTGCCAGCCGGCCGCCGCGAGTTCCAGGAAGATCTCCTCGCGGGTGCCGAAATAGCGCACGACGTTGGATTTCGCCAGGCCGACGGCCTGAGCGACGCCTCCGAGGGTCACGTTGCGCACGCCGGACTCCGTGCCGAGCTCCCGCGCGGCGGCGAGGATCGCCTCGCGCCGCTGCTCCTTCTGTTCCGGCCGCCGGGCCCGGACAAATCCCGCATCTGTCATGACGGTGCCAGCATACGAGGCACTTAAAAGACCGCCGTTCCTTTAATAATAGAACGACGTTCTGTTAGTGTCCTTGGCACTGCGCCACACAGGAGGACGCCATGGTTGAAGTGCGCCTGCGGGTCAACGGAACCGCCCGCGAGATCGACGTAGAACCCCAGGTCAGCCTGCTCGACGCGGTGCGCGAGCGACTCGGCCTGACGGGGACGAAGAAGGGCTGCGACCAGGGCGCCTGCGGTGCGTGCACCGTGCTGGTGGACGGGGAGCGCATCTGTTCCTGCCTCGCCCTGGCCGTGCAGTACGACGGACGCGAGGTCACCACCATCGAAGGCGTCGACCATCCGCTTCAGGCGGCCTTCACCGAGCACGACGGCTTCCAGTGCGGCTACTGCACGCCCGGCCAGATCTGCTCGGCGATCGGCATGCTGGCCGAGCACAAGGCCGGTGCGCCCAGCGCCGTGACGGAAGAACTCGACGGCGGCGAAGCCGAGTTGACGGACGACGAGATCCGCGAGCGGATGAGCGGCAACCTGTGCCGCTGCGGTGCGTACAACGGAATCGTGGACGCGGTCAGAGAGGTGGCCGGCCGATGAGGCCCTTCGCCTATGTCAGCGCGCCCGACGTGGAGACCGCCGTCGAGGCCGTCTCGGAGCATCCGGGGGCGAAGTTCCTCGGCGGCGGCACGAACCTCGTCGACCTGATGCGCGAGGGCGTCGAACGTCCCGTGACGGTCGTCGACATCAGCAGACTGCCGCTCACCGAGATCGAGGAACTGCCCGACGGGGGACTGCGCATCGGGGCCCTCGTACGCAACTCCCGCCTGGCCGCGGACCCGTTGGTCCGCAGCCGCTACCCGGTGCTCGCCCAGTCGGTGCTCAACGGCGCCTCGGGACAGTTGCGGAACATGGCCACGGTCGGCGGCAATCTGCTGCAACGCACCCGTTGTCCGTACTTCTACGACACCGCCGCACGCTGCAACAAGCGGGACCCGGGCGCCGGTTGTGACGCGATGGAGGGCTTCAGCCGGTCCGCCGCCGTGCTCGGCACGAGCGAGAGCTGCATAGCCGCGCACCCGTCCGACATGTGTGTGGCGCTCGCCGCCCTGGACCCGGTCGTCGAGGTGCGGAGCGTACGCGGGACGCGGCGCTTCCCGTTCGCGGAGCTGCACCGGCTCCCGGGTGCCACACCGCACATCGAGACCCGGCTCGACGAGGACGAGCTGGTCACGGCGGTGGAGCTGCCCCCGCTGCCGCCGGCCGCCCACTCGCGGTACAGGAAGGTCCGGGACCGGGCCTCGTACGCCTTCGCGCTGGTGTCGGTGGCGGCGGCGCTGGAGGTACGGGACGGCACCGTCGCGGACGTGCGGCTCGCTCTCGGCGGAGTGGGGGCGAAGCCGTGGCGGGCGCACGGAGCGGAGGCGCTGCTGCGGGGTGCGCCTGCGACCGAGGAGTCGTTCCGGCGTGCGGCGGAAGCCGAATTCGCCGCCGCGGTGGGCAGGTCGAGCCGTACCGGCATGCCGGACAGCCGGAGCGGGGCGGAGTCGGCGCCCGGCGGTCAGGGCGCCCGGGCAGGCAACGAGTTCAAGATCGAGCTGGGGCGCCGCACGGTGGTAGCCACCCTGCGCCGGCTCGCCGACGAGGGGAGCAAGGCATGAGCAGCCCGGAGAGCCCCGACGGCCCGGTCGCCGCCGGCAGCACCGCCGTGGCCGCCGTCCCCGCGGAGGCGGCCGGACCCGCCGCCGTGGGCAGGGCCGTCGACCGCGTCGACGCGCCGGTGAAGGTCACCGGCCAGGCCCGCTACGCGGCCGAATTCCCCTACGTGGGGCAGGCCTACGCGGCGTTCACGTACGCCA
Organism: Streptomyces ovatisporus; assembly: GCF_042653885.1. Taxonomy (NCBI): domain Bacteria; kingdom Bacillati; phylum Actinomycetota; class Actinomycetes; order Kitasatosporales; family Streptomycetaceae; genus Streptomyces; species Streptomyces ovatisporus. The sequence continues at coordinate 224,622 of NZ_JBHSFH010000007.1, forward strand.
CCGTCACGCGTGGCCGCATCACCGCGATCGACACGGCGGCGACGTCCGCCCTTCCGGGCGTGGTGGCGGTGATCACCCATCTCGACGCGCCGCGGATGAAGCCGTCACCGAAGCCCAATCCGCTGCGGAGCATGGAGAGCATGGCGACGGCCACGTCCGTCGACTACCTCAACACCTCCGAAGTGCACTGGAACGGGCAGCCGGTGGCAGTAGTCGTGGCAGAGGACGTCGAAACCGCCCGGCACGGCGCCGAGTCGGTCTCGGTGACGTACGAAGTCCTGCCCCACAGCGTCGACTTCGCCGCCGAGGAGCACAACGCCGTACCGCAGAAGAGCAGCATCATCCAGCACGCGTCCGGTTCGAAGGGGGACGCCGACGCGGCCCTCGCCGACGCGCCGGTCTCCGTCGACCTGCGCTTCACCACACCCCGCCACCATCACAACGCCCTCGAACCGCACGCCACCACGGCCGTCTGGGACGGCGACCGGCTGACCGTCCACGACGGCACCCAGAACATCCACTGGCTCCGCTCGCAGCTGGCGACGAAGTTCGACGTCCCCCTCGGCGACGTCCGCGTCGTCTCCCCGTTCGTGGGCGGCGGATTCGGGGGCAAGTCGATGGTGTGGCCCGGCACGATCCTCACCGTGCTGGCCGCGCGGGTCACCGGCCGTCCCGTACGCGCGGCCCTCACCCGCGAGGGCGTCTACCGCTCCGTCGGGGGACGGCAGCCGTCCGTGCAGCGTGTGGCGATCGGCGCGGAGCGGGACGGAGGGATGACCGCGCTGATCCACACCAGTACGGCTCCGATGGGCAAGGTCGGCGGGATGCCCGAGCAGATCACCACCGTCGCACGTCACATGTACGGCGCCGGGAACATCCGCCATCAGCAGCGCACACTCGGGCTGGACACGCACAGCACGACGAACATGCGCGCCCCCGGCGAGTCGATCGGTTCGTACGCGATGGAGGCCGCCGTCGACGAACTCGCCTACGCGCTGCGGATGGACCCGGTCGAACTGCGGTTGCGCAACGAGCCGTCCAGGAACCCGATCGACGGAAAACCGTTCGCGCACCGGCAGTTGCGGGAGTGCTTCGTCAACGGCTCCTCCCTGTTCGGCTGGTCGGCGCGGAGCTTCGAGCCCCGGTCGGTGCGCGAGGGCCGTTCGCTGATCGGCTGGGGGACCGCCGCCGCCTACCACCCGGCCTGGCAGTTGCCCGCCAACGTGACCGTACGGCTCGACGCCGCCGGACAGGCCCTCGTGCGCTGCGCCTTCCACGAGATGGGCATGGGCACCGCCACCGCCCAGGGACAGATCGCCGCCGACGCGCTGGGCGTGCCCTTCGATGCCGTGACCGTGGAGTACGGCGATTCGGAACTGCCCACGGGTCCGGGCGCCGGCGGCTCGGCGCAGACCGCCAGCGTGGCGAGCAGCCTGCTGGAGGCCTGCGAGAAGCTGAAGAAGTCGATCGGGACGCCGCGTGAGGGGGAGTCGTACGCACAGCTCCTCGCCAGGACGGGCAGGGATCACGCGGAAGCCGCCGTCGGCTCGGAGACACGGGTGGGAAAGACGGTCGGGCAGGTCAAGTTCACCGCCAAGTACCTGAAGGACCAACGGCGTTGGATGAAGGCGGCGTGCGGGGCGCACTTCTGCGAGGTGCGGGTCGACGCCGATACCGGGGAAGCGCGCGTCACCCGCTGGGTGGCCGTCTTCGACGTCGGCCGGGTGATCAACGCGAAGACGGCTGCGAGCCAGTTGCGCGGCGGCGTCGTCATGGGCATCGGCCAGGCGCTCACGGAACAGACGCTGCTCGACCCGCGCACGGGGCGGATCATGAACCCGAGTCTGTCCGAGTACCACGTGCCGGTGCACGCCGACGTCCCGCGCATCGACGTCAGTTGGCTCGACGATCCCGATCCGACGATGCCGCTGGGCCTCCTCGGTATCGGCGAGGTCGGCATCACGGGCGTGGCGGGCGCGATCGCGAACGCCCTGCATCACGCGACCGGCAGGCGCCTCTACGACCTGCCGCTGACCCTGGAGAAGCTGCTGTGAAGATCGTCCTGTTCGGCGCCTCCGGCATGATCGGCCAGGGCGTGCTGCGCGAATGTCTGCGGGACGGGGGAGTCACGGACGTCGTCTGCGTCGTACGCGCTCCCCTGGGCGTCCGGCATCCCCGGCTGCGGGAGATCGTGCAGGAGGACTTCTCCGACTTCTCGTCGGCGGCCGGGGAGTTCGCGGATGCCGATGCGTGCTTCTTCTGCCTCGGCGTCTCGGCCGCGGGCAGGAGCGAGGAGGAGTACCGGCGGATCACCTACGACTGGACCCTCGCCGCAGCGCACGCGCTCACCCGGGAGGGAGGCGAGCCGCCGGCCTTCGTCTACGTCTCCGGTGCCGGCACGGACAGCACCGGGAACGGCCGGGTCATGTGGGCGCGGGTGAAGGGCCGTACGGAGAACGCGCTGCTGGCGATGCCCCTCCACGCGTACATGTTCCGGCCCGGCTACATCCATCCGCTGAACGGCGAGACGTCGCGGACGCCCGGCTACCGCAGGCTGTACGCGGCGCTCTCCTGGCTCTATCCGGTGCTGCGGCGCGTCGCCCCCAAGCAGGTGACCACGACGGAGCATCTCGGCCGCGCGATGCTCGCCGTCGCCAGGCGCCGGGGCGGCGGCGAACGCGTACTCCACAGTCCGCAGATCAACGCCGCGGCGCTGGAGTGAGCACGGCGCCCGGCAGGCGCGGGACCGGGGGCAGCCGCCGTGAGCAGCGGGTCACGGCACGAGGTAGGAGTGGAAGAGGTTGTCCGGGTCCCAGTGGGCCTTGAGGCGCTTCAGCCTCTCCCAGTCGGCGGGCGCGTACGAGCGGCGCGAGCGGGACGCGCCCGCCGCCAGATCGGCTTCGGCGATGTAGTGACTGCCGGTCCCGAGCGGGTCGAGAGTGTCCATGGAACGCCGCAGCCAGCGCGTGTTGGCCTCGTCGTGCGCAGGATCGTCCCAGATCGCGAAGGCGGCCAGGTAGGACTCGCCCAGGGACGAGAACGCCATGTCGCGCCCGCCCCCGGGGTCGGGGGCGACCGGTTCCACGGGCACCAGCACGAGGGACTTGCCCGACGGTGCTTCGGCGATCCGCCGGGCGCCACGGGCGAGTTGGGTCTCGTACGGCTCCGTCGACCACAGCGTGTCGACCGCGTACCGCTGCTCCCCCGGCCAGCTTCCGTCGGCGCCTTCGTGCAGGGCGACGTAGGACGTCGGTTCCGGCGGCTGCCGGGACAGGGCCCGGTCGGCGAAGGGGCAGCCGGTCAGGGGTGCCAGGACGTCCGTCGCCTCCCGGGGCGAACCGGTGAAGACGGTGGCGGTCAGGGTGATCCCGGGGGACGGATCGGCGGTGGCGGGTTCGGTCCCGTCGGCGGTCGCGGTCCCGTTTGCGGTCGCGGTGGCGGTCCCGTTGGCGGGTTCGGTCCCGTCGGCGGTCGCGGTGGCGGGTTCGCCGGCCGTCAGCACGAAGGAGGTCTCGACGGACGGCGGCAGCCGGAGCGCCATGGGCACGGCCCACGCAGCCAAGCGCTCCACTTCGGGCAGCGGGAACGTGAGCGACGTCGTGATGATCGCACCGGGCTGCGGGCGGAGCCGTAGCCGGAAGCGGGTGACGACGGCGAAAAAGCCCGGCCCCGCACCGCGCGCCGCCCAGAACAGCTCCGGATTCTCCGTCGCGCTGCACACGAGCCTGCGGCCGTCGGCGGTGACTGCCTCGACCGCCTCGACGTACTCGCAAGCGGGGCCCCAGGCACGGGAGTTCCAGCCAAGGCCGCCGCTGAGCAGGAAGCCGCCCATCGCGACCGTCGGGCAGTGGCCGAAGGGGAAGGCGAGGCCGTGCGGCTCCAGCGCGGAGGCGAGCACGCGGCTGGTGGTGGCGGGGCCGACGGTGGCCGTCCTCGAAGCGGGGTCGATGACGCAGCGGTTGAGCCGGGAGAGGTCCAACAGCATCGCACCGTCACGGAGTTGAGCGCCGGACCAGTTGTGCCCGCCGGACCGGAGGGACACCCGCAGGCCCTCTGCGCGGGCGCGGGCGAGGGCTCGGGGAACGTCGTCCTCGGTGGCGGCGAGGACGATCACTTCGGGGAAGCGGTCGGGCTTGAGCCCGTTCCAGACCGCCTGTGCGCGGGCCCGGTCGTACCCGACGTCACCACGCCTGATCAGCGCTCCGTCGATGCTGCCGGCGGACGTCGGGTCGGTCATGGGGGCCTCGCTCATCGTGGACGCAACGGGGCGGTCGGTCGGCGCGCAGTCGGGGCCGAGGACGCCGAAGACCACCAGGAAGATGAGATAGCACAGCTCACCCCGGGATCAGCCACCTGCGTCCGGCGGAAGTGGGTCCGCAGCTTGCGTGGCGGCTCATCTCAGGTAGCGTAGGCAAATGTGATTTTCGGTGCAACTTGGACATTCACCTGTTGAGTTCGCACGCTCACGCTGCGGAACCGGGGCAGATCGCTCGGCCCGGTGGCATGAGCGCGATCCACTGGCCGACCATCGACAGCGCCTGCTTCAGTTGCGACCCGGACGGCACACGGCGCATAGGATTCGACGACTTCCTCCGGTACGAGGACTCCCGGAGACACTTCAAGAGAGCCCCGGCTGCACAAGGAGCAGGTCCACCCCGAGTCCGGGCTCAGGGGTCCGAGGCGTGGACCAACACGACGGACCGGCACCCCTGTTGAGGGGACGGCCGGTCGACCAGACCCGGCGGCGGACCAGTTCGCGTCCCTTCCGTGACAGTTCGCGGACCTGTCCGCCGCCGCGGCCGCGCAGCCACCTTTCGCCTCCGCCCTGCGCAGAAGGCTGGTAGCAAATCGGCCCGCACAGCCTCATGGCCGCGCGGGGCTCAGGAGTTCTCGTACTCCTCGAGACGCTGCTTGACCACCGTCGTCCAGGGATGTTCCTCACCCAGTACCCTGATGCGGCCTCGGATCACTGCCTTCAGGTGCTCGACTGCCTGCTCCTTCTCTCCCAGGGCAGCGAGCGTCCGGCTCAGGGTCGAGCGGGCGTTGAGTGTGATCGGGTACTCGCTGCCATAGCGCTCCTCATGCGCAGCAAGGGCTCTTTGAACGTGAGGAAGAGCGTTCTCGTACTTTCCCACACGAAACAATGCATAGGCATAGTCCAACTCGGCCATGAGTGAGATGGGATGACGCGCGCCGAGTGCGCTTCGGCAATCCTCGAGAAGTTGAGGACCTGATGAGATGGCATCGTTCAGCTCGGGCCCGAGTTCGAGAGTCAGCAGGAACTTCCGCGCGTTGAGCGTCAACGGGTGAAGCGGTCCGAGAGATTCGACTCGCCCCGCCACTGACCGCAGAATGAGACCGGCTGCCTCATCCGCCTTACCAAGCTGGAGCAGTGGGTTCGACAGCGCCAGGCAACTCTCGTACGTATCGGCAGATGTCGGCCCCAACAGTCGCTCGCAGTCCGCAAGCACACGGCGATGCAGAACCTCGGACTCCTGGAAGCTGCCAACTCGGTACAGACCGCGCCCGATCCGCCGGCGAAGCCTCAGGGTCAGTACGTGCCCCTCACCCAAGCGCGTATCGGAGAGACTGACCGCATTGTTCGCCAGCGACAGGGCTGACGCGTAATCTCCGGCGCGGTGCTGAGCAATCACAAGGCGCAGCGCACATGCGATTGCTTCTTCCACGGTCTCCTCGGACACGGTGGGCCAATCAGCCACACGACGCAGCAGAGCCAGGACGTGCGGTGCCAGAAGGCTGAAGCGGGCGTCCGGGGCTCCACGTTCAGGGATCGCCGGAAGCTCGGCTGTGATCAAATGCGCTGCCGCGGACGCCAGTCGGTCGCGCTCCTCCAATGCGATGTCGCGAACGACACTCTCGAGCAGTACCGGATGGGTGCGCACGCATCGTTGCTCACCGTTCACGAGATCAGTGAGCGAGTGGTCGAGAAGTCCGCGCAGCGCGACGTCGACACGCGAATTGGCAAGACCTGGATCGAGGGAAGCGCGCTGCAGCACCGAGAGTGGGAGCGGGTCACCAGCCCAGCAGGCGAGCAGGTTCATCAAAGTGACGGACTCCGGCAGGCCCTGTGCGACAAGCGCCTTCAGCGAAAGCTGCCACGTCGAGCTCACCAGGAGCCGAGGAGGATCCACACCCCTGCGCGCCCCCTGATCCATCAAGTCGATGGCGTCCGGTGTGCTGACGTCGAGCCGGACCCCGTACTCAGCCATCGTCATGGGGACCAACACCTGCTGAGAGAGAAAGCCTCCGGCGAGCGTCAGGGCCAGAGGCAGGCGGCCCAAACGGTCGGCGACATCGCTTGCGTCCTTGACGGACCCCAGCCCAGGAGCAAGGTCACGAAGTACCTGAGCTGCGTCTTCACGGGGTAGCACTCCGACATGAAGGAGTTCGGCACCGGGCCACCAGGATTCGGCGGCTTGTCGCGTCGTCACCAGTACGGTGCCCCGTCGGCTGCTGCGTAACCAGCCGTTCCCGAGGATTCCGGGGTCGTCCGCGTTGTCAATCACCAGGAACCAGGGTGCGGGAGACCGGTCCAAGTAATCCCATACGAGATCGGCCGCTGCTCGCAGCCCGCTGCGTGCTGCCGACAGTTCACCCTCGTGCGCTCCCCGGTCTGCCGCCACTGCGAGCATGCCGGCACGTAAGGAAGCATCGTCTGAGGAGTTCACCCAAAGACCGACACGGTCGAATTCTTCGGTTGCGCGGTTGAAAAGCTCATGGGCCACCGCGGTCTTGCCGCTTCCTCCGAGACCGTGGAGCACGAACAACTGGCCGCCAGTGCCTGGTGCGATGGCCGCACACACGCGGCCGAGCACATCGGTACGGTCACGCAGAACGGATGGAGCTCGGCCTGCGGCGGGCCTGCGCACCGAACTCGGCCCTGTCCAAGCGGGGCTGTGATGATGGTGCTCCGAGATGTACTGATCACCAGAGGCTTGGTAGACGCGAGCCTGACCCTCGGCCCGGGCCCTGTTGTGGCTGTTCACTGCGGACCGAGGTGCATGTCTCGACCAGCCTGATATGCGCGGCCGTGCCCGGAAGCGGTGGCGTTCTGCACGATATTGGTTCCTCCGATGTTCCACGCCGGGGCCCAATCATCGAGCAGACGATGGAGGTCGTCGGCGAGTTCTTCCTTGAAGCCCTGCCACACTTCGGTTGCCGGCAGAGTGACGATGGTCGATCCCACTGTCCCGGCCGGCACGGCCAGCTCCGGCTCCATGTTTCCCCCTAGCTCTGAACGCAGTTCACCAACATTAATTCAGAGTGGAGTTCGGAGCCGGGGGAACCGATCGCCCTGACGGCTCAGCTCCTGCGGCTCCAGCGTGGCCGCATCAGATCTGACGGTGCACGAGCGCGCGGGCAGCCACGCCCGCCGGCGGGAGCCGTGCTCCCTTCCCACGCCTGGAAGCCGCACAACTCCGTGCCGCCCGTCAAGGCCGGAGCGTTCCGGTCGCGTTGACCGGCTCGGCTTCCTGCGGGCCCGGTCGAGCCGGTGTGCCCTTGTCGGGTCTGCGCAACGATCCGAGCGCTCCCAGCAGGAACGCCGCTGGGATGCTGACCAGCCCGGGGGCGTGCAGGGGGAAGAGGCTCCAGTCCGCATCGGGCACCAGCGCGTGCGGACTGCCGGACACGGCCGGAGAGAGTGCCAGCAGGACGACGGTCACGAGCGTGCCCCCGTGGACGCACCAGCGGAGCCCGCGAACGGTGAACCGCCTCCACAGCAGGCTGTAGGCGACGCCGGGCAGTACGACCGTGGCGGCCTCCGTGTACGAAAGCGTGAGCCAGAACTGCGCGTTGGCGGTGCGTCCGGTGACGGCGAGTCCGATGCAGACGCCGCCGACGAGCAGCAGAGCCGTCCTCGCCCGGAGGCGTCGGGGAACGGGCCCGTGTCCCGACAATGCGTGCCTGTCGCGCCCCAGGTCGTGGACGATCGCGGCCGACCCGGCGAGCAGCAGCACCATGGCGGAGGCCAGCACGATGAGGAACGCGACGCAGGAGACGAAGGTCAGCAGTGTGCCCGGGGGGGCCTTGCCGGCCGGATCGCCGCCGTCGAGGGCCGCGGCGAGCAGCAGCACGTTGTCACCGCCTCGCGGTCCTGCCTCCCGCAGCGTCTCGCCGTCGATCAGGGCCTGGATGCCGTAGCCGGTGACCGCGGCCGTGGCGCACAGGAGGCAGCTTGCCAAGACGGCCCAACTGCTGGCGCGGCGCGCGGCGTTGACGGTCGGGCTCGCCGACAGCCGCGTGAGGAGGTGCGGCAGGAACGCCGTCCCGAGCAGCACGGTGAGGGCGAGGCTGAGGGTGTCGAGACGGTCGGTCGTCCCGGTGCCGAAGAGCATGCCCGGTGCGAGGTAGGCGTCCCCGGCGCCGCTTCCCTGTGCTGCCCGGGTGAGCAGCTCCCCGTAGTCCCAGTGGAAGTTGGCGAGTACCAGCACCGCCAGCAGCGGCGCGACGACGACGAGCGCGACGGCCTTGCCGATCTGAAGAAGTGTCGCCCCTCGTACGCCCCCTATGCCCGCGCAGGCGCAGATCAGCACGCCCACGAGCACGATCCCCGTGATCTCGCCGGTGCGTCCGGGCACTCCCATCAGGGCGGCCGTGATCCGGCCGATCGGCACCAACTGGGCGACGAGCAGCGGCAAGGAGACCACGAGCGTCGCCACTCCGGCTGCCCGGCGCGCCGGTCCGGACGGCAGGCGGCGGGCCAAGACGTCACCGAGGGACCTGCCCGGCCCGCCGGGCAGCCGTTCGGCCAGCCACACCTTCAGCAGCAGCGGTGAGAGGGCGGCGGCGACGATGAGGAAGACGCCGTCGTAGCCGGCGACGGCGACGATGCCGCAGAAGTACAGCACGCCCGCCGCGGAGACGAAGTCGCCGGTGAGCGCGAGACCTTGGCGCAGGGGCCTGGAGCGGGCCGGATGCGTGTAGAAGCCGCCCCCGCCTTGCTGCAGGTCGGGGCTGGCGAGCATCGACACGAACAGGCAGCCGGCGATGAAGAGCAGGAAGAGGGAGATGGCCGCGGCGCGGTCGCCCACGAGTCCGGTCACAGAGGTGCCCTCCCGCCGAACGCCCTGACGGAGTCGAAGGCGTCGAAGGGCGCGGACGGGCCGGGGGTGCGCGTCGCGGCCCCGGAAGCCGGACCCGTGCCGGTGACCGCGCCCGTGACCGCGCGCGTGACCGCACCGGTGTCCGCGCCGGTGAGCGCGGGCTGCCGGCCGAAGCCGTCCCGGTCCCTCGCGGTGACCCGCCGGGCAAGCGGGTCGACGCGCCGCCGCGCGCCCCGGTCGTGCGTCCAGACGCCGAATCCGATCACCAACACCTGTGCGGCTGCCGCCAGTTCACCGACCTGGAGGCTGCCGGAGACGGAGCGGCTGAGCATCTCCGGTACGCAGCAGAAGGCCAGCCCGTGCAGCAGGAAGGCGCCCAGCACCAGGGCGACGCCCCTGCGCAGCAGACTGCGGCGTGCAGCGCTCAGCGCCTCGGTGGAGGAACCGGTGCCGGAGGGGCGGGACGGGAATCCGGTGGGGACGGGACGGACGGCGCCGGGGCCCGAACCCCTGCTGCCCGCCGTCGTTCCGGCAACTCGGCGCCAAGACACCGGACTTGTCTGTTCGCTGTGGCCCGTCGGTCCGCTCTCCGTCCTCTGCGACACCCGGCGGCGGGAACGTGCGGGCATGCCGAGGCGGGGGGTCACAGTCACGGAATCTCCAGCGAAAGGGATGCGGGCAGCCTGAACGCCCGGGAGAGGGCGGAGGCCGCAGAAAGGGGAGTCACCAGTGATTACCGGTGGTTACGCAGGAGTTTAGAGCCACGCATCGTGATCGTCCAAGGGCTGTGCGTGAAGGGGCCGGTGAAGGTACCGTGTTCGGCCGCTCACAGTCCGTGCTCCCCGGCTGCCGCGCCGCCGCCGCGGATGCGGCGGCGGCTGCCTGCTGCCCGCCTGGCACCTGCCGCCCGCCGCCTCCGGACCTCCAGACTTCCGGACCTCCAGGCTTCCGGATCTCCGGATCTCCGGACTGCGGTGTGCAGTACGGCACTTGACGCGGGCCGGGGTTCGTCCGTCGGCTCCGTCGGGGGCGGCGGGTCACTCCCGGACGCGCTGCCCCTTGCCCAGTGCCACGATCCCCTCGGGGGAGATGGTGCAGTATTCCGCGTCGTGTTCCGGGTTCACGCCGATCGTCGCTCCGGGCGGCACCACGACGTTCTTGTCGAGGATCGCCTGCCGCACGACCGCGCCGCGTCCCACCCGTACTCCTTCGAGCAGCACCGCCCCCTGCACCATGGCGCCCTCCTCGATCACGACTCCGGGCGCCACGACGGAGTTCGCCACCTGTCCCGCGAAGATGCCGCCCGCGCTGACCATCGACTCGTTCGCGATGCCCCCCGCCACGAACTTCGCAGGCGGCCGCTGCGCCTGCATGGTGAAGATGGGCCAGTCGCGGTTGTAGAGGTTGAAGACGGGCTGAGGCGAGATCAGGTCCATGTGGGCGTCGTAATAGGCGTCCAGGGTTCCCACGTCGCGCCAGTACCCGTGGTCGCGGTCGCTCTCCCCCGGCACCTCGTTGGCGTCGAAGTCGTAGACCTGAGCCTGCCCGCGCGCCGTGAGCAGCGGCAGGATGCTTCCGCCCATGTCGTGCACGGAATCCTCGTCCCCGGCGTCCTCGCGCAGCGCGTCGAGGAGTACGTCCGTGGAGAAGATGTAGTTGCCCATCGAGGCGAAGACGTGATCGGGGTCGGAGGCCAGCACCGGCGGATCGGAAGGTTTCTCGAGGAATTCGCCGATCTTGTCGCTGCGCGACTCCGTGCAGATCACACCGAACGAACTCGCCTGATCCCGTGGGACCTTGATGCCTGCGACCGTCACACCCGCACCGCCGGCGATGTGCTGCCTGAGCATCTGCCACGGGTCCATGCGGTAGACGTGGTCCGCACCGAACACGACGACGTAGTCGGGCTGTTCGTCGTGGACGAGGTTGAGCGACTGGTAGATGGCGTCGGCGCTGCCGAGGTACCAGCGCGGGCCGAGGCGCTGCTGCGCGGGTACGGGCGTCACGTAGTCGCCGAGCAGTCCGGTCAGACGCCACGTGGTCGAGATGTGCCGGTCCAGGGAGTGCGACTTGTACTGCGTGAGCACGCAGATGCGCTGGATGCCCCCGTTGACGAGGTTGGACAGGACGAAGTCCACCAGCCGGTAGACCCCGCCGAAAGGCACCGCCGGCTTGGCGCGGTCCGCAGTGAGGGGCATGAGCCGCTTGCCCTCGCCGCCCGCGAGCACGATGCCCAGCACGCGTGGTTTTGCTGCCATCACGACTCCTCCGCCGCCTTCGTCCACCGCCGGGTCCGCTTCCGGCCACGTGTCGAGTCGATCACGCCGCCGGCCCGCAGCGCCGGTACGGCGCACCTCGGACGCGGCACGCCGCGGGCACCGCGCCTCAGCGGGGCCTGTCGGCCCGGAACGGAGGCGCGAGGCGGCGGTCCGGAGCCGGGGCCCGGAAACGGAAGCCGAAGCGGAACGGTGGTGGACGCGAACCCGTGTACCCCTTGTGCGCCTGTTCGACGGGCGGCAAACGTCCCGGGCGGGGCGGCGGAGAGGTGCCGGAGGGTCGCGCGCCGGAGCAGGTCCGCGTAAGACTGCGCCGGACCGACGCAGTCCGAACGGTTCCGACAGGGAGGACGGATGAGTGAGGCGGGCGGTGACCGCGGCCGTGTACTGGTCGTGGACGACGACGCCGCGATCCGGCGCTCGCTCCGCCGCGGTCTGCGGCTGAACGGTTTCGCCGTCGACCTGGCCGACGGCGGACGCAGTGCCCTGGCGCGCGTACGGCAGCAGCCCGCCGACGTCGTCGTCCTCGACATCTCCATGCCCGACCTCGACGGCATCCAGGTGTGCAGGACGCTGCGCGAGCAGGGCGACGACGTACCCGTCCTGATGCTCTCCGCGCTCGACGAGACCGCCGACCGCATCGCCGGACTTCAGGCAGGCGGAGACGACTATCTGATCAAGCCGTTCGCGCTGCAGGAACTGGTGCTGCGGCTGGACGCGCTGCTGCGAAGGCGTCCCTCGCCCGGCAGGGACGCGACAGCCGAGACGGCGGCTGCGGGGCCGCACGCGGCAGGCGGGCCGGGGAGGCCCACAGCGGCATCGGGTACGTCCGCACCGGCGCACGCGGTCCCGCCCGCTTCACCGGCCCACGGGGACGTCGTACGCGTCGGTGGCCTCGTCCTCAACCCCGCGACGCGCGAAGCACACCGCGACGGCGAACTCCTCCCGCTCACCCGCCGCGAGTTCGAGCTGCTCCAGGTCCTCGCCCGCAACGCGGGCATCGTGCTGACCCGCGACCAGCTGCTGGAACGCGTCTGGGGCTACGACTTCGAGGTGCGCACCGACGCCGTCGACACCTTCGTCAGCTACGTGCGGCGCAAGACAGAGAGCGGCGGCCGTCCGCGGCTGCTGCACACGGTGCGGGGCGTGGGCTTCGTACTGCGCGAGGAGAGGTGAGGCGGCGCCGTGAAGATGAAACTCTCCACCCGGATCGCACTGGCGGTCGGCGTCACCGTCCCGCTCCTCGTACTGGCGTCCGGCTGGCTGCTGTTCCTGCTGGTCGCACGGGACATGCACGCGGAACAGGACGCGCACCTGCGCGAACGGGCCGCCGTGACGAAGGCCGACGCGCGGCGCCTCCTGCGAGTGACCGCCTCCGACCGTCCCGCCGCCGAACAGGCCCGTGAGCGGAAGCTGTACGCGTCGGCCCTCGATGTCGGCATCCGCGTCTCCGGTCCGTACGGCACCGTCGCCGGCGGTCCGCAGCCGGACGAGGCGACGCGGCTGCCCGCGGCGGCACCGGAGCCGGTGACCGTCCAGGAGAAGGGCACAGGCCGAGCCGAGGGGATGCCGGGCGGTCAGCGGGTCAAGAGCTGGCGGGTCCTGTCCGTGCACGTCGAGGGCAGACGGCCCGGCGTCGAGGGCACGCTGTGGCTGTTCTCGCCGGACACCGCCGGGCAGGCCCAACTCGCCTTCGTACGCAGGCGGGTGGCGGTCGTCGCCATCGTGGCCGCACCCGTCTCCGCGCTGCTGGCGTGGGCTGCCGCGTCCAGGGCGAGCCGGCCGCTGCGCCGTCTCCAGCAGCGCACCAGCGGCCTCGACCCGCGCTCCGACACCTCACGGCTCGAACACACGCCCAGCGGGATCACGGAGGTCGACGACCTGGCCGGAACGCTGCGCACGGTCCTGGCGCGCTACGACGAACAGGCCGCCCGTACGACGCAGGCGCTCGCCACGGCCCGCTCCTTCTCCTCCGCCGCGGCACACGAACTGCGCACCCCGCTGATGAGCATGCAGACCAACCTCGAAATCCTCGCTGCACACCCCGAACTGGCGGGCGCGGACCGCGACGAGGTGCTGGAGGACCTCCAGCAGGAGCACAGCCGGCTCCTCGGACTGCTGGTCATGCTCCGTCAGCTCGGGCAGGGGGACCTCGTGGAGGCGGACGCCTTCGCCCCACTGGATCTGGGCGAGGTGGCCGAGGCGGCGGTCTCCGACGCACGACGGCGCGACCGTACCGCGGACGTCACCTTCACGACCGCGGCCGACGCTGCCGGGGGCGGGGCGGACCCCGGCCGGAGCCGGGCGGACCGGACCGACCGGACCTGGCCTGCCTCCGGCGCCGGTCCGACCGTGCACGGCTGGGAACCCGGACTGCGCTCCCTGCTCGACAACCTCATCGCCAACGCCCTCGCACACGGACGCGGCGCCGACGGACGCGCACACGTCGAGGTCTGCGTGCGCGGCGACACCTCACCCCTGGGGCCCATCGCGGTGCTGACCGTGGACGACCACGGCCCGGGCATCCCGCCCGAACAGCGCGCGGCCGTCTTCCAGCGCTTCCAGCGCGGGCCCGGAAGCACCGGTTCCGGGCTCGGCCTGACTCTCGTCGCGCAGCAGGCGGCACTGCACCGGGCGACGGTCGAGGTACGGGACCGCCCCTCCGGCGGCAGCGGTACGCGCGTCGAGCTGCGGATTCCGCTGGCGTACCGGGAGGGGGCGGCGCAGGCCACGCAGGCTCTGCCGGCGCAGCGTGACTGGCTGATCGGAGCGGCACCCGGAACGTCCGCGCGAACGGCCGCCGGATCACAAGGAATTCACAAGAACGGTCTCTAGCGTCTTCGACCGCGCGGGGCGAACCGCACTCGTGCTGTCCCGAAACGGAGGAGACACCATGATCAAGGTGAAGACGACCACCGTCGCCCTGACGACCGTCGCCGCGCTGCTCGCCACGGGCGGCGCAGCCGCAGCCGTCGCCACCTCGGACTCCGGAGCGAGCCCGGCGTCGGCCGACGCCTCCAAGTCGGAGGCGACCTCGGCGAAGCACGCGCCGAAGAAGGACGGCGCCAAGCGCCTCTGCAAGCGTGCACCGAAGATCGACAAGAAGATCGACCGGGTGCTTCGCCGCCTCGACGGGGACGTCAAGAAGCGCGGTTCACTCGAGAGGCTCGAGAAGCGCATAGACAACGCGAAGAAGCTCGATCACGGCGCCGTCGAGGAATTCCTCGGTGAGCGGCTCAAGGACCGCCGCGCACTCGGCCCGAGGCTCGAGGACCGCAAGAAGGACCTGGCCAAGCTGCGGACCTGGTGTGAGAAGCAGCAGGACGAGAAGAAGACGGACGAGGAGAAGACCGACGAGAAGTAGGGCAGGCTCCGTCGGCGAGGACTGACGCGCACGTCTGCACCTGATTCCTTCCCCGGCCGGGGGAGTCGAGGCCGTCCCGCGACGCGGGGCGGCCTCGACGTTCGTCCGGGTCCGCAGTGCTGCGCGGATGCGTCGACGCTGTGAGGTGTCCCTGGCGGTGAGTCGCGGTGGGGCCTCCTGGAGATCTATACATTGCGTGTATACATGCTGTGTATAGTCTGCCGCGTGAGCCCCCACAGGACCGCGGAAAGGCAAGGCATGTACGGCAAGGCATTCGCGCCCGAGTACCAGGGCACCCTCGACTCGCTGTCGGTCAACTCCTCACTCGCCGACGTACTCGCCCAGGCGGACGCCCGGTTGAGAGCCGCCGAGAGCGCCGGAGCGGTGCAGGAAGCGGCCCGCTGCGGCCTCGCCGTCGCCGAGGCGAACCGCCGGCTCGGGAACGTCGGCGCAGCGGAACGCGCCTGGAGGGCCAGCTACCGCGCGGCCCGAAGCGCCGGCGACCCCGCCGCGATGGCCTGGGCCGCGTGGAGCGGAGGCACCCTGGCCCGTCAGCGCGGTGCGATGGCACTGGCCCGCCGGCTGCTCGCGCTCGCCGCCGAGCTGGGCGAACGCGGCGGCAGCGTCCACGCCCGCGGGTACGCCCTCGCCGGACTCGCCGAGACGGGACGCATCCAGGGCGACTACGAGGCCGTCGAAGCGCTGCACGAGCAGCTGCTCGCCGAGGCGCGCCGGCGCGGCGAGGCCCGCCACATGGTGTGGGCGCTCGAAGGCATCGCGCAGATGCACCGAAACACCGGCCGGTACGACTCGGCGCTCGCCATGTTCGAAGAGGCAGCCGAGATCGCTGCACGCGCCGACGACAGGCGGGGCCTCGCGTGGGCGCTGCGCGGCATGGCCGACGTCGTCTCGGTCCGCGACGGTGACACCGCACGCGCCCTCGGCCTGCTCACCGAGGCAGCCGCGCTGTGCGGCGCCATGGACCTCGCCGGAGCCCTCGCGTACAACCACAAGATGCAGGCCAACGTCCTCTACCGTGCGGCCCGTTGGGCCGAGGCGCGGAAGCTGTACGAGCAGGCGCTGGCCGAGTTCCGCGACCTGGGCGAACCGCGGGGAGAGGCACTGGCACGGCTCGGCCTGGTCAAGTCTCTTGCACACCTGGGCCGTGACCCCGCCCGTACGTCTGCCGACCTGGACGAACTGCACCGGACCCTCGAAGCGATCGGGCTGCGGCACGCCCGCCGGATGGTGGACACCGCGCGGGTCCAACTGGGCGTCGCGGTGCGCCCGGAGGGGGAGGAGGACGAGGCGATGGCCGCCTGAGCGGCGCCGCGGGGCAGCGCCTCGCGGGGCAGCGCCTCGCGGAGCAGGCGGAGGGCGGCGTACCGGGCCGCTTCCGGCGGGGCGGGCACGAGCAGTCCGGTGCGGCCCGTCGGGCTGGCCGTCCGTACGCTCGGAATGAGCCATCCGGCCCGGTGTGACGAATCCGGTCCGCCGATCGGGCCGGATCCGGCCGATTTCGGGGAACGCGGGGGCCATGAGCCCCTCGACAGCGCCAATCCGCGCACTCCGAGTACGGGCTGCCGCCCGTACGCCGATGAGACGCAGACCGGAAGCCTCCGCCCGGCTCGCCCGCCTTTCCGCACCTCACAGGCCCTCACCCCGCACGCGGGGACGGCCCCACGCACCGTCGAGACTCCCGACGCCCCGTCAGGAAAGCCGGGAACGCGGCGAGTTTGCGAACCGTGAGAGCACAATTACAGTGATGCCGATGCTCTCCCCCTCCCCTTTCCCCGCTCAGGCAGCGCGTCCGCCACGGCCTTCCCTGGAGGTCCGGTGAGACAACAACTCGCGAAGCACAGTTCGACTCGCGCACCGCTCCCCCCGGCCGCGCCGGCCGAACCACAGCCGGCCCGCCCGTCATCGGCCGCCGGCGAGCAGCAGCACCGCGCTCCCGCCTCCTCGGAAGCCCTCGCCGGCAAGCCGGCAGGCCGGGCCGAGCAGGCCGGGAACGCCAAGTCCCGCGACCCGTACTTCGACAACGCCAAGTACCTGGCCATCGTGCTCGTCGCCCTCGGCCACTCGTGGGAACCGCTGAGGGCCGATTCGCGAGCAGCGGGTGCCCTCTACATCTTCGTCTACACGTTCCACATGCCGGCGTTCATGGTGATCTCCGGTTACTTCTCGCGCAGTTTCCAGGGCAAGCCGCATCAGCTGAAGCGTCTGGTGACCGGGATCGCGGTCCCGTACCTCCTCTTCGAGGTCGCCTACACCTTCTTCAAGCGCTGGGCCGACGACGACCCGAGCCAGCCGATCAGCCTGCTCGACCCGTGGTATCTCACCTGGTTCCTGGGCGCGTTGTTCCTGTGGCGGCTGACGACGCCGCTGTGGAAGGTCGTCCGCTGGCCGGTCGCGCTGGCGCTCGCCATCGCCGTGCTGGCTTCGATCTCCCCCGACATCGGCGACGACCTGGACCTCCAACGCGTACTGCAGTTCCTGCCGTTCTTCGTGATCGGGCTCTTCCTCAAGCCGGAGCACTTCGACCTCGTACGGCGCCGCTCGGCCCGCCTGCTGTCGGTCCCGGTGCTGGTGGTCGCGCTGGTCGTCGCGTACTGGGCAGTCGAGCGGATGAACGCCGAATGGTTCTACCACCGCGACAGCGCGCAGGAGATGGGCGCTCCCTGGTGGGTCGGCGTCATCATGACGCTCGCGCTGTTCGGCTGCTCGATGGTGCTCACCGCGTGCTTCCTCGCCTGGGTTCCGCGGCGCCACATGTGGTTCACCGCATTGGGCGCCGGCACGCTCTACGGCTATCTGCTGCACGGATTCGTCGCCAAGGGCTCCCGCTTCTGGGAGTGGTACGACGTCAGTTGGGTGAACACCCCGCTGGGTGCGATCGGCGTGACGTGCCTCGCCGCCGCCCTCATCACCGTGCTGTGCACACCGCCGGTGCAGCGGATGTTCCGCTTCACCATGGAGCCGAAGATGCCGTGGGCCTTCCGGGAGGACCCGGCCGCGACGGCCCGTCAGCGGATGGAGAGCAGAACTCCCGAGCGGAGGTAACTCCCGCGGGGAGAGCGGCGTTTCCCGAGTATGTCGAGGCCCGGACCGGCCGGTCCGGGCCTTCGCCGTGCGCGCGCCGTGTGGGCGGAACCGCTCGCCGGAGGCCGCGGGCGCGGACACGAGGTGCGCCCGGCACGTTCCCTGTACGCCCCCGGGCCGCTAACTTTCCGGTACGCGCGCTCTGTCCGTAACCCGGACACGGAGCACACCGAGCCGAACAGCGCCGTCGCCACCGTACGCACCGGAAGGACCCCGACAGTGCCCGTACCGCTTTCCACCACTCGCCTCTCCGCCCGCGGAGCGGCCCGAAGAGCCCGAGCTCCCAGGTCACTCGCAGCCCTGGCGGCCGCCGTACTGGCCGCCCCGCTGCTCGTCACAGCAGCGGCGTCGCCCGCCGCCGCCGGCACCACGGCAGCAGCAGCGCCCTCCGAGTCCCCCGGCTCGGAGGGCGCTTCGTACGGGTCCGGCGACGACGGCTCGCAGCTCGCGAAGAAGCTCGTCCGCCGTACGGGCGTCAAGGGCGCCATGCGGCACATGAAGGCGTTCCAGGCCATCGCCACGCACACGGGCGGGGGAAACCGCGCCGCCGGGTCCCGGGGACACGAACTCTCCGCGAAGTACGCGGGCGCGGTCCTGAAGGCGGCCGGCTACGAAGTCACGTACCAGGACTTCGAGTTCATATACCGCGAGACCCTCGCTGAGAAGCTCACCGTGCGCACGCCCGGCGAACGCGACGTCCCCGTCAAGGTGATGACGTACACCAAGAGCACCCCCGAAGGCGGCACGGAAGCGGCGGTGACGCCCGTGCCCGTCGACGAGGACGGCACCACGGGCTGCACGGCCGAGGACTACGAGTCCGGGGACTTCGACGGCAGGATCGCGCTGATCCAGCGCGGCGGCTGCACCTTCGCGGAGAAGCAGGCGGCGGCGGCCGACGCCGGCGCAGCCGTGGCGGTCATCTACAACAACGAGGACGGCGAACTCAGCGGCACCCTCGAAGAGCCCTCCAAAGGGCGCATCCCCACGGGTGGAATCACCAAGGAGGACGGCGAGGCCCTTGCGGCCGAGGCCGAATCCGGCGACGTCACGGTGAACGTGGAACTGCGCGAGTTCCAGGAGGAGCGCAGCACCCCCAACGTCATCGCCGAAACCCCCGGGGGCGACGCCGACAACGTGGTGATGCTCGGCGCGCACCTCGACTCCGTCGGCGAGGGCCCCGGCATGAACGACAACGCCTCCGGTTCGTCCGGAATCCTGGAGACCGCGCTGCAGTTCGCCGCGGCCGGCGGGACGAAGCACCACGGCGAGAACGGCAAGGGCGACAAGGGCAGCAAGGGCGCCAAGGGCGACACAGGCGGCTACGACGGCAACAAGGTGCGCTTCGCGCTGTGGACGGCGGAGGAGGTCGGCCTCCGCGGATCGGAGCACTACGTCTCCGAACTCTCCGACGCGGAGCGGAAACAGATCGCTCTCTACCTCAACTTCGACATGATCGCCTCCCCGAACTACGGCCTGTTCGTCTACGACGGTGACGACTCCGACGGTGAGGGCTCCGGCCCCGGCCCGGAGGGCTCCGCCCTTCTGGAGCGCGACATCGTCGACTTCATCGCGTCCCGCGGCGAGGAAGCACGCGGCGCCGACTTCGACGGACGCTCCGACTACGGTCCCTTCATCGAGGCGGGCATCCCCGCGGGCGGTTCCAAGACCGGAGCGGAGGGCCTCAAGACGGCGGAGGAGCAGAAGCTGTGGGGCGGTGAGGCGGATGCCGCGTACGACGGCTGCTACCACCTCAAGTGCGACGACCTCGGCAACATCGACAAGAAGGCGTTCGATCTGAACATCAAGGTGATGGCGAACGCGGTCGGTCACTACTCCCGTGACGTCAGCGGGCTGCCCCGCCCGTAGACCGTCGCAGCCCTCCCTCCGGGGAGTCGTGCTACCGCCGGTGCCCGCCCCGTCGCGACACCTCGTCACCCGTCGCGCGGCGCGGGCGCCGGCGGCGCACCACCCCTCGTCCAGCGCACGCCCATGAAAACGCTTCACCCCTTACCGGGTGGGCACAGCGACGCGCCTGCCGCCCGCCTCGCCCGGGCCGGTCCACTGTCCGCCAACCGGCCCCGTAAGAGCCACAGGAAGCTGCGCCCGGAGCCGCTGGCCCGGTAGGCTTTCCGTGTGATCTTCAAGCGAATCGGAAACGGGCGGCCGTACCCCGACCACGGCCGGGAAAGCACCCGCCAGTGGGCGGATGTAGCCCCACGCCCGGTGCGCCTTGACCAGCTCGTCACCACGAAGGGCCAGCTCGATCTCGAAACGCTGCTGGCCGAGGACTCCACCTTCTACGGAGACCTGTTCGCCCACGTCGTGAAGTGGCGCGGCGATCTCTATCTGGAGGACGGGCTGCACCGTGCCGTGCGTGCGGCCCTGCAACAGCGACAGGTACTGCACGCACGCGTGCTGGAACTGGACTGAGCGGACTGACGCTCCGTGAGACTGCCGGGCTGTCACGCCCGCAGCCCTCATTGCTGCCCTAGCCCTTTCAGGGTCGGCACGTCACGATCACTGATCATCTAGTAGGCATTGCGTTCATACGGCATTACCCTGCGCCTATGAGCATGCTGACTCCCCCCGGCATGGGCGGAAAGTACCGGATCACGGGAAACCGCTACCCCCGCATGCGTCGCCCTCGCCACCGGCGCAGGATCGTGCTCGCCTCCATCGCAACCGTCTGCGCCCTGAGCCTCGCTGCGTGGGGAACGCTTCAACTCATCGACATCTTCTCGGGAAGCAGCTCCGCCAACGCCTCCAGCGGCCACGACAAGTCCAAGGGCAAGGGCGCGGAGTGCACCACCGACGCGAAGTCCCAGGCCGCCGAGAAGGGAAAGCCCGGCGACGCCGCGAAGCTCCCCGAACCCGACACCATCGAGGTCAACGTTCTCAACGCCACGGACCGCAGCGGCCTCGCCAAGTCCACGGCCGACGAGCTGAAGAAACGCGGCTTCAAGGTCGGCGAAGTGGCCAACGCCCCCGACGAGTTCGACGGGAAGGTCAAGAAGACCGGGGTCGTCCTCGGCGCTCCCGGCGAGGACGGCGTCGCCCGTCTGAAGGTGCTGAGCACTCAGCTCACCGACGCCGACACCCGGTTCGACGAACGCAAGGGCGACGACGTCGACCTCATCATCGGCGACGCCTACAAGAAGCTGGCCAAGGAGAAGGAAGCCGAGGACGCCCTCGAAGGGCTGACCGCCACCGCACCCTCGTCGTCCGGCCGCGGCTGCTCCGACTGACGGACCGTCCGAAGGGCTGTCCGGGGGCGCGGCGCCCGCGTCGCCCGTGTCGCTTCGCTGATCCGGGCCCCTTCGCTGATCCGCGTCGCTTCGCCGGAGCCGCTCAGCCCGCCGTCCCGTACATCCGGTCACCCGCGTCGCCGAGCCCCGGGACGATGTAGCCGTGCTCGTTGAGGCGCTCGTCGATGGATGCCGTCACGACGGTCACCGGCGTCCCCGCCAGCTCCTTCTCCATCAGACGTACGCCCTCGGGGGCCGTCAGCAGGCAGATCGCGGTCACGTCGTCGGCGCCCCGGCGGATCAGCTCCTTGATCGCGGCGACGAGCGTCCCGCCGGTGGCCAGCATCGGGTCCAGCACGTACACCTGACGACCGGACAGATCGTCCGGCATCCGGGTCGCGTAGGTGGATGCCTGCAGCGTCTCCTCGTCGCGGATCATGCCGAGGAAACCCACCTCGGCTGTCGGCAGCAGCCGCACCATCCCGTCGAGCATGCCCAGCCCGGCCCGCAGGATCGGCACCACGAGGGGGCGCGGGTGTGACAGACGCACGCCGGAGGTGTCCGTGACCGGCGTGCGGATGTCGACGGGCTCGGTACGCACGTCCCTCGTGGCCTCGTAGGCGAGCAGAGTCACCAACTCGTCGGCGAGGCGCCGGAAGGTCGGCGAGTCGGTGCGCTCATCACGCAGGGTCGAGAGCTTGTGCGCCACCAACGGGTGGTCGACGACGTGGATCCGCATGACTCGACAGTAGCCGAGGGATGGGAACGGCTGTACTGGCGTACCCCTTCGATGCGGGGGAAGGCGGTCCAGTACGGCGGAGGTGTCCACATGCCCGACTCGCAGAACCAGCGGAAAGCCGAGCGCACGGCCGAGGCCCGGAGGCCGGCCGGAGAGACGGCCGGCCCGGCCGACCCGGGCCACGTACGCGCACGCAGGATCAGCGCGGAACGCAAAGAGGTGAAGGCCCGTGGCAGCGCCGCCCCGGTGGACGGGCGCCGCACGGCCGGAGATACGCGCTCAGCGGGCGGCAAGGACACCGGACCCGCCGACACCGAGCGGCTGCGGCGCCGCGCACGCTTCCTGCGGGAGCGCAGCGAGGCGAAGGAACTCCGCGAACGCGTCCAGCCACGCCGTACCCGCAGCGCCCGCATGCGGCAGGCACTGCGTATGCGCACCTTCCGCTGGTGAAACGGTCACCGCGGCCGGACAGCGGCAGCGGGGGTTCCGCGCTCGTCGGGCGAGACAGTGACAGCCGGGAAGTGACGGCCGTGACAGTGGGGACGCACGGTACGGCGGGACGGTGGGACGGCGGACGGCCTGGCGGCGAGGCAGCCCGCAGAGGCGTCGGCCCGCCTGCGACACCAGGTCGAATACAGGTAACCCTGCGTCCTCATTTCGGGGCTTGTGCTGCAGAAACGCACAAACACCCGCACGACGCACTGTCGAAGACCCTTCGCATCGCCCCGGTTTCTGCCACGATTCCGATGGGGCGGGGGTGCAGTCCTCGTCCGCAGCCATCGGGCACCTCAGATATCAGTGGGAGAGTCACGGTGTATTTCGCCGCACTGCTCGCGCGCACCGAAGACGGGTGGGAAGCGAGCGACACAGAGCTCGACGATGTGGAGACCCTGGCCGACCTGGCCGATCTGGCCCGGGAGGCCGCGACGGACGACGAGCCTGTGCTCGCCTGCATCGAGCAGGAGGGCGAATGGTTCGGGGTCGTGAGAGTCGAGGGCGAGGACGACCCGCGTGTCTTCGTCTCGGACGCCGCCGCTGCCATGCGCAGCTCGTACGGCGAGATCCTGCTCTCCGACGAACTGCTCGGGCGCGAACCGGAGGACCTGGAAGCGCTCGACCAGCTCGTCGACCTCGACGGTACGGAGGACGGTGAGCCCGAGTCGAAGGAGAACGCCGACGCGAGCGACCAGTCGGAGAGGGCGGAGAACGCGCCTCCCGGTCCGATCGGCGATTCGAAGGTGCTGGCCGACCTCGGCTTGGACGACAAGGCGCTGCTCTCGCTCGCTCCCGAGGACGCGCTGAGTGAGATCGCGGACGCGCTCGGGTGCACGGACGTACTGGAGGCCGTCCGGTAAGCGGCCGCAGCCGCCCGTGCACGAGCCCCGCGGCCGAGTGGTGGCCCGGCGAGCGGCGCGTTCCACCGGGCATTCCGTACCGCAGTCGGTGCAGATGCACGCGCAGTGCCACGCGGTAGCACACTGACTGCCATGACCGACGTCCCTTCCTCCGTCCCCGTCCCTCCCCCGCCCGACCCTGTCCGCGACCCCTGGCGTGCGCCCATGCGCCTCGCCCTGGCGGAGGCAGTACGGGCGCGGGAGACCGGCGACGTACCGGTCGGCGCCGTCGTGCTCGGTCCGGACGGTGCGGTGATCGGACTCGGTCACAACACCCGTGAGGCGAGCGGCGATCCGACTGCCCACGCGGAGATCCTCGCGATCCGCGCGGCAGCCGGGACCCTCCACGGCGAGTGGCGCCTGCACGGCTGCACCCTCGTGGTCACCCTGGAGCCGTGCACCATGTGCGCGGGCGCCGCTGTACTGTCCCGGCTGGACCGCGTCGTATACGGCGCGATCGACGCCAAGGCCGGGGCTGCGGGCTCCCTGTGGGACGTCGTACGGGACCGGAGGCTCAACCACCGGCCCGAAGTGATCTCCGGCGTCCTCGCAGCGGAGGGCGGTGACCTCCTCACCGACTTCTTCCGCCGCTCCCCCTGAACCGTCCCCGCAGCGGCGCCCGGTGCAGCCGCTCCGCCGTCGGTTGCCGGCCGCCGGAACGGATTTCGGGACACGGCACCGATTGGGCTAGAGTGCCTCTCGGTAGCGTGTCCGAGCGGCCGAAGGAGCTCGCCTCGAAAGCGAGTGAGGGGCAACCCTCCGTGGGTTCAAATCCCACCGCTACCGCAGGTGAACGAAGGGCCGGACCCCACGGGGTCCGGCCCTTCGTCGTGCTCCGTCTCCGACCGGGTCGGCGACTGCCGTCCCCTGCCTCCGCCGCTCAGCGGTTCCCGGCGGCTCCGATGAGTTTTCTCCACGCGCGCCGTCCGACTGGGGAAGGGCTCACCGGCTATCCGTCTTTGGAGCGGCACCATGAGGAAGATCGCAGCAGGGTTGTTCATCGCACTCGACGGGGTGGTCGAGGCACCGGACCAGTGGCACTTTCCGTACTTCAGCGACGAGATGGGCGCGGCTGTCGACGCGACACTCGGCTCGGCGGACACCATTCTGCTCGGCCGCAAGACCTACGACAGTTTCGCCGGTGCGTGGCCGGAGCGTGAGGCGGCCGGCGGCGAGGACGCGGCCTTCGCCAAGAAGCTCGGCGACGCGCGAAAGGTGGTCGTCTCTCGTCAGAAGCTCGACTTCCACTGGCGGAACTCCGAGCAGCTCGCCGGCGACTTCACCGAAGCCGTCACACGCCTGAAGGAGGAGCCGGGCGGAGACATCGCCATGAGCGGCTCCGTCTCCGTCGTCCGCCGGCTGCTGGGAGTCGGCCTGCTGGACGAGTTGCACCTGCTGGTGCACCCCATCGCAGTCCGCAAGGGCATGCGGCTGTTCGAGGAGGGCGACGCTCCGGTCCCGCTGCGGCTGATCTCGTCCGAGACCTTCCAGACCGGCGTGCTGAATCTCGTCTACGCCCCTGCCGAATCTGCCGGCGAAGGCACCTACGAGGACGCCAAGGCGCACCTGCCCCAGGGCGAGCAGTAACCCGGCGCTGCACGGCACGGAGGGGCGGGCCCGCGGGGTCCGCCCCTCCGTCGTGCCCTTCCTGGTCGGCCGCGTGTCCAAAGTCCATAAGAATGGCCTCAGTTGACTGTCCCCAGGGACATGGCATGCCGTGGCGCCTGCACGTGATCCTGTCGATCCTGGGAACCTGTGGTGCGATCAGAAGGCGCAGGGGGCTGAATTGAGTGCAGTGTTCTCAAGCGGGTTCGACAAGCGGTCCCCACGGGGGAGTGCGTACCGGGAAAGGTTCGGCACCGGAGTGCTCAGCGGACTCGTCGAAGGGATCGACGAGTACCGCGCCGGCCTGGAGCGTCAGCCGCACCGGTCCCGCAGCCTCGGTCCGGCCATTCTCGGCGCCTTCCACCAGCTGGACGACGAGGAGCTGGTGGAACGCGTCGCCGGCTACCCGGCCGCCTGCGTCGTGATCAGCACCGAGCCGCACATGGTCCTGGCGAACGTGGAACTGCTGCGGGATGCCGCCAAACGCAGCGCGGGCTTCCCGGCCGGCGCGCTGCCGGGCCTGCCCGGTCTCGCGCTCGCGGCCAAAGGCGGAACCCCCGTCGCCGGTCCCACGAGCCCCATGGAGGACGTACGCCTCTCCGCGCTGCGCACCCTCGGCTCCTCCGGCGAGCACGACGGACACGGGGCCGAATCCGTACTCCACACGAAGCTGCTGATGCTCGGCGAACTGTGGTGGCACGACGAGGCGACCCTGGGCGAAGCAGCCGACGTCGCCGAATTCACTCCGCACCGGCTGTGGTTGGGGAGTGCGAACGGCACCGCGCGCTCCAGGACGAATCTCGAGTTCGGCCTGTGGCTCGACGACCGTGCACTGCTGGAGAGCGCCCGTCAGTTCATGGTCCAGCTCCTCGCGCGTTCGGAGGACTGGGACCCGGACGGCGCGGCCCCTGCCCCGGGCCTGACGGCACCGGCCTGAGACGGGCAGTTCCGGTCCCGGCGTCGGGCCGCCGCGCACGGAAACGTCAAGGCCCGCTGCGCGCACGGCGGTTGAGGAGCGCGGCCGCTGTCCTGGGGTGCCCGGAGGTGTCGGGTGAGGTGTACGGACGGGAATCGCGGTTACCCGGCGACCGCCTCGCTGCTTCGGCAGAGAGGCAGTGAGGAAGTACCTGCGGGTCGGCCGCGGACGGCGTGCAGGTACGCCTCACGTCATTCGTCGGGCCGGCACGGGTCCGGTCGCTCCGTCACGTCGCCGGCGCCGGTGCGGCCTCCGGCCCGTGCTCCGGCGCGGCGGGCACGCGGAAGGCGAGCAACGCGACGTCGTCGCCGTTGTCGTCGGATCGCACGCGGTCGAGGAGCCGGTCGCAGAAGGAGCTCAGGGGCCGCTGCGCGAGCGGCACCGCGCTCCGGCGCAGCTTGGCGAGTCCGACGTCGATGGATTCCCCCGGCGACTCGACCAGGCCGTCCGTGTAGAACACCACGGTGGAGCGCGGAGGCAGCGTGATGACGGCGTCGCTGCGTTCGGGAGCCATTCCCGTGCCGAGCAGGATGCCGTGACCGTATTCCAGGAAGCGCGCCTCGCCGTCGGACGCCACCAGCAGCGGCGGCGGGTGTCCGGCGTTGGTCCAGCGCAGCAGCCACTGCCCGTCGTCGGTGCCCTCGACGTGGGCGAAGACGACGGTGGCCATCGATATGTCGGTCAGATGCAGCAGTGCGCGGTCCAGCCGTTCGACGATCGCGGCAGGACGTTCCTGGTGGGACCAGGCGAGAGCGCGCAGCATGTTCCGTACCTGCGCCATGCCGGCCGCGGCGTCGAGGTCGTGGCCGACGACGTCGCCGATGACGAGGGCGGTGGGGCCGTCCGGCAGGACGAACGCGTCGTACCAGTCGCCGCCCACCTGTGAGGCGTTCGGCGCCGCGAGGTACCGGGCGGCCATCTGCACGCCCGTCACGCTGGGCAGTTGAGGCAGCAGGTGCCGCTGCATCGTCTCCGAGACGCGACGCTGCTGCTGGTACAGGTGGGCGTTGGAGAGGGCGAGCCCCGCCCGGCGGGTGATGTCCTCCAGCAGGGAGAGCTCACCCGCGTCGAAGTGCCCGGCCCGGTCGGCACGGCCCAGGGTCAGCGCCCCCAGCACCTCGCGCGGGCCGCGGATCGGCGCGATGGCGGCCGAGTGGATGCCGGTCGCCTCGAACAGTTCCCGCTGTACGACCGCGACGCCGGAATCGGGAGGCCCGTGGTAGGTCCGCGGGCCGGCCACTGTGGCGGAGCCCCCGCGCAGCGCCCGGCACAGCGGCATCGACGATTCCTCGGGCACCGGCGGCATCGGACCTTCGAGGCCCTCCTTGCGGACGAGGGCGCCCTCCTCGTAGTGGAGCACGGCGGTCCGCCTGACGTCTCCCCCACCCGTGAACAGATCGATGACGGCCCAGTCGGCCAGCAGCGGAACCACGAGCCGCACGAGCCGGTCCAGCGCATCGTCGACGTCCAGGGTCGAGGTCAGTGTCGTCGTCGTCTCGGCGAGGAGGGCCAGACGGTCGAGTTCGGTGAGCGGTGCGGTGGGGCGGCCGTCCCGGCCCGGGGCGCTCGTGGACGTGTCGGGCTGCTCCTTGTGGAAGAGGACGACCGCGCCCCGCGCCTCTTCACCGACCCTGCAGGGAGTGACCGTCCAGGCCAGCTCCAGCAGCGACCCGTCCCCGCGCTCGAACCAGTCCTGGGTGCCGTGCGCGGTGCGGTTGCTGAGGAAGGCCTGCATCAGCAGGCACTGGGCGCGCGGCATCGTCTCCCCGCGGCTGTTGCGGCGCAGCAGGTCGTGGGCGTCCTGCCCGACGAGTTCCTCGGCGGAGCGGGCCAGCAGCTTCTCGGCCTGTGAGTTGACGTCGATGATGAGGCCGTGCGCGTCCACGACGTACATGGCGACGTCCAGGACGGCACCCGTCTCCCGGATCAGCTCCGGGCTCTGCCCGCTATGTCTTTCCGCGCCGGAACTGCTCACTCCCATGCCTCCTCAGCTCCGCCTTTCTCGGTCCGCCACTCTTCCACACCCCCTGGTATGTCCCCCGGCCGTGGCGGCTGCAAGCGGACCGGGCGGCATCCCCGGGCGGCCTGGAGAACCTGCCTTGTGTACCCCGTCAGCGGCGGCCAAACTCCGGGCACCGGAGTATCCGCTCCGCACCGCAGGTCGTACCGGCGTTCGTGCGGCAGATCACAGGAAGCGGGCTCGTGGCGGTCACCCGCGGTCGCCACCGTCGTCGCGGCCTTCGCCGTCGTCGCGCACCTGCCGATCCGGCACTCGCGGCCTCCCCGGCATGGCGTGGCCGGCGCGGTGTCCTGTCCGCGCCCGCGCGGCGGCGTCCGCCGTCCGCCGGCGGGTGCGCCCACGTGAGAGGGACGGGGAAAAATTGCGGCGGAGCACGTCAAAAGGCCCTGTTTACGGCGGATTTGAGGCCGTACGTGTGGATCATGCAGCCGGTGCCGGTGGTTAGACTCACCCGACTGCGATCGGGGACGTCAGGCAGCCGCAGGAGGCACAGGATGGTGCAGGCGAAGAAGATCATGCTCTACGTGGTCGTGGTCTTCGCGCTCTATACGATCATCACGTCCCCGGCCAGGGCCGCCGACCTCGTCCAGATAGGTTTCGAGGGCATATCGAGCGCAGCACAGGGCGTGGGCCACTTCATGACGGAGCTCGTCAACTAGAGCACCGCCCCCGTGCCGCTCCCGGGACGTTCCGCGGGAGCTCCGGCGTACTCGGCAGTCGGCCCTCGTGCTTCACCGGTGCGGGGGCGGAACGCTGTCCGCGTCCACCCTCACCACCCTCCCGCACCCTCCGGCATCAGCGCCCGGGAAGCCTTCCTCGCTCCTCAACTCACCACCAACACGGCACTTTACGGTGCTTGCACACGTTGCACATGTCTTGTGATGCTATGACCGCTTTTGGCCGATGCATCGAGCGAGACAGACCCGGACCCGTGAATAGGTGGTGGCTGAGTGGCGGCGACCCAGACCCGCGAGAGCCGCAGCGCGGAGGCCCGGGCGCTGACCCAGGAGCTCTTCGAGCAGCTGGCCGGGCAGGAACCCGGCACCGCCGGCCACGAACGGGTGCGCACGGCGCTCATCGAGGCCAACCTTCCACTGGTGCGCTACGTCGCGGCCCGCTTCCGCAGCCGCAACGAGCCGATGGAGGACGTCGTACAGGTCGGCACCATCGGACTCATCAACGCCATCGACCGGTTCGACTCCGAGCGGGGCGTCCAGTTCCCGACCTTCGCCATGCCGACGATCATCGGCGAGATCCGACGCTACTTCCGCGACAACGTCCGCACCGTCCACGTCCCGAGGCGACTGCACGAGATGTGGGTGCAGGTCAGCAGTGCGACGGAGGACCTGACCACCGCCTTCGGACGTTCGCCGACCACGGCGGAGATCGCGGAGCGGCTGAAGCTCGCCGAGGAGGACGTCCTCGCGTGCATCGAGGCGGGACGCTCCTACCGCGCAACGTCGTTGGAAGCCGCGCAGGAACGTGAGGACGGCCTGCCGGGGCTGCTGGACCGGCTCGGCTACGAGGACCCCGAGCTGGACGGCGTCGAGCACCGCGACCTGGTGCGGCATCTGCTCGTCCAACTCCCGGAGCGGGAACAGCGGATCCTGCTTCTGCGCTACTACCGGAACCTGACGCAGTCACAGATCAGTGCCGAGCTCGGTGTGTCCCAGATGCACGTGTCGCGGCTGTTGTCCCGAAGCTTCGCACGGCTGCGGGCGGCGAACCGTATCGAGGCATAACCGGGCAGAGTCGGACGTAACAAGGACTCAACTGCCTTCGCTGTGCAGTTTTATCGACATGAGGCTACGTCGCGTTGCCTACTTGTGACATTCTGCAAGAGCTGCGTTTGCCGCAACGGTGCTTCCGGTATGCAGGGGGAGGTGCCTCCCTCGAACGAGGGTGCCGCTGCGACCCGTCCGCGACCTCAAGGGGGTGGCATGTCCGTAGAACTGGGCAGCTCGAAGGTGCTCACCGAGAACACGAACGCGACCGGCGACGTCGACGCCATGGGGGCCCTTGAGGCGCCGACAGAGAACGCCGCCATCGACACGCGCACCCTCTCCCGCTCCCTCTTCCTGCGGCTGGCCACGCTCGGCAAGGAGAGTGCGGAGCGGACCTACGTGCGGGACACGCTCATCGAGCTCAACCTGCCGCTGGTGCGGTACGCGGCGGCGCGCTTCCGCAGCCGCAACGAGCCGATGGAGGACATCGTCCAGGTCGGCACGATCGGCCTGATCAAGGCGATCGACCGCTTCGACGCCGAGCGGGGCGTGGAGTTCCCGACGTTCGCGATGCCGACGGTCGTCGGCGAGATCAAGCGCTTCTTCCGTGACACCTCCTGGTCGGTGCGTGTGCCCCGGCGCCTGCAGGAGCTGCGGCTGGCGCTCACGAGGGCGAGCGACGAGCTGTCACAGGCCCTGGACCGCTCCCCGACCGTCCCCGAACTCGCCCAGGCGCTCGGGGTGTCCGAGGAGGACGTGGTCGACGGGCTCGCCGTGGGGAACGCCTACACGGCCTCCTCGCTGGACTCCCCCTCCACGGAGGAGGACGGCGGCGAGGGCTCCCTCGCGGACCGCCTGGGCTACGAGGACGCCGCCCTGGAGGGTGTCGAGTACCGGGAGTCGCTGAAGCCGCTGCTGGCCAAACTCCCGTCGCGCGAACGCCAGATCATCATGCTGCGCTTCTTCGCCAACATGACGCAGTCGCAGATCGGTGAAGAGGTCGGCATCTCGCAGATGCACGTCTCCCGGCTGCTGACCCGCACGCTCGCGCAGCTGCGCGAAGGGCTGATCGCGGAGGAGTGACCGCTCCGGCCGTACGGACACACGGCGCGCGGAGACGCTCCGCGCGCGGCCTCCGTACGCGCCACCGCACGATGACGGGCATGCGCCCGCGACCGCAGCCGGACCGGCCCGGAAGACAGACGGGCCGGTCACGAGCCGAGCGGTCGAGGCCGGGCCGTCGAGGCTGGGCCGTCGAGATCGGGCCGGTGAACTGCCGTTCCCGCCCCGGCCGTCAGGCCAGTGCGAGCCAGATCGCAGCAGCGACGACCACGACGCCCGCGACGACGCTGAGGACGACGCCCGTACGCGAACCGGACGAAGCCGCCTGCGGGGCGGAACGCCGCTGTGCGCCACCGGCGCCGCCCTCCTCCTCGACGAACGCGCGGAACATCTGCGTGCTGCCGGCCGGATCCTGAGAGTGCTCCGGGCCTTGCGGTGCATGCGGGTTGTGTGCCATGACGCAGGACCTTAGCGAACGCCGCGGGAGGGCCGACAGCCCCGCCCGGCCCCGGAGTGCCGCTCCCCGCGCCCTGTCGCCGTCGCCCCCAGTTTGCAGATTCTTTGCTTCCGGTTTTGCCATTTCATTTGCGTACGGCAACTAACCGACTATAGTTGCCCTAAGCAACAATAAGGAGGGGGTGGGATGGCTGCGCGAGCCGCACGCAGAAGCTACGAGGAACTGGCCCGGCACCTTAGCGGCATAGGCGCCGTGAGGCGAGAGATGGCGCGTGGATTGCCGCAGGACTGCCCGCCCGCTTCCGCAGCCGCCCTGACCCTTCTGCACAAGTACGGCGAGATGCGGATAGGCCGCCTTTCCGAACTGATGGCCGTAGACATGTCGGTCACCAGCCGTCACGTCTCACACATAGAGGAGCGGGGCTGGGTCGAGCGCCATCCCGACCCGCAGGACGGCAGATCGCGGCTGCTGCGCCTCACCGAACGGGGCAGGCGGCAGCTGGACACGCTCGTCCAGGTCACCACCGAGACCCTGGAGACCTTTCTCCACGACTGGACGGACGAGGACATCGCACGGCTGAACGGAATGCTTGAGCGTCTTCGCCAAAGCTTCGGCGACTCCCGTGCATCGCGCCTCGCCCACGAGGACACTCCATAGACCACCGCACCGCACCGAGTACGAAGTAGGGAAACGAATGGCCACGACCACACCTTCCGGTGTGCACGGCGCCGGCGCCGGAGGCGGAGCCGGGCACGCGTCGCAGACGCCTGCGCACGCCTCCGGTGGTGCCGCACCCATGACGCACCGGCAGATCATGGAGGCGCTGTCCGGGCTGCTGCTCGGCATGTTCGTCGCCATCCTGTCGTCGACGATCGTCGCTAACGCCCTTCCGAAGATCGTCTCGGAGCTGGGCGGCGGGCAGAGCGCGTACACCTGGGTGGTGACGGCGTCTCTGCTGACGATGACCGCGTCGACGCCCCTGTGGGGCAAGCTCGCTGATCTGTTCAGCAAGAAGGCCCTGCTCCAGACCGCCATCGTCATCTTCGTACTGGCCTCGGCGACCGCGGGCCTCGCGCAGGACCCCGGCATGCTGATCGCCTCGCGCGCCGTGCAGGGCATAGGCATGGGCGGCATCTCCGCCCTCGTCCAGACCGTGATCGCCGCGATGATCTCCCCGCGGGAGCGCGGCCGTTACACCGGCTACATCGGCGCGACCTTCGCCGTCGCGATGGTCAGCGGTCCCCTGCTGGGCGGTGTCATCACGGACACCAGCTGGCTCGGCTGGCGCTGGTGCTTCTACGTCGGCATACCCTTCGCCGTCGTGGCGCTGGTGGTGCTCCAGGCGACCCTGCGGCTGCCCCGGGTCAAGCGGCAGGTGAAGATCGACTGGCTGGGTGCGTTCCTCGTGGCAGCCGCCGCCTCGCTGCTGCTGATCTGGGTCACCTTCGCCGGCGACAAGTACGACTGGCTCTCCTGGCAGAGCTACAGCATGGTCGGCGGCTCGGTGGTACTGAGCCTGCTGTTCGTGCTCGTCGAGGCGAAGGCCTCCGAGCCGATCATCCCGTTGCCGCTGCTGCGGAACCGGACGATCGCGCTGAGCTCCGCCGCCTCGATGTTCGTCGGCATCTCGATGTTCGGCGCGACGGTGTTCCTCAGCCAGTACTTCCAGCTGGCGCGCGGTGAGTCGCCGACGATGGCCGGTGTGATGACGATCCCGATGATCGTGGGCATGTTCCTGTCGACGACCGTCTCCGGACAGGTCATCACGCGGACGGGCAAGTGGAAGCTCTGGCTCTGCTCCGGCGGTGTACTGCTGACGGCCGGTCTGGGTCTGCTGGGCACCCTGCGGCACGACACCGTCTACTGGCAGGTCGCCGTCTTCATGGGCATGCTCGGCATCGGCGTCGGCATGATGATGCAGAACCTGGTGCTGGCCACCCAGAACCAGGTGGACGCGGCAGATCTCGGCGCCGCCAGCTCGTCGGTCAACTTCTTCCGCTCGCTGGGCGGTGCGGTGGGCGTCTCCGTGCTCGGCGCCGTCCTCTCCCACCGCATCTCGGACCATGTGAACAAGGGCCTGGACAAGCTCGGCATCGACCACGGCGGACCCACCGGCGGCGCCGGCAGCGAGATCCCCGACCTGTCCGAACTGCCCGGCCCCGTACGGCAGGTGATCGAGGGCGCGTACGGGCACGCCATCGGCGACATCCACCTCTACGCCGCGCCCGCCGCCCTGCTGGGCCTGCTGCTGGTGCTGCTGATCAAGGAGGTGCCGCTGAGGACCACGTCGGGCATGGAGCAGCCGGGCGCCGACGGGGACCTCACCGGGCAGGCCGGAGCGCAGGCCACCGACACCACCGCGCAGCACGCCCTGCAGCAGGCCGGCGCCCAGCAGGGCCAGAACCTGCACGCTCCGCCGTCCGCCCTGGAGGCCGCGGAGAGCGAGCAGTCGGGCAACTCGCGGCACTCGGTGCGCGGCACCATCCGCAACCTGGACGGTTCCGGGGTCCCGCGGGCGGCGGTGACGCTGATCTCGCTGAGCGGCAGTCAGCTCGGACGAGCCGTGGCACGCACGGACGGCCGGTACGGAGTGGACACCCCCGGACCGGGCAGCTACGTCCTGATCGCAGCCGCGGAGGGCCACACCCCGCAGGCGTCGACGGTGACCGTCGGCGAGGAACCCCTCCGGCACGACATCCTGCTGGCGGCGACCAGCGGACTCGCCGGGCGCGTGCGCAGCACCGACGAGGGACAGCCGGTGAGGAACGCGATGGTGGTCGTCACCGACGCCAGGGGCGAGGTGCTGGCGACCGGGCGTACGGGCGAGCGGGGCGAGTTCAACTTCGACGAGCTCGTACCGGGGACGTTCACCATCGCCGTGAACGCGCCGGGCTACCGCCCGATCGCGCGTCCCGTCGAGGTCGCCAGCCAGGGCGTCACCAGGATCGATCTCGAACTGGCCGCGGGCGCCCGCGTGCAGGGCGTCATCCGGGCCGGGAGCGACCGGCGCCCGCTGCCCGAGGCGCGGGTGACGCTCATCGACGCGGCAGGCAACGTCGTCGCCACGGCCATGACCGCCGAGGACGGCGCGTACGGCTTCACCGACCTGGACGCCGGGGACTACTCGGTCATCGCCAGCGGCTACCCACCGGTGGCGACCGCTCTGAACGTCCACGGCCATGGTGCGGACGACTACGACATCGAGCTGCACCACCCTGACGAATGACGCATGGGGGTCGCCGCGTGACGAACACGGATCACGCGGCGACCTGCGCAAAGAAGCCCGGCACCGCACCTCCCGTTACTCGCGGGCAGCAGGAAGACTGGGCGGCGGGCAGGGGACGGCACGCCGTCCCCGGTGCCGGGGGGCCTGTCATGGGCCGCAAGACCGGGCCTGAGCGAGAAGGAGCGAATCGGAAGATGGCAGGCGCAGGCGTACGGGCGCAGATCCAGACCCGCGAGGGGTGGCCGGTACAGCACGCCGTGCTGACCGTGACCGACATGACAGGCGTGCAGGTCCTCCGCGCGGAAGCGGACTCGGAAGGCATCGCTCAGAGCGACGAGGCGCTGCCCCCGGGCCCCTACACGGTGATCGCGACCGCGCTCGGTTACGCGCCGGCGGCCGCGACGGCCCTTGTCACCGCTTCGGGACGGGCCGAGCTGGGGACGCTGACGCTGGTACGGCAGGGCGGCACCGAACTGCCGCCGCCCGGCCCCTGGACGATCGACCCCGTGCACTCGACGATCGGGGCGACCGCTCAGCACCTGGGCATCTCCAGCGTGCACGGCCGGTTCACGGAGTTCAGCGGACGCGTGGAGATCGACGAGGACCCGGAGAAGTCCTACGTCGAGGCCGTCATCGAGGGCAGCAGCATCCAGACAGGCAACAGGATCCGCGACGCGCATCTGCGCTCCGAGGACTTCCTCAACGTGGAGAAGCACCCCCAGCTCACCTACCGCAGCCACGCCGTCGAGCCCTCGGGCACCGACCGCTGGACCGTGCACGGCTGGCTGGCCATGCACGGCGTCGTGCGGGACGTGGCACTGGACCTGTCCTACCTCGGTTTCGGCCCGGACCCGTGGGGCGGCGTACGCGCCGCTTTCCGGGCGACGGCGGAACTCAAGCGCGAGGACTTCGCGATGAACTACAACCAGATCCTCGCCGCGGGAATCGCCGCCATCGGCACCACGCTCAGGATCGAGCTGGACGTTCAGGCCGTACAGGGTGAGGAGCTGCCGGACCTGGGGTGAGGACCGCTCACGGCGCCGCGCCGTTCATCTGTGCGCGGCGCCTCGCGGGCGTCCTTGCGACTGCTCCCGCACGAACTGCGGTGGCCCGGTCCGAGAAGGACCGGGCCACCGAGTTTCACTCCCGTGTTGTGTCTGTTGCTCCGTTCTGAAGCATCACCCCGTCTGCGTCAGCCGTTGACGTACCCCATGTACGTGTCCCAGTTCCAGTTCGGACCCGGGTCGGTGTGGTCGTTGCCGGGGACCTCGTTGTGGCCGACGATGTGCGCCCGGTCCTTCGGGATCCCGTGCTTGTCGCACAGGTGCTTCGTGAGCGCGCCCGACGCGCGGTACATCGCGTCGGTGAACCACGACGGGTCGTCGACGAAGCCCTCGTGCTCGATGCCGATGGCCGACGCGTTGCCGCCCCTGGCGTGCCAGGCGGTGTCCGCGTCGCGCACCATCTGCGTGATCTCGCCGTCGGAGGAACGCACCACGTAGTGCGCGCTGACCTCGGCCTCGGGGTTCTGGAACCAGCTGATGGTTCCGGCGTACGCGCCCTGGGTGACGTGGACGACGACCTGGGAGATCGCCGCGTCACGGCCGGTGCTGTAGTTGGCCGCGTTGGCGGGGTTCCAGATCGCCGGCGGGTAGTCCTCGCTCTTCGTGCCGACACCGGGTGCCTTGGCGTCGGCGAGCTTGCCGCGTTCCGGCGTGACCTTCTGCGGCGACATCTCGACCTTCGTGCCCTTGGTGGGGATGCCCTTGCTCACGAAGTCGTACGCGGCGTCCGCGTAGAGGCGCTTGAGGGAGGCGCTGTCGGCGCCGCCGTAGGCGGCGACGGCCGGGTACCAGGCCTCGATGCGCTCGCGGTCGGCCGCCTTGAGCCCGGCCTTGTCGGCGAGGGCCCGCAGGACGGCGGCACCGCCGCGGATGTTGGCGGCGTCGTTCTTCTTCAGGTCCGTGACGGACTCGTCCGTGATCTTCGCGGCCTGGTCGAGCGTCTGGCGCTCGGGGTTGTCGACGAGGTGCATGACGCCGAAGCCGTTGTCCTGGCTGGGCTCACCCTTGTGCCCGTCCAGGTGGGTCTCCGCGTAACCGACGGACACGAGGAGGTCGCGCGGCACGTCGAACTCCTCGGCCGCGTCGGTGAAGGCCTCGTTCATGGTCGGCTCGGTGGGAGCGGCTGTCGCGCTCTGTCCGACGACCGCCATCGTCGCCGCGAGCGCGCCGCCGACGGTGACGGCGAGGAGTCTCTTCCGTGAGTTCATCGGGTCTGGCTGCCTCTCTGCATGTCCGGCGCGTGGTGGGGGGATCGAGCTCCTGGCACCGGCCGGCGCACCGGATCTCGGCCGGTGCCAGGGTCGTGCGGTGGTACGCCCCGGAAGGGCGACGATCCGGCGAGTGGGGCTGCGCCGGGGACGTGCCGTGGTGCGGGGGTCGTGCGGGACGGCCTTGCGGTCGAGGCCCTGTGAAGGGCCGTCAGGCCGGGGCGGGCCGGGGACGTGGAGCCCGCCCGGGAGGTGGCGGACCGTCTCCCCGCCGCCCCCGGGAAGCGCGCCCGGGAGCGGTGAACGGGCGGCCGGGGACGGTTGACGCCCTGTCGGGTCTGCCGTTCAGGGCGTGCAGGGCAGGGAGACGCCGCGCTCGGACATGTAAGCCAGCGGGTCGTCGCCGAAGCCCGTGCCGCCGTCGCGGTGGACCTCGAAGTGCAGGTGCGGACCTGTCGACTGGCCCTCGTTGCCGACGGAGGCGATGCGCTGTCCGCCGGTGACGGTGTCTCCGACGTTCACGAAGCGCTCGTTCATGTGGCCGTACTCCGTGACGGCGCCGTCGGAGTGCTTGATGCGGATCCACTGGCCGTAGCCGCTGGCAGGACCCGACTCGGTGACCGTACCGGGGCCCGCCGCGAAGATCGGCGTACCGAGGGGCGCAGCGAGGTCGACGCCGTCGTGACCGTCGTGGTATCCCTGGCTTATCTCGGCTGCGACCGGGCACGATGCCGGGTCTGCAGCCTTCTCGCTCCCGGTCATGGCCGCACTCGCGGGCACGGCGACGAGGGTGGTCAGCGCGCAGCCGCCGACGGCGGCGAGCGCGATCAGACCGCGCCTGACGCGTCTGCTGTGGGGGTGGGACATCGGTATTCCTTCCACGGATGAAGACGAATTCCGTGCGTCCGCCAGTAGAAGCAACCAGCCATGTACGCGACAACCCCGTTCGTGCAACAAGTGCCACTTTCTTGTTCAGGTGAAGAATTTTCGAGGCGCGAATCGTCAGCAGCCACGCGATACCGGACGACGCCTTCCGTGGTCCGACCACTGAAGGATTCGGCCGTCTCACGTTGTGGACAAGCTGTGGAGCGGCGGTCGGTCGTCGGGCGTACGAAATCCGCAGCCGGTCCCGCCGGGGCGCCGCCGGGACCGCCCGCCCGCCGGAACGCACCGCCATACGCACCATCAACACGCTTGCTGCACGGGATAGTTGACCAGCCGTGACCTCGGTCTCCGGACCGGGAACTGTAGAATCCCTGCTCGAAGAGCCGGGGGTCACCCGAACCCGGCCGGGGGCAGGGGGGCGGGCGATGTCCGGGTACGAGGTGCGCAAGAGCGGCATGTCCGCGGAAGCCGGGAAACTCGACCGCGCGGGCGACGACGTCGGCGGCATCCGGAAGGCCGTCGAGGACCAGATGTGCTATTCGCAGGACGCCCTCGGCGGATCCGACTCCGGTCCCGCCTATGACGAGTTCGCCGACGCCTGGCAGGCCGAGGCGAGAACTCTCGAAGCCGCACTGCACGAACTCGCGGGCAAGGTCCGCGTCTCCGGACAGAACTACCAGGGCGCCGACGACGACGCCGTGCACGGTCTGCGGTCCGCCGCGGGCGGCGGCTCGGCGGCGACCGTGCCTGCTCCGTCAGGCGGCGGACTCACCACCATGCCCGCCCCGGCGGCTCACCACCCGGGGATCTCCACCGGTCCCGCACCGGGCGAACCACCGTCCAGCCTGGCCGACTTCGACTGACGCGGCCGGTCCGCGACCCGGCAGCGTCACCGCAGCGCCGCAGCCACGCATCCGCACGTCGGCGCTGCCGTCGCAGGGCCGCGCCGGCAGCGTCACCGCCGTCCACACCGACCGACACCCACGGGGCAATGAAGCATGGCCGAGGAATCCACCACGGACCGCCGCGAGAAGCTCGCCGGACACGTGAAGTCCATAGCCGGAGCAGACGACAAGAACGGCCTCATCGAAGCCATCGACGACGCCCTCGGCGTGTCCCCGCCCGTCGGATCGCCCAGCACCATCGAGAGCATCGCCAGGCGGTACAAGGGCCAGGCCGACGACGCCCGGGACGTCCAGGACCGCGTGGAGAAGGTCGCCAAGTCGGGCCTGCCGTCGGCGTGGGTGGGGAGCACCGGCGCCAAGGCGTCCGAAGTGGTCGGAGCGGCGGGACGTTCCGCCGAGCAGATGGACGTCGCGTTCCGCAAGGCGTCCAAGGCGCTGTTCGACCTCGCCGACGCGGTCACCTCGGCGCAGGCCGCGGACTCCTCCGGCCGCCGGCAGCTCCGCGAGGCCCGGTCCATGCTCGGCGGCGAGGACGGCTTCTTCGACGGCATGGTGGAGAAGGACGCCGAGGAGCGGGAGCGCAAGCGCGCCCAGGAGGCCGCGGGTCACGGTGTGCGCGGCATGCACAGGGCTGCCGAGCAGGCCGACGACGCCGCCCGTACGGCCGCACGCGAGCTCAACAAGTACGCGTCGGAGGCCCGAGCGGGCCGGATGAAGACCGACGAGATATCGGCGGCCGACCGCCTCGTCCTCGCCGACATCGCCACGGACGGCCGGCCGCAGGAACAGAACGAGCTGCTCACCGCCAACGACCTCGAACGCTCGGGCCGTTACATGGAGAAGATGAGCGACGCCGACCAGGCGAAGTACGAACGGATGCTGGCCGACGCCAAGACCCCCCAGGAACGGGCCTACTTGGTCAAGGCCCTCGCCGCCGGACACAGCCTCGGCGAGGTCTCCGAGTTCCGCGACAAGATCCACGGCAAGGATCCCGCCTGGCTGCAGCAGCACCTCACTCCGGTGACCACCGCCGGCGACAGCAAGGTCGACGAGGGCCTCAACGAGGACGGTTCGAACCGCAACACCGACGACCAGATGTTCGGCTCCGAGAAGTGGTCCCAGGACGGCAACACCTGCGTGCCGTCCTCCACCGTGACCGCCCGCGCCATGGTCGACCCGGTCTACGCGCTGGAGTTGACCGGCGGGCCGTCCGGTCAGGAGGACGATCCCGAGGCCTTCCGCGAACGTCTCGGTGACGAACAGATGCGCGTCCACGACGAGGGCGACGGAAACTACGAGCACTGGTTCTCCGACACCCCCTCCGGCATGGACAACGAAGGCAAGACGGAAGTCGTGAACAAGGAGATCAGCCCCCACACCGGCAGCGAGTACACCTTCCAGGAGACCCGCAGCGCCGACGCACGGCGCGACGTCCTGCCCGACATCGAGAAGTCCGTCGCAGAGGGCAAGCCCGTCCCCATCGGCGTCGAGGGGTACTCCGGCGGCGAGCGGAGCGGCCACGCGATGATGGTCGTCGGCCAGGAGGGGGACAAGCTGCAGATCTACAACCCGTGGGGGACCACGACGTGGGTCAGCGAGGACGACTTCGTCAACGGGCGTATGGGCAAGGCCTCGGACGAGGACCTGCCCGACGCCTACGCCGTACACCTGCCCGCCGACTGAAACGACGACGCCATGCGCACCTTGACCGAGCGGATCGCCCTTCCCGCGCTGCCCCTGCTGCTGACGGCCCTCCTCACCGGATGCGGCCAGGACACCTACGGGCAGGACGAGAAGAAGCTGCAAGTGGAGAAAGGCGACGAGTTCTCGCTCTCCGTCCCCGTCGAAGCGGCGAGGGGAGAGGACTGGTACCTCGTCTCCCCCGAGCCGGAGAAGGACGTCGTCCGCAGTACCGGCGACCGTGAGGAGACCGAGGGGAGCGACGACGACGGCGGCCAGAGCGCCACGCACTACTTCGACTTCGAGGCCGTCGGCGAGGGCACGACGAGGATCAGGCTCCTCGAGTGTCCCCAGTCGGGCTGCGCCGGAGGAGGCGACGCCGGTGGCGAGGTCTCCCCCTCACCCGTTCCCAGCGGCAGCCCGACTCCCGACGCCGACGAACGCGGCAGGTACCACACCTACGAAGTCACCGTGAAGTGACCTTCTCGACAACCCGGTTGAGGCAGCCATGAGCACCACGCCCACGCCCCCCGCACGCACCGACGACGAACTCGCCGCGCTGGATCCGGCCTCGATGCTGCGTTACGGCCTCTCCTTCGGGGGAGCCCACCGCACGGCGCTCTTCGGCGACGGCGCCATATGCGCGGCCGTCCGCCTCGACCGGCTCGGCGTCCAGCCGCGTGCCGCCGCGTTCGTCGCCAAGATCGTCCGCAGCGGGGGCGTACGGTACGCGGCCGCACTGCCCGCGCCGGTACCCGGTGACGAGGCCGCGGCGCTGGTGCGGTCCTGGCTGGAGTCGGCCTCGGACGTGGCCACGGACCCCGACGGCGACGAAACCTGTGCGCGCTGGCTCGAAGCCGTGGCGGAAATCCTCGTCCTGCGCCACGTCCACCGGCAGCGGTGAGCGGGACGGCCGGACGGCGGGACGACGGGACGGACGGCCGGGGCAGGACGCGCTCGCCGTGGCGGCCGCCGGCCTGACCACACCGCGAACACTCCCTATTACTCCGTTCGACCCGCTGCTGTGGCCCGCGCGATCGCCTTGTCCGAGGCTTGGCCCTGTGGGAGAGGAGCGAGATGGATGATGCTCAGCACTCGAGCCGCCGGGTCGCGGTGAACCTGTCGGAGGGCTTCGGGGAGCGTCTGCTGGGAGAGCTCCTGGACCGTGCACATGAGATGCCGCCGCAGCTGATCGCCCCGCTCGTCGCGGAGGAGATCCACAGGATCGGCGGCAGAGATGTCTCGATCTTCCTGCAGGACTACGAACAGACCCAGCTGGTGCCCCTGCCGGGGCGGGGGCTGGTCGTCGGCTCGGCCTTCCCCATCGACGGTTCGAAGGCGGGTGATGCCTTTCTCCGGAAGACCGTGGTCGAGGACGTCCAGTCCGACGGCGTGCGGATGTACCTGCCCCTCCTGGACGGCAGCGACGAGGTCGGGGTCATGGGCCTCACCCTCGATCTCGTCGAGGAGAACGACCGACGGCTGCTGCGGCGGCTGGCAGGTCTCGTGGCAGATCTGGTGGTCACGAAGCACGCGTACACCGATCGGTTCTTCCAGGCGCGCCGCCGCATGCCCATGTCGCTGTCGGCCGAAGTTCAGTGGTCCCTCCTGCCCCCGCTGTCGATGGACACCCCGCAGGTCGCAATCGCCGGGATCCTCGAACCGGCCTACGACGTCGCCGGTGACAGCCTGGACTACGCCCTCAACGACGACATCCTGAACATGGCCGTCATCGACGCGATGGGTCACGGCCTGAACGCCTCCCTGCTGGCGACCCTCGCCGTCTCGGCCTATCGGCACGCCCGACGGCAGGACGTCGGACTCGAACGGCTGTATGCGTTCATGGACCGGGCGATCGACGAGCAGTTCGGCCCCGACCAGTTCGTCACCGCGCAGATGATGCAGTTGCACGTGGGCACGGGGCACCTGGACTGGGTCAACGCCGGCCATCCCTCACCGTTGTTGATCCGTGGGCACCGGGTCATCGAGAGGCTGGACAGCCCGGGAACCCTGCCCGTCGGTTTCGGAGGCGCCTCCCCCCTGGTTTCCTCCGTGCAACTCAACCGCGGGGATCAGGTCTTGTTCTACACCGACGGTCTTGTGGAGGAACACAGGCTCGGTGGTGAGCAGTTCGGCGAGGACCGCTTGATCGAAACCGTGGAGCAGGTGAGCCCGCTCAACCGGGGTGTACAGGCTCTGGTGCGCAGTCTGTCCCAGACGCTGAAGCGAGAGCGCGGAGGCGTCACCAGCGACGACGCGACGCTCCTCCTGGTGGAGTGGCGCGGCGGCACGGCCGACCACCTCGCCGAGGTGGACTTCTAGCGCAGCATCCACGCTGCGGACGGGAGGTCACGGCTCCGGCACATGCAGCCGGTGAGGCGATGTCAGGGGCAGCGCGAGACATCCGAGGCGGAGAACGAGGACCAGCTGTCCCGCCCCCTCGCACGAAGGGCACGGCTCGATGTAGGTGCGCATGCCGGTCATGCCCGTCATGACGGTCTGGCCGGCGCCGCTCCCGGAGCACGCGGGGCAACGGATGGGAGCGGAGCCACGGTGCACGAGCGAACACCTCCTGGCGGAACCGCTTCCCGCGTGAAGTGTCCAACGACTGTGAGGTGACCCCGGTTACGGATTCGCCGCGTCCGGTCCCCCTGGAGGCGATTCCGGTATCGCCGACTGGGCCGAGAAG
Organism: Streptomyces ovatisporus; assembly: GCF_042653885.1. Lineage (NCBI taxonomy): Bacteria > Bacillati > Actinomycetota > Actinomycetes > Kitasatosporales > Streptomycetaceae > Streptomyces > Streptomyces ovatisporus. The sequence continues at coordinate 267,308 of NZ_JBHSFH010000007.1, forward strand.
TCCTACACCAAGGTGCGGATCGGCGAGACCACCCTCTACGACCTGACCAGGAAGAAGCAGTAGCGATACGCGCACAGCACCGCTTGCCCCAGCGGCCTTCACGGCAGCGGATATGCGTAGCTCAGAGGCGGTCGGTGTCCACTACTGCTGTCGACGAAAGACGAAAACAGAGGCCCCCGGGTTACCCGGGGGCCTCTGTCTGCTGCGCGCTCGGCAGGATTCGAACCTGCAACCTTCTGATCCGTAGTCAGATGCTCTATCCGTTAAGCTACGAGCGCTTGGCCTGCCGACTGTTGATCAGCCGGGGCGGCGTTGCGGGAACAACATTACATGACCGGTGCCCAGAGTTGAAATCTGTTCTCCGCACCCCCACTGAGCTGCGAAAAGGCCTTCCTGAGACCTCCGCTGAACCGACGAAAACCCCGGCCGTGAGAGCCGGGGTTTCGGCGATCTTGGAGATCGGAAGCGGAGGCTGAGGGATTTGAACCCTCGATGGGGGGTTATCCCCAAACCGCATTAGCAGTGCGGCGCCATAGACCAGACTAGGCGAAGCCTCCCGACACCCGCCCGACAGAAGTGAGCGGTGTGTGCAGATGATGGCACAGCCCGGTGGGCTGTCTCCAATCGGCCCCCACCGTACTCGGTTCCGGTGCCGCCGGGCAAAGCGATTGGCGGCACCGACCGCCGATGACCGGGAACGATCCGCCCGTTGGCAGCGCGTCGGCAGCCGACGGGGCCTTCGGCCCCCGTCCTGTCGGGCCGCGCCCGGGACCGAACTGACCGTGACCGTACGGCAGTCCGTCCCGGCCGCGTGTGTGCGGGCACCAGGGGGTGTGCATCCCCGGCCGCCCGGTCGTCCTCCCGTCGGCGCGGCGCCGGTCACCGGGACCACGCCGGGCGGTGGTGCGGGCGGACGGCTCACCGAGCCGGCCCGGCCAGCGACCCGGCGAGCGACTGGGCCAGCGACTGGGCGAGCGGGCGAGCGCGGACGAGGGTGAGAGAGCCGCCCGGTGTGTCATCTCACCCCTGGAGGTCAAGGGGCGCACACAGGTCCACAGGCGCGCTCGGAGATATGCCGGAAACCCCTCACGAGGGGACCGGAGCCCCCATATTCCGGGGATTCCAGGGACCTGACTCCTCCGCTTCCCCCGCCGTTCCACGGCTGCTGCCCGTAGACTCCCCCCTAGTGATACGGCCGGGATCAGCGGCACACTGGCAGCCGTGACCGGACCGGACGGGATCGTGCGGCTGGTTGTCGGCACCGTGGTTATCAGGAAGGGAACGTCGTCGTGAGCAGCAGGCCATCCCGAGGCGCTGCTCGTCTCGCCGCCATACTCGATGCGCTGCCCGATGCGTTGCTGCTCGTCAACTGCAACGGAACGGTGGTGAACGCGAACACCATCGCTCTGGAAGCGTTCGAGACCCCCGGCACCGCACTGGTCGGGCGAGGGCTGCTCGATCTGCTGCCCGAGTTCGATTCGAAGCGGATCCCGGGTTCGATGCGCAGGCCGGACGAGACCGCAGCCGAGCTGCAGCAGCGCCAGCGTCCTACCCGCATGGTGGCCAGGCGCACGGACGGCGCCGAGTTCCCCGTCGAGGTCACCAGCGCCAATCTTGAGGACGGGCGCACGCCGTACGCGTCCGCGTTCGAGGCCGCCTTCGCCGACCACGGTCCCGGTAACAGCTACACGGGGAACGAGCTGTTGATGCTCGTCGTCCGCGACCTCACGGGCACCCTCGACACCGAAGCCGAACTCGCCCGCCAGCAGCGCCAGACCGAGATGATCCTGCGCGCCGCGTCCGAGGGTGTGGTGGGCGTGGACACGGAGGGACGGATCGTCCTGGTCAATCCGGCGGCGGCCCAGATCCTGGGCTACCGGGCCGGCGACCTCGGCGGCAAGGAGCTGCACCCGCTGGTGCTGCACTCGCGGCCGGACGGCAGCCCGCTTCCGTACGAGGAGACGACTCTCCACGACACCCTCAGATCAGGGCGCAAGCACCGGGTGCGCGCCGGGCAGGTGCTGTGGGCGAAGAACGGTCAGGCGGTGCCCGTCGACATCACGACGGCACCCGTGCGCGACGGCGAGCAGCTGGTGGGCGCGGTGGTGACCTTCAGCGACCGACGGGCCGTCGAGTCGCTCGCAGGCCGTCATGATCAACTGCTGGCCGTCCTGCAGGAGTCGCTGCGCAAGCCGCTCGACCAGCTCCGGGACGAGCTGGCCGGGCTGGCCGCCGATCCCGCGGGGCAGCTGTGGCCGGAGGCCAACCAGATCCTGCACCACCTGGCGGCGGGCTACGCGCGTATGACGACGCTCGTGGACAACGTGCTGGCCTATCAGCGCCTCGACGCGGGGCAGGAGAAGCTGCGCCGCGAGACGATCTCACTGGACGGGGTGGTCGCGAACGGCGTCGAGGGCGCGATCGAGCTGATCGGTCCGGGACGTGCGCAGTTCGCAGTCCATGCTCCGCCGATCGAGGCCGAGGTCGACGGCGGACAGCTGGCGACCGCGCTCGCGCATCTGATCGCCGACGTGGCAGGCGTGGACGCGACAGGCAACGCCCCCGCCGCCACAGCGGGGATGGACTCGACCATCGTGGTGGCAGCCGCGCAGCGCGGGGACGTCGTGCGGATCGAGGTGCGCGGCCCGTACAGCGGCGGCAATCCCGTGCACGAACCGATCGTGCGGGGGATCGTGCGGCGGCACGGCGGTGTGCTGCAGACGCACGAGGTCCCCGGCGCGGGCGGCAACGCGTACGTACTGGAGGTGCCGGTCTCGGCGGAGGGCGCGGCGGGCTCCGATGCCGGTGCTGCCTCCGGCGAGAGCGGTGGCGCGAGCAACGGCGGCAACAGCGGCAACGGTTCGGGCGCGCGTCCCCGCGAGGGCCGTGAGAACGAGACGACGGTGATGCCGGTGCCCGCGCAGCCCGTGCGCGGGACCGATGGAGCGACGACGGGGACGCAGCTCTCCGCAGCGGGCGCCTGGACCGGGACGGGTGACGTCTCGGGCAGCGCGCCCGCGGCCGGGATCCCCAGCCAGTTCCAGGCGCAGCAGGGGCAGGACCCGGACCGGCAGCCGCCCACAGGCAGGCGCCGGGGACGTCCGAGCCCGGCGGAGGCACAGCAGGCGGAGCAGTCCGGGGCGCAGGGCGGCGCGCTGGAGATTCCGGCCGCGGGCGGTGACGCAGGTACGGATGCCGGAGCCGCGGTGCCCCAGCAAGGCGGTGCCGGCAGGCCCTCCCGGCGTGCGCTCGCCGCGCCGGCCGGCGGGGGTACGGACGGTGCGGGTGTACAGGACGTCGCCGCCGAGCAGGGCCAGGGCCAGGTGCAGTCGGCCCAGCCCGGCGAGGCCGCGGCAGCCGCCCAGTCACCGGCTCAGGTCCAGCCGGGCACGGGACGGCGTGCCCGCCGCCCGGTGCAGGCACCGCCCGGGCAGGGAGACGCCGCCCCGGCCCCGGCGGCGGGTACCGCCGAGGGGGCCGAAGGAGCGCCCGCCACGGCGGACGGCGGTGCGAGGCCCGCGGGTACTTCCGGCGGCAGGAGAGCGCGCCGTCTCGCACGTGCCCAGGCGCAGGGCCGCGCCCAGGCCGGTGCGGGTACGCAGGGCCAGGGCGTCCAGGTCCCTCCGAACGGGCAGCCGGGTCAGCCCGGACAGGCAGAGGGTGAAGCGGTCCCCCAGGGAGTGCAGTTCGCGGCTCCGCCCGGACAGCCGCAGCCCGGATACGTACAGGCAGGAGCACAGGCGGGAGCACAGGCGCAGGCCGGGGCCCCCGCGCAGAACGGCACGAACGGCACGAACGGCGCCCACAGCCCGGGCGCGGCCGGCACGAACGGCGCCGTCGGCGCGGGAGCCGCGGACACCGGCGAGCAGGTCACGCCGCCCGGGCAGCCCGTCCCGGCGGGCACCGCCGGCCCGAACGGCGTGCAGCCGCCCCAGCCCGTACAGGAGGAGCAGGCGCCCGAGCCGGAGCCCGAGCCGCAACCCGTGGACCTCTCGGTGGTCGCCGCCAGCCCGATCCTCGGCGGCGGGCCGCTGCCGCCGGACACTCCGCAGCCGCAGGGTCCGCCGATGCCGGGCGCGCCCAGCTTCCCCGACGGCGGGCAGTCGCCGTACGAGACCGGACACCATCAGGTGCGGACGCTCGGGCAGGGCGTGCCGTTCACCTACGGGGGCGGCGACCAGACCGGCGCCTACTCCTTCGGCCCGTCGGGGCCCGCTCCGGTTCCCTCGGCCACACCGGCGCCGGCGACGGCCATACCGACCACTCCGTCGACACCCGGGTCCGGCAGGCGCCGCAAGCTGGCGGCTCCCCCGCAGCCGGGCGGTCAGCCGGACGGTCAGCCGGGCGCACAGCAGCCGGCGCCTCAGGGTCAGGCAGGAGCACAGGCGCAGGCGGCACCCGCCGCACCGGCACCGGCCCGGGAGTTCACGATCGAGGCTCCGGCTGCGGGCGCTGGTGAGGGGCCCGAGCCGCTGGACGGTCCGAACAGTCCCGTGGAGATGAGCAACGGGCGCGGCGTACCCGTGCCGCCGCAGGCCGTCGACGACGAACTGCCGCCGGAGCCGCTGGACAATCCGCGGCGGCTACTGGTGTGGCCCGAACCGGAGGCGTCGACTCAGCAGGCCCTGTCCGCGCGTGGCTACCGTCCCGTGCTCGTGCACTCCCGCGAAGAGGTCGATGCGCAGGCCGGGACCTATCCGGCCGCGCTGTTCGTCGACCCGCTCACCGGACCGATCACACGTACGGCTCTGCAGTCGCTCCGGACCGCTGCTGCGGCCGCAGAGGTCCCGGTGCTCGTCACGGCAGGGCTCGGGCAGGCGACCCGGGAGGCCGCATACGGCGCCGACCCCGCAGTGCTGCTGAAGGCGCTCGCACCGCGCGACAGCGAACAGCATCCGCCGCGGGTCCTGCTGATCGAGGAGCGGCCTCCGGTCGCGGGCGCGCTGGCAGCGTCCCTGGAGCGGCGCGGCATCCAGGTCGCCCACGCCCCGACCGACACGGACGCGGTGACCATCGCCGCCCGGATGCGGCCGAACCTGGTCGTGACGGATCTGATGCAGGTGCATCAGCGGCGTGCCGGTCTCATCGACTGGCTCCGGTCGAACGGCCTGCTCAGCCGCACGCCGTTCGTCATCTACACCTCTGCCGGCATGAACCCGGCCGAACTGCCACGGCTGACGACCGGTGAGACGGTGCTCTTCCTCGCCGAGCGCGCGACGAGCGACCAGGTGCAGCACCGGATCGTCGACCTGCTGACGCAGATCGGCACACGCTGACGCACAGTTCGACGGGCCACGGTCTCCGCGCGTTGACCTGCCGTGACGGGACGTGAGTTGCACTGAGCCGACGTGCGGCGAAGCAGAGCGCTGCGGTGCGGTACGCCGCTGGGCAGCCGGACAGGGGACGGACACCCCGAGCGCCCGTCCCCTGTCCCCGTTCCTCTCGCAGCCGCTCCCTGCCCGGACCCGCACCGATGCGGAACCGGGGTACGGAACCGATGAGGAACCGGGGTACGGGGCCGGGGTACGGGACGAGCTCCTCAGAGCTTCGTGACGTCCAGCTCCCCCGCCGCGTACTGGCCGCGCAGCACCTTCTTGTCGAACTTCCCCACACTCGTCTTGGGTACCGCCGGCACGACCGCCCACCGCTCCGGCAGCTGCCAGCGCGCGATGCGCTCGGCCAGGAAGGCCCGCAGCTCCTCGTAGCCGACGTCGCCCGCGTCCTCCTTCAGGACGACCGTCGCCAGCGGGCGCTCGCCCCACTTCTCGTCGGGAACCGCCACGACGGCGGCCTCGGCGACGGCTTCGTGCGCCATCAGCGCGTTCTCCAGCTCGACCGAAGAGATCCACTCGCCGCCGGACTTGATGACGTCCTTGGCGCGGTCGGTGAGCGTCAGATAGCCGTTCGGGGTGATCACACCGACGTCACCCGTGCGCAGCCAGCCGTCCGGGCTGAACTTGTCCTCCGGCCTCAGCGGCTCACCCGTCGCCCCGCCGTAGTAGGCGGCCGCGATCCACGGTCCCCGCACCTCCAGCTCGCCGGGCGACTCTCCGTCCCACGGTGCGAAGGAGCCGTCCGGCGCCGCGAGCCGCGCCTCCACTGAGGCGGGGAAGCGGCCCTGGCTGATGCGGTACGGCCACTCGTCCTCGGCGCTGAGCCCGGCGGGCGGATGGGCGAAGCTGCCGAGCGGCGAGGTCTCCGTCATGCCCCAGGCGTGGCACACGCGCACGCCGTGCTCGTCCTCGAACGCGCGCATCATCGCGGGCGGGCAGGCGGACCCGCCGATCGTCACGCTGCGCAGGCAGGAGATGTCGCGCGGCTTGTCCGCGAGTTCGGCCAGGAGCCCCTGCCAGATGGTGGGGACCGCCGCGGCGTGCGTGGGACGCTCGGACTCGATCATCTCCGCGAGCGGCCCCGGCTGCAGGAAGCGGTCGGGCATCAGCATGTTCACGCCGGTCATGAAGGTCGCGTGCGGCAGCCCCCAGGCGTTGACGTGGAACATCGGGACGACCGGCAGTGTGGTGTCGGAGTCCGTGAGCCCCATCGACTGGGCCATGTTGACCTGCATGCTGTGCAGATACATCGAGCGGTGGGAGAAGACGACGCCCTTGGGATCGCCGGTCGTCCCGGACGTGTAGCACATGGCGGCGGCCCGGCGTTCGTCGAGCTCCGGCCAGTCGTAGGCGGTGGGACGTCCCCTCAGCAGCGACTCGTACTCGTGCACTGCCGGGCGGCAGCCCTCCAGTACGGAGGTGTCACCCGCGCCGACGACCACGATGTGTTCGACCGACTCCAGGCCCGGCAGCAGCGGAGCGAGCAGCGGCAGAAGCGAACCGTCGACCAGGACGACCCGGTCCGCCGCGTGGTTGACGATCCATACGAGCTGGTCGCTGGGCAGCCTCAGGTTGAGGGTGTGCAGGACGGACCCCATGGAGGGTATGGCGAAGTACGCCTCGACGTGCTCGGCGTTGTTCCACATGAGGGTCGCCACCCGGTCGTCCTCCACGATCCCGAGTTCGTCGCGCAGCGCGTGCGCGAGCTGGGCGGCGCGTGCGCCCGTCTCCCCGAAACTCTGTCTGCGCGGCCCGCCCTCGTCTGTCCATGTGGTGATCTGCGACGCCGCGTGGACGGTCGAACCGTGACGCAGGATGCGCGAAACGAGCAGGGGTACGTCCTGCATGGTGCTCAGCATCGGGGGAGCCTCCCGGGGGGCGGTTACGCATGGGTAATCGTGGCGCTGATTGTGCGTGCGTACCGACTGGTATGTCACTACCCCGTCCCCGATTCGGCTCCTGGTGCGGGGTGGGGCGGGTGCGGGTACGGGTACGCGGCAGCGGCAGCGGCAGGGTGGGGCAGGGCGGACGGGCGGCTGCCGGTTCGGATGGGCGGCCGCGAGGGCCGCCGTCAGGCTGCGGCGAGTTCGTCTCCCCGCTCTCCGCGCGCGGGCGCCGGACCGTCCTCGGCCGCCGATTCACCCAGCACGTCCATCGCGAGCTGCGGGTCCTCCCGGAGCTTCACAAGCGCCCGCGACACCGCGCTCTTGACCGTGCCGACGGAGACGCCCAGCACCTCGGCCGTACGCACCTCGCTCAGATCCTCGTAGTACCGCAGGACGACCATGGCGCGCTGCCGGGCGGGCAGTCTGAGAACGGCGTGCCACATCGCGTCACGCACCGCCTGCGCCTCGGCGGGGTCGGGACCGTCGTACGGCTCCGGCTCGGGCAGTTCGTCGCAGGCGAACTCGTCGACCCGGCGCTTGCGCCACTGCGACGTGCGGGTGTTGAGAAGTGCTCTTCGCACGTAACCGTCGAGTGCGCGGTGGTCCTCGATGCGCTCCCAGGCCAGATAGGTCTTGGTGAGGGCCGTCTGCAGCAGGTCTTCCGCATCGCACGGATCGGCTGTGAGCGAGCGGGCGGTGCGCAGCAGCACCGGACCGCGCGCCCGCACGTACGACGTGAACGTCAGCGGCGTTCCCGTCGATGAGGCGTTCCCGGCAGGCCGGACAGTCCCAGGCGTGGTCATGGCTCAACGCTAGGAGCGGACGCCGTCGCACGGATCGCCCGAAGGTCCCGAAGGCACCTCCCCCTCTGGGCGGAGAGGTGGTGACCGCCCCACCTCCGTAAGGTGGACACGGTCGTCCGCGGGAATCAGGGTGGCTCAGGGGCGCGTGTACGGGGCCACGTTCCGGCCGGGGGCGTACGAGGCGGACGGGGCTTCGGGGGTCTCTCGGTGACCGGGGTCTTTCGGTGACCGGGGTCCGTCCGCCGCAGGCTCATCGCCGGCTCACCTCACGACGGCTACCGGCGCGTCCACGAGGTTGCGGTCGATGTTCAGACTGTGCCCGCCGTACGTCCGTCGCACGTTCCCGTCGTACTGATGGATGCGCCGGTGCGGCTTCCAGGCGTCCCTGGCGATGTACTTGTCGTTGTTGAGGGACGGCTTCACCCGCCACCGTGCGAACCACAGCATCTCCGGCAGGTTCTTCCTGCCCGCCTTGCGCGCGCCCTCCATGTGTTCGATACCCGAGTCGCTGCTGCTGTAGAAGCCGGGGAGGTAACCCGCCTTGCGCACGGCCCGGTTCCAGCCCTGGATGAAACGGAGCGTGGTGATGGCGCACGCGGTGTTCGAGTTGTTGTAGGCCTCCATGTCGAGGTAGACCGCGCTGCGCTTGCCCAGTCCCAGCTTCTTGGCCTGGCGCACGGCGTCACGGCCTTCGGTGCCCCCCTGCTCGGCGGGCCGGCGGCGGGACATGGTGAACGCGCGCTTGTTGCTTGCGCGGACGCAGTACGACTGGGAGCCGACGTAGAGGGGCAGCAGCTTCCAGCCGGTCGCGTCGGCCTTCTGCACCCAGTCGGCGTCGAGATGGGGCTGGTCGGTGCAGGCGCGGGCGCGCCCGCCGATGTAGACCCCGACCGCCTTGAAGGGGGAGGTCCCGTACCAGGCGCGCATGAGGGCGGACGACGGTGTGCGGCACGTGTCGAAGGCCTGCCCCTTGAAGATCTTCGCGCCGAGTGCGCGGGGGTCGCCGCCGGAGAGGTGCCGGCTCCGCCCCGAAGTCGGCCCGGGGGAACGGCCGTCGGCCACCGCCGGGGCCAGGTCCGCGCCGAGGAGCGCGGTGAGGACCGCGAACGGGACGAGCACTGTGCGGGAGAAGCGCTTCGTGTGCCACATGAGAGTGAGTGAAAAGGCTGCGCGCGATCCGTCCGCTGAGGCTCGCCAGATGCTGAGGCGGTTTCAACCGTCTGGTCCGTTCATATGGCGATCGGGTACGCCGCGTGCTCGCGCCTGCCGCATGGAGCGGTGCCTGCCCGGGGCTCTGTGGAAACGGCTGTGCCCGGTCAGCGGGAGTCCGGCCGCAGGCAGCGGCGGCCCAGGGGCTTGAGTTTGGCCTGGTCGACGTAGCCGGTGACCTCGCTGCCGACGACGTGGCCGTAGTCGCGGAAGCGGTACGGGGACGAGGCCGGGGCGTCGTCGAGGCCGAAGAGGTCGTCGGCGCGGACGTCGCCGATGTCGTTGCGCCTGCCGTCGAGGATGTCGCCGTCCTCGAGCACGCGGTAGACACGCGTCGGACGGCAGGAGCCGCCGCTGCTCGGGTCGGAGGCGGAGCGGGAGACCCCGGCACGGGGATTCCCGTCGGTGACGGCCTCGCCGTCACCGCCCGTCACGAGCGTCTGGACCGCGATCACCACCCCGGCGGCGAGCAGCACGGCTGCGCCGGCCGCCAGCGCCGCCCGTCGGGGTGAGGTGCCCGGGGTGAGGCCGCGTGACAGGGTCCGCCGGCCGTCACCGCGTACGTCGTTCCGCTCCGTGGAGACGGGCACGGCGGCGGGCTCGGCGGCGGGCTCGGCCGCGGGCACGGCGTCAGGCACGGCGTCGGATTGGTCCGTGGATGCGGCGCGCAGCGCGGTCTCCGCCCGCTCCCGCTGACTGCCGAGTTGTTGCTGCTGCCGGGGCGTGAGGCCGGCGATCCTGCACAGTTCGGCGAAGGTGTCCGCGGGGATGATCTCCTGGCCGTTCAGGTAGCGGGAGACGGGTGACTTCGTCAGATGGAGCGCCGCGGCAAGCTCGCGCTGGTTCAGCTGCGTCCTCTCCAGATACACCTGACGGAGCGCCTCCGTGAACTGCGCGACCGGCTCGGGCAGTTCGGGTGACAGCGGCTTCAGCGGACGTCTGCCTGGCGCGGACACGTCCCTCCTTCTCCCTCGTCCCTCGTTCTGGTCCCTCTGCGCTGGTCAGCGCCCTGCGCGCGGGAGGGACGTCCCTCACCGGGCGGAGGCCCTGGCAACCGCGGGGACAGGACCGAAGAATCAACTCGATGCGCGGCCCGGGCACTTGGCTGCACCACACCGACCGGTGCCTGCCGGGATCCGGAGGCATGCTCTCACGCGACGAGCAGCCGGAGGGATCGAAAACGTGGCCTGCACGGGGAGCGCGCCACTCAGTCAGAAGCGACCGCGTCCACGGGACGCGATTTTCCGGAAAGAGGACGATGACCGTGCCAAGGAAGCTGCCACTCGCCGTCTCGGCTGCCGTACTCACCGCACTGGCCGCGGCACTGACCCTGCTGCCCGAGTCCGCGCAGGCCGCGGTGAACCGGTACCAGATCCAGGCCAACTCGCCCAAGCCGACGGTGTGCGACAACCACGGCACGATCCCCGCCGGCACCTGGCTGCAGAACAAGCCGTGCGGCTACTTCATCGGCACGGCGATGGCCGGCTCGGCCTTCGACGTGCACGAGACCACTGCCAAGGACTACCACTACGGGCACAACTACGGCGCCAACAACCTCTGCGCCTGGATCCCGCCCGCGGCTCTCAGCGGCTCCCCGTCCGGTTCCGCCGACCCGTCGTGCAGTGCCGAGACGCGTGAGCGGATCAGTCACCGCAAGTCCTTCGGGCTGGACTTCAACGCCGGCGCGCACGACGCGACCGACGGCAGCCCGGTCTCGGTGGACCCGGCCTGCGGGGGCGGGGCGTACTACAACTTCTACAACTCGAGCGACTACAGCGACGGGGCGCTGCGCGACCCGGCCGGTGCTCCGTCGGGTGAAGTCAGCTACCGCTTCACGACCAAGGGGGCCAACCCCGCAATCGTGGTACGGGACGCCAACCTGGGATGGGTGTTCATGGACCGTGACTGCGTGACCGACTGGCGGGGCCTGGCCTTCAACAACGAGGACGACTGAGCCTCCGGCTACCGGCCCGCCACCTCGGGCACACCCGCGGGGCCTGCGCCGGGCCGCACCCGTATGACGACGCCGACAGGGGCGCCGGTCGTCCGACCGGCGCCCCTGTCCGTCAGCCGGAGAACTGCGCCGACTGCGCCTCCGCAAGCGGAGCAGCCCTACGTGACCGCGCCCGCCGTCAGTCCGGCGACGATTCGGCGCTGGAAGAACAGCACCAGGATCACCAGCGGAACGGTCACGAGCACTCCGGCGGCCATCTGGCTGCCGTGCGGTGCGATGAACTGCGACGCGCCGGTGAACTGCGAGACCGCGACCGGAGCAGTCTGCATGGACTGCTTGTTGGTCATCGAGACGGCGATCAGGAACTCGCCACGGCCCGGACTCCTCCATCGCACCCCCCACCGCGAACTCGGACGGGCAGCTGTGTCGTTAGTGTTGTCGGACGACCTGAAGCCGACGGTCCACCGGGTCCCCATGCCCGTCCGCCGAAGGGACTCCATCGCCGCACCGCGGCATTGACCACAGCCGCACCGCGGCCCCGACCATCGCCGCACCGCGGCATTGACCACAGCCGCACCGCGGCCCCGACCATCGCCGCACCGCGGCAGCGAATACCGCCGCCCCCGACTTGAGGGTGGGTTCCGGCAAATCCGGGGCAGGCACATGCCGAAGCCCCGAGTCCGCGCACAGCACCGGCCCATGACCTCACCCCTCCACCCCTGACCTCCACAGAGACCGACCGGATACACAGCCCTGCCCGAACCCGGATTCACGCCCCCACTCCGCACGGCCGCCTCCTGAGGACGGCAGCGAGCCGTTGTCCGCCGACGGGTGCTCAGCCGCGCCCGGACCCCGGGCCCGCCCGTGCGCCGTACGGCATGCACCGTGCGGCATGCGGCGGCCCGGACAACCGAATAACGAGATGACGGAATACAGGACAGAACCCACCGCACCGCACTGCGAGGATTCACAGTGACCGACAGCACCGCACCACACCGCCAGGCCGGCCCCGACTGGTGGCGGCAGGCCGCCGTCTACCAGATCTACCCCCGCAGCTTCGCCGACTCCGACGGTGACGGCCTGGGCGACATCCGGGGCATCACGTCCCGGGTGCCCTACCTCGCCGAACTGGGCGTCGACGCCGTCTGGCTGAGCCCCTTCTACCCGTCGGCGCTCGCCGACGGCGGTTACGACGTGGCCGACTACCGCGACGTCGACCCGCGGCTGGGCACGCTGGACGACTTCGACGAGATGGTCGCCGAGGCCCACCGCTTCGGCATCAAGGTGATCATCGACATCGTCCCGAACCACACGTCCAACGACCACGAGTGGTTCCAGGCGGCCCTGAGCGCCGGCCCCGGCTCGCCCGAGCGGGACCGCTACGTCTTCCGCCAGGGCAAGGGCGAGAACGGCGAACTGCCGCCCTCCGACTGGCAGTCCAACTTCGGGGGGCCCGCCTGGACGCGGCTCCCCGACGGCTGGTGGTACCTCCACCTCTTCGCCCCCGAGCAGCCCGACCTGAACTGGGACAACCCCGAAGTACGCGCCGACTTCGTCAGGACGCTGCGCTTCTGGTCGGACCGCGGCGTCGACGGCTACCGCATCGACGTGGCGAACGCCCTCGTGAAGGACCTCTCCGAGCCGCTTCGCGACGTGGGCGACGCCCCCATCGAGCAGCAGATGGAAGCAGTCGAGGACGGCCAGCACCCGTTCCTCGACCGCGACGAGGTGCACGAGATATACCGGGAGTGGCGCGGCGTCTTCAACGAGTACGACCCGCCCCGCGTCGGCGTCGCCGAGGCGTGGGTGAAGAACGAGCGCATGGTGCTCTACGCACGTCCCGAGGGACTGGGCCAGGCCTTCAACTTCGACTACCTCAAGACCGGTTGGTCCGCCGCCGAGCTGCGTTCGGTGATCGACGTCTCGCTGCGCACGGCACAGTCGGCGGGCGCGTCGGCGACGTGGGTGCTCTCCAACCACGACGTGATCAGGCACGCGTCACGTCTCGCCGTCCCCGAAGACGCCGACGCCGAGGCCTGGTTGCTCAGCGGCGGCACCCGCCCCCGGCTGGACGCCGAACGCGGGCTGCGCCGGGCCCGGGCCGCGACCCTGCTGGAACTGGCCCTGCCCGGTTCCGCCTACATGTACCAGGGCGAGGAGCTCGGACTGCCCGAGGTCGCCGACATCGCGGAGGCGGACCTCCAGGACCCCGTGTGGGAGCGCAGCTCCCACACCCGCAAGGGCCGCGACGGCTGCCGCGTACCGCTTCCGTGGAAGCGCGAGGGCGTCTCCTTCGGGTTCGGCGGCACGCCCTGGCTGCCGCAGCCCCCGTACTTCGGCGAACTGTCGGTCGAGGCTCAGGAGGGCCAGGAGGGCTCCACGCTGGAGCTGTACCGGGAGGCACTGCGGCTGCGGCACAAGCTCGTCGGCTCCGACGAGTCGATGCAGTGGGTCGGCGACTCCGGGTCCGGGGACGAGGACGTGCTGCACTTCGTACGCCCCGACGGCTGGCACTGCATCACCAACTTCAGCACGGAGACGAAGCCCCTGCCGGAGGGTGAAGTGCTGCTGAGCAGCGGCGCGCTCGACGGTGAAGGGCTGCCCGGCGAGACGACGGTGTGGCTGCGCCAGGGCTGACCCGACCGTCCGCGGCGTAGCGCTGCGGCGTTCCTGCACGGACAGCACGGCACGGCAGGCCGGAGGGGAGCCGAAAGGTCCCCGGGACGGTCTGCCGTGCCGTTGTGCGTACGGGCGTCAGGGCGTACGGGCGTCGGGGCGTGCGGGCGTCGGGGCGTGCGGGCTGACGGCGTCCGGGGCTTGCGGGCCCGTACCGGGGGCCGGTACGGGCTTACTCGTCGACGAAGAAGCTGTCGTGCTGCACGCGGAAGTCCTCCAGCTCCTGGCCGCCCCGGCGCGTCATCTCGGCGACCCGTTCGAAGTAGTCCTCGCGGGGTGCTCCGGGGGAGAAGAGCAGCAGCAACGACACGGGATCGTCCGAGGTGTTCTTGAACGCGTGCAGGCCGCCCACCGGCACGTACAGGAAGTCCCCCTCCCGGCCGGTGATCCAGCGCTCGCCGTCGAAGAGCTGCATCTCGCCGGAGAGGATGTAGAAGGACTCGGAGATCGAGCGGTGGAAGTGCGTGCTCGGTCCGGGCGAGCGCGGCCCCATCTCCACCTTGTACAGGCCGAATTCACCCCCGGTGCTCTCCCCTGTCGCCAGGTAGTGCGTCCTGTTCCCCGTCCCGGACGACAGTTCCGGCTCCGCGGCGGCGGACCTGAAGGTGGCGTTGACCTCGCCGCCTTCGCCGAGGTAGCGGGGTGGGGGATACGTCAGATGCGACATCGCGCCCTCCTTGTCTCCATTGCCTCGATTCTCGTCCCTTCGGTACCGCCGCGGCATCGGACCTGCGACCGGATGGCGGTACGGCGCAAGGCGGAGCGCGGGGCCGGGGCCATGGGCCGGCTTCCGTCAGCCCATGGGCACCGGCCGCCCCTCCCGTACGGACTCGTAGGCGGCCAGCGCGATGCGCAGCGACCGCAGCCCCGCCTCGCCGTCGGCGACCTGCACCGCGCCGTCCGCGGCTCCGTGGAGGAACGTCCGCACCATCGCCTCGTCCAGGTCCGCGCCCCAGGGCAGCAGCACGCCACGGCGGTTCCGCTCGTCGAAGCCGGAGACGACCTGCCCGAAGGCGTCCATCTCCACCGTGGCGCTCTCACCCACGAGCTGGAGTTCGAGGCCGCCCCAGGTGGGGTGGTGGTCCGGGTGGCTCCAGCTGCAGTCGATGGTGGCGACGGCGCCGTTGTCGTAGCGGACGGTCACGAGCCCGGCGGTGTCCACCTCCACCTCGCCCTCGTACATGAGGTTGTTGCTCTGCGCGTACACGTCGACGGCACGCGCGCCCGCGAAGAGCTCGTCGAGCAGATCGGCGATGTGGACCGTGTGGTCCATCATCGCGCCGCCGCCCGCCAGCCGCGGGTCGACGAACCAGGCACGGGCCCCGGCCGGGAGGCTGCCGTTGTTCGCCCCGGCCACGGTGAGCACCCGGCCCGTCCCTCCGCTGCGCACCGCCTCGCGCAGCGCCGCATAGGCGGGGCTGAAGCGGACGGGGTAGGCGACGCCCAGCCGTACGCCCGCCTCCCGGCAGGCGGCGACCATCGCTTCGCCGTCCTCGACGGTGGTGGCGAGCGGCTTCTCGCACAGCACGTCCACGCCGTGCTTCGCCGCGAGTTCGACGAGCGCGCGGTGCCGGGAGTTCTCGGACGCGACGATGACGGCGTCCGGCCCCCAGTCGAACAGGGCCTGAGAGGTGGGCACATGGCTGACTCCGAGCTGCTCCGCCAGCGCGCGTCCGCGTACTTCTCCGGGCGGTGCCGAGTCACCGTCGGGATCACTCGTGAGGAGGTCGACACCCGGCATGTCGCGCAGCAGCCGCGCGTAGCCGGCCGCGTGTACGTGGGCGAAGGACAGCACTCCGACCTTCAACGGGCCACCTCCTGGGATGCGTTCCGGACCTGTGCTTTCGCCTGTGCCCCTGCCTGTGCCTGCGAGCCGGGGCCTCTCCCCTGTTCTGGCGGCCGCTGGGCGGCGGGCCCGGTCTCCACGGACGCGCCCGTGCGGGCGGACTCGGCCGCTGCGACCGCGATCCGTACGGCCTCCAGCCCGTCCTGCGCGGTCACCCGCGGAGCGGGGCCGCCTGCCACCGCCGCCGCGAACTCCCGCAGCTCGGTGAGGAAGGGGCTCTCGGTCAGGTTCGTCGCGGGGATGCCCTCGCCCTCCGACGCGCCGCCCCGGGAGATCACCCTGAACGCCTTGGTCTGCGCGGAGTCGTGCTGCAGTACGCCGTCCCGTCCGGCGATGCGGAACGTCGTGCGGAACTGGGCGTCCGGCAGCCCCCAGACCCCGTGCACGTGGCTGACCGCTCCGGAGGCGTGCGTGAGTACGGCCGTGGCGGCGGCCACGCAGCCCGCCGGCGCGGGTGCCTCCTGATGGCCGCGGACGTGGGCGTGTACGCGTACGACCTCACCGGCGAGCAGCCTGGCGAAGTCGAAGTCGTGGATCATCTGGTCGACGAGGATGCCGCCGGAGAGCGTGGGGTCGGCGAACCAGGGCGACCACACCGGGTACGTGCCCGTGCGGGTGAAGCGGAGCACGGCGGGCCGACCCACGGCTCCGCGGGCGACGGCCTCGGCCATGGCGGCGTACTCGGGGAAGTACCGCACCACGTGCGCGGGGAAGAGCAGGACGCCCGCGCGGTCGGCCTCGGCGATCATCTCCTCGACGTCCCCGGGTGTGAGGGCGAGCGGCTTCTCGCAGGCGACGTGACGTCCCGCGCGCAGTGCGGTGAGCGCGACCTCGCGGTGGGTGTGGGTGGGTGTGCAGACGTCGACGGCTTCGCTGCTCTCCAGCAGTTCGTCGAGCGTGCGGGCGACTCCGACCTGGCCTTCCGGGTGCTCCGCGGCGAGCCGCGTGCCGCTGTCGTCGGGGGTGAAGAGGGTGACTCGGGCTCCCAGCTCCAGCCAGGCGGGCAGATGAGCGCGGGCGATACCGCCGGCGCCGATCAGCCCCACTGCGAGTTCCGGCATAGGGATACGGCTGCCTTCCTGTCGGTCGGGGCGTGGTGGTCTCGGGGTCCGGTCAGTGAATGCCCGGGGCAGGGCGCTGCCGGCTCAGCCCTTCGATCCGCTGAGCGCGATGCCCTGCACGAAGTGGCGTTGCAGCAGGACGTAGAGGATCAGCATCGGAAGGCTGGCGATGACCGAACCGGCCATCAGCACCGGGTAGTTGGTCAGGAACTGCCCTTCCAGCGAGATCAGTCCCGCGCTGATGGGCACCTTCGAGGGGTCGGTGTTGACCACGAGCGGCCACAGCAGGTCGTTCCAGGACCACATGGCCGTGATCACCGCGAGCGCGGCCAGCGCGGGACGTACCAGCGGCAGCATGATGCTCCAGAAGATCCGGAACGGACCGGCGCCGTCGATGCGGGCGGCCTCCTCCAGCTCCCGCGGCAGCGCCATGAAGAACTGCCGCAGGAGGAAGGTGCCGAACGCGCTGAACATGCCCGGCAGGAAGAGCGCGGGGATGCTGTTGAGCAGCCCCAGCCTCTGGATGATCTCGTGCTGCGGAAGGACGAGCAGCTGCGAGGGCACCATCAGCACCGAGAGGAAGAGTGCGAACAGGACGTTCTTGCCGCGGAACTGGAGCCGCGCGAACGCGTATGCCGCGAGTGAGCAGAACACCAGCTGGCCGAGCGTACGTCCGACGGTGTTCATGAGGCTGTTGCCCAGCATCTCCGTGAACGGCACGGCGCTGAAGACCTGCTGGAAGGCGGCCCAGTTCCACTCCGCGGGCAGGATGCTCGGCGGCACCTGCACGGACTCCGGCATCGTCTTGAACGCGGTGAGAACCTGCCACAGGAACGGGAAGACCATCGCCACAGCCCCCAGGGAGAGCACCACGTGGGTGGCGAGACCGCCCACGTCGCGGGGTCCACGGCGTCCACGGCGGGGGCCCGCGCCCACCCTCGCGGACCCGGCCGCCGGTTCCCTTCGGGGCACGGTGGGCATCGTCGTCGCGGGCTCAGGCATAGTGCACCCACCTCTTCTGGAAGCGGAACTGCAGGTACGTCAGTGCGGCGATCAGCAGCATGAGGAGGAAGGCCAGCGCGGCTGCCGGGCCCTGGGCGTTCTCGTCGAAGGCCCACTTGAAGAAGAGCGTGACGATCGACTGCGTGTCGCCGAGCGCGGGATTCTCGGCGCTCATCATCACGAAGATCAGGTCGAACTGCTGGAGCGAGTTGATCACGCAGATGACCGATGCGAAGAAGATGCTCGGGCTCAGCAGCGGCAGCGTGATGCGGAAGAAGCGCCGCACGGGCCCGGCACCGTCGATCTCGGCGGCCTCGTAGTAGTCCCTCGGAATGGCCTTGATGCCGGCGGTGAAAATGATCAGGTAGTAGCCGACGTGCGACCAGATCATCACGGCACCTATCGCGTAGACGGCGGTCGAGGGGTCGGAGACCCAGTAGCGTCCGTCGATGCCGACCCAGGACAGCGCCTGGTTGATCATCCCGAAGTCGCCGTTGTACAGCCAGTTCCAGACGAGTCCGACTGCCGCGGGCATGGTGATGAACGGCAGGAAGTACAGCGCCCGGTACACGGGCACGCCCCGCAGGCCCCGTCTGTTCATGAGGTCGGCGAGGACGATTGCGACGGGCAGCGTCAGCAGCCCCATCGCCGTGTACAGCAGCGTGTTCCCGAGGGCCTGGCCGACGGTGACGTCGCTGACCACCCGCGCGTAGTTCTCGCCCCCCACCCAGCTGCTGCCGCCGAAGACACCGAAGGAGGTGAAGCTGAACCAGAACGTCTGGAGCAGCGGCCAGATGTAGAAGACCAGGAAGCCGATCGCGATGGGCGCGATGAACAGGTACGCCGAACGCTGCGAACGCCGGTTCGCGGAGGAGCTGTTGCCGAGCTGCCGCGCGCTGTTCCGCCGGCGGTCCGCGTGGACCTTCGCGGCCGTGGAGGGGAAGACAGCCATGTCGTCACTTCTCCTGTTCCAGGGCGAGGTCCATCTGGCGGGCCAGGGTCCGGGAGGCGTCCTCGATGCCGCCCTTGCCGGTGAACGGGCGTCCCAGCAGCTGAGGCTGGAGGTTCTCCCAGACCGCGGTGCGCTTCGAGGCGGGGTAGGGGACGGCGTAGCCGAGCATGTCGATGAAGACCTGGAGATCGAACTCCGGCATGGACTTCACCCACGCGTCCTGCGTACCGGCGTAGGAGGAGATGGTCACGCCCTCCTCCGACTGGATGCGGGCGGCCTTCCGGGAGCCGAGGAACTTCACGAACTTCCACGCGGCCTCGGTGTTGCGGCTCTTGCCGGAGATGGCGGCGGCCAGACCGTGGACCGTGGTGGCGCGCTCACGCCCCTTGGGCAGGACGGCGACACTGCCGTGGTCCTTGATGGCGGGGGCGGCGTACATCTGGGAGGCCATCGCGGAGAGGTCGTAGTTCATGGCGACCTTCTCCGACAGGTACAGCTGCCGCCCCCTGGTGTCGGTCATCGCGCTCTGCGACGGCGAGTGGCCCTTGTCGACGAGGTCCGTCCAGAAGCGCAGCCCGTCGATCGTCCGCGGGTCGCCGAAGCCGGACCTGCCGTCCCGGATGACGTAACCGCCCGCCTGGGCGATGGTGTTGTAGTACGTGTACTGCCTGCTCATCTCGGCGGCTATGCCGTGCACACCGCGGCGCGGATCGGTCAGCTCCGCCGCCGCGTCCTGGACGGTCTCCCAGGTCCAGCTCTCGTCCGGGTACTCGATGCCCTTCTTGTCGAAAAGCTCCTTGTTGTACCAGAGGCCGATCGTGTCGAAGTCCTTCGGCATCGCGTAGTGCGTGCCCTTGTACGTGTACATCCGCAGCAGCTCGTCGGGGTGCACGCCCATGTCGAAGCCGTCCCGTTCGATGAATTCGTCCAGGGGCTGCAGCACACCGCCCGCCGCGTACAGCTGGAGGTTCACCGCGTTCATCCAGAACACGTCCGGCGCGGAGCCGCCGCGCATCGCGGTCTTCAGAGTCGTCCAGTACGAGGTGAACGGCGTGACGTGGATCTCCACCGTGATGTCCGGGTGCTCCGTCTCGAACGCCTTGACGATCTTCTTCATGCCTGCGACCTGCAGCGGATCCCACATGCCGTACGTGATGGCCGTACGGCCGCCGCTCGAACCCGACGACTGGGGCCCGCCGTTCGTACAACCGGTGACGGCTGCGGCGGCGGGTGCCGTCAGCGCTCCGGCGAGCAGAGTTCTCCTGCGCATGCGCGCCTCCGAAGGGGCGAGGGACGGGGTCGGAACGAAGGGGACGAAGAGAGCAGCGGAACCGAAGCGGTGCCCGGAGCGCAGCCCGGACAGGCCGCGCGCCTCAGCGGGTGACGGACGGCAGCGGAGCGGTGGCGTCGGAGAGCACGGCCTCGACGGTGTCGAGCGCCTTGCGTACGGCGCCGAGCGCGACGCCCTGCTCGCCCAGCGTGCTGACGGCGATGCGGGGCACGTGCATGACGACGTCCACCGGGACCTCCCGCAGATGCCTGGTGAGCAGCGGGACCAGCGCCTCACCGACGGGGGTCATCCCGCCGGAGAGGACGATCAGTTCGGGGTCGACGGCGAGCAGCAGCGCGCCGATGCCGGGGGCGAGACAGGTCGCGTAGCGGTCGAGGACTTCTAAGGCGTCGGGATCGCCGGCCGCCGAGGCCCGGGCGAGCGCGGCCACCTCCGACTCGCCCTCCGGACGCTCGCCGCGCCAGACGAGCGCCTCGTGCGCCCGCGCCAGGCCGAGTTGCCGGTGCAGCCCCAACTCGCCCGCCCCGCCCCGGTGTCCGCGGTGCAGACGGCCGCCCAGCAGGATGCCGCAGGAGGAACGGTGGCCGATGAGCAGACAGGCGACGTCGTCGACGAGCTGTGCGGCGCCCCGCCAGTGCTCGGCCATCGTCGCCAGGTTGACGTCGTTCTCGACGAGGATCGGGCAGGGGAAGGCGTCGGCGAGTCTCCGTGCCAGCTCGAAGTCCGACCACTCCGGCACGATCACCGACGTGAGGCGTCCGGATTCGCCGACGATGCCGGGGACGCCCACGGACAGCGCCCACAACTCGTCCGCCCGCACCTTGTGGTCCCCGAGGAACCGCTCGATCCGGCTGCGCAGATAGGCGAGCCGCTCCGCGCCTCCCATCTGCGGGTCCACGTCCTCGCGTTCCGACGCGTGGATCTGTCCGGCCAGGTCCGAGAGCAGCAGCACGACCTTGTGCAGGCCGATGTCGACGCCGACGACCCGGCCCGACTCCCCGCGGAAGCGGAAGCGCCTGGCCGGACGGCCCGAACGTCCCGACGTGGCGTCCGGCGCCTCGGCCAGCCAGCCCTGCACCGTGAGTTCCTCGACGACCTGGTCGACAGTGGGCCGCGACAGGCCCGTCGCAGCGGCCAGTTGGCTGAGGGTCTGCGGACGTTCCGGCCCCTGCGAGCGCAGGAAACGCAGCACGGCGATCGTGTTCAGCCGCCGCAGAGCGGCCAGGTCGTGACCCCGCACCCTGTGCACCTCCCCACCCGTCGGCCGGATTTGTTGATTGAGGACTGTTGCATAAATGCGGCTGGGCGTGAAGGCTTCCCGCCGAAGGATTATGAAGGACTCTTCGATATTCGATTCAGTTCGGCGGTGACGGGACATGGCGAGTGAGGACCTTCGCATCGGCGTCGTGGGCGTGGGGGAGCGGGCGAGCCTGGCCCTGCACGCCCACCGTCCCGGCAGCGGTGCCAGAGTCGTGGCGTGCGCCGACCCGCACCCCCGCGGAGCACAGGCGGCACGGGAACTCTTCGGCCCCGGCGTACCCGTGCACCGCGACCACCGGGTACTGCTGTCGGAGGGCGTCGACGCGGTCATGGTCCTCACCCCCGACCACCTGCACGCACAGGGCGTACTGGACGCGCTGCACGCCGGCGTCGCCGTCTTCGTGGAGAAGCCGCTCGCCGTCACCACCGACGACTGCGATCTCGTACTGCGCACGGCGAAGGCCACCGGCACCCGGCTCTACGTCGGGCACAACCTGCGGCACGCGCCCGTCGTCCGGGAGATGCGACGGCTCGTCCTCGCCGGAGCGGTGGGCCGCGTGCGGGCGGTGTGGTGCAGGCACTTCGTCGGGCACGGCGGTGACTTCTACTTCAAGGACTGGCACGCCGAACGGCGCCACACCACAAGTCTGCTGCTCCAGAAGGGCGCCCACGATCTCGACGTCGTCCACTGGCTGGCCGGCGGCAGCACCCGCAAGGTGACCGCCGTCGGCGACCTCGCCGTCTACGGCGGGATCACCGACCGGCGCGACCGCAGCGGCGAACGCATGACGGAATGGCACGACCCCGGGGCGAACTGGCCGCCCACCGAGCTCACCGGCCTCAACCCCGTCGTGGACGTCGAGGACATCAGCATGCTCAACGGCCGTACGGACAACGGCGTCCTCGTCAGCTACCAGCAGTGCCACTTCACGCCGGACTACTGGCGCAACTACACCGTCATCGGCGATCACGGCCGGCTGGAGAACTTCGGCGACCTGGACGGCGCGGTCGTCAAGGTCTGGAACTCCCGCCGGTCCGGCTACCGCGAGGACGCAGACGAAACCGTGGTCATACCGCAGCCCCAGGACACGCACGCCGACGCACACGGCGGCGCGGACCGGCGGCTCGTCGAGGAGTTCCTGGAGTTCGCGGCGGACGGCGGCACCACCGAGACCTCTCCGGTCGCGGCCCGGGAGGCGGTCGCCGCGGGCCACGCAGCCACCCGCTCGCTGCGGGCCGGCAGCGTACCCGTCGAAGTCCCGGCGCTCCCGGACGAGTTGACGGCCTACTTCGCGCAGGGCCAGCCGTCCGCCGGCGAGCCCGCCTGAGGGCGGGGCGCGAACGCGGGGGCGGCAAAGGCGGGGGGCGCGGGGCGCGGAGATGACAGGGCGCGGAGGTGACAGGGCGCGCGGCGCGACGGCGCGGGCCCTGCCGGCGGCGCCGCGAGCCTCCTCAGCGACCGTCCCGGCCGGGCACGGCCATGGTCAGGCCCGCCCCGGGAGCGGCGTCGAAGCGGTCGTCGACCAGGACGACGGTGCGTCCGGAGGCCGCCAGCAGCGAGGCACCCATCGCCGCCCGCATCCCGCTCCCACAGTGCACCCACACCACGCCGGACGGCACTTCGCCGGTCCGGCCGTGCAACTGGTGGACGGGAATGTGCACCGAGCCGTCGATGAAGCCCTCCGCGCGCTCCGTGTCGCGCCGCACGTCCAGCACGACGGGCTGATCACCGGCTGCTGCGGGGTCTGCACCCCCTGTCGCTCCGGCGTCGGCCTCGGCATCGGCCTCGGCCTCGGCTCGTACGGCGGCCAGGTCGGCGAAGCTCCCCCGCTCGAACGACCCGGGTTTCTCCCCCTGCCGCAGCCAGTCGTACGGGCCGCCCGCCCCGGCGGCAACGGGACGGTCGATGCCCACGCGAGCCAGCTCGCGCTGCGCGTCCGCGACCTGCCCGCGGCTCTCACCCAGCAGTGTCACCGGCTTCCCCCAGGGGATCAGCCACGCCAGGTAGGTCGCGAGCTTCCCCTCGTACTCGAAGTTGTACGTCCCGGGGACGTGCCCTTCGGCGAAGGCGACCCTGCTGCGCAGGTCCACGACCCACTCGCCGTCGGCGAGACGGGCACGGATCTGCCCGGCGTCGGCCTCCTGCGGCGGTGTGAGGTCCACCGGCGCGGGCCCGGCGGCGTTGACCGGTCCCATGTGCGCGTAGTACGCCGGTACGTCGTCCAGCCCGGAGAGCGTCTCGGAGACGAAGGTGTCGACGTCCTTGCGGAGCGCGTCGTTCCTCTCGCGCTCGGCGCCGATGGTGGACGACTCGCTGTCCGCGGGAACCGCCGAGCAGAAGCTCCCGAAGCCGTGTGTGGGGAGCACCTCGACGGCGTCGTCGAGGCCGTCGGCCAGCCGGCGGGCGGAGGCGTGCTGCTCACGGGCGAGCCGCTCGGTCAGCCGGGGCTCCACCAGGTCGGGCCTGCCGACCGTGCCCATCAGCAACGATCCGCCGGTGAACACCGCCGCTCCGTGACCGTGCTCCTCCAGGACGTACGCCGTGTGGTGCGGGGTGTGACCGGGCGTGGCCACGGCCCGGAGCACGAGACCCCGGTCCACCTCGAAGACGTCGCCGTCCGCGACGGGCGTCCGCGCGAAGGAGACCGGAGCCCGTTCGGGCACGAGGTACCCGGCTCCGGTCACGCGGGCCAGTTCCAGCCCGCCCGTCACGTAGTCGTTGTGCACATGGGTCTCCGCGACGTACGCGATACGCACCCCGCGCCGCGCCGCGGCGGCGACCACCCGGTCGATGTCCCGCGGCGGATCCACGGCCACCGCGGAGTCCGGACCGCCGGCGAGATGGCTCCGGTTGCCCAGCCCCTTCATTTCGATCACGTCCACGAAGAACACGGCTCCGGCTCCTTCCCGGAACGGCCACCCACCCGGGGTGCGGTCCGGCCCCGCACGGCGGTCTCCGCCGGGCGGACTCGCCACCTGCGAACCGGCCGCTCCTTCCCCGGCCGGGTGCCCGCCTCGGCGAGGGGAAACCAGCCCGCCGGGACCACGGGAAACCAGCCCGCTGCGGCGTCGGCCCGCCGTGCTCACGGCCGCGGCATCGGGGTCCACGCCCCTCGAACGTCCCGATGTCTGCACGAAATCCCGTTCGTGCCGGATCGCGGCACGGATCGGTGTACCTTGACGTGCCCTCGCACCGCTGGGCAACCGTCGAATCCGTGCGTACGCCAGAGGAAACCCAAGATGAAGCAGAAACTTTTCGTGCTCGCCGCCCTGTTGATCGTGCTCGGTGTGGGCCTGTTCGTCTGGGAGCCCGCCGGGCCGGAAGCGGAGTGCGCCGAGGACTCGTCGAGGACGTCGGGCTTCGTCGACGAGGAGAAGAACTGCCCGATATCCATCGAGAGTTACGAAAGAATCCGGGAGTCGAAGACCGGACCGCAGTGGGACAACATCGGCGGGCTGGTCCTGGTCGTGGCGGGGGTGGGCACCGCAGTCGTCGCCGCGGTACGGAAGCCCAAGTCGGCCTGACGACGGCACCGTTCCCTGCCGCCGGGGCCGCCCCGAGGGGCAGAGCGCTCGAATGCCTCCGCACAGAGCATCGTTCACGGCTGCGGATTCACAGCGGTTTCCACATTCGCAGCGGTTTCCCGAGGCACAGCGGTTTCCCGAGGCACAGCGGTTTCCCGTCGTCCGGCCGTCTGCGTTCCGACCGCGGCCGGAACTCCGATCGCCACGTTCTCCGGGCGAGCCGGAACGGATTCAGTGAGCGGCCTTCGGCGGAACGTTGTCACTGCCGTGCGGGGACAGTAAGTTCCCGCAGTCACATCGGCATTTCGAAACGGGGAGACCATATGAAGCGGTCACGCACGCTCGCGCTCGGGACGGTTCTGGCGTCCGCCACGGCGATGTTCGCCTTCGCCCAGCCGGCGCTCGCCTCGGACCAGGGCGCAGCACCGGCGGCGGCACCGGTGGACTGGTCCGCGGGGCACGGGGACGCCGACGCCTCCGGTACGCGGTGGACGGAGAGCGGCATGCCGTTCCCCTCTCTGAAGATCGAGGGGAAGCTGACGAAGACCGGTGCCGGCTGCAGCTCGCTCTGGGTGAAGTGGACCTTCGACCTCGCGCCCAGCGCGCCGAAGAAGGTCGTCACCCAGTGCGACGCGGGCACCGCGCCCGTCTCGATCACGCTGCAGACCTACATGCCCACCACCACGGGGGAAGTGGCCGTCTGCAACGGCCAGGCAGACACCTCCGACTGCGGAGCCTGGAAGTCCGTCACGACCTGGCCCACCGGCCGGCAGGGCTGACACCACCGCGCCGGACAGCACAGAAGGGGCGCCCGGATGTCCGGGCGCCCCTTCTGCCGTGCGGTCGTGCGGTCGTGCAGTCGTGCGGTACTCGGCCCGCACCGGTCACTGCACGTCGTTCAGCGCCTCGAAGTCCACAAGTCCCGTGTCCTCGAGGACGGTGATGTGGTCGAGGACGATGGCGTTCGCCCTCGTCGCCAGCGACCGCACCATCGAATTGCTCGTCTGGTCGCGGACCAGCCCGACAAGGCCGAAGACCACCCCGTGCTGTTTCCGCAGGTGGTCGACGAGGACCTTGTCGAACTCCTTGCCCTGCGCCTTTTCCATGTCGTCCAGGTACTCCTGCTGCGAGCCCGTGGGCTGCGTCGGGAGCGAAACGTTCATCGCACGGGCGGCCGTGACGGCTCGCTTGTCCAACTCCGTGTGCCCGTCGACGAGATGGTTGCCGGCGATCCGCACCGACTTCCGCGTACCCCGTTCCTGCGCCGAGCGGCCCGCGGGCAGCTCCCACAGTCCCGCGGCCCGCACCTTGCGCAGGAAGTCACGGTCCATGGCGGTGAGCGGACCGTATTCGGTCTTCCAGGTTCCCTTGCCGTCGTCCTGCCATCCGGAGCGTGCGATGGCACTCGCCCGGTTCCCCGCCAACATGTCCGAAGGCAGTACGAGCCCAGCAAGCGTTGCTACCAGCGCGAGAACGATCAGTACCGTGCCGACCGCCCGGCCCGACGTCATGGCGAACCGCATCCGCCCCTCCTCTCCGCACACATCATCAACGTGCGCAGCACGTTAATGATGTGCGTGAGCTTCTGGTCAAGGCTTCGTCACGGCCGACAAGAACGTCTACTGCGGACCCGAAGCCTGCTATGCGAGCGGCCCCATTGTGCCGTCCTTCGCCGAGAATGACCGCGATCTGGCCCACACTGGCCCGAACTCGGCCGTCGCGAGCGGGAGCCGTCCGGCTCGTACTGGCCACGTGCGGCTTCGACACTCACCGTACGAGCAGGGGTTCCGTTCCCACATCGACCGCCCCGGCCGGCCCTCCGGCCTCGGCTCACCCCGACAGGCCGCCCTGGGTGGCGGCGAAGGCGAGAAGCGGCACATTCTTCCCATGAGCGGAGCTTTCCTGCCCTGCCCGGTCCGGTCCCGGACAGCGGCCCCGGACGGAAGACTCCTGACCGCCGACGGGAAGGGCGCATGGCGTGGCGGACGACATGGGCTGGGTGAGCGACCTGCTCGCGGCGGTGCAGGCAGCGCAACCGGTGAAGTCGGTCGCGGTGCTCGGAAGGGTTCTGCGGGAGCAGCTCTCCGCCGAGGAGGTCACCTTCCTCATCACGGATCTCGGGGGCAACGCCGTGGTCCGGCTGACGGGATCGATCGAACAGGGCGGCACCGGCGCGCCCGAGCCGCTTGCTCTGGCCGGCACCGTCTACGAGGGGGTGATCCGCTCCCAGCAGCCGTGGGTGAGCAGCGAGGGGCGCGTGGCAGACGCAGCGAGCCCGCGCGCCACCCGGGTCGTCGCACCGGTGACCGACCGGGGCGACGCGATCGGGCTCCTGGAACTGACCCTTCCCGCTCCCCCCGACCGCCGGACGCTGGAGCGCATCACCGAGGCCAGCCGCGTGCTGGCGTTTGCCGTGGTGATCAACAGACGCTTCACCGACCTTTACGAGTGGGGGAGGCGGACCACCAAGCTGTCCCTGTCGTCGGAGATCCAGCACCGCCTGCTGCCCGAGTCCTTCACCTGCGATGCCGGCCGCTTCATCATCGCAGGGGCTCTGGAGCCGGCGGCCGATGTGGGCGGCGATACCTTCGACTACACCCTCAACGGTCACGGCCTCAACATGTCACTGACCGATGCCATGGGTCACGACGTGCGGGCAGCACTGCTTGCCACCGTCGTCGTCGGTGCCCTGCGCAACGCCCGCCGCGCAGGTCTCGGTCTCGCCGCACAGGCTGAAGCCGCCAATGAAGCCGTGCTCGCGCACACCGTGCGCGAGCACCGCGCGGCTGTCGATCAGTCCGCTCAAGTGACCAGTGCGCTGGCGGAGCACGGTGCCCAAGCAATGGTCACGGGACAACTGCTGTGGGTCGAGTTCGAGACCGGACGCACCGAGTTCATCAACGCCGGCCACATCTGGCCGCTGCTGCTGCGGGACGGTCACGTCGAGGAGGTCACCCCGGTCGTCGACTTGCCGTTCGGCATCGCATCCCAGACCAGCTATCGCGTGCAGAGCCTCGGTCTGCGGCCCGGCGACCGTCTCGTCCTGATCACCGACGGCATGCTCGAGCCGCAAGGCCACGACCGGGTGCTGCGTCGTCTGATCGAGGAGACCGGGCATCTTCACCCTCGCGAAGCGACGCGCACGTTCACGCAATCCGTCCTGAGGGCCAGCGACCACGACCCACGGGATGACGCCACCGTGCTCTGCCTGGACTGGTCCGGCCCCGGATGGTCCCAGGACGACTCGTCACCCCCCTCGCCGTGACGACGGGGCCGAGCCGCCCGCCCGTGTCCCCGTTCCCGTGACCGTGTCGTCCCCGTACCGGATCGAGGGAGGACAGCGGGGAGACCGGGGCCACGTTCGTCCGCATGGCGTCTCTCGCCTGCAAGTAGCCTGCGGACACAGCGAGTTGGGCCCCGCGTGGTCCACACTGGCCCCGCAGCCGCAGCATGCCGAATCACCCCTCGCGGCCCGGGGCCGTACGGTGCCGCGGCCCGCGGTGGAACCGTGCACCCAGCAGACGCCATCTGCTGGACAGACTTGGGGAGCGTTCATTGGTCGTCACAGCTCAGCGGAGGGCGCGGGGCCGTTGCGCCGCGACGTGCTGCCGACGGGGTCTCGGTCTGGGTGTCGCGCTTCTCTGCGCGACCAGTGTGCTGACCGGGTGCGGTGATCGCTCCGGTGGAACCTCCGCACGACCAACGCCGACGACGGCATCCAAGGAGATACGCAAGATCGACTTCTCGAACCGGCAGTGGTTCGATTCAGCGACGTCATCGACCGTGAAGCTGGTCGACGGCAAAGCGGAACGCGAAGCCGACAACGAGTCCGGCGGATTCAGCTGGCGGCTCTCGGGAGAACCGCGGTACGCCGACGCCGACGGGGACGGCCACGAAGACGCCGCAGTGGAACTGCAGGCGAGGGGCGCGCAGTTGGCAGCCAAGTCCTGGTACGTCTGGCTCTGGCGCAATGGCGGACCCCGGCAACTGCGGCTGCCCATCGCGCAGACGTCGCGGTGCGACCGTCCCATCGAATCGGTGACGGCTGCCCGGAACGGCTTCGAAGTCCAGATGTTCATGCCCGTGAGCGAGGACGACTGCGCAGGCGGCGGCTCCGTGCCGATCACATTCGTCGCGGCGGTGCGAGACGGCTGGCCCGTACGTACCAAGCCCTACTTCGGCCCGACAGCCCCCTGCGATTCCCGGTCCCTCACAGCGGCGTTGCGCCCGGCAGGCAAGATCTTGCTGCACACCTCGCCGGACGAGCGCTCCCCCTCCGTCGAGTCGGCCGCCGCATACGACGAGTTCCTCGTCGACGAGTACAGCGCGGACCCTGAGCTGACCCCTGAGCGGGACTGGATCCTGGGCATCGCGACGAGCGGCAGCCGCAAGGTGTGCGGGTGGGCCCGTGCGGATCAGGTCCGTGCGTCGCCTCAGTGACCTCGGCGGCGGTTCGCGACAGGCCCAAGCAACGGCTGCGCGGCGGCGCTACTCGGGCCGGTATCTCGACCACAACTGGACGAGGTCGGTGCCTGGGCTGCCCGTGACGGCCACCCCGATGGATCCAGGGTCGCCCTTCCACACCAGCGCCCGCTGGGTGGGGCTCCATGCGAAGACGTGGAGCCCCGGCGGAGGATTCTTCTCGCCGCCCACCAGCTCCGCGGGCGGTGCGGCGTCGAAGTAGGCCCGTGCGACCTTGTCGTAGGTGGCGGGCTTGAAGTGGGCGTCACGCCGACGGCGTCGAGAGGTTGACCAACTCATCGCCCCCGCAGGGTGGTTGACCCCCGTCAGGGCCAACCACCCTGCGTGCGGGTCACGCCTGGAGCCACCAGGGGCTCGAGTACGCCACACCCCAGTCGTTGCACGCGTGGCCCGAGGGGCCCGGGGAGGGGTTGGCCTGGGCCGGGTCGGAGATGCGCAGGACGATCCAGTTGCCGTCGGCGGCGTTCAGGGGCACGGTGAACGTCGTCAGCTTGTTGGACTGGGTCTCGATGACGTCCACGACGGTCGGCGCGTCCGAACCCGGGCGCAGGACCTGGACGTTGAGGGGCTTGCCCTCCCATTCGGGGCCGCGGTCGAGGTCGACGGTGAACTGGACGTCGCCCGAGGCCAGCCCGAGGGTGCCGCCCATCTGGACGCCGTTGGCCACCGCGTCGAGCCGCAGGCCCGAGACGCGCGTTGCGAAGAACCGGCGGGCCCGCATCGCCTCGAAGATGCCCGCCCGGGTGTTCTCGGCGACCCACAGCCCGCTGCGGCCCTTGCCCTCGGGGAAGCCCCAGTCGGTGCCGTGCTCGTCGGTGACGCCCGTCAGGCCGGTGCGCCAGCCGACGTTGAGGCAGGCGACGAGGGGCGAGCGGCCGGTCTTGTCCCAGCCGTCGAAGAGATAGTCGTCGCCGCGGTTGAACATCTCCAGGCCGACCATCTTCTCCAACGCCCCAGCGGAGAAGCTGAAGTTGTCGAACATCCCGGACTCACGCCCCGGGTGGTTGAAGCTGGCGACCGCCTCGCGGTCCTGCAGCCAGCTGTAGAGCGAGCCCGGACTGCCTGCGCCGCCGAGGTCGACCCAGTCGTCGGTGAACCAGACGTTGGCGTGGCCCTGCAGGGGGTGGGACCACTCGAAGCCGCGGATGGCGGTGTACGCCCCGGGGTCGTTGGCGGCGTCGGCGAGCTGGCCCGTCCGGTCCCACTCCTCGGAGCTGAGGCCCTCGATCGACAGCAGCGTGGCGTGGTCGGTGAGGGCGGCGACGTCCAGTCCCGCGTCACGCATCGAGGCGAAGGCGAGCTCGGGGTCGCCGTCGCCGTCGGACATGGCGGTGTGGTTGTGCATGTCGGCGTGGACGAGCGTGGTGCCCTGGGTGAGGCGGGAGGCCCTGGCGGCCCCGGTGCGCTTGACCGGTATGTCGGACGATCTGGCGGTCCGGGTACTGGCCGCACTCGCGGTACCCGGGGCCGACGCGAGGACGAGGAGGCCGCTCGCACCGGCGAGCAGGGACCGTCTGGTGGGCGTGTGATGGTGGTCGTGGTCGTGGTCGTGTTTCGTCATGCGGGGTATTCCAGCGCAGAGCGGCCTACTCGTCAGTACCCCGCGCACGACGGATGGCTGAACTTCTCCCTTTCGGAGCATTCCCGGGCCGTGTCGCAACTCCAGTCGGCAGCACGGGAGTTGTCCGAGTACTCATCCCCGGCCGGCAGTTCCGCCCCGTAGCGCGGGAGCAGCGGGGTGCGGTCGAGCGGCTAGGGTGCGCACGTCCAGGACGTGCCCGCGGACAGCCGGACGTCACGCAAAGACCGCGACCCGCAGCGACGGCTGGGTCGCGCCTCTATGGTGGACCGATGGCATCGGTCAAGCAGGTCCAAGTCACCTTCGACTGCGCAGAACCTGAGCGCGTCGCTCGTTTCTGGTGCGAGGTGCTGGGGTACGTCGTACCGCCGCCGCCGGAGGGGTTCGCTACCTGGGCCGATTACGATCGCACGCTGCCGCCCGAGCGGCAGGGTGCGGCGTTCGCATGCGCTGATCCCTCAGGTGTGGGCCCGAGACTGTTCTTCCAGCGCGTACCCGAAGGCAAGGTCGTCAAGAATCGGCTGCATCTCGACGTGCGGGTCGGCACCGGACTCGTCGGTGAAGAGCGCCTGGCAGTGCTTGAGGCCGAATGCGCACGGCTGGTCGCGCTCGGCGCGGCACGCGTGCGACTGCTGCTTGCCGACGAGCACAACGAGTCGTGCCTCGTGATGCAGGACGTCGAGGGCAACGAGTTCTGTCTGGACTGAGCGGCAGCGATCGTCGCCTCGTCGCCCAGACGGGACAGCAGCCGGTGGCTGGCCGGCGGTAGATCGGGAACTGCCCGGCAAGCGCAACCCGTCGACCGCCGGCAGCCGCCGGTACGCGACGCCGCCTCGCCAACAGCCGGCCACGAGCCGGGTGAACGCGTCAGGAGTGCCGATCATGATCCTTCCGAAGGTCCGGGACCCTCGCTTCGTGACGATCCGCCGCGGGGGGACCCTCACTGACGCGGATCACCACCTCCTCGCCCTTTGGGCGGCATCCTGCGCGGAGCACGTCCTTGACCTCTTCGAGTCGGCTCAGCCCGAGGATCCGCGGCCGCGTCAGGCGATCGAGCATGCCCGCGCCTGGGTGCGTGGCGAGGTCAGGATGACCCAGGCCCGTACGGCGGGCGGCCATGCGATGGGTGCGGCCAGAGACTTGCGTGGGGCGGCACGGCATGCAGCGTACGCAGCCGGCCAGGCCGCTGTCGTCGCCCACGTCGCCGCGCACGAGCTCGGTGCGGCCGCCTATGCGATCAAGGCCGCACGTGCGGCCGCGCCGGAAGGCGAGGGCGAGGCCGCGGGGCGAGTCGAGTGCCAGTGGCAGCGCGACCAGCTTCCGGAGGCGATTCGCGAGCTCGTACTCGACGACCAGCGGTTGCGGAACGACATCTGCTGGTCGGTGTTCGACTGTTGAGCGTGCGTCGGGACGCCGGCACAGCTGTCCGGCCGAACAGGTGCTGGACCGCGAGTCATGGACGTCCTGCGAGAAGCCACGGCCGCTCAGGAGCGCTGTTCCAGAGGGTGACGTAGCAACGCGGTAGGACTGGTCGGCTCCTCGACCATAGTCAGCCATTGGGATTCCGGGCCGCCTCGGCTCAGCCCAGCGCGTCCATCAGGGCGGTGACGTAGGCATCCAGTCGCTCCTCGACGGCTCGCGTCGTCAGCTCCGTCCTTCCTGCCTCCCGCCATGGCTGCGCCACCGACTGCACTTCTTCTGAGAACGCCAGTCCGTCCCGCACCTGCCAGTACAGGCGCTCGCTCGCGGCCTCGGCCAGCATCCCGCCGGCCTCCTCATACGCCTCAGCGAACCGCAGGCCCCATGCCGGGCCGTGCAGCAGCGCGAGATTGGTGGAGCAGTGCGCCACATCGAGGTCCGCCGGGCCCCACGAGGTCGCCGCCCAGTCGACGACGCCGGTGATCCGGGCACCTGCCGACTGTGAAGGCAGTACGTCGAACAGCACGTTGCCGGGGTGGAAGTCCCGGTGCAGGAACCGCCCTTCACAGGGCGGCACGGGCCTGCGGATCACGTCGATCGCAGCGGCCCATGCCGCAGCGTCTGCGCCCTTCGGAACCACGACGGTCTCGGCGGTCGTCAACGCCACATACCCCGGGGGCCGCACGGCGGGTCGCAACGCGTGGATCGCCACGAGTTGACGGGCCAGCAGAGGGACGCGCGTCTCCAATCCCTCATCGTCGAGGACCGTCCGCCCCGGCAGATGTGTCATCAGCAGCGACGGATACTCGCAATGCGCGGCGGCCTGATCAACCGCGACCAGTCCAGGCGCCGGCACACCGGTCCCCGTGAGCTGGGCCAGGGCCCCGGCCTCCCTGTTCAGCGAGTCCTCGGCGCGCTCCACGAAGTACGGGTCGCCGAAGGTCCGCAGCACCAGGTCGCGGGTGCCTCCGTCCCGCCTGCCGATGGTCAGCCGCCGCATTTCGGCGGTGATGCCGCCGTGCAGCGCCTCGGTTCCGACGATCCGTTCGCCGGCCTCCAGGTGCCCGCTCACCCAAGCCAGGGTCGACGGTCGGACAGCCGCCGCCTCATCGTGATTGGTCACCCTGCCACGCCATCATCCGGACGATGGCCCGCACAAAGGGCTTTGGGCTGGAGGCGAGGGCCGTGCTGCTCAGTCGGAAGACTCCCCCGGCACGAGCCGGACCGTAGCCCGCACCGACGCCCACCGTCAGGGTGGGGGGACCGGTCCGGATGCGCTGCGGACCGGAGCGGACTCGCGACCAACTGCGCCGCCGGCTGTGGGCTGTTGGGCAGGCAGAACGGCCTTCGGCTGAGCCGGGGCGTCGAGTTTCGGCGTGTGGGTGGCCGGTTGGCCGATGCGTCCCCGAAGTCCCGCCAGGAATGTGAAGAAGCGGTCGGGGAGGAAGACCGCGTCGGCAACGATCATCGCGCCTGAGAAGAACGGCAGCCCCAGCAGTACGGCGATCGCCAGATGCATGCCGAGCATCACCGGCAGAACGACGTACTTGACCTTGCTGAACAGAACGAACGGAAAAGCGACTTGGAGCAGCACCGACAGATAGCCGGCGATCGCGATGAGTACCGTCTGCTGATCCACCAGGAGCGACAGCTCGGGCCAGGGCCGGAACAGGTCGAGGTTGAGCACGTAGTGCAGGGCGGTCCCGTCGCCCCAGAAGTTGCCCTGGACCTTGAACAGTCCCGCCGATCCGTACAGGAAGGCGACCTGGACAGCAATGACGAACATCGCGCAGTTGTGCAAGACCGTCGTCGCCTGCCCGCGGACGATGCCGAGTTGAGCGGGCACACGGCGAGGCTTCGCGACGGATACGGCAGTCCGGCGCCGAAGCCTGCGGGCGTCCAGTGACCAGCGTCGGCCGCAGGCGGTGAGGCTGAGGTAGAGGGACATGAGCAGGACGAGATTGTCTCCGCCGTCAGTCATGTAGATGGCCCGTGAGTGAAACGAAGCGACGATCACCGCAAAGAGCAGGGAGATCGCCCTGGTTCGCCAGCCGAGCATGAAGAGCACTGCGACGACGACGGCGAGGGCGTAGCAGGTTTCGAAGTACGGGCGGCTGTCGGACAGGGCGAGGATGCTGGCGAAGCCGGTCTCGTCGGTCAGTTCGGCCGAGAGGTCCGGCGTCCACGCCGAGCCCGGGCCCCACAACTCGTCACGGTGGGGGAACTCCCGCAACAGCAGGGCGAGATAGAGGAACCCGTATCCCATGCGCAGCACCGCCGCGGCGTACAGCGAGACCGGTCGCTGCGTCAGGGCAGCGCGCAGGGAGCGCAGGCCTTCGGCTACGCGCTGTCTGCCTGCGGGCAGGATCGACGGGACCCCGGTCCGGCGGGCCTGGTGCGGCAGACGCGTTGTCTGTTCAGTCGGCATGTGTGGCCACCTTCCACCACGGCAGATACCTGGTCTCGTGGGACTCGCGGCCAGTGGGCCGAGAGGCACCGCCGTCCGGTGCGGGCGGGGGGATCCGCTTCGTGACCACGCGCAGTTGAATGGAGTCGAAGGTGCTGTGCCTGTGGGCGGCGATCCGATCGGCCGCGATGTTGCGGAGGTACTCCTTCATCATGCGCGCCCGGTCCGTGTGGGACCGGTCGTTGCCGCCGTGGTGTCGCTCGTAGGAGATCCAGGCCCGGCGCAGCATGTTCTGCGCGGTATGACTCGGGAAGACGCTGTGGCGGACGGCTGCGGTGTCCATAGCGGACAGATCGACCCAGCCGCTCAACACTGCGGTGCCGTCCTTAGCGGTACGGGCGGTCCTCGCCGAGATCTGCTGATTCACCGACTCCGGATTCGGGGCGAAGAGTTGCCAGTTCTGCTCGAACAAGGGCAGGACCCACGCGTCGATCTTCTCTGTGTAGCGCTTCGAAATGCTGTTGGGAGGCGCCACGTGGAGAAACACGAGAAGTACGTGGACGAGGGATGCCGCGATACACAGGACCGCGATCCAGCCGACCAAAGTCCGCCAGGGGGCGCTGAGTTGTGAATCCTTCCGGAGCCCGTCGGGCTCTGCGCCCGGATCCTGCGCAGCCGGTGCATCGCAGGTAGTGGTGGCTGCGTCGTCAACCACGCCGCTTTTCAACTTCCGTCACATCCAGTTGTTCATCGCCGGGTCTGCCCTCACCCGACCTCTTTCGGGTGCGGCACGCGACGGATCACATGGATCCGCCGCGTGCCTCGTCGTACGCCGATGGACCGCCACCCGGCGTCGGGAACACGTCCCGCGCGCCGGGTGGCTCGTGCATCAGTCAGGGATGTGCCGGCTCGCCGCGATCGCAATGAGGCTTACCGCCGTCCTCCGGGGGCGGGCCGCCCTTGTGTCCCTCGTGCGGACCCTTGCCCTTGTGACCCTCGGGCGGGCCGTCTCCCTTATGACCCTCGGGCGGGCCGTCTCCCTTATGACCCTCGGGCGGGCCGCCCTTGTGCCCGTCGTGCGGACCCTTGCCCTCGTGCCCCTCGGGCGGCGGGCCCTCCTCGTGGCCAGGGCCCCCCTTGTGGCACTTGCCCCCGTGGTCACCCTTGTCCGGGGCCTTTTCGCCACCAGTGGTGGCTCCCGTTGTGCCACCGGTGTTGGCACCCGTCGTGCCACCGGTCGTAGTCGTCGCGCCAGTGGTGTTGCCACCTGTGGTGATGCCACCTGTGGTGATGGCGAGGCCGCCCGAGGTCGAAGTGGACCCGCCACCCGTGGTGGTCCCGCCCGTAGTGGTGGTGCCGCCCGTTTCGCCGGTCGTCCCGCCGGTGGTGGTCCCGCCGATTTCGCCGGTCGTCCCGCCGTCGGTCGTCGCGCCGTCGGTCGTCCCGCCGTCGGTGGTCCCGCCGTTGGTGGCCGCGGCGCAGTTGCTGGCGTCGACGTCGTTGGTGTCCATCGTCACGGAACCGTTCCGCGCCAGCGCCCGCCCGTTGATGTCTGCGCCAGTGTTAAGCGTGATCGAGGTCAGGGCCATGATGGTGCCGACGAAATTGGTGTCGGTACCGAGCGTGGCGGAGCTTCCGACCTGCCAGAACACATTGCACGGTGAGGCACCGTTGATGAGGTTGACGTTGCTGGCGGACGCCGTCGTCAGTGTCGACCCGATCTGGAACACCCACACAGCATTGGGGTCACCCTCGGCGTCCAGAGTGAGGTCGCCTGTCAGTTGGGCGGAGCTGTCGAAGCAGTAGACACCGGGAGTCAGCGTGAGGCCGCCGAGGTCCTGCCCGGTGAGGTTGACGTCGCAGGGCTGGCCCGCAGCCTGGTTGTACGCAGTTGTCAGATCAGCCTGTGCCCCGGCGGCGTGGGCGTCATTCTGATGGATCGTGCCCAGCACCGTACCGGGGGGGAACCCGCTGATCGCCGAACCGGGACTGACTCCCAGATCTCCGGAGACCACAGACGGCCCGGTGTTGGTGACCGACTGCCCTCCCAGCACGCCGTAGCTGTCCGCGGTACCGAGGTTGACCGCTGTAGCAACGGCGTTCGCGCTCGACGGTGTCAAGGCCACGGCGCCGGCGGCGAGTAGCACCACCGCCACGAACCAGCTGACAATAGCGTGCCACTGCAGCACGCCATGGACTCTCAATTTCATCGAGGATGCTCATTCCTGTGGGAACGAATTGTGGCGGCCTCGTCCTGCAAGCCCTCAGCAAACCGAAGTGACCGCCGACCACTGACCTTACTCGTTTTACACCGCAGGAAAAGCGAATACACCTGCCACACAGGTGAGCATAAGGATGAAGATTGAGCATGCGAAATGAACGGTCATACAAGAATATGCGTGTGATGTTGCATGAAGTTCCGGCGCGATAGACGAGCACATTACTGCCCGAAAGTGCCCGTCCCTGCTTCGCGGGTGGCGGCGGCTTCGTACGGCTCGACGCAGTTGAAGCAGCGTTCGAAGTTGCGGCGGTGTACGCCACGATCGAGACGCACAGCCGCG
Organism: Streptomyces ovatisporus; assembly: GCF_042653885.1. NCBI lineage: Bacteria > Bacillati > Actinomycetota > Actinomycetes > Kitasatosporales > Streptomycetaceae > Streptomyces > Streptomyces ovatisporus. The sequence goes on from NZ_JBHSFH010000007.1 coordinate 304,554, forward strand.
CACCGCGTCGTCGCCGTCCCGCGACCGTCGGCACGTTCGGGGGCCGTGCAGGCGATACCGCATCGACTCAGACAAGCACCGGGTGTAGCGCTCACCCCGAACGGCAGCATGGTCTACCTCACCAACTCCAGCAGCGCTTCGGTGTCGGTGATGCAAACCAGCAGTGACGCAGTCATCGCCACACCCGGGGTCGGCACCATCCAGCAGGGTTCGGCGATTGGTTGACCAGGGCGGCCCTGTAAGGAGACCGACATGACTGACGGCTGCCTGAGCAGCCACGGCCCGGCTCCACAGCCGCCACCCCCAAGTAATAGTCCATCCCCCTGACTTGTAGGGGGTGCGCCGAGTTGGGCGGTTCCCCCGCTGGAGGCGGCGAGGCTCCTGGTTGCACACCGCCAATGACGCCAAGCTCAGCACACACCTGAGAACCACACGGCCACCGAACCCGAGGACGAGACCACAATCCGCGTGCTCTCTCTGGGAATTCCGTGGCACCGGCTACAGCCAGGGCGAATCCCTACTCGCCGAAACCGTCCCCTACGAACGCACCCTCGTGCTCCGACTCAAACACGAGGGGGCGATCAAAATAGGGTGAGCGCGCGAGCCTCTATCCAGTCCCTCACATTGCCCGAAGTGCTGTCCGAGATGCAGATCTGGAGCATTCGCAAGCGGGCGAACCGCGCCAAGCCAAACCAACTCCGCAGGAGAGCCGGCCGTCAGCCGCACTCCAAGAGCTACCGCCTCAAAGCCCAAGCAGAGAGGCGACGTTCGGAGCTGCTGACTGCGCTGCGCAATAGTGAATAGTTAGATACAGCGACAGGTCTGGCCGGCTCGGAGTTTCACGAACTCCGTTGGCCCGCCTGGAACATGCGCGCGCCTGTACTCACGCGGCAATGAAGTGGCCCAATGCTCTCAGCGAAGCACCGTGCCGGCTTCGCCGACGCCTTGCGACCATCACCTCGCATCTCGTCAACGATCGCCGCGGGGCCCCACAGCCCCCAACCGCGACTACCAGCCCACACACCGACCACCCCACAGCAGCGGCACATAACAAAACTCCCGAACCCACAACCGTGGGTCCGGGAGTTTCCGATGTCCTGAGACATCACATCGGCGGAGGCGGTGGGATTTGAACCCACGGTGAGGGGTTACCTCACGACGGTTTTCAAGACCTTTTGCCACCCGACCACTGATCTCGCATTCGTCCTGGTCAGCGGTCGGATGAAGGCTCTTCAGGTGTTGCCTCCACGACTTCGTGCCATCTACGTGCCACTAGCGCCGTCCTTACCGGTCATCCATGCGTCTGCCGCTTCGGCGACTTCCGAGTCACGACCGGCCACGGGACGGGCGTAATGGCGCGTGGTCACACTCGCGTTGGAGTGGCCGAGGCGGTGGGCAGCAGTCATTACGCCGTACCGGTCAGCCACCCACGTGCCATGTGAGGCACGCAGATCGTGCGGTGTGATGTCACCCAGACCAGCCGCACTCACGGCGGGGTTGAAGTGAGCCTTGCGCCACTGGTTGTAGCGCAACGGGTTGCCGTCCCGATTCGTGAACAGGAGTTCTTCGCTGTCTTCGGGCAGGCCCGTCAGGTACGTGCCGAGCCGTTCCGCAAGCGAAGCAGCGAGCGCCAAGGTCCGCTTCTGATGAGACTTCGGGGTGTCGAAGACAAGCGCCCCGTTGGCCTCCGCCAAGTTCTCGTCCACCACGAGCAGACGCCGGCTGACGTCAATGTCCCCTCGCCGCAGTGCGAAGGCTTCCCCGATACGCAAGCCGTTGAAGGCCAGGAGAGCAATCAGCAGGTCGTGCGGCGCCGGAGCACTCTCGACGATGCGCGCAGCCTCTTCGGGCGTGAGGATGTGCGGCTCGGATTGCGGCATGCGCGGCAACCGGACACCGCGGCACGGTGTGGTGACGATCAGACCGTTGTCGACGGCCGATTCCATGATCTGTGAGAGCACGCGGTACGCCTGCCGGATACGCGATGGACTCAGCCCGGCCCTCCGCATCTGCGCAACCCACTCGGTGACCGCGATCGGTCGGAGGCTTGAGAGCTCATGACCTCCGAGCGACGGGTTGATACGCGAAGCGATGAGCGACCGGTACGACGCCTGTGTCGTGTGCTTGAGCTGTGGCGACACCGATGCCAACCACCGGGCGCCCCAGTCCTGAACGGTCGCCTCGCCGTGAGCGGGATCTACCCAACGTCCCTCTTCGATCTCGATGCGTTTCCGCGAGAGCCAGACATCAGCATCAGTGACCGTGGGAAACGTCCGATCAGCAGGACGGAGCAGACCATCCGGCCCCGGATACCGGACCTGGTAACGCCCAGATGGCAGCTTGCGAACACTGCCGTAGCTCCGACGACGCTTGCGACGAGGAGGCATCAGGCCACCGCCTTGAGCCGCCGTGACGATGGTTCGACGCAAACCACCGTGTGAGCAGCCACGTAGTCACTCAATGAGCTCTCAGGGATGCGCACATGGCGGCCGACCTTGACGAAGGTGATGCGTCGTTCTTCGATCAGCCGGCGCGGGAACCGCACGGTAGTGCCAAGCCGGTCGGCCACCTCATCGACGGTCAGCAGTCGTTCCATGTCCACTCCTCCCCCGTGCTGTCGAGTTCCGTGATGACTTCGCGTGCGGTTTCTCGGTTGGTCTGTAGGTCGCGGTGGATGTTGGCGGCGAGCCAGGATTCGCCGGGTGTGTGTCCGTGGCCGGCGTAGGTCCAGTGCGCGAGCGTGAGCGTGGTGGCCTCGCTGTGTTCGTCGGGATCGGGGAGTCCGCGTTCGCGGCGTTCTTGTGCGGCGCGGTAGTCGGCTCGTACCTGGCGGCGAGATCCGAGCGTGGTGGAGTAGGCGCGCGACTTGGTCATGAAGTGGCCGCGGAAACCGAGCATGTGAGCCCAGGCCCACAGCTTCCGATCCGGGTAGAGGTCGTCCAGGTCCCGGCAGGCCCGGATCAACTGCAGTGTGTGGTCGGGCAGTTCCGGGTGCTTGTCCAGCTCGGACATCTCCCCGATGCGGCGATCCAGGGTGCCGGTGGTCTCCGCCGCTTTGGTGGCGTACTTGGCCACGTAGCCGGCCACCGCAGCATCGGTGAGTTCCTGGCCCTGGTCGGTGCCGATGGCGCGGACATCGACCTGACTCCCCCACCGCAGCATCCGAGCCGACTGATCACCGGCAGCAGGCACGACCGTCTGTGCACGGCCAGCCGCAGCGCGGATCGCGTCCTCGAGCAACGCCGTTGTGGCCCAGGCGGGCGGAGGTGAAGTGGGGCCGTCGGGTCCGTCGATGCGGATGATGGCGTGGAAGTGGATCGCGCCGCGGCGTTGGAACTCTGCGACCTTCCCGAAGGAGACCCGCGCGGTCTCCTTGAGCAGGGTCTGTGTGATGCCGGCGCGTGCAGCGACTTCGCGGCGCAGGTAGATGGTGAAGCGCTGCCACAGCACGCTCGCGTGGTTGTTCCACAGCACCGCCGCGGCGTAGTCGTACCGCTCCGGATCCACCGCCGTCCCGAGGACCGGAGAGTTCTCCGCATGACGGACCCCGCAGGCACAGCGACCGGAGGCCGGACGGTTGTGGACCGGTCCGAACGACGGAGCCGTCAGGGTGGTGAATACCCCGGGGTGGGTGCGAACGCGGTCGGGGATGGCCATGCGGGGATCGCCGGTGATGCCGGCGCGGATGAGGTGGAAAACATCCCCCGCATACGTCCAGGCACAGGCCGGGCAGCGTGAAGCGCGACGGTTGCCGCACGCGAGGCGGAGCCGTCCGCCGGGCTCGTCGGCGGTGGAGTAGGAGTAGAGGACTTCGCCGGTTTCACGGTCGCGGGTGACGGTCGTTCCGGTCAGGTGGATGGGGTCAGAGCAGCCGCCCGTGCGGCGTACTTGGTCTTCCCAGCGGTCGAAGCCGTCAGACCCGGCCACCCTGAGCAGGTCTCCCAGGGTGATCGGGTCCAGGCCCACCGCAGTAGCGGTGTCGATCATGCGGTTACCGCCCCACCGGAGTTGTCTGGCGAGCGTGGAGGGCGACGGTGCCGGTGCCGTCGCAGGCGGAGCACGTGACGCGGAGGGTGGCGCGGGTTCCGTCGCTGTGGAGGGTGCCGGTGTCGATGGCGACGACGGGGAAGCCGTCGCAGTCGGGGCAGCGGCGTACGCGGGCAGGGGTGGGCTGGGTCATGATGGTTGGTGTCCTTTCGGATCTTTGGATTCGGGAGAGATGCAGGCGCCCGGGGCGGCGGATACTTGGCGGTAGAGGCCGCCCCGGGGGCCCTTCAGCGGCGACGGCCGCGGCGCGGAGTGGAGACCGGGGGGATCGCCTCGTAGTCCTGGCGGCCCTTGCCGAAGGACTTGGAGTCGATGGAGTCGTCCCGCTCCAACTTGCGGGCGATCTGTCGCTGTGCACTGCGGTCTCGGTGGCGACGCGCGATGGCGTACTCGCGACCGAGTTCGTACGAAGCGGTGTCCGAAGTCGAGGCGGACTCGGAAGACTTGCGGTTGAACAGGCCCATGTCGGGGCTCCTTTCAGCGGTTGTTGGTGAGCAGGGAGCGGAGGACCACGGCGCACACGGCGACCGAGGTGGCGGTGATGGCGACGGCCAGGAGCATGGAGACCAGGACCGCGCCGACGATGAGCACCGCGGCGGCGCCACCGGCCACGGCGAGACCGGCACCGGCCGGGGAGATGTGCACCGAGGGCCGGGAGGCAGCAACCGATGCCGGCGCGGGTGCCTGAACGGCAGGCGCCTGTGCGACCGCGGGCGCCTGGTGGGCGGTCCTGCCGAGGGTGGTCACGACCGGGACCGGGGCCGTGCTGGCCTGGTCAGGTGCGGGGTACTTCGGGGTGAACATGCCTGTCCTTCCTGATCAGTTGGTGGTGCAGGTGTGGGTGCGTGCGGCAAGTTCCGCCGCGGCGCGGGAGTCGTAGTCGGCGGAGAAGCCACAGCGAGGTGCGGTGCAGGCAGCGGTGTGCTTCTGCCGACCCCGGACATCGGAGCGGGAGCCGACGCGGACGGGACCGATACGGATCACGTCGCGGAAGTGGTTCGGGCGTGCCATGCGCGATCTCCTTTCAGGCAAGTTGGGCCGCGATCGCGTCGGCCAGGTGGTCAGGGATGCCAAGACGCGCGCGCAAAGTCGCGGTGTCGATCGGGGCACCGGTCCGTGCGTGATGGGCGTTGGCGACCTTGCGTGCGTGGTCAACCAGCGCCGGAGGCACATCCGGAACAGGTGCCGGCGTCGGCGTCTCCACCGGTGCCGGGGTCGGTGTCTCGGCCGGTGCAGTGGCCGGCGTCGGGTGAGGCGGTGCGATCGCCGGTGCCGGCACTGGCGTAGGAACGGGCTCGATGTCCACGGCCGGGGCCGGGACAGGTGGCGGCGCGGGTGCACGGTCGGTGGTTTCGTCGGTGACGAGGCCATGGACCTGGCGCATGAGGGCGCCGAAGGCGAGCAGTGCCGCGGTCGGCGGGACGGCAGCGACGACGTGATCAAGGCTCAGGTCATCGGTGCCGACACCCGCGACGTTCAAGGCGATGGAACCCAGCGAGCCCGCGGCGGTGAGGGAGAAGGCCCACCAGTCCCAGCCGCCGCGCAATGCGGCCCGGAACATGAGGACTTCACCGGCCAGGATGAACAGGTCGATGGTGCCGGGCCATGCCCAGGCACGTTCGGGGCTCTTGGCGAGACCGTTGTGCTTGGCCACGTCCGCGAGGTGGGCGTAGGAGAGCCAGAACGCGGCCACCGTCAAAGCGATGATCACGACTCCTGCGGTGAGGATCGCCGCGCGTTCTGCCTGTGTCTTCGTCATCGGGGACACCTCCTTTCCTGTTCGAGGCATGGGCGGGGTAGGGACCTGGCGCGAGGCGGTCACGCCAACCGTTGGGAAAGGGCGGGCTATTCGGTTACGGGCCGGGGCTTGACCAGCGAGGGCCGCTCAACCGGTGCCGACTCATCCACGTACTCGATCGCGGGGCGGAACGGTGCCAGTGCCGGCACGTCCGGGGTGAGGTGTGCGAACTCGCGGCAGATCGCGGTCGCTTCGGCGGGTGTCTTCTCGGGGGTGCGGATGTAGGACCAGCCACCGGAGGTGTCCCCTGCCACGGCGACGCCGGGACGATCCGGGGCGATCGTGGTCACGGCAGAGACGGCTTCGGGTGCGATATCCCCGAGACCCATTTCGCCGGTCTGCTTGTCATTCACTCGGTGCACGACACGGCCGGTGAGCTGTGCACGGAGCATCGTGGCTCCCTTGCCCAGATCGGAGCCGAAGCGCTGCCCGCAGACTTCGAGGTAGATGCCGATCGCGCGGGACATCTGCGCCAGGCGCACGAGCTGCATGACGATCCGGTCCCGGCGTTCCTCGTCCTTCTTCGCGGCGACCAGGAACAGCTCAGCCACCTCATCGACCAGGACGACCAGGGGCACCGGCCGCAGATGTGCGGGCAGTTCCCACAGGTCCGAGGCGCCGTGTTCGCTGAGCAGATCGAAGCGGGATTCCATCTCCCCCACGAGGACATTCAGCAACTCGGAAGCCTCATCCGGGTTCGTCGCCAACGCCGAGAGCCGGGGCGCGAAACGGGTCTGTTCCACGCCACGTTTGCAGTCGATCCCGACCAGGCCGACCGGCAGCTTCGCCAGCTCGGTGATCAAGTTGCGCTGGTACATCGACTTGCCCGACTGGTTCGCACCCAGCGTCAGCCCGTGCGGGACCTTGACGTAGTCGCGAACGAACGCGGTCCCGTCATCCCGCACAGCCACCGGCACCACAATCGGCCCGGAAGGCAAACGGCGCGGCATGCGCACCTTCTTCAGCACGTCATAGCCCGTCATTCGCAGTTCGACCACGCCGGGCTTGGTGTTGACGACGTTCACCGCGTGGACACCCCAGGCGTGCCGAAGACGACCAGCTGCAGCGGACACATCAGCAGGTTCCAGACCAGCGGGCAGGCGCAGGGTCACCCGCAGCCCCGTGGAAGCGGCGCGGACGCGGCGGATCTTCGGCGGAACCGGCTGCACCTCACGACGACGCGCGATGTTCCGCGCGACGAAGGCCCGCAGCCGGGAGGGCTGAACCGTCAGCCCACACACATCCATCGTGGAGCGGTAGGTGACGAGAAACCGTCCCCAGGTGAGCGGCAGTCCGACCAGGGACCAGTACACGCGCGGGGCGCGGACCTTGGCGTAGCCGAGGCCACCGGCCCCCGCGAGGGGGCCAGCGATCTCCAGCACCGTAGAGAGGTCTGTCATGGTCAGGCACCCGCCGTGATGGCGACCGCGCGGAAGGCGATCCCGTGACGCTTCTGCCCGTTGAACTCGTTCTCCCAGTCACGGGCCTTCAGCCCGACCACGGAGACCGGGGTGCCGGGCTCCAGGTTCTCGGGGACACCGGTCTCGGGCACGGACACCTGGTAGAGGTTGCCCTCACCCTCGTCCGAGATCAGCAGGCCAACGGTCATCATCTTCGCCTGCGTCTCGCGGTCGACCGCGATCTCGCCGGTCTGCTTGTTGACCATCTTCGGCGTCGGCGCAGTCGCAACGAACACCACGGCGGTCGAAGTATCGATCTTGAAAGAAGGCATGAGTCACTCCCAGCTTTCGAGGGTCGCCCCGTTGGCAACAACTTCTCTAGACATCTCTAGTGAACTTCACCTACCTAGAGACGTCAAGCCTCTTCTCTAGAGATCTTCGATTCGACGACATGAGCAAGGTCTCGTGCGGGCACCCACGGCTGGGTGAACCCGCCTGGGTCGCCTACGCTGTCTAGAGAAGCGAAGGGAGGATGTGCCATGGCCAACCAGGGCAAGGACCGTCAGCCGAAGTACCAGCAGATCGCCGGCGCGCTCCGGGCAGCGATTCAGGCAGGCGAGTACGGCCCAGGTGACCGGCTGCCAGGCGAGAACGACCTGATGGCCACCTACGAGGTGGCACGCATGACGGCACGGCAGGCCCTCGGCGTTCTGCAGAGCGAAGGGCTGACCGAGTCCCGGAAGGGTGCCGGTGTCTTCGTAAGGGACTTCAAGCCATTGCGACGCCAAGGCATCAAGCGTTTGTCAGAAGAGCAATGGGGCAACGGCCAATCCATCTGGGCTGCTGACATCGGAGACCGCACGCTCGAAGTGGATCAGGTTTCGGTGTGTGAGGAATCTGCGCCGGAACGGATCGCTCGCGTGCTCGACTTGGCCCCGGGCGACGCTGTCTGCGTTCGGAACCGACGCTTCGTCCTTGACGGCAAGCCGGTGCTGCTTGCCACCAGCTACCTGCCAGCAGAACTCGTTGCCGGTTCAGCCATCACCCAGAAGGACACAGGCCCTGGCGGGATCTATGCGCGGTTGGATGAGCTGGGATGGAAGCCCGTGCACTTCCGCGAAGAGATCCGCTCGCGCATGCCCTCACAGGACGAAGTCAGCAGTTTGCAGCTCACGTCCGGCACACCAGTCATCCTCCTGTGCAGGACAGCGTTCGCTGATGAAGGTCGAGCCGTCGAAGTCAATGAGATGACGCTCGACTCTGCGTCCTACGTGCTGGATTACTCCTTCGACGCGTAGTGCCTGAACAGCCCTCCTGAGGTTGTCTAGTCCCAGTTGATGCGCGACGTTCTGATCCCGGGTGATGCTTGACGTTGGGCCTAGACAACATCACTGCCTTCGTGGGGCTTGTCCGCTTTGATGTTGCGGACGGGGAGGTCGGTGGTGCGCCGTACGACGCGGGCCTGGCCGTCCAACTCGACCGTGAAGGTCGACTCCGACACGTGGACGGTCACGGTCTGTCCCGCATACGTCCGTCCCAGGGAGACCACCTGGCGGCAGACCATGATCGTGCCCTGACTGCTGATCCGCCGCTGCACACGCACCGGCTCCACCCGCGGCCGAGGCGGCGGACCGGCCGGACGAAGCCCCCGCAAACGCTGGACCTCCCCGGGACTGAGCGGGTTGGGCCGCACCCTCAGCAACTCCCGCGAGGACGGATCGAAGAACGACAACGTCTCCTTCTCGATCCGCACACCCACCTGCCGACCACCCAGAATCTCCGCCGCCAGCACCCGATGCCCGCCCAGGCTCACCACTCCGCTGTTGTTGACCAACCGGTCCACCTCGAACGCAACAGCATCCCCAGCCGGAAGCGGCGCCGGCCCCGCCGCACGCCCGCCCCGGGCCGCCAACCGGGCCAAGTCCGCCACCGACAGGTGCGAACGCACCGTCTTGACCCTCGCACCGGCGATCAGCAGATGAATCACCGCGGTGTCGGCCCAGAACGTCACCGTCAGCCCCGCCCGGGCCGGCCCCAGCCAGAACTGCTTGTCCGCGACCTGCAGATTCCCACTCGCAGGCACCACCCGCTCGAACTCCACCGGCCCACCGTGCTCCCACGGCACCGCCTCCGACGGATCAGCCGGCACAGGCTCCACCGCATCCACCGGCTCCGGGAGCACAGGAGCAGTCCGCTGCTGCGGCACCAGAGCAAGCGCGCCCGGCACCCGCACTCCCAGCACAGCCCGCTCCTGCTCGGAAACCGAAGCGAACCGGTCTGCCGGAGACTGCATCTCCAACGCCTGATGCGGCCGCGAAGAGTTGTACTCCTCCACCCACGCATCCAGCGCCATCTGAGCCGCCTCGACGCTCTCGAACGCGCCGCAGTCATCAAGGAGTTCGCGCCGCAGCGTCTGATGGAACCGCTCGATCTTGCCCGTCGTCGTCGGAGACGCCGGCTGCGTCAACCGATGCGCAATCCCGTTCTCCCGGCAGATCCGGTCGAAGAGCACCTCACCACCCCGCCCGAACCGGTCGGTGAACTGCTTGCCGTTGTCCGTCAGCACCTCCTCCGGCACCCCGAACCTCTGCAAAGCTCCAGCGAACGCCGCGCACACCGCCCGTCCCGTCGCCCGCTCGACCACCGACGCGATCACGCAGTACCGGGAATGATCATCCACACCGGTCACGACCTTCGCCTCGGACAACTCACCCGTGAGCGGATCGACCAGCATCACCCCGCCGACGATGTCCATCTGCCACAACTGCATCGGACGATCCCGCTGCCAGCGCTTGTAATCCGACCGCTTCCGCCGCCGAACCCCCGGCTCCACCAGCCCATGCCGCAGCAAGATCCGATACACCGTCATCCGCGACGGCGCCGGGCTCACCGCTCCACCCCGCTCCAGCACATGAGCAATCCGCACCGGACCCCACCGAGGATGCTTCCGCCGCAGCTCACACACCGCCGCCTCCACCTCCGCAGAAGCCTGATGCGGACACGAAGCCGGCCTGCGCGAGCGGTCCACCAAACCCGCCAACCCAGCAGCTCCATAACGCGACTTCCACCCGCTGACCGTCTGCCGCGACACCCCCACTTGAGCGGCGACTTCCGTCACCGTCGCGCCCGCCAGCACCGCCAGGACAGCCCGGTACCTCTGCTCGACGACCGACAACTCCACCAGCGCCAATCCCAGCCTCCCCACACGCGCCGCAACGACGCGCACAGAAAGACCGATCACGGCCACTGTCAACCATCAGCTGGGACCGAAGCGTCAAGCATCTACCGGGACACGACACAGCCCTCCTGAGGTGAGTTGTTACAAGTTTCTCTACCTCATCAAGACCCCGCCCGATGGGCGGGGAGGGGGTGGGGCCGCCTGGTGGAGTGCGCTTCAGTGGGAACCGGTCGAAGAGGGATGGCCGGCACCGGTCAGCCTCACGGCAGGAAGAGGGAAGACGGGGAAGCGCTCGTACGGGAGCTCCCGCACCACGACAGGCCAGCGGGAAGACTCCGCCCCAAGGGCAACGTGTCGGTGTCGGCACCATGTTGGCGGGGAAGCTCTTGCCCTTCGGGCATCCGGTCGCATGGCAGATCAATCGGCTTCACAGCCGTCGCTACGGACACACCCCGGGGCCCGCAGTGCGGGCCACTCGGGGCTCGGGGCCGGGCGCCTGCCTTCGGCGCGCCCGCCCCGGCCCCACGGCAGCAAGACAGCCGCGGGATGTCCGTTTCACGCTTTGATCCACCAAAGCCCGCGCCGGACTGACGAGAGCAGAAAACACCCCGCCCCACGGGCAACGCAGCACCCACAGCCCACAGGCAAGCCACCGACAACCGGCCAGGATCGAAGCAACGACCGACGCACACCGAAACCCGCACCAGGCCCGGAGCAGCCACCCGCCGAACCCCAAGGCGCAGGAAGAAGAGGGCGGGGGAGAGGGGTAGTTGGTGGGGTCGGCCGGCTCCACGGCTTTAAGCAGCCACCTTGGGGCGAGACTCTAAGATCAGGGGCTCACTTCGGGCTATTGCGGGCAGGCGAGATGCTGCCCGAGTCGCGGCAAGCTTACGAGCCCCTGATCTCTCACCCCAAGGCAGCTCCAGCTCAAAGCCGCTACACCGACCTCGACTGCGCGTGGACAATCACGCTCATGGACCAAGGGAAAGCAGCCGTTTACGGAGCCATTGTCGGCGTCGGCGGCACGGTGCTCGGCCACCTGATCGCCTGGATGCAGTTGCGCACCCAAGCTAAGTACGGCAACGCCCAGTGGCGACGCCAACTGCAACGCGACTCCTACGGGGTTCTGATCGAGAAGGTCATAGCTGTCACTCAGCAGTTGGAAGCTCTAGGCAAAGACATACGCGCTACCGGCTGTACTTCCACGAAGTATGCCCAGCTCACCTCGTTGGCCCAGAGCGCTGGCCCCGATATCGACTCGGCAACCATCGTCGTTCTCCTAGAGGGCCCACAACCGATCTCGGAGCAGGCGTTCGAGGTCGGTCATGCCGTGAGAGCCTGGGGAGCCGCGCTAGACGCCTTCGCGAGCGCTGTGCTGAATCAGGAGACCGGCAAAGACGAGAAGGACGAAGAGGAACAGCAGATCAGCCTCATCGCGGGCGAAGTCGTCGGCACCTTCATTGACATGGCCCGCAAGCACTTGGATCGAGCCTAGACTGCACTAAATGGCCTGAACGTATATTCATGTCCGAGATGCCCAGTTCTACTCTCAGGCCATGAGCAACCTCATAGCTGGCCTTGCCGTGGTCATCAGCATTGCCGCCCTGGTGTACACGCGACTTCAGGTGGTCTACAGCAGGCAGCAGTTGGCACTAGGCGAACGAGTCCGCAAAGAGGCCACCGAGCCGTACGTCGTCCCAGATATCCAGCCCCGGGCTGGATCCGGGCTCCTGGTCTTCACGGTCGAGAACACCGGACCAACCATCGCCCGGGATGTAGAGCTGGATGTCAGTCCTCCCCTTCAGGGTGGGGAGCGCACCGACTGGGACGAGAAGCTGGCTCAAGTTGTGGGCCGGAAGATCCCTCACCTACCGCCACGTCGACGACTTGAGTGGTACTTCGCCTTCGGACCTAGGCTCTTTGACAACCCCGAACTGCCGCGTCAGTACACGGTCACCGTCAGAGCAACCGGCCCCGGGGGGCCTGTCGAACCACTGACCTATGTGATTGACCTCGATGTCATGCAAACCTTGGCGCTCGACCGGGAGACCGTCGTAGCAAAGCTCGACACCATCGCCGACAACACGAAGGCACTGAGGAAGCTTCCCTCGAAGTGACCAAGAGCAACCCCTCGTCCCTGATACCAACAGGCGCGGGCACCGGCGATCGAAGGCGAACTCCGACGGACCACTCACCGAGAGCCTGGTCGATCGGGCCGCCCCTGGGCCGTGCGAGGTGGCTCAACGGTGACAGACGATGACAGAGGCCAACACCCAACTCGCAGGTCAGGCCGTTGGTCTCTCGTTCATCCGCAGGTCAGTGAACTGGCGCATCAATTCTTCGACTTCTGATCACGCTGGTGTCCACCGACCTCACGCGAGACCAGTGACCCATCATTTTCAGCCAGCTTCTGTTTATCTCGGGACCTCTTCGTTGCAGCTACGCATTCGCGATTGACGGTTTCCACCGTTGCATCGAGCTAAATGGAGACCGTGCTGCTCAAGCCCAGTTTCTGTACTGCAACAACATCTATAATAGTGGAAGATTCCGCAGGTCAGACACTCAACGAACACCTAACGAACCCTCAATAATCCTAGGTTTAATAGGCCTCGTTCGGCTTCTGGAACGCACCACTGCTGTCGTTACCGTCGACCGTTCGCTGCTAACTTCTCCGATTAGCGATGAGGCAGAAAACAACGCCCCGCAACTGCCGATTGGTCGTCGCGTGCGGGGCGTTGTGACGGCCCGTCGGTCGAAACCCGCGGGACACGGAGGAGCCCACATTGAACGACAGCTCGTTGGCACACAAGCCGAGCCCTCGTAGCAACGCTACCCGGGGAGCACTAACAAGCACTACTGCTGCAACTTGGGTCGCTGCCCTGTCCACCCTGGCAGGAGCAGTAGCCGCCATCTTCACCGCACTGCGGGGCTAGCCTGCGCGGCTGCCCGTGCCACTCGCGTGCCAGATCGAGCGGGGAACCACGGTCAACCGCGGTCACTAACGGAGAGCCCCCACAGCAACGGCCCCCGACCAACTTCCCTGGTCGGGGGCCGTTTTCACTGCTCAGCGAGCGGAGGCGGTGGGATTTGAACCCACGGAGACATCGCTGCCTCGACGGTTTTCAAGACCGTTCCCTTCGGCCGCTCGGGCACACCTCCTCGCGCCGCCCCCGCAGGAGCAGCGCGAGGGCAAGCCTAGCGAATGGCCGGGACGGTCACTGATCGCCCTTGCGGGAGCCGAGGGTCACCTCGGTCGTGGCTTCCTTGCCGTCGCGCTCGTAGGTGATCTTGACCTTCTCGCCGGGCTTGTGCGTCCAGATCGTGCCGATCAGCGTGGGCCCGCTGTCGATCGTCGTGTCGTCCAGCTTGGTGATGACGTCGCCGGGCTTCAGGCCCGCCTTGTCGGCGGGGCCGTCCTTGGTGACCGCTCCCTGGCCGCCCTCGCCCCTGTCGGCGATGACCGCGCCGCCGCCCTTCTGGTCCATGGTGACCGTGGCGCCGATCACCGGGTAGACGGGCGTGCCCGTCTTGATCAGCTGGGTGGCCACCCGCTTCGCCTGGTTCACGGGGATCGCGAAGCCGAGGCCGATGCTGCCGGACTGGCCCTGGCCGAGGCCGCCCTCGCCCCCGGCCGACTGGATCGCCGAGTTGACGCCGATGACCGCGCCCTGGGCGTTGAGCAGCGGGCCGCCCGAGTTGCCGGGGTTGATCGAGGCGTCGGTCTGCAGGGCGTTCATGTAGGAGGCGTTGCTGCCCTGGCCGTCGCTGGAGGCCACCGGGCGGTTCTTGGCGCTGACGATGCCCGTCGTCACGGTGCCGGACAGCCCGAAGGGTGCACCGATCGCGACGGTGGCGTCACCGACCTGTACGTCGTTGCTCCTGCCGAGCGGGAGCGGCCTGAGCTTCCGGTCGTCGGCGTCCTTGAGCTTGATGACTGCGACGTCGTAGCCCTGCGCCTTGCCGACGACCTCCGCCTCGTACTTCTTGCCGTCCGAGAAGGTCGCGGAGAGGCCGCCGCCGTCACCCCCGCTGGCGACGACGTGGTTGTTGGTCAGGATGTGGCCCTGCTTGTCGAAGACGAAGCCGGTGCCGGTGCCTTCCTCGCCCCCGCCCTGGGTCTCGATCGTCACGACGCTCGGCAGTGTCTTGGCCGCTATGCCCGCGACGGACTTGGGGGAGCGGTTGAGTGCCTCGGGGTCCGAGCCGGAGGTGATCGTCGTGGAGCTGTCGTCGCCGCTCTCCGCCGCCCAGAATCCGATGCCGCCGCCGATGCCGCCCGCGACCAGCGCGGCCACGAGTACGGCTGCGAGCACACCGCCCGGCAGGCGCTTGCCGCCCGGCGGAGGGCCGGGCGGCACCGGGGGAGCTCCCCACGGGTACTGCGGACCGGCGGGGCCCTCGGGTCCGCCCGAGCCGGGACCACCGGCACCGGGACCGCCGGCACCGGGGCCACCCGCACCGGGGCCGTACGGGTTGTGGGCGCCGGGTGCGCCGCCCCACGGTCCGCCCTGCGCGGGCCCGCCGCCCTGGTCCGAGCCGCCGGGCCGGCCGGGATCGCCGAAGGCCCCCGTCGGCTGCTGCGACGGGGCCGTCCGGGGCGGCTGCTCGGGCTGGTGCGGCGCCTGCGGGGGCTGCGCAGAATGGCCGGACTGCGCAGACTGGGCGGGCTGCGCCGGCTGGACGGGCTGGCCGAACTGAACGGTGTCCCCGGAAGAGGACGGCGTGGTCCCCGGCTTGCTCATGCTCTGCCCCTGGGAGTCGGTGGCTTCGGGTGCCGGAGTGCCGTCCTGCGCCCCCGTCATCGGCACCGTGGGGGACGTGGGGTTCGGCCCCGTCGCCGGCGTGGTGGCAGCGCCCTCGTTCTCGGTGCTCACAGGTTTCTCCTCATCAGCTACACGCCATCACAGACCGGGCGTTCGCGTATTCGGATGTCCTTGGACAGCCTTTCCCATGGTGCGTCAGGCGGACGTAAACCGCCGCCCGACCGGAAGAGGGGATCCTTTAACTCCGGCATTACGGACGCATCCGGTACATCCGCAGCAGGCCCCCGGCAGCCTCCCCGCCCGCCGGTGGCACGATAACCCGGTGAGCCCTGAGATCCGCCCCGGGTTGCGCCTCTCCCCCGACCGCCCGGTATCCGTCATCGCGCACCGCGGCGCCTCCGAAGCCGCCCCGGAGCACACCCTCGCCGCCTACCGCAGAGCCATCGACGAGGGCGCGGACGCGCTCGAGTGCGACGTGCGGCTCACCGCCGACGGTCATCTCGTCTGTGTACACGACCGCAGGGTCAACCGCACCTCCAACGGCCGCGGTGCCGTGTCCGCCCTGGAGCTGGCGGACCTCGCGGCACTCGACTTCGGCTCGTGGAAGAAGGAAGGCCCGGACGAGGACCCGTACGAGTCACCCGACCAGGAGGAGAGCGACCGCACCTCCGTCCTCACCCTGGAGCGGCTGCTGCAGCTGGTGGCGGACGCCCCGCGCCCCGTCGGCCTCGCCATCGAGACGAAGCACCCGTCGCGGTGGGCCGGCCAGGTCGAGGCGCGGCTGCTGCAGCTCCTGGAGAAGTACCGGCCGGTGACCCCCGTACGGGTCATGAGTTTCTCCGCGCGGTCCCTGCACCGCATACGGGCCGCCGCGCCGCACATCCCCACCGTCTATCTCATGAGCCTGCTCTTGCCGCGCCACCGTGACGGCCGCCTGCCCCCCGGCGTCGCCGTCGCGGGCCCCAGCATCCGCATCCTGCGGGCGCGTCCGGAGTACGTGGAGCGGGCGCACCGCCTCGGCAACGAGGTGTACGCATGGACCGTGAACGAGCCGGAGGACGTCGAGCTGTGCGTACGGCTCGGTGTCGACGCGGTGATCACAAACCGGCCACAGCAGGTACTGGCGCAGCTGCGCTGAGAACGCCGCTTTCCCGCACCCGTGTTAGATACGACACAACCGGCACCGGCGAGACGACGCCACGCGGCCCCAATTCGCCCTGAAAACAAACCTCTTACCTGCTGTGCATCGATGCATTCGTTCTGTATTCGATCCTTCCGAATGCGTCAAGCAGCGTTGCGTGGCCGGTTTCCGCCAGACGTTCCCGGGGCATTCATCGAATTGGCGTGGGGCAAAGGAGGTCTCGGGGGTGGCGTTGGTTATGGCACAGAACGTGCCTGCTTCGTCGACGATGGCTGTGCCTCACGGCCCCGCCGGCGTAGGGGCTGCGCGGCGCAGAATGCGCGCGGACCTGCTTGCGAGCGGGGCTAACGAGACGGTCGTCGACGATGCCGTCCTGATCCTTTCCGAACTGCTCAGCAACTCGTGCCGGCATGCGAGACCGCTGAGCCGCGACGAATCCGTACGAGCGGCCTGGAACCGCGACAGACATGGCGAGTTGACCATTTCCGTGACGGACGGCGGCGGCCCCACCCGGCCGCTGCCCGGCACCCCCTCGGTCAGTGCGCGAGGTGGCCGGGGTCTGGCCATCATCGGTGCGCTGGCGCGTGACTGGGGTGTTCGGGAGGAGTTCCACGAAATCCCGGGAGAAATACGGCATCCGGAAGGCGGTCCGGAACGGGGGGTGACCGTGTGGGTCGTCCTCGCAGGCGACAGCGGCGACATCGGGGAAGGCCTGGCGGACAGCCTGGCTCTCGACCTCGCGGCGGTCGAGGAACTGCGCTGAGCCGAAGCACGGCACGGGGTGGAGGAACTGCCACGGGCGGTGACCGCATCGGGTTGCGGTCACCGCACCGCGTTGCCGGGAGGGCGAGTACCGCGGGCCGTCGCACGGCTGCCCCGCCCTCCTCCGGGAAGCGGACGGACGACACGCGGAGCGCGTCCTCCGGCGGACTCAGCGGCTAGGCTCACGCCCACAGTTGGTGCGCGCGGCAGGGGCCGTCGGCCGCCGCGGACCGTGACCTGCCGGCCGGCCGAGCGCACGGCCCGGCTCCCAACGTCACGGCAGCGCACCGCACTTCACCGCACCGACCGACCGCCGACCGATCTCGACCGCGATCCCTCCCGACCACCCGATCGCAGAGCTGGAGAACCGCACGCCATGGCCAAGAAGCGCCGCCCCCAGCCCAAGGCCGCCGCACCGCGACTCGTCGACGGTGAAGTCCCCGTCGTCGGCGCCCGCGAGCCCTGCCCCTGTGGCTCCGGACGCCGCTACAAGGCGTGCCACGGCCGTGCCGCCGCCCAGGCCGTGACGGAGCTCGTGCAGCGCCCCTTCGAGGGGTTGCCCGGCGAGGCCGACTGGGTCGCGCTGCGGGAGCTCGTACCCGCCGCGACAGCGCAGTTGACGCTCAAGGACGGGCTGCCCGAGGGCGTACCGTCCGTGACGCTCGCAACCGTGCTGCCGATGGCCTGGCCCGCGCTGCGCCGCGACAGCGGCGAAGTGCTCCTCGGCCTGCAGAACGACACCGCTTCCGGTGACATCAGCCGGGACCTCGCGGACACGCTGAACCGCGCGTTCACCACCGCGCCCGGTTCTCCCGTGGACGCAGGCCGCGCGGCTCCCGACGGACCGCGCCTTCAGGACCTGCTGGACCTGGACGCGCCGTTCTCGCCCGAGGTGCACACAGGCTTCGAGTTTTGGCTGGGGGACGAGGGCGACAAGGCCTCCGGCGAGGTCGCCGCATCGCTGGAGCGAGCCAATTCGGCCGCCATCCCCACGGCCCGGCTCACCGGCGCGGAGGGGGCGTACTGGTGTGAGACACCCGAGAAGAACCACCTGCGCTGGGTCATGACGCACCCCGAGGAGAAGCTCCTCGACGCGCTCGCCCGCCTGCACGCCGCCGGAACCTCGTCGCTGGGCGAAGACACCCGGCTCGTGGGTTCCTTCCGCGCACACGGGCTGACGGTGCCCGTGTGGGACCTGCCCGGCAGCATGCGCGCCGAGGACTGCGAGAAGCCGGCGGCGGCCTTCGCCGAGCGGCTGACGGAGGCCCTCGGCACGAGCACGCCTCTCACCGGGGACGAACGGCGGGCACGCAGCGGTCTCATGAACCGCCAGGTGACACTGAGCTGATCTGGAGCAGACCATTCCGCAGAGGCCGTACGGAGAAAGTGTGACCGTGACTCCCGTCACACCTGGCCGGTAACCGAGCATACTGGCAGGTAAATCAACGTCCGGATCTGCGCGATCGAATTTGCTAACGGCGGATCTCTTGTTACCTTTCTAGGAGCCCGGTCGCTGGTGCATCCCCCGTCGCCAGCGACCGGGTTCTTCCATGTCCGGCCCCGGAGCCGCACCGCCGCCACAACTCAACTCCCTCATTCCGCTTGGGAGTTGCTCCCCGAGCGGAGCAACAGCCGCGCTCCGTCGGGGGTTCCGATCTCCGCCGTCGCCGAGTACCGCTCCGTCCCCCCGGCCGTCCGCTGCCCGCCCGCCTCCCGGCTCCGCTCCCGGGGCGTCTCGCACATCCCCGGGCCGCCCCCGGCCGGCAGCGCGCACTCGGCGCGCAGCGAGGTGCCGTCGGGCCGGGTGAGCGTGAGCGCGCCGCGCAGCGGGGAGCCGGTGCCGTTCCGGTGGTACGTACGGGCCCACGTCTCCTCCGCGTCGGTCAGGACGCAGGTCTGCGCACGCAGTCCCCCGGCTGCGGTGAGTTCGTCACCGCAGGACGAGACGAGCCGCGCGCCCTCCGCCGAGTGCGCAGCAGGGCCGCCACGCATGCCGCCCGCCGATCCGGTCCCGGTGCCGGGCCGCTCGTCGCCCCCGGCTGCGGAATCAGAGAACTTCGTGACCTGTACGGGCGTCTCCCCGTCCGGACCGGACCCGGCGGGCCCTGCCGTGGCCGCCGCGATCGGCAGCACGGCAGCGAGCACCACGGTGCAGGCGAGCGCGACGAGGGGGAGGTGAGACGCACGGTTCTGCGGCTGCTGCTGAGGCATGAGGGAACCCATCTACGGCTCACCGGAGAGAGGAAGCGGGACCGTGGAGCGAACATATCCGGCGTACCGGGTCAACTCCGCGCGAAAAGCGCCCATTTCGCGTACAACACCCGTGAGCTCCTACCCGTACGGGTGACGCGGCTCCGCATCCCTCTGCGAGGCGCCCCGGAGAGCACTCCGGGGCGCCCTGCGGCCCGTGGCCGCCCAGGGTTCGGAAGGTTCAGAAGGTGAGGCTCGTGCCGGAGCCGGGAGCCGTCGTACTCGCCTCGACGAGGACGTCCAGCACGCGCTCCATGCGGGGCAGCCACGGCGCCGTGCAGGGCAGGGCACCGCGCTTGGCACGGCGCGCGGCGGACCGCCCCGACTTGCGCGTGCCTCCCGTCACCTCCGCGGCGAACGGTTCACGTTCCCAGCGCACCCGGCCGGCGCCGGTGTGCGAGGGCGGCAGGGCGACGTAGCCGCCCTCGCCGTGGAACCGGAGCGAACTGGGCACCCAGTCATGGGCGTAGAGCTTCTCCCCCAGCTCCGCGAGGGCGTACGGCGCGACGAGCAGCGTGAACCGGGTCGGCGTCGCGACCACCGGCCCGATGCGCTCCCCGAGGCGGTCGAACTCCGCGAGCGCGCGGGCACCCGCGATCGCGGGCAGGCTGAGCGCGGACGGTCCCCGCCCGCCGGTCGCCAGGATCAGCGGCGCCGTGGGGCGGTTGGTCCACCACCAGCCGACCATGCGGGCGTCGGTGGACGCGGCAAGCAGCACCGGGTCGAAGGGATGGGCTCCCGGCACCGCGCACTCGGCATCGGGGCAGGAGCACACCGCGGCCGACGGCTGTCTGGACTGGCGTGCGGTCGTGGCGGAGGCCGGATTGAGTGCCGCTCCGGGAAGTACCGGCCAGCCCCAGCAAGTTGCGTAGTGGAGCGCCGCGTTGCGCAGCGAAGACCGGTTCATGCGTCGCCTTCCGAGGATCTCGCGCATGTGCGCTCGTTCCTTTCCGTAAACGCCAACAGATCGTCCCGACAGAGATCGTTCAGCCCGTCACCACACGTCATTCACTGCTCACTTTGCGCCACAAGAAGCGCATCTCATCCCACGGCCGAGCCTGGAACATGGCGGGTGCGGGCTCACGCACCGTGCCCGCGCGCCGTGCCGCCTTCTGTGCTGGTGCCCTCGATGACGCCTGGTATTGCGCTCGTACTGGCCGTGCCGACTGTGCCTGTCCGTCGAACCGGAGAGGGGAGAGGTCGCTGCCTCATATGACGCGCCGCTCCCTCACCGGGTTCCGTTCCCGCGGCTGCCGAGTCGACCCTCCGGCCTGCGCTTCCTCAACAGCGGGGAAGCGAGCGGGTGTGCGGGGTTGCTCCAGTCGACAGCAAATGCCGCCCCTCAGAGACGATTTTACGCCAACGTTGTGCAACCGCCGCACGGGCCCGTGGAGTCAACATCAGCACACGGACACCATTCGTAGTGCAAGGACAATGCTGGACATCCCGTTGTTGGTACGTGTACATCTGGTGCATTGCCAGCGGAGCAGCGTGCCATGGGGGTTTGCGATGCTATGCAGAGAGACTGTCCAGAGCGCGAGAACGCTCCCGTGAGCGCCCCGCAGCGGTCGAAAGTGGCCGGATTCAAACCCGTGATCCCCCCACCGCCTCAAACTGCGCCCCCCGCTTCCGATGCGTCGGCAGAGCAGTTCGCCGCCATCCACGACAGGCTGGCCAGCTGGGTCACCGACCTGACGACACTTCAGGAACTCGCCGAGCGGCTCTCGGCGACCGCCACCCTCGATGAAGCTCTCCGGGAGACGCTCCGCGCCGGAGCCACCCTCGTCGGCGCCCAGCGGGGTCTCCTCGCGCTCGAACCGGCCGACAGCGACAGCCCGGAACGCACCATCGGGCTGGGCCTGGGCCGCTCCGACATCGGCGAACTGGAGACGGTGCCGCGCAGCTCGTCCTCGTACGCACGCATCCTGGACGGACTGCCCGCGCCGGACGGCCGGGACGCAGCCCGCGGTCCCGACGGCAGCGCCGACGACGGCATGGGCCCGGGGCTCGGCGAGGACCGCGGCTACCCCGAGATCACCCACCCCGACATCGCCACCGACGACACCCTCGACCCACGGCACCGCGAGGTCGCCGCCAGACTCGGCTACGCCGCCAGCCACGCCACCCGCATCGCCACGGCAGGCTCCCCGCGCATCGGCGCCGCCGTGTGGCTCTACGACGAGCCCGCCGAGCCGACCCCCCGCCAGCGCCACCTGCTCGGTCTCTACCTCCGCTGCGCCAGCGAGCAGATCGCCCGGCATCTCGAACTGGCAAGGGCCCGCGCCGACCTGAGCGCACTGCACGAGGGGCTGCTCCCCAGCCGGCTGCCGCGTGTCCCCGGCGTCACGACCGCCGTACGCCATCTGACGGGCAGGGGCGGCGGAGGCGACTGGTACGACGCACTGCCCCTGCCCGACGCCGCGCTCGGTCTCACCGTCGGAGGAGTCACGGGCAGCGGCCCCGGCACGGTGGCGGCGATGGGACGGCTGCGTGCCTCTCTGCGCGCGTACGCCGTCATGGAGGGCGAGGACCCGGTCGCCGTGCTCTCCGACCTCGAACTGCTGCTGCGTCTGACCGAACCGGCGCGTTCGGCCACGGCGCTCTTCGCCTACGTCGAACCGTCCGTGCGTCGTGTGCTGCTCGCCGGTGCCGGCCACTGCCCTCCCCTGATCATCGGCGAACACCGCACCGAGTTCGTCGAGACGACCCTCTCCGCACCGCTGGGCATGCTCGCCTGCTGGGAGGCGCCCAGTGTGGAGCTGACGCTGTACGAGGGCGAGACGCTGCTGCTCTACAGCGACGGGCTGCTGCACCGCACCGGCGAGGAGATGGACCGGGCGTTCGCCAGGCTGCACGCCGCTGCCTCCTGCGCACCCCCGGCCGTACGGGCCGACCCCGACGCGCTCGTCGACCACGTGCTGCGCACGACGCTGCCGGAGGGCGACACCGGACAGTCCGGCCGCCGAGGGCTCGCCGGGCACCCCGGCGACTTCGGACAGCACGACTCCGAGGACGTCGTCCTGCTGGCCGCACGCTTCTGACCCTCCCCGGCCGTCGGCGCGTCCGTGCACCGGCGGCCCCCGCGCGGGCACCCGTCCGGTGCCCCGCGCTCTTCGCGGCGACCCCTTGCTCGCCATCGCGTCGCCCGGCGACCGCTCCCCGCGCCCGTACGCCCTCACACCTGCCCCATGACCAGCTTCCGCGGGCTCGTGGGCCCCCATACGATGGAGGCGGTCGAACACCAGGAGGAGGCAGACGTGGCGGACCCCGCTGACGAGCAGCCGATCAAGCAGCGGAAGAACGGCCTCTACCCGGCCGTCTCCGACGAGCTGGCCGAGAACATGAAGACCGGCTGGGCCGACACCGAGCTGCGCGGGCTGGAGCCCGTCGCCCAGGCCGGGCAGACCGCGGACCGGCGTGCCCGGCTCTCCGCGCGGTTCCCCGGCGAGCGACTGGTGATCCCGGCGGGCAACCTCAAGACCCGCTCCAACGACACCGAGTACAGCTTCCGCGCCTCGGTGGAGTACGCCTACCTCACCGGTGACCAGACCGAGGACGGCGTCCTCGTCATGGAGCCGGACCCGGCCGGCGAGGGACACGAAGCCACGCTCTATCTGCTTCCGCGTTCGGACCGGGAGAACGGCGAGTTCTGGCTGGACGGCCAGGGCGAGTTGTGGGTCGGCCGCCGGCACAGCCTCAGCGAGGCGCAGCAGCTGTACGGGATGAGCTGTGCGGACGTCCGCACAGTCACAGGTGAGCTGCGTGCCGCCG
Organism: Streptomyces ovatisporus; assembly: GCF_042653885.1. Taxonomy (NCBI): domain Bacteria; kingdom Bacillati; phylum Actinomycetota; class Actinomycetes; order Kitasatosporales; family Streptomycetaceae; genus Streptomyces; species Streptomyces ovatisporus. Next base: position 327,664 of record NZ_JBHSFH010000007.1, read on the forward strand.
CAGGTCCCGTGCGCGTGGTGCGTGGATACGACGCCGCTGTCGAACAGGCGCTCAACGACAAGGTCACCGCCGAGCGCGACATGGAGCTGCAGGTCTTCCTGTCCGAGATGCGCCTCGTCAAGGACGACTTCGAGATCGGCGAGCTGGCCAAGGCGTGCGAGTCGACTGTCCGCGGCTTCGAGGACGTCGTCAGAGTGCTGGACAGGGCGGAGGCCACCTCCGAGCGGTACATCGAGGGAACGTTCTTCCTCCGGGCCCGCGTCGAGGGCAACGACATCGGCTACGGCTCGATCTGCGCCGCCGGCCCGCACGCCACGACGCTGCACTGGGTGCGCAACGACGGCGCCGTCCGCTCCGGCGAGCTGCTGCTTCTCGACGCGGGGGTGGAGACCCACACCCTCTACACCGCCGACGTCACCCGCACGCTTCCGATCAACGGCCGCTTCACGGACCTGCAGCGGAAGATCTACGACGCGGTCCACGAGGCGCAGGAGGCAGGCATCGCGGCGGTCCAGCCCGGCGCCAAGTACCTCGACTTCCATCTCGCCGCGCAGCGCGTCCTGGCGACGAAACTCGTCGAGTGGGGCCTGCTGGACGGACCCGTGGAGCGGGTCCTGGAACTGGGGCTCCAGCGCCGCTGGACTCTGCACGGCACGGGTCACATGCTGGGCATGGACGTGCACGACTGCGCGACCGCCCGCCGCGAGACGTACGCCGAGGGCACCCTGGAGCCCGGGATGTGCCTCACCGTCGAGCCCGGACTGTACTTCCAGCCCGACGACCTCACGGTCCCCGAGGAGTACCGGGGGATCGGCGTCCGCATCGAGGACGACATCCTGGTGACGGCGGACGGCAACCGCAATCTCTCCGCCGGGCTGCCGCGCAGCAGCGGCGACGTGGAGGAATGGATGGCCGCCCTGCGCAGTTGACCGGTCGGGCGGCGGACGGCAGGCACCAGCCGCGAGTTGTGTGCCGTGCCCGGAGTACCGGGTTACAGCAAGGGCGTTCCGGTACGTCCGGTTCCGGGGCTACTTTCGTCACATTGCCGCGCGGAATCAGTCACGGTGCATAACCTTGCTGATACCCGGCTTGCCAGTCCCGGTCAAGGAGAGAGCACACGGTGGTCACGCTTCGGTTCCGGCCCGGCCTGCTGGCGGCGCTGCCCTTCGTGGCGATGGGCAGCGTCGTACTGGTCGACGTGACCGCGGGCCCGGGCATCGGTTTTCTGCCGATGATGGCGCTGGGGCCCGCGTTCGCCGGCTTGATCGGAAACGTACGCCGCAGCGTGGTGATCGGAGTCGTCGCGCTCGTGCTGTCGCTGATGCTGAGCATCTTCAACGACCAACTCGGCGAACGCCGCGGTTACACGACCCTGTTCTCGGTGGCCGGGGTCGCCGTCGCGGGGGTCGCGGCGACGGCGATGCGCCAGCGGCGCGAGGCGGAACTGGCCAGCGTACGGTCCATCGCGGAAGCCGCACAGCGCGTCCTGCTGCGGCCTGTGCCGCGCAACGCGGGGCATCTGCGGGCGGCCGTCTCCTACACGTCCGCCATGGCCGACGCCCGCATCGGCGGTGATCTGTACGAGGTGGTGACCTCGCCGACCGGCGTGCGCATCATCGTCGGGGACGTGCAGGGCAAGGGCCTCGAAGCGGTGGAGACGGCGGCGGTCGTCGTGGGCGCGTTCCGTGAGGCCGCGTACGACGAGAAGGACCTGATGGCGGTCGGCGAGCGGCTCGAACGTGCGCTGTCGCGCCATCTGAGCGGGGAGAAGTTCGTGACCGCCGTGCTGGCGGAGGTGCGCGACGGGGACGGCGCCACCCTGCTCAACTTCGGTCATCCCGCGCCGCTGATGATCCGTCCCGACGGCTCCGTCTCCTTCGTGGAACCGCCCGAGCGTGCCATGCCGCTCGGCCTGGACCTCGAGGACGGCCCCGCGCCCGAGCCCCACCCCGTGCCGTTCGTCCCCGGTGACCAGCTGCTCTTCTACACCGACGGCGTCAGCGAGGCCCGCGACCGGTTCAACCGGTTCTATCCGATCGACGAACGCGGCGACCTCTTCAAGGACCCCGACCCGGACGCGGTGCTCGCCTCCGTGCGGCACGACCTCGCCGACCACGTGGGCGCCCCGCCGCACGACGACGCCGCGATGCTGCTGCTGCGGTATCGCGACCAGTAGGCGTAGGCGTCGAGAGCAGCGACAGCTGAGCGTTCAGCCCGCCGCCAGCAGCGCGCTCGGGCCGCTCTCGGACCGCTTCCCGTTCCCCGAACCACCCTGACCGTGCTGCCATTTGAGCGTCTTGTCGAAAGTGACGACAGCTCCGCCGTGGTCCGGCCTGTTCTGTACGCGCAAATGGTCGGCGAGTGACTCGATCAGGACGAGCCCCCGCCCTGACTCCGCGTCGAGGGGCCCGCTGCGGGCGCGTGAAGCTGCCGCGGCACGGAAGCCGGGGCCGGAGTCGGCGACCTCGATGCGGCACTGGTCACCGTCGAGGTAGGCGGTCACGCAGTACGCCTCGGACGTCTCGCCCTGCCCGTGCTCCACGGCGTTCGCGCATGCTTCGGAGAGTGCGAGCGACAGTTCGTAGGAGATCTCGCTGTCCACACCGGCGCTGTCCATGGCGTTGACGAGCAGCCGCCGGGCGAGCGGCACGCTGGCAGCTTCGCGCCTCAGTTGGAGACACCACCACATGCTCATGCTCAACCCTCCACAGGCCGAGGCTCGACGGTCGGCCCCGAGAGGCCGCCCCGGCCATGGGCTACGTATTGCCGGGGTGGGCGAGGCGTACGCACATGGATCTGCGCATGCCGTCCGTTCGGGGGACCCGCGGCCGGTGGCGGAGGGGGAGAGACATAGCTCCGGCCAGACGTTCCGGTCGGAGCCGGACCGGTGTGGGCAGGGACGGAGTGCACCGGTGCACATGATTCGGATGTTTCGACCCCCGGCTTATGCAGGGCGGTCCCCGGTGAGATGATTGCGCCGCAATGACGGCCGGGGCGGATCTCAGACTCCTGCGGACTGCGGTGTTCACCGCGGTCTGCGTGACGTTGTCCGCCGGCGGTCACTCGCTGACAGGCGGTGGTCGCGTACCGCTCTGGACGATCGGTGTCGCCTGCGTCGCCGTCTTCGTGATCGCGGCACCGCTGGCCGGGCGTGAACGCTCGCTGCCAGGGATCGCCGCACTGCTCGCGGGCGGACAGATAGCGCTCCACATGCTTTTCTCGTGCGGCGGTACGAGGTCTGTGACGGCTTCCGCCGCTCCCTCTGCCCATTCCTCCCACGGCGTCACCGCCCCCGGGAGCGGCGCGGGTCTGCGGAGTCTCGCCGCGCAGTTGCTCTGCGGTGATCAGTCCGCGGGGAGCATCAGCGAAGCGCGTGCCCGCCGCGTCGTCTCCGACGCCGGGCTGGACCCGGCCCGGCTCGGCGGCCAGGCGGGGTCGTCCGTGCCCGAGCACGGACACGCCGCCCACCACGCCGGTCAGCACGCCGCGCACCACCCGGGGACAGGCACGGGGGCAGGGCACGAGGCCGCCGGTGCCGCCGCGTCCGCGGCGGACACCCCGCTGGAGTGCCTGCGCACCGCGGCCGACGTCGCACTCTCCCTCTTCGACGGGCCGATGCTCCTCGCCCACCTGGTTGCCGCGCTCGCCCTGGGCTGGCTGCTGCGCCGCGGCGAAGCAGCGCTGTGGCAGCTGGTCCGGCTCTCCGCCCGCTCGGCGCGCACCGCCGCCGCCCACGCGCGTGCGCTGGGCACGGCGTTCGCGTGCGTCCGGGCGATGAGCGGCAGGTCCCTGCCGCAGCTTCCCGGACGCGTCGTCTGCGGCATCCGCGCATGCGACCAACGTGAGCCGCGCTCCGTACTGCTGGACCACTCCGTGCACCGGCGCGGACCGCCGGAACAGCCGCGGCAAGAGACCTACGGACTCGCGGCCTGACGCACGGCGCCCACGACGGAACGACGGCGTGCGCCTCGCCGCGCACCCAGTCCTGTGCTGATCCGTTTTCCGATCCGCGTTCCGTCCTGGCATTCAGGAGCAACACACCATGCAGAGCACTCCACGCCGTCGTCTCACCGCCGTCGGCGCCCTCGCAGCCACCACCGTCATGCTGTGCGCCGGGCCCGCGCTCGCGCACGTCGGCGTCGACCCCGAGGAGGCCGAGCAGGGCGGCTACGGCGTCGTGAACTTCAAGGTCCCCAACGAGCGGGACGACGCCGCCACCACCAAGCTCGAGATCAGCATCCCGACCGACCACCCGCTCGCGTCCGTCATGCCGCAGCCGGTGCCCGGCTGGGACGTGAAGGTCACCAAGTCCGAGCTGGACAAGCCGATCGAGATGCACGGCGAGAAGATCACCGAAGCCGTCACCAAGCTCACCTGGACCGGCGGCAAGATCGGCAAGGGCGAGTTCCAGCAGTTCCCCGTCTCCATGGGGGAGTTGCCGAAGGACGCCGACCAGATCGTGTTCAAGGCCCTGCAGACGTACGACGACGACGAGGTCGTGCGCTGGATCGAGGAGCCGAAGGAAGGGCAGCCCGAGCCGGAGAGCCCCGCCCCGGTGCTGAAGCTGGCGCCGGCCGCGGCGTCCGGGTCCGACGCCAAGAACGGCGCGGGCACGGAGCAGACCTCGGCGGACGTCGCGGCCGAGGCGAAGGGCGGCGCCGAGAGCGGTACGGACACCACCGCACGCGTCCTCGGTGTCGCAGGCATCGTCGTGGGCATCGCGGGCGTGGCCTTCGGCGTGCTCGCCGGGCGGCGCAGGAGCGCCTGACCGGGGCCTCGGATGCGGGGTGGCCCGGCCGGACTCCCACCAGGGTTCCTGACTGGGCTGCCGGGCGCCCGTACGCGTGCGGCTGCGCGGGTACGGGCGCCCTCCCCCGGCAGGCCGCGGAGTGCGCTGCTCTCCGTACTGCCCACGGGGACCGACCCGAGGACTGCGAACCACGAACCACGGACCGCGGACCGCGAACCGCATGACCAAGCCGCAGGGCGGCTGCCGACGAACAGGAAGTCAGAAGGCAAGTGCTACATGCGTAAGACAAGAACCCTCTCCGCGGTCGCTCTCGCTGCGACCGCCGCCCTCGCCCTGTCGGCGTGCGGCGGAGACTCCGGTGCGAGTGGCAAGGGCACGGGCGACGAGGACAAGGCCGTCGCCTCCGCCGAACCGCAGAAGAAGGGCGGGACGGTACTCGACCAGCCCTTCGACAAGCCGGACCTCACCCTCACGGACACCAAGGGCGAGGAGTACGACCTGATCGACGAGACCAAGGGCAAGCCGGTGCTGCTGTACTTCGGCTACACCCACTGCCCGGACGTCTGCCCGCTGACGATGAGCAACATCGCCGTAGCGAGGTCGAAGCTGACCGCGGAGCAGAAGAAGGAGCTGAAGGTCGTCTTCGTCACGTCCGACCCCAAGCGCGACAACCCCGAGGAACTGGGCAGCTGGCTGCGCGGCCAGGACCCTTCCTTCGTGGGGCTCACCGGTGACTTCGACACGATCCAGGCGGGAGCCCGCACGGCAGGAATCAGCATCGAGCCGGCCTACAAGAAGAAGAACGGCGACATCGTCTCCACGCACGGGGCGCAGTTGCTGGCCTTCTCGCCGAAGGACGACAAGGCGCACGTCCTCTACACCGAGGGCAACACGTCCCCGCAGATCCTGGAGAAGGAACTCCCCGAGATCATCAAGGGGGAGAACCCGTGAGTGCCACGCTCCACCCGGCCCGGGGCCACCGCACCGGCCGCAGTCTCCGAACGGCCGTTCTGGCAGGAACGGCCGCCGTGCTGCTCGCGCTGTCCGCGTGCGGCTCCGGCGAGGAATCCGGCGCCGGAGCCAAGGGCTCGGGTTCGGACTCCGCGCCGCGGCTCACCGTCGAAGGCGCCTACCTGCCCGAGCCGGTGACGTCCGACATGGCCGGGGGCTTCCTCGTCGTGCGGAACGACAGCGCCACGGCGGACAAGCTGACGTCGGTCGAGAGCAGTGCGTTCGAAGAGGCGCAGCTACACAAGACGGTGGACCAGCAGATGCAGCGCGTGAAGTCGATGGACGTACCGGCTGACGGGGAGCTGCGGCTGAGCCGCGGCGGAAATCACATCATGTTCCTCAAACCGGAGCGGAAGCCGGTGAAGGGCGAGAAGGTGCCCGTGACGCTCCACTTCGAGAAGTCCGACCCCGTCGAGCTCTCGATGCCGGTCAAGGCGACCAACCACGTACCGGAGAAATGAGGGACTGACTCGTGCTGTTCACCACTCGGGCCACGACGTGCACTGCGCACACCTCGCTCAGCCCGTTGCTGCGGCCGCTGTCGATCGCTCTGTGCGCGGTTCTGTTCGCGCTGATCGCCGTACTGGGCAGCGCCGCTCCTGCTTCCGCGCACGCGGTGCAGACCGACAGCAGTCCCACGGAAGGGGCGGTGGTGGACAGCGCTCCCCGGGAGGTCCGCGTGACCTACTCCGAGGAGGTGTCGATGTCGGACGGTTCGATCAGGGTGCTCGGGCCGGACGGCAAGCGCGTCGACAAGAACAAGGTACGCGTCGTCCAGGGCAGCAAGGTCGAACGGGCAGTCGGCCTCAAGTCCGATGTGCCGAAGGGGACTTACACAGTCGCCTGGCGAGCTGTCTCCGCCGACAGCCATCCCGTGTCCGGGGCCTTCACCTTCTCGGTCGGGGCACCGTCCGCGACGAAGGCGGACGTGGGAAGCGGCGGCGGGGACTCCGAGACGGGGCTGGTCGACGCGGCTTATCAGACAGGACGGTACGCGGCCTACGCGGGTTTCATCCTGCTCGTGGGAGGCGCGGGCTTCGTGATCGCCTGCCGGCCGCGCGAAGCATCAGCGCGTCGTCTGCAGCGGCTCGTGGTGACCGGCTGGATGACACTCACGGCGGCCACGCTGCTGATGCTCCTGCTGCGCAACTCCTACGTGAACACCGGGTCGCTGAGCGAGATCTTCGACCTGGACGGGCTGAAGGCCGTCTTCGGGACCAAACCCGGCGCCGCCCTCGCCTCGCGACTGCTGCTGCTCGGCACGTCCGCAGTGATCATCGCGGTGCTGTTCGGCTCGTACGGGCGGAGTCACACGGAGGAGACGGCGCAGGGGGACGAGCAGGAACCGGCTGCGGAGAAGCCGGAGCAGAAACAGGGAGAGAGGACCGCAGAGGGAACGGCAGAAGGAACAGCGACGGCGGACGGGCCGAACCGCGACGTCACTCTCGGGCTCTGCCTCGGCGGCGGCGTCGTCGCAGTGGGACTGGCGGCGACCTGGGCCATGGCCGAGCACGCCTCCGCAGGACTCCAGACCGCCGTGGCCATGCCCGTCGACGTGGTGCACATGCTCGCGGTGGCGGCGTGGCTGGGCGGACTGGCGTCCCTGCTCACCTGCCTCCACTGGGGACCGCAGCCCTCTCGCAGCACTGTGCAGCGCTTCTCGCAGATCGCGTTCGGCAGTGTGGTGACGCTGGTGGCGACGGGGCTGTACCAGTCCTGGCGTCAAGTCGGGTCCTTCAGCGCGCTCACCGGGACTCCGTACGGGAAGCTGCTGCTGGCCAAGGTGGCTCTGATCATTCTGCTCATCGCAGTCGCCCGGGCGTCACGGCACCTGGTGGGGCGCCTCGGTGAGGTGCACAGCGACGCCCAGGACGCAGCGGGCACGAGAGCCGCCGACGACGCAGACAACGCAGACGATGCAGAGGACGCCGAGCACTGCGCGGATGCCGAGCCCCCTGTGCGCGAGGCCGAACCCGTCGCTGTCGGAACCGCTGGGACCGGGAGGAGCGAAGACTCCGGGGCCGGTTCCGGTTCCGGGGCCGGTTCCGGAGCCGTACGCGCCGCACAGCTCGCGCGGCAGCGCGCAGCGATCGAGAGCGCTCGCCGCAAGAAGTCCCGCCAGTCGGACCCGGAACGTGGCGCCCTTCGCCGTTCCGTGCTCGTCGAAGCCGGTATCGCCGTCGTACTGCTGGCCGTGACGACCGGCCTGACCAGCACCGAACCCGGCCGCACGGAGGAGCTGGCCCGGGCGGGGAGCGCAGCGGCGGCCGAAGCGGCACAGAAGCGCCTCGGCCCCGTGAAGGAGAAGATCCCCTTCGACACCGGTGGGCCGAAGGGCAAGGGCACCGCCGAACTGTGGATCACGCCGGGCCAAGCGGGTGGCAACTCGCTGCGAGTGATCACGAAGGGCCCGGGAGGCAGACCGCTGGAAGCCTCGGAAGTGAAGGCCGCCCTCCGGCTCCCCCTGCAGGACCTCGGACCGATCTCGGTGCCGTTCGAAACGATCAACGACAAGAAGAACCGCTGGCGTTCAGAGGTCGTCCAGGTTCCCCTTGCCGGCCGGTGGAAGGTCGCGCTGACCATCCGTACGTCCGACATCGACCAGGTCACCGAGACGATAACGGTGCAGATCGACTGACCGCCCCGGGTCCGTACGGCCCTCGCCGTACGGACCCGGGCACCGTGGGAGCGTCCTCCCGTCCGCACGACCCACCGAGACGAAGATCCGATAGGAAAGCCCCGATGAACGCGAAGATGGGCAGAACCACCCCAACCGCACACCCTCACGTCCGGGCGCGCACGGGAACACGCGCCTGCGCTGAGGTAATTGTGGCCGTGCGGCTGAGAACCGTCGTCCCCGGAACTCGCTAGGACTCCCATGACCCAGCACGACAACGAACCACAGCGCGTCTCACGGCGCCGCCTCGTCAGCCAGGTCGGCGCTGTCGGCGCCACCGGCATCGCACACGGCGCAACAGGCGGCGCTGTCGCGCAGGCCACGGCGCAGCAGGCACCGAAAGCGCCCACCCCCCTCACCAGCGTCGGCTCGACGCGCGTGCCGTTCCACGGAACCCACCAGGCGGGCATCACCACGCCGGTGCAGGCCTTCGGACACCTGATCGCCTTCGACCTCGTCTCCGGTGCCGGCCGCAAGCAGGCCGCGGCACTGCTGCGGCGCTGGTCGACGACGGCGCGGGAGCTGATGGAGGGCGAGTCCCCCGCGCGCAACACCGGCATCGCGCTGGACGCGGGGCCCTGCTCGCTCACCGTGACCTTCGGTTTCGGGCGCAGCTTCTTCGCCCGTACGAAGCTCGGGAAGCAGCTGCCCACGGAGCTGGCGCCCCTTCCGGATTTCTCCAACGACGCTCTGGAGAAGGGCCGTTCGGAGGGTGACCTGTGGGTGCAGATCGGAGCCGACGACGGACTCGTCGCCTTCGACGCCCTGCGTGAGGTGCAGCGTCAGGCCGAGGGAACCGCCCGCGTGCGCTGGCAGATGAACGGATTCAACCGCACGCCCGGTGCCACCCCCCGTCCGATGACCACCCGGAACCTCATGGGGCAGATCGACGGCACCCGGAACCCCAAGCCGTCCGAGGCGGACTTCGCCGAACGGGTCTTCGTCCCCGGCTCCGGTGCGAAACCGGGTGCCGCGTCCCCGGAGTGGATGGCGGGCGGGTCCTACGCCGTCGTACGGCGCATCCGGATGCTCCTCGACGACTGGGACGAGAGGTCGCTGACCGAACAGGAGAAGGTCATCGGCAGGCGCAAGTCCGACGGTGCTCCTCTCAGCGGCGGCAGCGAGAAGACCGAACCCGACCTCGAGAAGCGCGGTCCGGACGGCTCCCCCGCGATCGCAGCCGACGCCCACGTACGGGTCACCGCGCCCGAGACGAACGGTGGCGCCGCCATGCTCCGCCGCCCCTTCTCGTACCACGACGGCTTCCGCGACGACGGTGCACCCGATGCGGGGCTGCTCTTCATCGCCTGGCAGGCCGATCCGCAGCGCGGTTTCGTACCGGTGCAGCGCAAACTCGACCGCGGAGACGCCCTCTCGAGGTTCATCCGGCACGAGGCGAGCGGACTCTTCGCGGTGCCGGGCGGCCCCGCGAAGGGCGAGTACGTGGGGCAGCGGCTCCTGGAGGGGTGACCCCCTTTGCCGCTGCTGCCGGCTGGTCACGCGGTTCCCGTCAGGCGGGGCACCGAACAGCGGGGGCACCTGGGGCGACGCGCGGTGGCCGGCGGACTCGGTCGGTACGACGACGAGAGCCCGCCGGCCCCGCCGGTCACCGGGTTCCCGTCCCGGCGGAGTGGCGTTTCCGGCGCTGAGGGCCCCTCGCGGAGTTCAGACTCTCCCGAAGAGGTTCACCGGATCGACAAGCGCCTTGATGCCCGTCAGACGACGGTGGTGCCCGGTGTCGTGGGCGGCCCGCACCCCGCCGGGCGTCGTCCGGGCGGCCCGTCCGTATCGGAAGTTGCGGTTCGAGCCGACCGTCCAGGGCTCCACCAGTTCGAACACGCGCTCGTGCAGTGCACCGAGTTCGGCGAGGGCGGCGCCCTCCGTCACCGACAGCACCACCAGCAGACAGCCGGCGTCCCTGTGTCCCACGGCGTTCGGCACCTCCGGTTCCCGGCCGAGCGCACCGCCCAGATGACGCAGGCTGAGCACAGTCATCGCCGGGGCCCGCGGGCCGGTCAGCTCCAGCACGGAACGCAGCACCCCCGCATCCGGCAGCTCCCCGCCGAGCAGCACGTTGCCGCCCGCGTAACCGTGCGGCCGGTCGGGTTCGTTGTACACACCGGCCGACTCGGAGTACGGCATCGTCCGCAGGGTCTCCGCCAGACGCGGCCCGATCGCGCGCAGCGGGTCCACCAGACGCTCCCCGTCGGCCTGCAGACCGTTGTACGCGATCTGCACCTGCGCCACGTACCGTCCGCGGAGGTGCTCCGGCAGGACGGGAATGTCCGGGTAGTCGAGCAGGGTCACCGACGACGTCAGCTCTTCCGGGACCGTCGGCGTCCACGCCCGCCACCCTTCGACGACGTCCTCGGCGAGCTCGCCGTCGAAGAGCAACTGGCCGCCGTAGAACTGCTCGACGGGCATCAGACCGATCTCCAGCCCCGTCACCACGCCGAAGCCGCCCCGGCCGCCGCCTCCGCGCAACGCCCAGAACAGCTCCGGGTCACTGTCCTCGGTGACGTGGCGCAGACGCGTGTCGGAGGTGACGACGTCGAGACTCCGCACATGATCGGCCGCATAGCCGTACTGCCGTGCGAGCAGGCCCACACCGCCGTTGAGGGTGTACGAGACGGCACCGACCCCCGGCCCCGAACCGCTCAACGGTGCCAGACCGAACCGGGCCGCCTCCTCGATCACCTGGCCCCAGCGCACGCCGGCACCGATCCGCGCGGTACGGGCCGCGGCGTCCACGTGGATGTCCGTCATCCGGCGCGTACTCACCAGCACCCCGCCGTCCAGTGCCGTCCCGAGTCCATGGCCGGTGGCCTGCACTGCGAACGGAAGTTCGTGCGCTGCTGCGTGCCGCACCGCTGTGCGTACGTCCTCCGCATCGGCGGCACAGACGACCACGTCCGGGCAGTGCCGGTAACCGGCCTGGAAACCGGAGCATTCCTCGCTGTACGCGTCGTCGTCCGGCAGCAGGACCCGGCCCCGTACACGGCCGGTGGGGAACGGCACCGGGCTGACGGTGGCGCGGTCAGCCATGCGACCCGTCCGCAGAGCCGGCAGGCGTCCAGCTGCGCCCGAGCCAGGCCGCCAGTTCGTCGTACGCGTCCGCCCCTTCGGGTGGGGGCACGGCCGGACCGAACGGGACGTCCCCGCCGCGGCGTTCCGCGGGCGCGGCCTGCTTGGCGACCGCGAGGGCGAACTCCGCCAGTCCGTTGTCGAGTTCCGTACGCCTGCCCAGGGCCTGCGCCAGGTCCCACGCGTGGGTGACCACCTCCATCACACTGCCCGCGAGTGCGAACCGGCCGGGCATCGTCCCCCACGGAACGGTGACCACGGCGTCGAGCTTCGCGTCGTCCGCCCAGGCCGCGCTGAACCGTTCGCGGGCCTCCGCGTACGCCGCCGGCCAGGCGTCGTCCGCGACGCCCGACACCCCCGAGTCCACCTCCGCGTCCGGATCGACCTCCCCGGGCCCGCCGCCCTCCCCGACCTGCGCGATGCGGAGCGTTCCCCCGACCACGTGGCTCAGCAGGGCGCCGACGCTGAAGTCCGGGCAGGGCGTCGGATCGGCCAACTGCGCGGGACGCACCGAGTCGAACAGGAAGGCCATCTGGCGCGCTGCCCGTTCGTACACGGGACGGGGGTCGGCGGACGGGTCCGGAGCCGGGGCTCCATCCGGGCCGGGGGCGGAGGAATTCATGAAGCATCTCCTTTATTGCGGCATCTGTCCTGTCGTTGGACGTGCTGAGCTTCCCCGGTTTTCCTGACACATACCGTCAAGTTTTCCGGCAGTGTGGAACACGTGAAGTCGGACCGACTGCTCTCGATCCTGCTGCTGCTCCAGACCCGCTCACGGGTGCCCGCCGACGAACTGGCCAGACGGCTCGAGGTCTCCACGCGCACCATCTACCGCGACGTCGAATCGCTCTCGGCGACGGGCGTCCCCGTGTACGCGGAACGAGGCAGGCACGGCGGCATCTCCCTCCTGCCGGGGTTCCGCACGGACGTCACGGGCCTCACCGCCGACGAGGCGCGCGCGCTGTTCGTCCTCACCGCGCAGGGCACACACTCGGCGCTCGGCCTGGACAGCGCACTCGGCTCCGCCCTGCGCAAGGTGATGGCCGCGCTGCCGGCACCGCACAGACCAGCCGCCGAACTGACCAGCCGGCGCATCCTCGTGGACCCGGAACGCTGGCTGAGCGGACAGCAGCCCGCCGTCGACCTGGACGTCCTCACGACAGCTGTCTTCGCCGACCGGCGCCTGCACATCCGCTACCGGCACGGCGGAGAGACGCGCACGCACCACTACACCGTCGACCCGTACGGGCTCGTGGCGAAGGCCGGCACCTGGTACCTCGTCGCCGACCGCCGTGGACGGCCGCAGCTCTTCCGCGCGGACCGCGTCCAGCACGCGAACGTGACCGAGGTGCCCGTGCGGCGCAGGGAAGGTGTCGAACTGGGCGACGTCTGGGAGGAGTTGCGGCGACAGGTGGAGAGCTGGGCTCCGGACGTCCCGGTCAGGGCGAGGGTGCGGCAGTCCCGTCTGGAGATGTTCCGGCGCATCGTCGGGCCCTTCCTGCTCGGTACGGACGGCGACGGTGTCCCCGCGAGTGCCGACGCGGGTGGGGACGGAACGGCGGAAGGGGACACCGCAAGGACCGGGGATGCCGCCGTCGGGGATGCCGCCGAGGTCGGGGACAGTGCCGGAGAGACAGCCTGGGACACAGCCGAAGACGGCGATCCGGAGCACACCTGGGTGACCGTCCGTCTTGCCTACCCCGTGCTGCGCGCCGTCCGTCAGCTGCTCCAGTTCGGCCCGGACGTCGAGGTCCTCGAACCGGCGGCAGCGCGGGCTGAACTCGCCCGCGCTGCCGCCGCCGTCAGTGCGCTCTACGCGACGGACGGGGATGCGCCGATCTCACAGTCAGCTTGAGTGTGAGATCGGTGCGGTGTGATCAGCGGTCTCGACGGTGAGGTCGTCTCCGCGCGCAGTCCCGCGACAGGCGGTTGACGTCGGCACGCATGGTGCGCATGTCCTCGCCCATGTCGGCGAGACGCCGGCTCATGGCCGACACCACACGTTCGGTGTTGACCTGCCGTCGCTCCATCTGCAGGAGCCGGTGATCGACCCGCTCCAGCCTGGACGAGATCCGTCCGATGACGGGGCCGAGCTCGCGGAGGACGGACCCGGCGTCCGCGACGGCTGACTCCAAGTTCGTCACCCGGCGGTCGAGCGACGCGTACCCGGGCGGCGTCGCCGAGGCCGTGGTGGTCGCTGCTCGGGCGCTTTCCTCCGCGTCGAGGAGATATGCCCGCACCCGACGGGCCACGTCGCTGTCCCGCAGCAGCATCGCCACGTTGAGGACGGTGCGCCGGGTGTACACAGCGAGATGCGGCCGCCGCTGTGGATAACTTTGGGCCGCCTCGGATGTAACACTCAAGTTGAGTGTTACATATTCCTGCAGCTCAGAGCCCTGCAGGACCCGCAGACCGTTCCCCTCCAGCTCTTCCCGGTGACGGCGCAGCAGGTTATGCACAGCCTGCTCACCCACCTCGAAGTACTCGGCGACGTCCCGCGTCGTCGCGCGCACGCCGTCGGCGGACAGCGCCAACGCCTTGATCTTGTCGAGGACTTCGACCCTGTGGCTCATGCCGGAACGCGCGGTCGGCGACTCCAGCAACACGGATTCGGTGTACACGAAGAAACCCCTCCTGGGGCTCGTACGGACATGACGAGAAAGGCCCACTCACCTGGGGCCGTCAGGCGTCCGTATCCAGGAGCCAGGAGCGGAGATCAGCTCATGTCTGCCACGTACTGCACCACCGGCAAGGGAACTTCGCCCTCAACCGGCCACCACTGCTTCACGGACTCTCGTCGTCACGTACTCCGGTCGCCTCCGCGCACCGGGTGCAACGAACGGATCTTCGTATGGTCACGGCTCGAATCGAGTCGACTGCCGTGCTTCGCAAACCCGTACGGGAGGGGGCGGTTCCGACGCGGCGGCCGTGTGCGGGTCACACCGAGAGCAGGCGCTCCAGCACCACCGCGATGCCGTCGGCGTCGTTGGACGCCGTCACCTCGTCGGCCACCGCGCGCAGTTCCGGGTGGGCGTTGTCCATGGCGACGCCGCGGGACGCCCACCCGAACATGGGGATGTCGTTCGGCATGTCGCCGAAGGCGATCGTCTCCCGCGCCGTGATCCCGAGCCGCCGTGCCGCCACGGACAGACCCTTCGCCTTGCTGAGGCCCAACGGCAGCAGTTCGACGATGTCTTCGCCGGCCATCGTGATGCCGACCAGATCTCCGGCGACGGCGTGGGCGGCCTCCGCCAGTTCGTCGTCACCGAGGACGGGGTGCTGGAGGTACAGCTTGCTCAGCGGTTCCGCCCAAAGCTCCAGGGGATCGGCGCACTTCACGACCGGCAGGGTCCCGTCCAGCACCCGGTACCCCGGGCCGACGACCACCTCGCCGTCGATGCCGTCACGGGAGGCGGCCACCGCGAGCGGGCCGGTCTCCGCCTCGATCTTGGCCAGCGCGACCTGGGCCAGCTGCCGGTCCAGGGTCACGGACGTCAGCAGCCGGTGCGCGCCGGCGTCGTAGACCTGTGCGCCCTGCCCGCACACGGCCAGGCCGTCGTAGCCGAGGTCGTCCAGGATGTGCCTCGTCCACGGCACGGCGCGGCCCGTCACCACGATGTGTGCCGCGCCGCGTGCCGCGGCAACGGTCAGCGCTTCCCGCGTACGCGGGGAGACCGTCTGGTCGGAGCGCAGCAGCGTGCCGTCGAGATCGGTGGCGATCAGGCGGTACGGGACCGGGGCAGGCGGCACGGCTCCGGGGCCGTCGCCGGGCTCTCGGCTCACTTGCCCACCGGTTCGAGGATCTCGCGTCCGCCCAGATAGGGCTGGAGCAGCGGCGGCACCCGGACCGAACCGTCCGCCTGCTGGTGGTTCTCCAGCAGGGCGACGATCGTGCGGGGCACCGCGCACAGCGTGCCGTTGAGCGTCGCGAGCGGCCGGACCTGCTTGCCGTCCCGCATCCGGATCGAGAGCCGACGGGCCTGGAACTCGGTGCAGTCGGAAGTCGAGGTCAGCTCGCGGTACTTGCCCTGCGTGGGAATCCACGCCTCGCAGTCGTACTTCCGCGCCGCCGAGGAGCCCAGGTCACCGGTCGCCACGTCGATCACCTGGAAGGGAAGGCCGAGCGCGGTCAGCCACTGCTTCTCCCACTCCAGCAGCCGCAGGTGCTCCGCCTCGGAATCCTCCGGCGTCACGTACGAGAACATCTCGACCTTGTCGAACTGGTGCACCCGGAAGATGCCCCGGGTGTCCTTGCCGTACGAGCCCGCCTCGCGCCGGAAGCAGGGCGAGAACGCCGCGTAGCGCAACGGCAGCCGCGAGGCGTCGATGATCTCGTCCATGTGGTAGCCGGCGAGGGGGACCTCGGAGGTGCCCACCAGATAGAGCTCGTCCTTCTCCAGCTGGTAGACGTCCTGAGCTGCCTGCCCGAGGAAGCCGGTGCCCTCCATGGCCTGCGGTTTGACCAGGGCGGGAGTCAGCATGGGCGTGAAGCCCGCCTCGGTGGCCTGGGCGATCGCCGCGTTCACCAGGGCGAGTTCGAGCAGGGCGCCGACGCCGGTGAGGTAGTAGAAGCGCGCTCCGGAGACCTTGGCGCCGCGTTCTACGTCGATCGCGCCGAGCAGCTGGCCGAGCTCCAGGTGGTCCTTCGGCTCGAAGCCCTCGGCGCCGAAGTCGCGGGGCGAGCCGATCGTCTCGCGGACGGTGAAGTCCTCCTCACCGCCGACGGGGACGTCGGGGTGCACCAGGTTGCCCAGGAGGCGGAGCAGGCGCTGGGTCTCCTCGGCTGCCTCGTTCTGTTCGGCGTCCGCGGCCTTCACCGCTGCCGAGAGCTCACCGGCCTTCGCCAGCAGCTGGGCCTTCTCCTCGCCCTCGGCCTTGGGGATCAGCTTGCCGAGCTGCTTCTGCTCGGAACGCAGCGAGTCGAAGCGGACGCTGGACGACCTTCGGCGTTCGTCGGCGGAGAGCAGTTCGTCGACGATGCCGACGTCCTCTCCACGAGCGCGCTGGGATGCGCGGACACGGTCGGGGTCCTCACGGAGCAGTCGAAGGTCAATCACCCCGTCAGGGTACCGGGGGGATCACGATGCCTCGACAGCATTCCCCCGAGACCTTTCTTTCCTAAATTGTCCCTTTTTGCCAAAATGTGGAACCGCGGCCTCACGCCCCTCGCCACTGCGAAGTGATCAACACCCCCGCACGCGGCCCGCTTCCCCATGTCCACCCTCGTCAAGGGCAGTTGGGGAGGGGTGCGGACGGGGTCCACGGCTGACTTATCCACAGCTTCCACTGTCTTCCGCAACCTTTTCCACAGGAGCCCGTGGGGGCCTGTGGAAATTGGAGTTGACAGTTCCGAAGGAATCCTTGAGGCAGCGGAATTTCCGTCGCAAACCCTCAATAAGCACTCATTCGAGCGGGTTGGACTCACACCAAAGAGTGCAGCAGTGGAATTGAAGTGACGAAAAGGGATGGAAGCGGATCAGAAGCGCTGTGGATGCTTACACGGTCTCCATGCTGCTTTGTCGATAGTGTCCGTTTCGAGCACCCGGGTTGTGCACAGGCGCCGCAACACCCTGTGGATAACTCTCTGGGCTGCACAGACGCCGTGAAGTGCGGGCTCAGCCCCGCCCGTCCAGGCAGCGTGTGAGCCAGTCGGCGGCCTCGACGAACTCCGTGTCCGTCGTGCCGGGGCGTTCTGTGGGACGCCCTCCGTCCGCACGCGGGTACGAGCCCAGATAGCGCACCTTCTCGCATGCCCGCTTCAGCCCCATGAGCACATCGCCCACACGACGCTGCTGGAGGTGCCCCTCGCAGTCCACCGAGAAGCAGTAGCGGCCGATGCCCTCGCCGGTGGGCCGGGACTCGATGCGCATCATGTTCACGCCGCGCGACGCGAACTCCTGAAGCACCTCCAGCAGTGCACCAGGGTGGTCGTCGCGCAGCCAGAAGACGACGGAGGTCTTGTCCGCACCCGTCGAGGCCGCGGGCCGGGCCGGCCGTCCCACCAGGACGAAGCGCGTCGCCGCGTTGTCCGCGTCGTGGATGTCCGTCACCAGCGGCTCCAGGCCGTACGTGGCAGCCGCGAACTCACCGGCGAACGCCGCGTCGTACCGGCCCTCCTGCACGAGCCGCGCGCCGTCCGCGTTGGACGCCGCGGACTCCCACAGGGCGTCCGGGAGGTGCTTGGCCATCCACTGCCGTACCTGCGGCTGCGCGACCGGGTGCCCAGTGACTGTCTTGATGCTCTCGATGGACGTGCCGGGCCGGACGAGCAGCGCGAAGGCGATGGGAAGCAGCACCTCGCGGTAGATCATCAGCGGCCGGCCGCTCGCCAGTTCGTCGAGTGTCGCCGTCACGCCACCCTCGACCGAGTTCTCGATCGGTACGAGCGCTGCCGCCGCCTCGCCGTTGCGTACGGCGTCCAGCGCCGTGGGCACGGACACCATCGGTGTCAGCTCCCGAGTGGCGGCCTCGGGGAGGGTGCGCAGGGCAGCCTCGGTGAAGGTCCCTTCTGGACCGAGGTAGGTGTAGCGGCTCGCTGGTGACATACGGACACGTTAGTCGTGCCGGCGGCCATGCGGGTCCGGGGTCTCGACGGCCGGACGGTACGGCAGGTGCAGGACGGCCGGACAGTACGGCCGGACAGTACGGCCGGTTCATGGCTGCCGGCGGAGGCCGTCGGGCACCCCGGGACGTACAGACGTGAGTGCCCGGGCTACGGTCACGGGTGACCGTAGCCCGGGCACTCACAGTCGGCGTGCGGCCGGTCACTCCTCCCCGGCGAGCGTGAGCGTGCGCAGCCTGCGGCTCGCGTACCAGGTGCCGCCCACGGTGGCGACCAGCAGCAGGGTGAGGCCGGTCGTCAGCCCGACCTCGGACGTGATCCCCGCACCGCTGTCGGCGACTTTCTGCGCCAGTGCGAGCGCCCACTGCTGCACGGACAGTGCACGTGCGCCGTCCACGAGGCTGCCGAACAGGGCCTCCCAGATCAGGGCGTAGACCAGTCCGATCACCACAGCGTGCCGGGAGACCGTCCCCAGCAGCAGGAAGAGCGCACTGTAGGCGACGGATGCGATTGCGGCGGCCACCGCGTAGGCGACGGCGATCTGCTGGCTGTTGCCGTTGAGGACGAAGCCCGCCAGCAGCGTCGGAACGGCCGAGAACACCACTGTCACGCCGATGGCGACCAGCAGCTTCGTGAAGATGATGCTGGACCGCTTCAGCGGCTTGGCCAGCAGGTACACCACTGAGCCGTCGTCGATCTCGGGGCCGATAGCGCCCGTGCCCGCCACGACGCCGATGAGCGGCACCATCGTGGCCAGCGCGAAGCCGCCGAGCAGCTCCCTCGTCACCTCGTCGTCCATGCCGGTCAGCGTCCGTACGGCCACGGCCACGACGAGGAGCAGCAGCGGCAGCGCGAACAGGATCAGCGCGCGGCGCCTGCCCAGCAGGGCCTTGTAGGTGAGCCTTGCGACTGTCTGGTTGTACATCGTGAAGGCTCCCTTCAGGCCGCGACGAGGTACGAGAAGACGCTCTCCAGGGACTCGTCCGAGGGCGAGACCGTGTAGAGCCGGATGCCGTGCTCGCGTGCGAGCCGGGGGAGGACCTCGGTGAACCGTCCGAAGTCGACGGCCTGGATCTGCAGGGCCTTCTCGGTGTAGTCGAGCTGGATGCCCGCCGTGGAGGCGTCGGCGATGAGCGCCGCCGCCAGGGCCCGGTCGTCGCTGGAACGCACGAGGTACCGGTGCGGACGGTCCGTCATCAGGCGGCGGATCTTGCGGAAGTCGCCGCTGGCGGCGTGCCGTCCGGCGACGACGACCTCGATGTGGGAGGCGAGCTGTTCGACCTCTTCCAGGATGTGCGAGGAGAACAGCACTGTGCGGCCCTCGTCGCCCATCTGACGCAGCAGCTCCATCAACTGCATGCGCTGCCGCGGGTCCATGCCGTTGAACGGTTCGTCGAGCAGCAGCACCGACGGGTCGTGCACGAGGGCGGACGCCATCTTCACGCGCTGGCGCATGCCCTTGCTGTAGGTGGAGATCTTGCGGTCCTGGGCCTGCTCCATCTCGACGGTGGCGAGCGCCTTGCGGGCAGCCGCTGCCGGGTCCGGAAGCCTGTGCAGTTCCGCGTTGGCGAGCACGAAGTCCCAGCCGGTGAGGAATTCGTACATCCCCTCCCGCTCGGGTACGAGCCCGATCTCCCTGTACGCCTCCTGGTTGCGCCAGATCGGCGAGGAGTCGAGGGTGACGCTCCCGGTGGAGGGCGGCAGGAAGCCGCCCATCATGTTGATGAGGGTGGACTTCCCCGCGCCGTTCGGGCCGAGGAGGCCCGTCACGCCGGGGCCGATGTCCATGGTGATGTCGTTGACGGCGACGACGTTCCCGAACCAGCGGGACGTGTGGTCGATGTGCAGGGTTGTCACAGCCCGGCCTTTCGGTAGCGGCGCAGCAGCAGGGCGTACGTACCGGCGATCAGTACGGCGATGAGCGCGACGTAGACGGACACCTGCGCATCGGTGAGCTCCTGGCCCAGCGGGAAGGCGTTCCTCCCGCCGAGGAGCTTGCTCTGCAGCCCGTCGATCAGCGATCCGGGCGAGCCGAGTCCGAGCCAGCCGATGGCCGCGGTGTTGTCCTGCGAGGAGACGATGGCCTGCAGTGCGCTGATGAGCATGTACGGGATGGTCAGCACGGCGATGATCGCGGCGACGCCGAAGCCGCGCCGGGGTGTGGCCGCGGCCGCCACCAGGCCGATGCCCGCGTGCAGCACGGAGAAGACGAGGCAGCAGACCATGCCCAGGGCGAAGTCCTTCGTCTCGTCGCCGAAGTCGAGCTTCGCCAGCAGTGCGCCGACGTAGAGGATCACGACGGACGCACCGGTGAAGATGAAGATCGCGGCGGACAGTGCCGCGTACTTGGCCCCGACATAGTCGCCCCGCTCGATGGGACGGGAGAAGTAGAGCGGCACGACGCGGAAGCGCAGGTCGAGCGATACGGCCTGGGGTGCCATCGCGGCGATGTAGATGCCGATGACGGGCTGCATCTGGATGACGTAGGCGCTGTACCCGACGGGCAGCTGCTTCGCCTCGGTGAAGACGGTGACGGCGACGACGATCGCTGCCGGAACGCACATCACAGCGAAGAGGATCATCGGCAGGACCTTGGACTTGGCCGAGCGGCCCAGCCCGTACGCGCCGCGCAGCGACTGCTCGAAGAGCGACGTGCGGGCGTAGCCGCGGCCGAGCCTGGGCCCGTCGTAGTTGCGGTAGCCGATGTTGTGGATGACGTTCTCGCCGCGCGCTCCCGCTCCGTGCGCCTGCGCAGTGGCAGTGCCGGCGGACGCGGGGCCGGGCGTGGACTCCGGGGCGGACCGGGGGGCTTGAGGCTCAGGCGACATCGCCGCTGCCTCCCTTCTGCATCTGGAGCTGCCGGTCGGCGGCGGGCTCCGCGGACGCCGCGGCGGAGGCGGTGCCGGGCTGCGAGCTGAAGACCTCGGAGATGTGGTGCCTGCGCTGTTCCATCCGGACCAGGCCGAGGCCGAGTTCGCTCACGGTGTCGCGGACGGTGTCGTAGGCGCTCTCGTCGGTGGCGTCGACCATCAGCAGATGCCCGGCGCCCGGTGCGCCCGCGGCGCCGGGCGCTTGCGCGGACAGGCCGGCGGCGACGAGCGCGGCACGCAGCGCCTCGGTCCCGTTCGGGTGGGTGTCGGTGTCGGTGACCTCGACGGCCAGGGACGGCGTGCTCTTGGTGAAGTCCGCGGTGCTTGAGGCACGGAGCAGCTTGCCGCCGTCGATGACGACGACGTGGTCGCAGGTGCGCTCCAGCTCGCCCAGCAGGTGGGAGGTGACGAGCACGGATATGCCGAAGTCCGTGTGGACGCGGCGGATGAGCGCGAGCATCTCGTCGCGGCCGACCGGGTCGAGTCCGTTCGTGGGCTCGTCCAGGAGCACGAGCTGCGGGTCGTGCACGAGGGCCTGGGCGAGTTTGACGCGCTGCTTCATGCCGGTCGAGTAGCCGCCCATGGGGCGGTAGCGCTCCTCGTACAGTCCGACGTGGCGCAGGGTGTCGGCCGTGCGTTCCCGGGCGGAGGTCGTCGGGAGCCCGGACATCCGGGCCATGTGGACGACGAACTCGGTGGCCGAGACGTCGGGCGGCAGGCAGTCGTGCTCGGGCATGTATCCGACGCGTTCGCGGATGGCGGATCCTTCGCGGGCGACGTCCAGACCGAGGACGGTCGCGCCGCCCTCGGTCGCGGGGGAGAGCCCCAGAAGGATCTTGATGAGGGTCGATTTACCGGCCCCGTTGGCGCCCACCAGGCCGGTTACACCCGGTGTGATGCCGACGGTCAGCCGGTCCAGGGCGGTCACCCGTGGGTACCGCTTGGTCAGGCTTTCGATAGCGATCACAGTCACCCTCACGACGCTAGGGCCTGAGCGCCGTGTGTCACGTCCCTCCTGAGGGCTGGATCCGACTGATACCGGAGACGGACGCGCCCTTAAGGGGGCGTAGACAAGTAGGACAAAGCCGGGTTACTCGCGGTATCCACAGGAACCGCGCCGCTGTTGACGGCGTCACGCGGCGTTGATCCCATTGACCGGTGTCGAGTACGCGGGCCGGCGGAGGCGTCGGGCCCTCGATCGCGGGATGGTGGGGGCTGTGAGCGAGCGTGCGGGCGTCGAGGGGCACGGGGCGGACGGAGCCGCTCGGGCGGCGGAGAGCGGAGCAGTGCGCGGGGCGGGACGGGACGGAGGTCCCGCGGTTCTGGAAGGTGCGCGGGAGCGCTGGGTCCGTACGCGGGAGGGCGTGGAGCTGTGCGTCGCCGAGCTGGGCGACGCGGAACGGCCCACCGTGCTGCTGCTGCACGGCTATCCCGACAGCAAGGAGGTCTGGTCGACGGTCGCCCGGCAGCTGTCCGGACGCTTCCACGTCGTGCTCTACGACGTGCGGGGCTGCGGCCGTTCCTCCGCACCGCGGCCGCTGCGCGGCGGGTTCACGCTGGAGAAGCTGACGCAGGACTTCCTCGCCGTGGCGGACGCGGTCTCCCCCGACCGCCCCGTCCATCTGGTCGGACACGACTGGGGCTCGGTGCAGGGCTGGGAGTTCGTCTCCGTCGAGGAGACCCGCGGCCGCATCGCCTCGTTCACCTCGATGTCGGGCCCGTCCCTGGACCACTTCGGGCACTGGCTCAGGCGGCGGACGAGGCGCCCGACGCCCGGGGGGCTGGCGCAGGCGCTGAACCAGGGCGTCCGCTCCTGGTACGTCGGGGCGCTGCACACCCCGGTTCTGCCGGAACTGGCCTGGCGGGGGCCCCTGTCCGCGTACTGGCCGAAGTATCTCCAGCGGGTCGAGAAGGTCCCGGCCGACGGCTATCCCACGCCGTCGCTCCCGCGCGACGCGGCACACGGCGCCTGGCTCTACCGGGACAACGTGCGACGGCGGCTGCGCAGTCCCCGCCCGGACTGCCACGCGCACGCGCCGGTGCAGCTGATCACCCCGCTGCGGGACGTCTTCCTCAGTGCGCGGCTCTACGACGAAGTGGCCGTCTGGGAGCCGGACGTCACGCGCAGGACGCTGGACGCCGGGCACTGGATCCCCCGGACGAGGCCCGACCTGCTGGCCTGGTGGATCACGGACTTCGTCACCGGACGGGAGGCGGCCGCCACAGGGGGCGACCTCCGTGAGCCCCTCGTGGAGGGGGCCGGGGAAGACGGCGGGGCGGTCGCCCGCGCAGGCGCCGGCCGCGACCCTCTCGCGGAGCGGTTCGGCGGGCAGCTCGTCCTGGTCACAGGCGCGGGCAGCGGCATCGGCAGGGCCACCGCGGTGGCCTTCGCGGCGGCCGGGGCCCGGGTCGTGTCCGTCGACGTGGACGAGGAGAGCGCCGTACGCACGGCGGAGCTGGCGCGGGAGGCCGGAGCTTCCCAGGCGTGGGCGGAGACAGTCGACGTGAGCGACCAGGACGGCATGGAGGAGCTCGCCGCCAAGGTCGCGTCGGAGATGGGCACGGTGGACGTCCTGGTCAACAACGCCGGGATCGGGGTCTCCGGCCCCTTCCTCGAGACCGGTGTGGAGGACTGGAAGCGGACCCTGGACGTCAATCTGTGGGGCGTCATCCACGGCTGCCGGCTCTTCGGCAAGCAGATGGCGGAGCGGGGCCAGGGCGGGCACATCGTCAACACCGCTTCGGACGCGGCCTACCAGCCGACGAGGATGCTTCCCGCCTATGGAACCTCGAAGGCGGCGGTGCTGATGCTGAGCGAATGCCTGCGCGCGGAGCTGGCGGGGAAGGGGATCGGCGTCACGGCGGTCTGTCCCGGTCCCGTGAACACCGGGATAACGGGGACGGCGCGGTTCGTCGGCCTCGGCGAGACGGAGGAGCGGCGGCGCAGGGAGCGGGTGGCGAAGCTGTACAGGCTGCGGAACTACCCGCCGGAGAAGGTCGCGAAAGCGATCATGCGCGGGGTCGTCCGCGATCAGGCCGTCGTGCCGGTGACGGCGGAGGCACACGTCGCACGGTTCCTCTCCCGGTTCGCCCCCCGCGTGCTGCGTGCCCTCGCCCGGATCGAGCCGCCGCTGTGACAGGCCGGAGTCCCGGACTCACTCCCGGCCCGCCCACAGCCGGCCTTGCAGTTCAGGATTCTGTTCAGACAGCTGACTCACATGACTAGGCCCTGTCTGACAAATGGCGTCGTCCGCCGCAGGCGGTGCTCGCGACGGATGGTGCGTGCAGCCGCAAGGCGGAGGATCGCCCTCGTAGTGGGCTACTCGGTCGATGCGACAACGCAGCGGATGTGCGTGCCAGTCGTCGCGAGCAAGGCGAGATTTGTCAGACAGGGCCTAGAGGCCCGGCGCTCCCCAAAGCGGGAACCAGCGTGCCAGATCCGGTTCCATCCGCAGGTCGTCCGTGAGCAGGCCACGAACCTGCAGTTCCAGGGCGCTGTCACGCTTCTCCGGTCCGCCCGGTTGGGGCGCGAACGGATAGAAGGTGCCGCGCTTGTAGAGGTAGACCAGGGCCAGCGCACGGGGGTCACCGTCCCCTGCCCCGCGGAAACCCACCAGGGAGCACAGCAGTTGCGGCCCGAATCCGTTCTCGGCGAGCAGGGTGTTCACGGCGTGCAGATCGTTCACGAGGGCGATCGTCCCCTCCGGTCCGTGCCGGGCGAGGAGCCAGGTGTAGCCGTACTCGTCCTGGCTGAACTCGACCGGTACGCCGGACCCGTCCCCTGTGCGGCTCCCGCCTCCCGCACCGTCCGCGGCTGCGCCCCCCGCCGCATGCTGAGCCGTATCCGCGTCGAGCAACTCCCGTACGTCCCGCTCCACCTGCTTGAACGCGCCGCCCTCGACGCTCGCGAAGCACACCGATCCGAGCCCCGTCGGCACGAGATCCGCACCGGCCTGGAGCGTGACGGCCGCGGCGGGCAGGCCGAAGAGCTGGTCCAGGTCGGGTCGCGCCGGTTTGCTGCGTCCGAGCAGTGCGTCCAGGAGACCCACGGTCTTCACGTCCCTCGGTGCGATGGGGGGCTGACGGGTGCGGTTCTGCTGTTGTCGTTCGGTGGACGCCGGTGGGCGCCCCTCCCTCACCGCTGCTGTCCGAGTTGCTGCCCGAGCTGCGCGGAGATGCGGCTGAGCTGGTCGAGGCGGCGCTCGAGCGGGGGGTGCGAGGAGAGCAGGGTCGCGACGCTCTCGCCGGAGAACGCGGGCGCGAAGTAGAAGGCGTTGAAGGGCTCGGCCTTGCGCAGGTCGCGGGTGGGGATCCGCGCCATCTCACCGGTGACCTTGGTCAGCGCGGAGGCGAGCGCCGAGGGCCGCCCCGTCAGCAGCGCTCCGGCACGGTCCGCGGACAGCTCGCGGTAGCGCGAGAGCAGCCGCGTCAGCAGGAAGCTGACGATGTAGACGGCGGCGCTCACCAGCGGAACGAGCAGCAGGACGATGCCGGCCCCGCTCTGGTCGTCACGGCCCACTCGGCTCAGGCCGCCCCAGAGCGCGACGCGCGTCATGACACCGGCCAGGACGCCGAGGAACGAGGCGATGGTCATCACGGCCACGTCGCGGTGTGCGACGTGGGACAGCTCGTGGGAGAGCACTCCTTCGAGTTCCTCCGGCTCGAGGCGCCGCATGAGTCCGGTGGTCGCGCAGACCATGGAACTGCTCCGGCTCCGTCCCGTGGCGAAGGCGTTGGGTACGTCGCTCTGGGCCAGTGCCACCTTCGGCTTCGGTACGTCCGCCAGTGCGCACAGCCTGTCCACCGCGCCGTGCAGTTCGGGTGCCTGTTCGGGTGTGACTTCGCGGGCGCCCATGCTGAAGGCGGCGATCCGGTCGCTGAACCAGAACTGTGCGACGAAGAGCCCGCCCACCACCAGGACGATCAGGGGCCAGGCGTTGCCGAGGGTCGCGACCAGTGCGCCGACGAGCACGACGTACAGCAGTCCGATGAAGAACATCGTGACCACCATGCGGCTGGTCAGGCCGCGGTCGGCGACATACCGGCTGTGAGTGGCTGCCATGGCCTCTGTTCCTTCCAGCGCCGAGTCCGGGACCGGCCGGCCCGGTGCCCTCCGTGCCGCTCGCTCCGCCAGGAGCAGTCGTCCGGGACGGCTCACTCCGCGCGAGGCGGAGACGCCGCACCGGGACCGGGCCGATGCACTGGTGCCTTCACTGCAAGCACCATGTGGTAATTGTCCACTTTTTAACTCTTTTCGACTAATAGCTGAGCGTGTCCGCGGGCTGACCCGGCGCGAACCGGGCGGTCCACAGCATCCGGTGCTCTTCCGGCGGGAGTTCCACGCGCGAGGCGTCGGCGCGGGGGCGCGCGGGGAGAGCAGGCAGTTCCGCTTGGCCCCGCCCTCTGCGGCCCCAGGCCGGAGCCGTGACGGACCAGGGCCCGACGTAGGGTCGCGGTCATGAGTCTGCGCCTGAGCACTGTGATCCTTCCGGTCCACCGCTGGCACGAGGGCGGTCGCGAGCGATGGCAGCGGGCGGAGGAGCAGGGCTTCCACGCCGCCTACACCTACGACCACCTCTCGTGGCGCGAACCCTTCCGCGACGGACCGTGGTTCGGCGCCCTCCCCACCCTGACTGCGGCGGCCTCGGCCACCTCCCGGCTGCGCCTGGGCACGCTGGTCACCTCGCCCAACTTCCGGCACCCGGTGACGCTGGCGAAGGAGTTGCTCTCCCTGGACGACATCAGCGACGGCCGCGTCGTCCTCGGCGTCGGAGCCGGAGGCAACGGCTTCGACGCGTCAGCCCTCGGGCAGCAGCCGTGGACGCCCCGCGAACGCGCAGACCGCTTCGCCGAGTTCGTGCCGCTGCTGGACCGTCTCCTGCGCGACCCCGTGGTCACCTACGACGGAGAGTTCTACTCGGCGCACGAGGTCCGTGGTGTCCCCGGCTGCGTGCAGCGCCCCCGCCTCCCCTTCGCCGTCGCCGCCACCGGCCCGCGCGGGCTCCTGCTCGCCGCACGCTACGGGGAGGCGTGGGTGACGACGGGAGACCCGCGCGTCTCCGAGAAGGGCACCCCGGCGGAGAGTCTTCAGGCCGTACGGGACCAGATCGTCAGGCTCGGCACGGCCTGCGCCGAGACCGGACGGGACGCGTCGGAACCGGAGAAGATCCTGCTCACCGGCTTCACCCCGGGGAATCCGCTCGAATCGCTCGACGCCTTCGTCGACTTCGCCGGGAAGCACGCGGAAGCGGGCATCACGGAGATCGTCCTGCACTGGCCGCTGCCCGGCACCCGCTTCGAAGCCGACGAGAGTGTCTTCGAGCAGATCGCCACCGAGGCACTCGGGCAGCTGGAGCAGAAGCGCTGAAGCCGGACCGCGCGGCGGGCGGCGCACCGCCCGGAGGCGGCCCGCGTCGCTGCCCGCGGCCCCTCGGCCGCTCATCGGGGGAGCCCTCCGCACGTGTGTGCGCACAAATGCGCGATGATGGACGCTGTGACTGATCCGCGCCCGTCCCCCGCCGCCGCCTGCGCCGCCGAACCCTCCGTCGGCACCTCCGCCGCCGGTGCCCCCCGCACCGTCCGTCCACGGCTGATCGCCACAGACCTCGACGGCACGCTGCTGCGGGACGACAAGACGGTCTCGAACCGTACGGTCGCCGCCCTGGCCGCAGCAGAGGTCGCGGGGCTCGACGTCTTCTTCGTGACGGGACGGCCCGCGCGCTGGATGGACGTCGTGAGCGAGCACGTCCACGGCCACGGTCTCGCGATCTGCGCGAACGGCGCCGCGGTCGTCGATCTGCACCGGGGCCGCAAGGTCGTCGACGTGCGTCCGCTGGAACTGGACGACGCGCTGGCCGTCGTGGACGCTCTGCGCGGTGCGGCGGACGGCGTGAGCTTCGCCGTCGAGCGCAGCGGCGGAATCCACTTCGAGCCCTCCTATCCCGCACTGCACCCCGATCCGGTGGGTGTCGTCGCCCCCGCCGAGAAGCTGCTGGGCGCGGGACCGGGGCCGAGGCCCGCTCTGGACCACGAGCAGCCCGTCCTGAAGCTCCTCGCGTACCACCCCGCGCTCGAACCGGACGACTTCCTCGCCCTCGGCCGCGAAGTGGCGGGCGCCCACGCCCAGTTCACGCGCTCCAGCAAGTCGGCGCTGCTGGAGATCAGCGGCCGGGGGGTGAGCAAGGCCAGCACGCTGGCGAAGTGCTGCGCGGAGCGGGGCGTTCAGCCGGAGGAGGTCGTCGCCTTCGGGGACATGCCCAACGATCTGGAGATGCTGGGCTGGGCGGGCACCTCGTACGCGATGGCCAACGCACACCCCGAAGTGCTCACCGCCACGACGCACGTCACCTCGTCGAACGAGGCGGACGGCGTCGCGGAGGTCATCGAGAAGCTGCTGCTCGGGACGCCTCTCGGGCAGCCCGGCCTGTCGTCCGGCCCGTCGTCAGGTCCGTCGTCCGGTCCGGTTCCGGACCCTGCGGGCCGCTGAATCCGCCCCCGGCGGGCGGGGCGCCCGCCGCCCACGAGGCCGCCTCCGCCTCCCGTGCCAGCATCCGGCTGAACGGACCTCCCGCGGCGGCCAGTTCACGGTAGGTGCCGCGCTCGACCGTACGTCCGCCGTCCAGCACGACCACCTCGTCCACCGCGTCGAGGCCCTGCAGGCGGTGCGTGATCAGCACGGTCGTACGGCCCTCGGTGACGGCCAGCAGGTCGGCCGTCAGTGCGTCCGCGGTGGGAAGGTCGAGGTGCTCGGCGGGCTCGTCCAGTACGAGGACGGGAAAGTCGGCGAGCAACGCCCGTGCGAGCGCGAGCCGTTGACGCTGCCCGCCGGAGAGCCGGGCGCCGTGCTCGCCGACGAGGGTGTCCAGACCGTCGGGCAGCGTCCCGACCCACGTCCCGAGCCGGGCAGCGGCCAGCGCCCGGTGCAGATCGGCGTCGCTCGCGTCCGTACGGGCGAGGCGCAGGTTCTCGCGCAGTGAGCTGTCGAAGATGTGGGCGTCCTGGGCGCACAGGCCGACGAAACGGCGGACGGTGTCGGAGTGCAGCCGTTCCGCGGGGACTCCGCCGAGGGTGTACGAACCGCTCTGTGCGCCGAGGAAGCGCAGCAGCGTCTGCGCGAGGGTGGTCTTCCCGGAGCCCGAGACTCCCACCACCGCGACGCGGTGACCGGGGGTGAGCGTCAGGTCGAACTCCGCGAGCGGCGCCGGAGGCCGGCTGCCCGGGGTGACGGTCTCCTCGTCCGGGTAGCGCACGGTGACGTTCCGCAGCCGGACGGGGAAGGGGCTGCCGGGTGCGGGGAGGGGCCGTTCGGGCTCCCGGACGGGTTCGGGCGCCTGGAGCACTTCCCGTACCCGCTCCGCGGATCGCCGGGTGCGCTGCCGGTACTGGACGGCGAGCGGCATGCCGTTGACCGCCTCGAACGCGGCGAGCGGCGTGAGCACGAGAGCCGCGAGCCACACCCCGTCGAGCGAGCCGTCGTGCACTGCCGCGACCCCGGCCCAGGCGGCGGCGGTCACGGTGAGCCCGGACGCGAGTGCGGCGAGGCCGGAACCGAGGGCGGTGACCGCTGCGGAACGCGTGGCCAGGCGGGTCAGGGAGGCGTCGGCCTGCCGCGCCGCCGAGGTCCTGGCGGGCAGCGCACCCGCGACGGTCAACTCGGCCGTACCGGTGAGGAGATCGACCACGCTTGTGGTCAAGGTGCTGCGTTCCGGCGCGAGTTGACGTTCCGTACGCCTGGAGAGAGCACCGGTCAGCGTGGGGACGGCGGCGCCCGCGGCGAACAGGCCCACGGCGAGCGCCGCTCCGGCCGCGGGAAGCAGCGCACCGGTGAAGCCGACGGCGACGACGCCGACCGTGCCCGCGACCGCCGCGGGGAGCAGCCACCGCAGCAGATGGTCCTGCAGGGCGTCGACATCGCTGACGAGACGGGTCAGCAGGTCACCGCGGTGGCTGCGGCGCAGCCCGGCGGGCGCGAGGCGTTCGAGCCGCCGGTGGACCTGCACGCGGACGTCGGCCAGGACGCGCAGCACGGCGTCGTGCGAGACGAGGCGTTCGGCGTACCGGAAGACCGCCCGTCCGATCCCGAAGGCGCGCGTCGCGGTGACGGCGACCATGAGGTAGAGCACCGGCGGATGCTGGGCGGCCCGGGAGATCAGCCAGCCCGAGGTGGCCATGAGACCGACGGCGCTGAGCAGGGCGAGCGAGCCGAGGAGGAGGGCGAGGGCGAAGCGGGGAGCGGCTGTCGACAGGGTGAAGGCGCGCGGAGGGCGGGGCGCCTGCTCCGGGCCGGACGGCACGCTCTCCCCGTCGGCCGCGTTCGCGTCAGGGAGCCCTGGCGAGCCGGGCTCTGCCGGGCGGCCGTCGGCGGCGAATTCGGCGCTCCCGATGTGGCTGCCGATGTCGCTTCCGCTGTCTCCGGCGTGCCCGTCCGGTTCCAGCTCCGGCTCCGGTTCCGGCCGTCCGAGGGCGATCACTCGGTCCGCCACCCCCAGCAGCGCGGGACGATGGGTGATCAGGAGAACTGTGCGGTCGGCGCAGAGGCGGTGGATCGTCTCGACGACCGCCGATTCCGTCTCCCCGTCCAGTGCCGCTGTCGGCTCGTCCAGCAGCAGCAGGGGACGGTCGGCGAGGAACGCCCTGGCCAGCGCGACGCGCTGGCGCTGGCCCGCGGAGAGCCCCGCGCCGCCCTCGCCGAGTTCGGCTGCCGGGTCGAGGCCGGCGCACGCCTCGGCGAGGGCGGTGCGTACTTCGTCGTCCGTGGCTCCGGGCCGGGCCAGCCGCACGTTGTCCGCGACGGTCCCGGCGAAGAGATGGGGGTGCTGGGGGACCCAGGCGATCTGGGCGTGCCAGCTTGCGAGTTCGAGATCCCGCAGTTCGGTGCCGTCCACCCGGATGCCGCCCTGTGCGGGACGGGCGAAGCCGAGCAGCGCGTTCACCAGGGTCGTCTTCCCCGCCCCGGAGGGCCCGGTCAGCGCGAGCGTCTCCCCCGGCGCGAGGGTCAGGTCCGTGGCCGGAAGGGAGTCCTGGCTGCGGCCCTCGTGCCGTACGACGAGGCCGTCGACCGTGATGCTCGCGGACCTCACGTCGGGGGCGGGGCTGCCGGAGACCTCCGGCGGCGGCTCCTCCAGTACGGCGAAGACCTCCTCCGCGGCGGAGAGACCTTCGGCCGCGGCGTGGTACTGGGTGCCGACCTGGCGGAGCGGCAGATACGCCTCGGGCGCCAGGACGAGGACGAGCAGCCCCGTGTACAGATCGAGCTCACCGTGTACGAGGCGCATCCCGATGCCGACGGCCACGAGAGCGACGGAGATCGTCGCGAGGAGTTCCAGCACGAAGGACGAGAGGAAGGCGATGCGCAGGGTGCGCAGCGTGGCCCGCCGGTAGTCGGCGGTGATGGCGCGGATGTTCTCCGCCTGTGCCTTGGCCCGGCCGAAGACCTTGAGTGTCGGGAGGCCCGCGACGACGTCCAGGAAGTGCCCCGAGAGCCGGGTGAGCAGCCGCCACTGGCGGTCCATGCGTGCCTGGGTGGCCCAGCCGACGAGGACCATGAAGAGCGGGATGAGCGGAAGGGTGACGGTGATGACCGCGGCGGAGACCCAGTCGGCGGTGACGATCCTCGCCAGCACCGCCACGGGCACGACGACGGCGAGCGCGAGCTGGGGCAGGTAGCGGGCGAAGTAGTCGTCGAGGGCGTCGACGCCGCGCGTGACGAGCGCGGTGAGCTCACCGGTGCGCTGCTTCGACAGCCACGCGGGCCCGAGCCTGCCCGCATGTTCCAGCAGCCGGGCGCGCAGCTGCGACTTGACCGCCGCGCTGGAGCGGTGTGCGGCCAGCTCCGTCAGCCAGGAGACCAGCGCGCGGCCGGCGGCCGTGGCGGCGAGCAGCAGCAGCGGCGTCCGCAGCTGCGCGGCCGAGGCGTGCTCCTGGAAGCCGCGCACGACGACGTCGGCGATCAGCATGGCCTGCCCGACGACCAGCGCGGCCGACGCCAGACCGAGGACCACCGAGGCGACGAGGAAGACCCGGGTGGTGCGGGCGTACCTGAGCAGGCGCGGGTCTACGGGCTTCATGGGTGACCTCAGTGGTTGCCGGCGATGTTCCGGGTGCCGATGCGCTTGCGGAAGACCCAGTATGTCCACCCCTGGTAGAGGAGGACGACCGGTGTGGCGAAGGCCGCACACCAGCTCATGATCCTCAGCGTGTACGGGCTGGAGGCCGCGCCCTCGACCGTCAGGCTCCAGTCGGCGTCGAGCGAGGAGGGCATGACGTCGGGGAAGAGCGCGAGGAAGAGCATGCTCACCGTGGCGGCGACGGTCACCCCGGACAGGCCGAAGGCCCAGCCCTCCCGGCCCGCCCTGTTCGCGACCAGGGCGGCGAGCAGGGCGAGCAGCGCCACGGCCAGTGCGACGAGGCTCCCGGTGCCGCCGGTGTGCCGTTGCGTCCAGGCGAGGAAGAGCGCTGCGGTGGCTGCGGCCGCCGGGCCGAGCAGCCCTGCCAGCCGCCGTGCCCGTCCGCGGATGTCACCGGTGGTCTTCAGGGCGGCGAAGACGCTGCCGTGGAAGGTGAAGAGGGTGAGCGTCGCCAGCCCGCCGAGCAGCGCGTACGGACCGAACAGGTCGACGGTCGTACCGGCGTAGTTCTTCCGGGCGTCGATCGGCACGCCCCGCACGATGTTGGCGAAGACGACCCCCCACAGGAACGCGGGCAGCAGCGAGGTGACGAACAGCGCCGCCTCCCAGCGGTCCTGCCAGCTCTTCTCCGGCCGCTTGGCGCGGTATTCGAAGGCGACGCCGCGCACGATGAGGCAGACGAGGACGAGCAGCAGCGGCAGGTAGAAGCCGGAGAAGAGCGTCGCGTACCAGTCGGGGAAGGCCGCGAAGGTCGCGCCCGCCGCGGTCAGCAGCCACACCTCGTTGCCGTCCCAGACCGGTCCGATGGTGTTGATCAGTACGCGGCGCTCGGCCCGGTCGCGTGCGAGGAGACGGGTGAGGACGCCGATGCCGAAGTCGAAGCCCTCCAGGAAGAAGTAGCCGGTCCACAGGACGCCGATGACGGCGAACCAGACGTCGTGCAGTTGCATCGTTCTCTCCTCAGTACGAGAAGGCCATCGGCCGGTCGGCGTCGGCGTCGTGACCGCCGATCCTGGTGGGCGGGTCGAGGTCGGCCTCGGTCAGTTCGGGGGGCCCGGCCTTGACGTACTTCGCGAGCAGCTTGACCTCGACGACTGCGAGGACCGCGTACAGCGCGACGAAGACGAGCATCGAGGTGAGCACCTCGCCCTGGCCGACGCTGGGCGAGACGGCTGCCGAAGTGGGCAGTACGCCGTAGACGACCCACGGCTGACGGCCTGTCTCCGTGAAGATCCATCCCCAGGCGTTGGCGACGAGCGGGAACGCCATGGTCAGCAGCGCGAGCCGCCAGTACCAGCGGGTGAGGAAGGGCCCGGCCTCGCGGTCCCGGGTCAGGGCGAGTCTCGGCACCTCGTCGTCGGAGGTACGGAGCCGGGGCGAGAGCCAGAACCTGCGCCGGGTGAGGTGCAGCCCAACGGCGCCCAGCGCCAGGGAGGTCATGCCGAAGCCGATCATCCAGCGGAACGACCAGTAGGCGACGGGGATGTTGGGCCGGTAGTCGTCGATGTCCATCTCGCCGCCGTACTTCTCCTGCAGTGCCCTCTCGGTGTCGTTGATGCCGGGAACGGCCTCGGAGAAGTTGTCGTGCGCGAGGAAGGAGAGCAGTCCCGGGATCTCGATCGCCACGGTGTTACGGCCCTCGTCGACGTCCCCGTACGCGAAGAGGGAGAACGGCGCCGGCGCCTTGGTCTCCCACAGGGCCTCGGCGGCGGCCATCTTCATCGGCTGCTGGTCGTACATGATCTTCCCCAGCCGGTCGCCGCTGACGGCGGTGAGCATCCCGGCGACGACGAGGGTGACGAGCCCGAGCCGCAGCGAGGAGCGCATCACGGACACGTGCCGCCCCCGCATCAGGTGGTACGCGGCCACGCCGACCATGAACGCCCCGCCGGTCAGGAACGCCGCGGCCAGTGTGTGCGCGAACTGGGCCAGCGCCGTGTTCTGCGTGAGCACGCGGACGATGTCGGTGAGCTCCGCCCGGCCGTTGTCCGGGTTGATGCGGTAGCCGACGGGGTGCTGCATCCAGGAGTTGGCGGCCAGGATGAAGTACGCGGACAGGACGGTGCCGACGGCGACCATCCACATGCACGCCGCGTGGATGTGCTTGGGCAGCTTGTCCCAGCCGAAGATCCACAGTCCGATGAAGGTGGACTCGAAGAAGAAGGCGATGAGCGCCTCGAAGGCGAGGGGGGCGCCGAACACGTCTCCGACGAAGCGCGAGTAGTCCGACCAGTTCATCCCGAACTGGAACTCCTGGAGGATGCCGGTCACCACGCCCATGGCGATGTTGATCAGGAAGAGCTTTCCCCAGAACTTGGTGGCCCGCAGGTACTTCTCCTTGCCGGTGCGCACCCACGCGGTCTCCAGGCCCGCGACGAGGGAGGCGAGGGAGATCGTCAGAGGGACGAAGAGGAAGTGGTAGACGGTCGTGATGCCGAACTGCCAACGCGCCAGGGTCTCCGGCGCCAGAGCTGTGATCTCCACCGGCTCTCTCCTTTGCCTTCCACCGTGACCCCGGGACTTCCTCCTGGTCGGGACGGGAAGCCCGGGGACACCGAAGTCGCTTGTGAATGAGTTCACATTCACAAGTAATATTACGACCCTGCCGTGCCGCTCGTGCAGCGGGGTCCCGAAATGGGAGGAAGGCCACAAGCGCAGCCCGGAGCGGCACCCGCACGACGACGGCCCGTCCGCGCCCACCCGCTGAGCGGAAGGGCGGACGGGCCGTCGGACGGTCGGACGCGGACGGGCCGACCGCCCTTCCGCGGGGTCAGAGCTCGTTCTTGCGGAACGCCGCCGCGGTCCGCAGGAAGATGTCGTTGGCCTCGCTCTCCCCCACAGTCACGCGGACCCCCTCACCCGCGAAGGGACGGATCATCGCCCCGGCCTTCTCGCAGGCCGCCGCGAAGTCGCCCGTACGCTCGCCCAGCCGCAGCCACACGAAGTTGGCCTGCGACTCGGGAACCGTCCAGCCCTGCGCCACCAGTTCACGCGAGACGCGGGCGCGCTCCGCGACGAGCGACTCGACCCGCTCCAGCAGCGCCTCCTCGCTGCGCAGCGAGGCCACGGCGGCGTCCTGGGCGATCTGGCTGACGCCGAAGGGCACGGCGGTCTTGCGCAGCGCGGCGGCGACCGGTTCGTGGGCGACGGCGAAGCCGACCCGGAGCCCGGCCAGGCCGTACGCCTTGGAGAAGGTGCGCAGCACGCAGACGTTGGGACGGTCGCGGTAGAGAGAGATGCCGTCGGGGACGTGCTCGTCCCTGACGAACTCGCGGTAGGCCTCGTCCAGGACGACCAGGACGTCTCCCGGCACACGGTCCAGGAAGCGCTCCAGGGCGTCCCGGCGGATGGCGGCACCCGTCGGGTTGTTGGGGTTGCAGACGAAGATCAGCCTGGTCCGGTCGGTGACCGCGTCGGCCATCGCGTCCAGGTCGTGCTCCTCGCCCTCGGTCAGCGGCACCTGCACCGGGGTGGCCCCGGAGATCTGGGTGATGATCGGGTAGGCCTCGAAGGACCGCCAGGCGTAGATCACTTCGTCGCCGGGCCCCGCAGTGCACTGGAGCAGCTGCTGTGCGACACCGACCGACCCGGTGCCGGTGGCCACATGCTCGACGGGGACGTCGAAGCGGTCCGCCAGTTCGGCGAGCAGAGCGGTGCAGGCCATGTCCGGATACCGGTTGGCCGCCGCGGAGGCCGCCGTCATCGTCTCCAGGACGCCCGGCAGCGGGGGGTAGGGGTTCTCGTTGGAGGACAGCTTGTAGGCGGCCGTTCCGGAGGCGGCCGGCCGGCCCGGCTTGTAGGTGGGGATCCCCTCGAGCGCGCCACGCAGTCTGGGCGTCTTCTCACTCACCGCTGCTCCTCCTCGTCCGACTCGGACTTCAATACTGCTCACCCTAAGAGGAATGCGGAACAGGGCGTACGGGTGTGCGGCATGAGCTCCCCCACTCACTACCGCGCTGGTGGCGGAAGCGGTGGCGCGCGTCACTCATGAGTGTGAGTTGAGACCTCCTCGCAACATCACCGTGTCCGCGGGCGCAATCACCCGAAGAGGACGACAAAGTTTATGACGGGGCGTCAACTACCGTAGTTTTAAAGGTCGTTGACGCCAGGGACACGTGCAGAATCGTGCCTTCTGGCCCTCCTCCGCGGCGTCCCTCACCCCCTCCGCCGCGGGCCTACGATCGGGGCGCCATGACAGCAGCAGAGAAGCATCAGGTAAGCCGGGCATCGGCCTCGCGCCGAGCACGCGGGGGGAGCCGGCTGAACGGGCGCGCGGGCATCCGCGATGTCGCCGCCGCGGCCGGTGTATCCATCACGACTGTCTCCGACGCCCTCAACGGCAAGGGCAGACTGCCCGAAGCCACCCGCCGGCACGTGCGGGAGGTCGCCGAGCGCCTCGGCTACCGCCCGTCGGCAGCCGCCCGTACGCTCCGCACCGGAAAGTCCGGCCTGATCGGGCTCACGGTGACCACGTACGGCGAAGAACCGTTCACCTTCACCGAGTTCGCCTACTTCGCGGAGATGGCCCGTGCCGCCACCTCCGCGGCACTCGCGCGTGGATACGCCCTGGTCATCCTGCCTGCCACCTCGCGTCACGACCTGTGGTCCAACGTCGCCCTCGACGGCACGGTCGTGATCGACCCCTCCGACGAGGACCCCGTCGTCACCGAACTCGTGCGCTCCGGACTGCCCGTCGTCTCCGACGGCCGCCCCGCCGGTTCGCTGCCCGTCACCGCGTGGGTCGACAACGACCACGAGGAGGCGGTGCGCGGCCTCCTCGACCACCTCGCCGAATCGGGCGCGCGCCGCATCGGACTGCTCACCGGCACCAGCACCGACACCTACACGCGGCTGTCCACCTCCGCCTACTTCGACTGGTGCAAGCGCGTCGGCCAGGAACCGGTCTACGAGACCTACCCCGCCCACGACCCCTGCGCGGGCGCCGTCGCCGCGGACCGGCTCCTGGCGCGGCCCGACCGTCCCGATGCCGTCTACGGCCTCTTCGACCCCAACGGCACGGACCTGCTCGCCGCCGCCCGGCGCTACGGGCTGCGGGTCCCGGAGGACCTGCTGCTGGTGTGCTGCAGCGAATCCACCGTCTACGCCAGCACCGAGCCGCCCATCACGACGCTCTCCCTGAAGCCCGGCAGGATCGGCAACACGGTCATCCAGTTACTCATCGACGCCATCGAGGGCGTCAGTCCGAAGACTCCCGTGCACCAGGTGATGCCGACCGACCTCATCGTCCGCACGTCCTCGCAGCGCCGACCGCCACGCACGACGATCAGCGCGCCCCGCTCGCCCGGTGCGAAGTGAGGCCCGTCAGCGATACGGCCCGGCCCGGCGGACCCGGCCGTACCGCTGACGGGCCGTCCGCCCGGGGACGAGAGGGGAATTTCCGGAGGAATGCGCCGGCCTCGCGTTCACGAGCCTCAATTGCCACCCCCAGGTGCGTCGCAAGGCGCTACAGGCGTTCCTATGATGGGCGCACGACACCGGGACCCGCCCACGACCTGTGAAACCGTGGGAACCCACGGACGTGTGGGCCGGCGCAGACAGACAACTGGCGGGAGTTCCCCGCCGCAGCAGGCAGGGCAAGGTCCGGGCAGGTGCACGGCGGCGCGCGATGGTGGAGGGGTCGATGACTCAGGGGGCCGGTCAGGGACCCGCGATGTGGCAGGGCGGCGGCGCGACCGCACAGGGCAGCGGGTTCGGCGGTGCTGCTGTTCCGCCCGTTGCGCCCGCACAAGCCGGTCCTCCCGTACACGCCGGTGCGCCTGCTCCTCTCCTGCCCCCGGTGGTGACCTCCGCTCCCGTGCGTGAGGAGCCGCAACCGGGGGAGCCCGAGGGCTACACGCCCACCGAACGCGACCTGCCGGTGATCAACACCCGCAACGGGAACGGCGAACCGGAGCCGACCCTCGTGGATGTACCTGCGCACAGCACCACCAACGAAGGCGACGGTTCGCTCTTCGTCGTCGGCGACGTGCACGGTTACCTCGACGAGCTGCGCGAGGCGCTGCGCAGCGCCGGGATCATCGACGCCCAGGACGACTGGATCGCGGGCGACTCCCGTCTGTGGTTCCTCGGCGACTTCACGGACCGGGGCCCGGACGGAATCGGCGTCATCGACCTGGTGATGGACCTCTCGGCGCAGGCCGCCGCCGCGGGCGGGTACTGCAAGGCCCTGATGGGCAATCACGAACTGCTGCTCATCGGCGCGAAACGCTTCGGGGACACCCCCGTCAACTCCAGCGCGGGGACGGCCTCCTTCCAGGCCGCCTGGCTCCTCAACGGCGGCCAGCGGTCGGACATGGAGCGCCTGCAGGATCACCATGTGCAGTGGATGTCACGGCTGGACGCGATGGCGCTCGCCGACGGGCATCTGCTGCTCCACTCCGACGCCACCTGCTATCTCGACTACGGCAGGACGATCGACGCGGTCAACGACGCCGTCACCGTGGCCCTCCAGCGCAACGACGCCGACGAGACCTGGGACATGTTCCGCAAGTTCACCAAGCGGTTCGCCTTCCGCGACGGCACGGGTCCCGAGAACGCCCGCGGTCTGCTCTCCGTCTTCGGCGGCACGCGCATCGTCCACGGCCACAGCCCGATCCCCTACCTGCTGGGGGACGTCGGCAGCGAGGACGAGGAAGCCGCACCCGACGTGACCGGCCCGCACATCTACGCGGACGGGCTGGCGCTGGCCATGGACGGCGGCGTGACCATGGCAGGAAAGCTGCTCGTCACGCAACTTCCCCTGGCGGAATAGCCGTTCGGAGGCGGGCGCAGAACTTCACGTACGGGCGCGGACGGCGCGGAACACGTTGCCGGGAAGAGCCAATTACCGGAAACTCTTCCTCAAGGGGTGCCGGACTGCCTCTAACATCGGTCCTGCCGCAGCGAGTTCCCCTACCCGTCGCCGTGGCCGCCCCGCCCGCCGACCGGCCGTCACGGCCTTACGGAGCATCGGGGGATGCACATGAACAGCGCTCCGCACCTGTTGCCCGAGGACCGGCCCGAATTCGAGCGGGCCGTGGACGAGGCTCTGCGTACGGCGGCCCGACGTCCCGCCCTGGCGGCACTGGGCGAGCGGCTCAGGGCCGAGCAGCTGCGCACGATGGCCCTCAGCGCGGCCAGTGCGATCGCCGACAACGCCGCGGAGGAGTACGCCCACTTCGTCGCGCTGCGCACCGAGCTGCGTCAGCCGGCGGCGAGAACCGCATCCGCCGCGCAGTCGGCGGGCGGCGCAGGCGGCGGAGCCGGGGGGAAGGCCGGACCGGGCTCCGGCTCCGGTTCCCGCTCCGGAGAGACGGGTTCGGGTACGCAGCACCAGGGAGGGCTCGGCCTGGCCGGCGCCGGGGCCGAGGGCCTCGGCGAGTCCGCGGGAGCCGGGCTGCTGGCGATGATCTCCGTGCTGGTCCCCCTGCTCGCCGGGACGGCGGCCGTCATCTTCCTGCTGCTCGGCTACGCGCTGCACGCCATGACACCCGAGCCGTCGATAGCGGCCCCGATGCGGGGCGCTGGCTGGGTCTTCGCCGTGCTCGCCGCCGCGGGAATCGTCGTCGGCATGGTCGAGTTGTGGCTGACCGCGCTGCGCAACGGTGCCGGAGCACGCCGGAGGGCTGCCGAGGAGGCGGCGTCGACGGCCGGCTCCGGAACGCCCGGCCGGGCGGGTCTCACGGAGGAGCTCGCCAAGGCCCGGGCCGCCTGGCGTGAGGCGCTGCTGGAACGCGGCATAGTCCCGTTCCTGACCGGTGCCCTCGCGGACGAGCCGGGCAGCCGGGCGCCGTCCAGTTACGCCCCGACTCCGCACGAGGACCCGGCGGCCGAGCAGCCGCGCCGTGCCGAGCGCACCCCCCGGCTCGGCTACTCCCACCCGGACTTCTCCAGCCGCACGCCCTCCGACGGCAAGGAGGAGCGGAGCGTACGGCCCCGCTACTCCAGCCCCGACTACTCCAGCCCGGAGTACGGCGGTCCCGAACACCCGCCGGAGTGACGCCCGTTCAGCGGCCCGCGGCCACGTCGAGGGCGCGCCGCACGTCCGCCACGAGATCGCCGGCGTCCTCCACGCCGACCGACATGCGCACGAAGCCCTCCGGCACGGCGTCCCCGCCCCACCGGCCGCGCCGTTCCGCCGTGGAGCGGACGCCGCCGAAGCTGGTGGCGTCCCCGACGAGGCGCAGCGCGCCGAGGAACCGCTCCGCCTCCTCCTTCCCGGCCAGCGTGAAGGAGACGACGCAGCCGAAGCGGCTCATCTGCCGTGCGGCCACCTCGTGCATCGGGTCGCCGGGCAGGCCGGGATGGCGTACGCCCGTGACCTCCGGACGCTCCAGCAGGGCCTCCGCGACAGCTCGTGCGTTCTCCGCCTGACGCCGGGTGCGGACGTCGAGCGTCGCCAGCGACCGGTGCGCGAGCCAGGCCTCCATCGGACCCGGGACCGCACCGACGTGCTTGCGCCACAGCCGCACCGAGTCCGCCAACTCCGCGTCGCG
This sequence comes from Streptomyces ovatisporus, assembly GCF_042653885.1. NCBI lineage: Bacteria > Bacillati > Actinomycetota > Actinomycetes > Kitasatosporales > Streptomycetaceae > Streptomyces > Streptomyces ovatisporus. Next base: position 368,239 of record NZ_JBHSFH010000007.1, read on the forward strand.
GCAGGTGACATGGCCGAGGAGGATGTCGCCGTGCCCCGTGAGCGCCTTCGTTCCGCTGGCCACGGAGAAGTCGGCGCCGAGTTCGAGGGGACGCTGCCCCAGGGGCGTCGCGAGGGTGTTGTCGACGGCGACGAGAACGCCCCGCTCGTGTGCCGCCCCGGCCAGCCGCCGGATGTCGCACACGTCCAGGCCGGGGTTGGACGGTGATTCGATCCACAGCAGTGACGCCCCGTCGAGCTGGGCGAGTTGGGCGTCGGCGGCCGTGGGTGCCGTACGGACCTCGGCGCCGAAGGCCACAAGACGCTCCCGCATGGCGGCCAGCAGGTTGTAGCCGTCGTCGGGCAGTACGAAGACGCTGCCGGGACGGGCGCGGGAGAGCAGCACCGCGGAGACGGCGCCCATCCCGGAGGCGAACGCGACGGTACGGGCCGCTCCGTCTCCCGGGCACTCCAGCTCGCTGATGGCGCTCTCCAGGCCCGTCCAGGTGGGGTTGGCGTCCCGCCCGTAGGCGTACGGGGCGTCGGCGACGTCGCCGGGGAGGTGGTAGTGGGCGGCGAAGACGGGGCCGGGCAGCGGCGGGGCGTAAGCCTCCTCCTCGGGAAGACCCGCCCGTACGACACGGGTCGCGTCGCGATCGGTGGTCATCAGGGTTCTCTCCTGTCGGGCCGGGACGGGCCTCTGCGGTCCCCGCCGTCAGCCCCGGTTGCGCAGCGCGGCTCGTGCCGCCTCCCCGCACTTCGCGCCGTACGCGCCGCCGAAGAGGACCGCATGCACGAGCAGGTGCTGCAGCTGGTGGAGAGGGACACGCTCGGCGCGGCCCTCGATGGGACGTACCTCTTCGTACGCGGCGAGGATACGGGAGAGCTCCGGGCAGCCGAACAGCTCCAGCAGAGCGAGATCGGTCTCGGGATGACCGCCCTGAGCTGCGGGATCGATCAGCCGGGCGCGGCCGTCGGCGGCCCAGTGCACGTTGCCGGACCACAGGTCCCCGTGGATGAGGGCGGGCGGCTGCGGCGGCCCCGCCACCTTGTCGATCTCCTCGCACAGCTGCTCCACGTCGAGGGTGTCGGACGCGGATATGCCGCCCCGGTCGAAGGCCTCGCGCAGGAAGGGCCGCAGCCGGTGCTCGGCGTGGAAGCGCGGCCACTCGGCGGGGTCGGTGACCTCCTCACCGGGACCGGGCAGCGGCAGCGTGCCCAGAAAGGCGGCACGTCCGGGTGTGCCGTAGGAGACGGTGCCGCGGATTCCGTGCATGGCGGCCAGGTCCCGTCCGAGCCTCTCGGCCTCCGCCGGGGACGGGCTCCCGTACGCGGGCTCCACCCACTCCAGCACGAGCACGTCGTCGGCGACGGCCAGGACCCCGGGCACGGCCACCTCGCCGGTGACGGCCAGCATCGCGAGCCCGGCCGCCTCGGCCTCGAAGAAGCCCGCCGGGGCATCGGCCAGCGACTTGGCGAACACGGTGCTGTGCGGTCCGAGCGGGCCGCCGCGCAGAGTGATGCGCCAGGCGTCGCAGATGTCTCCGCCGGGCACCGGGTACGCGCCGGTCGCCTCCGCGGCCTCGGTCAGCTGCGCCACGCGATCGGCGACGGCGTTCATCGGTGCTCCCCTGTGCTGTGCTCGCCCGCGACGGCGGGACGTCCTGTGCCGGCTGTCCCGCTGATGCCTCCGGGGGCCGTGCCGGCTCTGGCTTCGCCCCCTGCCCGTTCCTCCAGCGTCGCGCCGACTTCGGCGAGCAGCCCGGGAACCGCCGCCTCGACGAGCCGGAGGCACTCCTCGAAGCCCTCGGAGCCGCCGTAGTAGGGATCGGGCACGTCGAGGCCGAAGCCGTCGCCCTCCGAGGCCGTGGGGTCGTAGCTGCGCAGGAGCCGGATCTTCGCCGCGTCCCGCTGTGTGGGCGCCATCGCCCGCAGTTCCCTCTCGTGACCCTCGTCGAGGGCGACGACCAGATCGTGCTCCGCGAACCAGTCCGGCTCGAACTGTCGTGCCTCGAACTGCCGTGCAACGTGGTCGAGTTCGTAACCCGCTTCCTTCAGCACGGCTGCCGTGCGGGAGTCCGCCGGATCTCCGACGTGCCACCCCCCGGTGCCCGCGCTGCCGGCGACGACCTGACCGTCCAGTCCGGCGTCCGCCGCGTGGGAGCGGAAGACGGCCTCGGCCATGGGGGAGCGGCAGATGTTGCCGGTGCACACGAAACAGACGCTGTAGGTGTCCATGTTTCCTCAGTCCCGGTCGGGCAGAACCATGTGCAGGGCCCAGGCCACGATCGAGATGACCAGGCCGCCCAGGAAGGCCGAACCGAAGCCGTCCACATGGAAGTTGACGTCCACCTGCTCGGACACCCACGAAGTGAGCATCAGCATCAGCGCATTGATGACGAGCGTGAAGAGGCCCAGCGTGAGGATCAGCAGCGGCATGGAGAAGAACTTCAGCAGGGGCTTCACCACGAAGTTCACCACTCCGAAGATCAGCGCCACGATGATCAGTGTCAGCGTCTTCTCGCCGGTGCCGGTGCCGGTGACCTCGACGCCGGACACCAGCCATGTGGCCACCGCGAGGGCGGCTGCGTTGGCGAGCGTCTTGATGAGGAAATTCGTCATAGTGTGATCGTGGCAGAGCCGGACTCCGGCAGCACACGGGGTCCCTGGCAGGCGGAACGGAAGAGGCGGGGTGGGCGGCGAGATGAAGGAGTTCCGGCTGGACGAGTTGGAGGCCCAACGGGTCGCCAACGACGGGGCCTACCTCCAGTTCCTCCGTGAGCGCCACATGTCGGTCGGCCTGTACGCCCTCGACCGCGGCACCGTCGATCCGCAGCAGCCGCACGGGCAGGACGAGGTGTATCTCGTCGTGAGCGGGCGCGGGGCGATCACCGTCGGCAGCGAGACGACCGCCGTCGCGCGGGGCAGCGTCGTCTACGTACCGGCCGGGACGCCGCACAAGTTCCACCACATCAGCGAGGACCTGCGGATGATGGTCGTCTTCGCGCCTCCGGAGGGCTGAACTCCCGGCCGGACGCGAAGTACGGCGGCCCGGCTCAGGGTCGGCGTAGGGGACGGTTCAGGGGAGGACCGGGGCTTCCGCTCTCCCGGCGGAGGCCGGCGCGCTCTAGCATCGGACTCGGAAGGCGGCAGGACCTGCCGCGGAGCTCGCACTTCACCGGCCCGCACACCGGGCCGGCCGGCCATCGGGAGCGGTTCAATGGACGCCAAGGGGATCATGAAAAGCCTGCCGTGGTGGGTGAAGTGGGTCGCGATCCCGCTCATCGCGGTCGCGGTCTTCGGCGGCCTCATCGCCAGTGTCGTCGGTTTTCTGGTCGGACTGCTCTTCAAGCTGCTGATCTTCGCCGCTCTCGTCGGCGGCCTCATCTACGTGGTGCGGCACTTCACTTCGGCTTCCTCCTCTTCCCGCCGCGACGACTGGTGACCGGCGCGGGCGCTCCCGTGCCGGCGGCCGTCGCCTGCGGGCGCGCTCCGGGGTGCGCTTGAGCGGAGATGCCGGTTCCGCCCGTACCCACCGCCCCGGCCGGCACGGCCGCCGGTGCCGGGGAGACCGGGCCCGCCGGTCCGGAAGGGGACGCGGCGGCGCGCCGGTCCGCGGAGACCACCAGAGCGGCCAGGAGCGTCGTCACCGGCACGGAGGCGACGAGGCCGATCGAGCCGACGAGCGTACGGACGATCTCCTCCGCCACGACCTCGCTCGTCGCCACCGTGGAGACGCTGCTGCGCGCGATGGAGAACAGCAGCATGAGCGGCAGCGCGGCACCCGCGTAGGCCAGCACGAGCGTGTTGACGACGGACGCGATGTGGTCGCGGCCGATGCGCATGGCCGCGCCGTACAGCTTCCGCCAGCCCGCGTCGGGATCGGCCTGCTTCAGCTCCCACACCGCTGACGTCTGCGTGACCGTCACGTCGTCGAGTACACCCAGCGAACCGATCAGGACGCCCGCGAGCAGCAGGCCCTGGATGCCGATGCCGGGGAAGAGGCCGTGGACGAGGCCGGTCTGGTCGTCGGTGTTGCCCGTCAGCCGTGCCCAGTCGATGAAGAGCGAGCCGAGCACCCCGATGAGCAGCAGCGATATCAGTGTTCCGACCACGGCCACCGACGTACGGGCGGAGAGCCCGTGGCAGAGGTACAGCGTCGCCAGCATGATCGCGCTGCCCCCGACGACCGCCACCACGAGCGGATTCGAGCCCTGCAGTATCGCGGGCAGGATGAAGAACGACAGCACAGCGAAGCTGACGGCCAGCCCTGCGAGGGCGAGCATGCCGCGCATCCGGCCGACCAGTACGACGAAGAGGGCGAACACACCGGCCAGCAGCACCACCGGGACGTCACGGTCGACGTCGATGACGCTGTAGCGCAGTTCGCGGGGCGCGTTGGCCGCGTAGGCGACGACGACGTCCTGCCCGGCCGAGTAGGTGCGGGTGGCGTCCGGGGGCACGACCTCGGTGAAGGTGTCGCCCTTGTCCTTGCCCTCGGTCACCTCGACGGTCGCCTTCCGGCAGGTACCGCCGGACTTGGCGTCCCCGCCCTGCCCCTGCGAGCCGGGCGGCTGACCCGGCTGACCGGCGGGCGGCCGTACGTTCACGTCCTTGCAGTCGACGACCTTCACCGCCGTCACCCGGGCCTCGCGGGTGGGCCGGTCGAAACCGACGCCGGTGTCCTCGTCGTGGCCGGGCACTCCGCCCGGCCACAGGGTGACGAGCCCTGCGGCCACGGCCACGGCGAAGGGGATGAGCACGGCCGCGATGACCTTGCGCAGATGCCGGGAGACGGGGGCGGGGGGCCCGTGGCCGTGGGCATGGCCGTGGGAGTGGCCGTGGGCCTGGCCGTGACCGTGATTCCGGCCCTGATCTGTGCCCGGACCCGTGTCCGGACCCGTGTCCCGGCCTGCGGGCTGCCACGCGCGGACCGCCTCGCGGCGGCCGGACTCGGGTGCCTGCCCCGGGACCTGCTCGGGTGCTCCGGGGTAAGGCGTGTTCCCGCCGGGGCTGCCGGGACGGGACGGAGGTGTCGGTGTCACGCCCCCGATCATCGCAATACCCGAGGCGCTCTGGTCAGTTTTGCTGCTGGGCCGCTAGCGTGAGTACGCCTTTGCACATCGCGGGAGCTCCGAGCACGGGGCTGAGAGGGCGCTGACTTCCGTACGGCCGTTCCGAAGAGCCACGGAGAAGGCTGCGTCGACCGCCGAACCTGTTACCGGGTAATGCCGGCGTAGGGAGTTGGTCTCATGACCAAGCAGGATGCACACACGCCTTCGTCCGCCACGTCCGAGTCCCGTGAACTCGGCTGGCACAAGGGTTACTTGAGCGGATCACGGGCCGACCTGCGGGTCCCGGTCCGCCGCGTGCACCTCACCAGCGGCAAGGACGTGACGCTCTACGACACGTCCGGGCCGTACACCGATCCCGCCATCGAAACCGACGTGCGCCGCGGGCTGCCCCCGCTGCGCCAGAACTGGATCATCGAACGAGACGACACCGAGGAGTACGCGGGCCGTGAACTGCGGCCCGAGGACGACGGAATCAGGCACACCACCCCACGGGGCGGCGCCGTCCCGCACGGCCGCGCGGCGGGGGCCGGGCTGGACGGCCTCGACGCCGTCTTCCCCGGCCGTGCCCGCAGGCCCCGCCGGGGACGGGAGGACACCGGCGGCCGCAGCGCCGTCTCCCAGCTCGCCTACGCCAAGCGGGGCCTGGTGACTCCGGAGATGGAGTACGTGGCGGTGCGCGAGAACCGCGCGCCCGAGTTCGTACGGGACGAGATCGCCGCAGGCCGTGCCGTACTGCCCGCCAACATCAACCACCCCGAGTCCGAACCGATGATCATCGGCAGGGCCTTCCTGGTGAAGGTGAACGCCAACATCGGCAACTCCGCGGTCACGTCCTCTATCGAGGAGGAGGTGGAGAAGATGACGTGGGCCACCCGCTGGGGTGCCGACACCGTCATGGACCTCTCCACCGGCCGCAACATCCACACCACCCGCGAGTGGGTCCTGCGCAACTCCCCCGTCCCCATCGGCACGGTGCCTCTCTACCAGGCGCTGGAGAAGGTGAACGGCAAGGCGGAGGAGCTGAGTTGGGAGGTCTACAAGGACACCGTCGTCGAGCAGTGCGAACAGGGCGTCGACTACATGACGGTGCACGCCGGGGTGCTGCTGCGCTACGTACCGCTCACGGCCCGCCGCAGGACCGGCATCGTCTCGCGCGGTGGATCGATCATGGCGGCGTGGTGCCTCGCGCATCACGAGGAGAGCTTCCTCTACACCCACTTCTCCGAACTGTGCGAGATCCTGCGCACCTACGACGTCACGTTCTCCCTCGGTGACGGGCTGCGTCCCGGGTGCGTGGCCGACGCCAACGACGAAGCGCAGATGGCCGAGCTGGAGACTCTCGGCGAGCTCAACCGCATCGCCCGGTCCCACGACGTGCAGACCATGATCGAAGGCCCGGGACACGTGCCCATGCACAAGATCAAGGAGAACATCGACCGTCAGCAGGAGGTCTGCGACGAGGCGCCCTTCTACACACTCGGCCCGCTCACCACGGACGTCGCACCCGGCTACGACCACATCACCAGCGGCATCGGCGCAGCCATGATCGGCTGGTGGGGCACGGCGATGCTCTGCTACGTCACCCCCAAGGAGCACCTGGGCCTGCCCGACCGGGACGACGTGAAGACCGGCGTGATCACGTACAAGATCGCAGCCCATGCGGCGGACGTCGCCAAGGGCCACCCCGGTGCCCAGGACTGGGACGACGCACTCTCCGACGCGCGTTTCGAGTTCCGCTGGGAGGACCAGTTCAACCTGGCCCTCGATCCGGAGACGGCCCGCTCCTTCCACGACGAGACGCTGCCCGCGGAGGGGGCGAAGGTCGCGCACTTCTGCTCGATGTGCGGGCCGAAGTTCTGCTCGATGAAGATCAGCCGAAGCATCAACGAGCGGTTCGGCCTGGACGCAGGCGAGGAGCGCCCCCTCGACGAGGAGGAGATCCAGGCGGGCATGCTCGCCAAGTCCCGGGAGTTCGCGGAGGCCGGCAACCGGGTCTATCTGCCCTTGACGGACTGACCGCGGCACCGGCCAACCGGCAGTCCCGGCAGGCCGGAGGGGCGTCCGGTCTTCTGGCGTGCGCGGCAGAAGACCGGACGCAGGCCCGTCCGTGCGACGCCGCCGCCCTCGCCTTCACCAACTGGTGGGGGCGAGGGCGGCGTTGTTCCCCGGCGGCGCGCACCGTGCCGGGCCCGCATCCGGCGTGTCGCCCGGCACCCGCTGTCCCGCACGCAACAGGCGGTTCGAGGCTCCCCCCTCATGCCTCGAACCGCCCGGTTTCACGGTTCAACGCGCGAAGAACCGTTCAAAACAAGGTTAGTTGACTCTGCGTCAATGTCCAGTGACTGTCGCGACATTATCGATATAGCTCTGAGGGGATTTTCGCCGGTGCGCGACAGCGCGCCGAATCCGGCGACGGACGCCGGAGGGCGGCGCTCCGCCTGCACGGCCCGGAAGTGCACCGCCGGGCGGCAGGGTGTTTGACGCGTCCCCCCGCGGGCCAGACCTCCTCCATGACCCATGAACGTCCCGTGGTCAAGCGCACAGCCCGCGCCATCCTGCTCGACCGGGGCGGCAGGGGTTCCTCCGCCGGCGTGCCCGCCGACGCCTCCCCGGCCCCGCCCCACCTCGTCCTCATCAAGCGCACGAAGCCCGGGCTGGAGCCGTACTGGATCACGCCGGGCGGCGGGGTCGAACCCGGAGTGGACGACACCGTCATCGACGCGCTCCACCGCGAGGTGGACGAGGAGCTCGGCGGCAAGGTCACCGACGTCGTGCCCGCCTTCGTCGACACGGTCCCGCACACCACGGAGAGCGGCGAGAGCGGCGTGAAGGTGCAGCACTTCTTCGTCTGCCGTCTGGCCTCGATGGATCTCTCCCGCAGGCACGGGCCCGAAGTGGAGGAACCCAGCGGCGAGTACGAAGTCGTACGGGTGCCCTTCACCCGGGAAGGCGTGACCTCGGTCGAGGTCGTGCCGCCCGCGCTCCGCGCCTATCTCGAGCGGAACATCGAGGGCGTGCAGGCCCTGCTCGCCCCCGATCTGGGGTGAGCCGGGCCCCGGCAGCGGGCCGGTCCGGCCTGCGCGGGTGCTGCCTGGTACGCGGCTGCTCCCTGGTACGGGGGCGGGTCCGTCAGCCGAACCAGCCCTGGAACGTGCCGCGTTCACTCACCGCACCACGGCGCTGCGCCTCGGCCAGGGCCCGTTCGGCTTCCTGCCGCCAGGCCTGCGGGTCGCTGCCGCGGCCTGACGCGGCGGCGGCGCCCCGCGCGGCGATCGCTCCCGATGCGCCGTCGGCAGCAGTGGACGGTCCCGACAGCGGCGAGGACGTGGCCGCGAAACCCGTGGAGGCCGACGAGGGCCAGCTCGAACTCGGCGAGAACGCCGAGCTGCCCGACTGCGGGCTCGTGCCGCGCTGGCTGGGAGGCGCGTTCAGGAGCCGCGGCGGCGGTGGCATCTCCGGAAGCTGCCAGGCCGCCTCACGGTCGGTCCCGAGGAGCCCGGCACCGGTCCGGCTTCCGGACCCGGACGTCGCGGTTCCGGACGTCCCGGTCCCGGTTCCCGAGTCGGTCCCGGTCTCCGTCCCGGGCGTGGCCGCGCCGGGGGTGCCCGCCCCGGAACCGGACCCGGGTGCGCTCCCGGCTGCGGCCGACGCCGTCGCTCCCGGCTCTGCTCCGGGCACACGCGGCTCGTGGGACCGAGGGTCGTGTGGCTGCGGCTCGTGGGACCGCGAGTCGCGGACCTCCCCCCGCCCGTGGCCCGGCGGTCGGTCGTACGCGGATGGCCTCTCCTGCCCGCGGGACGCCGCGTATCCCTGGGCGGTCTGCATCGCCGGGACGCGCTCGCCCGCGCCCGCACCGCTCCGCGCGGCCTCACGCTCACGCGCGTCCCGTGCGGTGCCGAAGAAGTCGCCGCCCTTGCGCTTGTAGTCGTCCGTCCCCCACTCGCGGGCCGTGCGCTTGGGAGCGCGCTGCAGCTGAGGTATGTGCTTCGCGCAGTGGATGTAGGCCTCTTCGACCTCCACCCGGACCCACAGCTGCGCCCGGCGCCCGGGGACCGGGTCCTCGGGCAGCTCCGGATACGACGCGCGGATCTCGGCGTCGCCGACGACGGCGGCGCGGCCGTTGATGTGCAGTCCGATCCTGGCGCGCGTGAAGTCGATCAGCATGATGCCCAGGTGCGGGTTCTCCTCGATGTTGCCGAGGCTGGCGTGCACACCGTTGCCCCGGTACTCCGGGTAGACGAGGGTGCGTTCGTCGAGCACCCGGAGGAATCCGGGCGGCCCGGCGCGGAAGCTGCTGTCGCACTCACCGTGGCGGTCCGCCGTGGCGAGGAAGAACATCTCCTGGCGCTGCACGAACTCGCGCATCCGCTCGTTGAGATGGTCCAGCACCTGCTCGTCGTAGAAGCGCTCCGCACGGTCGGTCGTGCCCAGCCGGCGCTGCAGCACACGCTCCCCGTCACTGCCGGGCCGGGACGATCCGCCGAAGAGGCCGCCGCCGTCCGCGTGACCCGCGCCGTCCCCCTTCCCCGAGGCGCCCGCGCCGTCCGCCTTGAGCGGGCCGCTTCCGGAGGCCGTGCGGTCGTGGCGGTCGCGGCGCTCGAACCAGTGCGCTTCCGACCTCTCGTGCTCGTGCTGCGCCCGCGCGTTCCGGCCATCCCGTGGATGTGCCGCATCAGCCTCTGCCACGCCGCTGACCCCTTCCCCTTCCTCTGCCAACTGCTCTGCTCCGCACGCTGCTTCCTCGTACGGGGTGTGGTGCCTGTTGGGTGCTTGTGCTTCGCCGTGCCCGTTGTGCTGTTCTCGTGGTGCTGCTGCTGTGCTGCTCTCGTGGTGCTGCTGTGCTGCTGCGGGCCGCCCGGGTGCGTCCGTACGACCGCACGCCGTGCCCCCGGATCGCCGCTAGTCGCTTCCGACGTTCAGCTCCGCCACCGCGTCGTGCCGTATCCGGTGGGCCGGCACCCCCGCCGCCACGAGGGCGTCCAGGCCGCTGCGGATCATGCCCGGCGGCCCCGACAGATAGCCGACGTAGGAGGACCAGGGGCCGTACTGCTTCACGGCGTCCGGCAGTTGCCCGGACAGCACGTTCGCATGGCTCGGCCCCGGCCCGTTGACGGCCACCGGACGTACGGAAAGCCAGTCGTGCCGCTGTTCGAGGCGCAGCATCGTCTCCAGGTCGTAGAGATCGTGATCACTGCGCGCTCCGTAGAAGACCTCGACGGGCCGCCTCCGGCCTTGCTGCACGACATCCTCCACCATCGCCTTGATGGGGGCGATCCCCGTGCCGCCGCCGAGACAGAGAAGACCGTTGTCCGTGGAGTGGTCCACGGTCATTCCGCCGGAGGACGGGCCGAGCCGCAACACGTCACCGGGACGCGCACGGTGGACCAGCGCGTTGGAGACCCACCCCGTGGGGACGGCCTTCACGTGGAAGGTGAGCAGGCCGTCCGGGCGGGGCGAGGAGGCGAAGGAGTAGTGCCGCCAGACCCGTGGCCACCAGGGCGTCTCGACGCTGGTGTACTGGCCCGCGCGGAACGGGTACGGCTGGTCGGTGCGCAGGGTGATCACGGCGATGTCCGGGGTGCGCAGCTCGTGCGAGACGATCTGCGCGTTCCACCAAGCGGGGGCACGCATCTCGTCCTCGGCCGCGGCGTCGATCATGACCTGCGAGATCAGGGTGTACGCACGGACCCAGGCGTCCTCGGTCTCCTGGCTCCAGGTGTTGGGCGTGTACTGGGCGAGCGCCCCCAGCAGACACTCGCCCACCGCCGGATAGTGCTCGGGGCGGGTGCCGTACTTGCGGTGGCCGCGGCCGAGGCCGGAGAGGTAGCGGGTCAGCACGTCCGTGTCCTCGGCCAGCCGCACGGCGGTCAGCAGCGCGCGGAAGAGCCGGTCGCGCTGAGTGTCCATGGAGGCCGGGAAGAGCTCGCGCAGCTCGGGATGCTCGACGAAGAGCAGGGCGTAGAAGTACGCGGTCGCCGCGTCGGCGACGGGCTCCACCTCTTCCATCGTGCGGCGGATGAGCGTCGCGTCACGAGTCCCGACGGGATCGGTCTCCGGCGGGGCCGCCGCGGGTGGCGCGGCGTACGGCGGGGGCTGGACCCCGCGGCCGTGCGGGGAGTGCTGCCCGTGGGGAGGCGCTGCCGGGCAGGGGTGCTCCCGGGCCAGCTCCAGCCCGGCGTCGACCGTCGGGACGTCGAGCGTGGGGACGTCGATCGCGGGCGCCGGGCGGCCCCTTCCGAAGTCGCCGAAGCCTCGGGAGCCTCCGCCGTCAGCGCTCTCCGGCTGCTCCGGGGCCGCGGCCAGCCGGGTGCGTATCGCGCCGGGACCGGCGTTCGCGGCGACGGGGCCCACCGGACGCAGGGACGGCCGCTCCGGTTCGCGGGGCGCCTGTTCCGGGGTGGTCCGCGCCTCCGGCGTGCCCCGTGCCTCGTCCCCTCTCGCCCTCTCCCAGGGGTTCGTCCCGGTGGGCTCGTCCTCTTCGTGCCGAGCGGTCCTGTGTTCGGCGGTGGGACCGGCGGCCTGCGGCGTTGCGGGGCTGAACCATCCCCAGTCGCCGTCGTCTCTGCCGCCGTCGCCTCTTCCGCCGTCCCCCGCGGACGGACCGTTGCCGGCCGATGTGGTCGTCATGGTCTGCCTCGCCTCGAACTCTTACAGACAATCTGCGCAGTCACGCATTTCGAACGTTTCGGTGATTCGACCCCCCGGACACCGGCAGCGGATTGACGTACCGCACGATGCGGACTCGACCATACCGTTGTCACTTGGTCGCACAAGTCCCGTGAACAGCCCGGGCGAATCACGTGACGGGCGCCACTGCCTGGAATTACGGACGCGTGCCGACAAGTCCGTATGCCTCCCGAAGGTCGCGTCCGCAGTACTCGAAGGAGGCGAGGCCCTGCAGGTGACGGTCGGCATTCACCGCCACCGACACCGGCACCTCCGCGAACAGCTCCGCATCCGACATCGAATCGCCATAGGCGACGCAGTCATTTCTCGATACACCGAATTGCGCGCAGAGTTCGTCCGCTATCCGTACCTTCGCCGCCGCTGAGAGAATCCCCGCCGGATTCACGGGCTCGCGAAAGGGGATCGCCGGCCACCGCGAACCGTAGGCCGCGTCGGCACCTGTACGGACGGACCCGGCGCCCGTTCCGGAAGCCCCGGAGGCGGTGGCGGTGCCGGAGTCGGTGGCGGAGTCGGCGGTTGGGGCACCCGGGGCGGCGGAGTTCTCACCGCTGGACGGAGGGGCCTGCCGCAGCAGGCGGCTGACGAAGAAGTCCGGCGAGAGCGAAACGACGGCGCAGTGCTCGCCCCGTTCACGGATGTCCCCCCACACCTCCCGGATGCCCGCCAGCCACGGCGCCTCCACGAAGGCTCTGGCCACGTGCTCCTCCGTCAGCTGCGACCACAGTCCGCACGCCCGCGCCGCGAACTGCGGAGGAGTCAACGCTCCAGCCGAGAAGGCGAGTTCGAGTTCACGTATCTCTCTGTCCAGACCGAGCTGGCGCGAGATCTCGACTGCCGCCGACGAACCGTGGATCAACGTCCCGTCCAGGTCGAACAGGTGCAGCCGGGGACGGCGGCCGGCCGGCGGGACGCGCGGCTTCGAGGTGGTGGACTGCGAAGGAGGAGCCATGGGCCCGATCGTAGGAGCGGGCCATGCACCACCGTCCAGCCCGGCGCCGCTACTCGTCTGCGAGTAGCGGCGGGTACTCCAGCCGTAAGACGCGGAGAGGGGCACGGCAGCGGCACTGTGTCGAACATGCCACGACTGCCACTGCTCAAGCGTCCCGCACGGAGAGCCCTCCTCGTCGCCCATGTCACCGTCTCGGTCGGCTGGCTCGGCATTTCGCTGTGCCTGCTCACCCTCGCCCTGGCGGGCGTCCGCAATCCGGACGGCTTCGCCGAGACCGCCGTCCTCTCCATGAAGCTCTTCGGCGACTGGCTGCTCCTGCCCGTCGCGCTGGCCACCCTGGGCACGGGGCTGGTGCTCTCGCTCGGGACGCCATGGGGGCTGGCCAGGCACCGCTGGGTGTACGCCAAGTTCTGGCTGACGCTCGCCGCCGCCGCGCTGACCGTGTTCTCCCTCAGACCGGGACTGGCGGACGCGGCGGCGACGTTGACGTCCGGCGGGACCCTGCCCGCCCCGGACCTGCTGGCACCGCCTGCCGTCTCACTGACCCTGTACGCCTTCCTCACAGCGGTGTCGGTGCTCAAGCCCTGGGGCCTGACGCGACGTGGCCGGCAGCTGCGCGCAGCCCGTACGGCCGGGCCCGAGGGGACCGCGCCCGTCGCCGCCAGCCGGTCTGACCTGCGGGAACGATGATTGCAAGCGCCTCATACGCGTTAACCGCCGGAATTTCACCCGTGCACTAGCCTGGAGAGCGATCGAGCGGCGACCACCTGGCCGACGACGTCGTACGGCCACGCCGAAGAGGAAGAGAACGCAGCCATGTCACGACCGGCCCCGGGCCCGGCCAAGGGCTGGTGCGCGCTGTCCGCGCTGCACGGCCGCATCGAGGCCCGCATCGAACGCGCGCTGCAGGCGGAACACGACCTGAGCGTCCGGGAGTTCTCCGTCCTCGACGTACTGAGCGAGCAACACGACGGCGACGGCGGCCACTTCCGCATGACCCGGCTCTCCGACGCCGTCGTCCTCAGCCAGAGCGCCACCACGCGGCTGGTCAACCGGCTCGAAGAACGCGGCCTGCTCACCCGCTACCTCTGCCCGACCGACAGGCGCGGCATCTACACCGACGTCACCGAAGCGGGCCGCACCCTGCTGAAGGCCGCCCGCCCCACGCACGACGCGGCGCTCCGCAGTGCACTCGACGCGGCGGAGAAGCGTCCCGAACTGGCGCCCCTCGTCCGGGCCGTACGCGCGCTGGAACCGGCCACCTGACGGGCGGGCGACGGAGCAGCCGCGCGAGACGCGCGGGCGGCAGCGCACACCCGCGCGTACGCGCACGTTCCAAACGAGTCCGACCTCTGGCCAAAACTGCGGCGTAAGCTGCGAACATGACCACCGGCACTCCGTCATCCACGCCGTCCTCCCCGTCATCGGCACCCCCGCCGGTCACGATGCGCCGGGCGACAGCCGACGACGTACCGGCCATCGTGTCCATGCTCGCCGACGACCCCCTCGGCGCCCGGCGCGAGAGCCCGGACGAACCCGAGGTCTACCGAGCCGCGTTCGAGCGCATCGACGTCGACCCGAACCAGCACCTCGTGGTCGCCGAACGCGACGGCCGCACGATCGGCACCCTCCAACTCACCGTCATCCCGGGACTGTCGCGGCGTGGCGCCAGCCGCGCCCTGATCGAGGCCGTCCGCGTCCACTCCGACGCCCGTGGCAGCGGCCTGGGCAGCCGGCTCGTCGAATGGGCCGTCGCAGAGGCACGGCGGCTGGACTGCTCCCTCGTCCAGCTCACCTCCGACGCCACCCGCATCGAGGCCCACCGCTTCTACGAGCGGCTCGGTTTCGAGGCGTCCCATCTGGGCTTCAAGATGCAGCTCTGAAGGCCGGGGCCGCGGGAGTGCGGGGGCCGGGGCGGCGGTACGGGGAGCGCGGTGGACTGCGAGGCCGGGGCTGCGAGGCCCGGACTGCGAGGCCGGGAGCGCTCGCGGCGTGGGTGCGCGCCGGTCGGTCTGCACGTGCGCCGATTCGCAAGAACGCACGCATTTCGAGCGTGCCTTCCCATTCACGACGTCGTTGATCCCCACGGGGGCGGGGTCAGCGGGGACACCTGTCCGGTTCCGGGTCCGTACCCGGGTGGGGAGGGGGTCGTTCGTGGTGCACGAAGGGGCACTGCTCGAATCGCAGACTCTGCGCGCGTCCGTCGCGGAGCGTACCGAGGCGCTCGACAAGGTGAAGGCACTCGCACTGCTGCCTGACGGCCTGCACGTGACGACACGCATGGTCGCGCACTACTTCGAGGTTGCAGAGCACGTCGTCAACAGGCTCATGCAGCGCCACCGCGACGAGTTGACGAAGAGCGGCATGCGGACGTTGCGAGGCTCTGACCTGGCGCTCTTTAAGAGAGACATCCTGTCTTCCTTTTCGGAGAGTTATCCACAGCCCCGTTCCAACCTCGCGCTCTTCACCCGTCGCGCCGTGCTGAACGTCGCGATGCTGCTGCGCGACAGCGACGTGGCACGGCGTGTGCGTACGTACCTGCTCGACACCGAGCGGGCCGCACGGGAGGCCCCGGCGTCAGCGCCTGTGGACGACGCGGTTTTCCACAGCCTCGTCGAGTGGCTGGACCGGCGCATCGCCAAGGGCGTCGCCGAGCAGTCCACCGCGCCCGAGGACCGGGGGCGCGAGATCGCCGAGGAGGCGGTACGCAGCATCGTCGGCCGGACCGTCGTGCCGCTGCTGAACCAGGTGATGCAGTCCCACAACGAGTTGCGGCGTCGGCTGGACGAGCACGAGGCGGAGATGGTTCGGCTCAGGCGCGTACTCCGCGAACACGAGGCGGCCGGTTCGATGGCGGCGCTGGACGCCATGAACTCGCGGGAGTTCGGACGTCACATCGCCCGGCTGTGCCGGCGTGACGGCTGTGAGCAGGTGACCGTCACGGGCGGGACCGGGGACAGCCCGGCCGGCATTCTCGGCTACACCGCCGACGGACGCCGCCTCGTCGTCCAGTGCAAGGCCCGGAACCCCGGTTCCAGCATCACGAGCGGCGACGTGCAGCGCTTCACCGGCATGGCCCGGCTCGAGTACAAGGCCGACGTCGCCCTCCTCGTCGCCTCCGTGCCCTTCACCCGGGACGCGCTGCTCGTGGCCGCACGCCACGAGGTGACCGCCGTCCACCGCGGACTGCTGGAGGCGTGGAACAACGGGGCGAAGCTCCGCGCGCTGGAGTGAGCGTTCGGAAACGGGGGGCGGTCCCGGCGGTCCGCGGTCCGGGACCGGGACCGGGACCGGGCGGGCCGCCGGCCGGCAGAGTGCCCGTGACGTCCCTCAAGTGCCGTTCGCGGCGCCGGAGTCGGAGCCCGGCATGGTGACATCGGTGCCGGCCTGTTCGCCGCACGAGCCGCACATGATCCCTGCGTCCAGCGGACCGCCGCAGTCGTGCGTGAACACCGTGGCGTCGGTGGGCGCACCGGGCACCCAGCGCATGCCCCACCGCATGAGTCCCAGCATCGCCGGGGCGAGTTCCCGGCCCGCCTGCGTCAGGTGGTACTCGTCGCGTGGCGGGCGCTCGGAATAGCGCACGCGCCGCAGCACTCCGCCGTCGACCAGGGTGCGCAGCCGCGTGGCGAGTACGTCCCGCGGAGCGCCGGTGTTGCGGACGATGCCGTCGAACCGGTGGACGCCGTAGAACACCTCGCGCAGAGCGAGCAGCGACCACTTCTCCCCGACCACGTTCAGCGCCGACGCCAGCGAGCAGTCGCGCGGATTCACCTCTCTCCTCACCATGACCGCAATCTAGTCCAGTGCGAGTTGGAAAAACAAACCAAGGTGCGCTAGCGTCCCGGGCGCCGAGTCAGTCGCAAAATCCAACTCACCCTGTCCGCTGGAGGACTTCCGTGCACACCGCCGCCCTGCTGCTCGTCGCCCTGATAGCCGCGCTCCACCTCTGCTTCCTGGTCCTGGAGATGTTCCTGTGGCGCACCCCGCGCGGACGGCGCACCTTCGGCACGACTCAGGAGTTCGCCGACGCCTCTGCGACGCTCGCCGCCAACCAGGGCCTCTACAACGGCTTTCTGGCAGCGGGTCTGACATGGGGGCTGCTCGCCCCCGACCCCACGGGCCCCCAGGTGCAGGTCTTCTTCCTGTGCTGCGTACTCGCCGCCGGCCTCTACGGCTCCCTGACGTTCGCCCGCCGCATCCTCTACGTCCAGGCCCTGCCCGCTGCGGCGGCCCTGGGGTTCGTACTCGCCGCCTGACGACGCAGCAGTCCGGCGGCACCGTGGTAGCACCGCCGCACTGCGCACTCGTGACCCCGGCAGTCGCCTGCCGGGGTCATGGCGTGATGGCCGCCTCGAAGCGGTACTTCGCCGCGCTGCCACCCTCGGCCGACGGCCGGTTCAGCTCCACCAGCGCCAACGGGCGTCCGACCGGCTCGCCCGTGTCCGGGTCGAAGGCGATCTCGCCGCTCACCCCGCGCACCCGCAGCTTCCCGTTCGTCTGCTCCAGCATGGCCAGCACCATGCGCGGGGTCACCGCTCGCGTCCCGTACACGCGCACTGCCGTACGGGCGGCCTTGCCGATGGCGAGCGTCGCATCGTGCCCCAGCATCGCCTGGCCGCTGTCGAGAGCCGAGAGGGGACCGCCGGCTTCGCGCCGGTAGGCCCTCGCGAAGTCGGCGAACGGGCCGCCGCCGCTGCCGTACACCTTCTCGGCGATCTCCGGATGGGTGTACGCCGTGTAGTACACCCTCAGTCCGCTGTGCGCCCATCGGCTGCGCAGCTTCTCCAGCTCTGCACCGGGCTTCTTGTCCTTGAGGTCGAAGTAGACGCCCAGGGTGCTGGACCCGGAGAGCACCGTCGTGCGGCAGCGGCGCCCGCCCTCGCCGGCCGCCTCTATGAAGCGCCGCAGATCCCGGCCCCGGCCCGCGAAGAAGACGAAACCGGGCGGACTCCCGTCGCAGACCCTGTCCGCCGCGAGGGACAGGGCGCGTTGCCGGACGGCGAGACCGCGTCCTCGTCCGAGCGGTACGGCACGACCTGGTCGTCGACCTTCAGCCCCTCACGCCGCGCCGCGGATCTGAAGTCCGTGTACAGCGAGGTGTTGTAGGCGTCCTCCTCGTTGCCGTCCCTGACCACCTGGACGCGCCGGCCCGGATGCTTCTTCTGCTCCTCCCCGATGTGGCGGGCAGCAGCGGCCGCCTGATCGCTGTTGGGAAAGGAGACCCGGTAGAACCCGGCCCTGGAGGAGCTCAGCCCGTCGGCCGCGACCGTCGCCCCCACCATCGGCAGCCCGGCCTTCCGCAGCCGGCGCACCGCGGCCTTCGTCCTGTCGTTGCTCTGCCCGAGGCCCGCGACCGCGACGAGCCGCTCCCGCTCCTTCAGACTCTGCAGCTGATCGACGACCGACTCCCAGTGCCGGTCTCCGCTGCCGGTGTTGGCCAGCAGCAGACGCACCTTGGGCAACGTCTCGCCCTCGTCGTTCAGCGCACGCTGAGCCAGATAGGCACCGGTGAGCGCCTGCCGCGTCGTCTCCGCACCGCGGTCCGCCGAACCGCCGGACATGGCCTCCACATAGGCGACGGCCACCGAGGGCTCCCCCGACTGAACGACCCGCCTGTTCTCCGCGTGGATCTTCCTGTTCAGCCCTTTCGTCGTCTCGAACGCGAAGGCGCCGTCCGTCACGCCGACGCACTCGCCCCCGGCCACCGCACGCACGCCCTCCCCGCACTGCCCCGCCCGCTCGACGCTCCACACAGTCACCGGCACCGCCACGGCCAGCACCAGCAGCACGCCGGCTGCCCGCAGGCCCCAGCGCCGCGGCGGCCTCGGCGGTACGAACACCCGCTCGCTCACAGCCAGGGCTCCTTCCCGTACTGCCGCGCCTTCCTCAGCAGCACAGTCGTCCACTGAGCGCTGTCCGCGTGCACGGCCAGCGTGTGAAACCGCGCCTTGATCTCCCCGTACAGCTCCGCCTCCGGATCCCCCAGCGGGTCCCGGTACGGATCACCGACCCTGTCGGTGCGGGGATCGTCCGGCGGTTCCGGGGCGAGCCAGACCGCGGCCAGCAGCCGCGTGACGGTCCTCAGCCGCTGGTCCACCGCGCCTTCGTTGAGGTGGTCGACGAGCCGCTCGTACCATTCCCACAGCGTCAGTCCCCGCTGCCCCCCGGACTCCGCGAGCGGAGCACGCCGCAACCTGCACAACTCGGCGCACCATTCCTCCGGGGGCAGCCGGTCGTAGGACCGGCCCAGATGACCCGCCGCCGTGGCCAGGTCACCCACGGCCAGGGCGTGGTAAGCCGCCGTCCCCTCGTCGCCTGCGGCCTCCGCCCGCTCCTTCAGCGCGCCGTGGACGGCGGTCCAGCCACGTCCCTCGCCCCTGGCGCCCGTGGCGGCGGGATCTACGGGGGACCCGGAGGAACCAGGACCGTCGGAGGTCCCGGGTTCGCTCACCGAGGCGAGCCGGCGCAGCAGCAGGAACCGGAGCAGCGGGTGCGCCGTCTCCGTACAGCCGTCCGACCCCTCGTCCGCGCCGTCGAGATGCATCGTGCGCAGCACGTCGGTGCAGAAGTCGTGGAACTCGTCCTGAGCCCCCGCGTCCGCCTCCTCCCACAGCGCACGCCCCGACTGCGCCTGAGCGAAGTCCACCGCCGCGGCGCCGCGCGCCAGAGCGCCCGCCAGCTCGCCGCTCACCCCGATGGGCAGCAGCCGGTCCAGCAGCACACCCACAAGCGGCGCCCCGGGTTCCAGACTCCGCCGCACACGCTCCTCCCAGGCCACCTCCCCGCCGAACTCCAGCAGCGCCTCCAGCAACTGCGCCGTACCGGCCGGATGGCCACGAGTCAGCTCGTACACCAGCCAGCCCAGCCACTGCACGCCGTTGTCCGCGGCAGGGACCACCTGACGGGCAGCACGCAGCACTTCGTCGGCCTGCAGTTCCACCTCATGACGCGCCAGATCACGGAGGCGGCCCACCACGAGCCCCTTCACGACCTGCTCCGGACGGAACCGCTCCTCGTCCGCCGCCCAGCTGCCCGGCAGCACCCCGGGCTGCCGGGGACCCCCGAACGCGAAGCTCTCCAGCGCCTGCGGATAACTGCCGGCCGTCGCCAGCACCAGCAGCGGATCGGGGGCATCGGCCTTTCTGCGGGCGTCCAGCAGGGACTTGAGGAACTCGTTGCCCAGCGGACTGTCCACGTTGTCGAGCAGGACCAGGCAGTGCGTCGTACGCCTGCGGTCGCCCTCGCGCGAGCCGTAGGCCCTGCGCAGATCGTCGAGGAACGCGTCGAACAGGACCGACTCGGCACGCTGCCGCTCCGCCAGCTCACGGTCCCCGTACCGCTGATTGAGATCGATCAGGAAGCCGTCGACGGAACTGCTGCTGTCGGCAGTTCGACGCCGGATACGGGCCAGCCGCCACCGCATCCGCAGACGCACCCAGTGCCGCTGCCACTGCGGCAGCAACGGCAGCGCCGCCGTCACCGCAGTGGGTGCGCCCAGCACCGTCGCGGCGTACTGCGCAAGCTGGTTGAACACCTCGGCACGGCTGCCGGGCGGACCGATGAGGGCCTCCTCCATCTGCCGCACGGCCTCGTCCCGGTCGGCAGCCCCCATCCGCGCGGCGACCGCGATAGCCAGCAGACCGAACGAGGGGAAGCGCAGCCGCGCGAAGTCCCTCTTCGGCGCGTTGAGCTGGAACACCAGGGCGGCCAGCACATCGATCGGCTTGCGGCCCTCCTGGCCCAGCGCCGCCAGATCCAGCCGCGCCACCGGCACCCGGCGCGCCCAGTCCGCCAGGTGCCGCAGCACCGTCGTCTTGCCGCTGCCTCGCGGGCCCAGCAGCAACGTCGCCGGCAACTCGGCGCGGGAGCGCGGTAATCGGACCAGCAGATCCTGCACATACCGCTCCACGGCCCTGTCCCGGCCCGATTCACCCGCCCATTCCTTCATCCCGCTCCCCCTGCCCCCGTTGCACGATCTGCCGCGATCACCGTCGCAGGATTCAAGAATGCTTCAACACGCCCTGATTGGAAGGCGTTTGACGCTTCCCCCGACGCTGCTGCGACCCGTCGGACGAACAGGCGGACGGGCGGCCTCCGGAAGTGTAGGGTCTCACCGCGCGCGACATGTTGATCTTGACTGACCTGCGGATTCTCAATGTGTCTCACGCCGTGTCGGGCAAGATCAGTCTCACGGACCTGTCATTTCCTCGGCACAGCGCATGAGGGGTGCCAACGTCGTTGTGCCATTGGTGAGCGTCCCTGCTGAGAGGCGCATGGTCTCGTTCACGCCGAAGCGACAACTGTAGGCCGGGCCCCAGCACGGTGCAGGCAAGCTCGATGCTCGCCGCATGCCAGATGCGGGTCGAGCCACGGGTGTTGATGGTCAGATCCCGCACCCGGATCGTGGGGCCATGGCGATCGGCGGATATGTCCACGGGACGACTGTCGACGGTGGTGCAAGATCGGAATACAAGATACTTCCGGGTACTCCTCGTCGCATGCCCAGTCAGGAACTACAGTCTCCTGCTCATGACGGGGTTACAGCAGAAGCGCGAACGCATGCGGCGGATCTTCCGGGGGGAAGAGCGATACGGGGACGGCACGGCTGCACAGCAGGCCAACGAGTACCGGCTGGCCGAGATGTACACCGATGTCGTCGCAGCTGCCAAGGACAGTTCGGCCGACATCGAGCGTCCCGACGTCGACCTGCTCGTGAGCCTGGCGGGCTTCTCACCAGAGACGACACTCCTGGCGTTCGAACTGATACAGCCGCCGCGGCTGTTGGTCATATCCTCCGAGAACACCAGGTTCAAGCTGGATGTGATGCAGGAGAAGCTGGGGGGACGGCTCCCGTTCTCGCAGTTCGAGCCTAGGTACTGTGACCCGGTCGACCCGCTTGAGATCTACGAAATCGTCAAGAAGGCCGTCCTGCCGAGGCGGCCGGACGAGCGCCCACGGAAGGCCATCATCGACATCACCGGTGGCAAGAAGGTGATGAGTGCTGGGGCCGCCTTGGCCGCCTCCCAACTCGATCTGCAGATGTGTTACATCGACAGCGATTTCGACCCGGAGATGCGGCAGGCGACTCCCGGCACCGAGCGACTGCGCATCTTGCCCAACCCGACATCGCTGTTCGGTGACAAGGCGATGGACGCCGCGATGGAGATGTTCCGCTCGGGTGCCTATTCGGGAGCCAAGGCGAGGTTCGACGAGCTGAGTTCGTCGATGTCCGAACCCGCCCGTGCACGCTTCCTCGCCGACCTCGCCGCGCTCTACCAGGCCTGGTGCGACCTCGACTCGATGAGCCTCGCCTCCTGCGCCGGGCAGTTACGCACGCGGCTTGAGGACTCCCGGTCACAGGTGCGGCCGGAAACCGCCCGCCAACTCGGCGAGCAGCTCAACTTCGTCGAAGAGCTGGTCAAGAAGAGCGGTTCGGCCATGCTGTTGAACTTCTTCCTGCTCGGCGAGCACTATCTGCGGCTCGACCGCTACGACTTCGCCGCCCTGCTCTTCTACCGGACGATAGAGAAGAGCCTGGCGGAACGGCTCAACCGCGAGTACGGCGGGTTCCGTATGGACAGCCCCGACTACACGCTGCTCCACCACGACGTGAACGACCTGTCGCAGCGCTATTCGGCAGCCGCGATGGAGATGTTCCGCAGCGACCGTCAAGTGCCGCTGCCGTTCAAGGTGGGACTGATCGACGCGGTTCTCCTGCTGCACCTGCTGAACGACGAGATGCTCGTCAAGTCGAAGATCACGGACCTCAACGGGATACGTCACCTGGCGGGCCTCGCCGACGCGCGGAACCGCTCGGTGCTCGCGCACGGGGAGCAGTCGGTGACCAGCGGCCAGTGTTCCGATCTCAGGCAGCGTGCTCTGCACCATCTCCGGGTCTTCTGGCAGCTCCACGAGCGAGGCTGGAAAGTCGACGACCGCATCAGCACTCTGCAGTTCGTCGCAGAGGCCTAGCCGTGGCGGACGTGCTGCTGACGCCGCCCGGAGACTGGGCGGAGGAGCTGAGGGTTCTTCAATTGCCGCAGCTCTGCCTCAGCTACTTCCCCAGAGGACTCGAATTGCCGCCGGGGAAGTCCGTGGCCGACATCGCGCGGGACCTGGAATCCGGAGCGTGGCTGGTGCGGAGCGGCCCGCGTTCGGGCGGTGAGCCTCGGTTCTTCCGCCTGGGCGGCTCGGAGTTCGAACTGCGTGTGCGCCGTCAGCGTGCCCGCGATTCCGGGGCCTGGCTGGCCGTCGTGCTCAACGTCGATCCGGCGCGTTCCGTCCCCCCGAAGGCGCACCGGCTCGTGCCGTCCAGAGTGTCCATGGCGAACATCTGGTCCGAGCAGCGATGCGATCTGGCAGAGATCGAAGAGCGTGTACGCGAAGTGGAAAAGCAGCTCCGCCGCGGCACTCGCCGCGAGGAACTGCGCTCGCACGGCCGGCTGCAGCGGGCGGTGCTCAAGGAGTACGGGGATCTGGGGACGCTGATCGAACTGCTGGAGCAGCGGCCGGAGGACCCGGAGGTGACTGTCACCGGCCATGTGGCCGGGGTGAAGCGCGGGCGTCACAGGTCCGTCGTCGTCGAACCCGGCACACGGGATGTGGAGGCCTTCCGCGGCCGACGGGTGCAACTCGTCGGCCCGGACGGCCGCTCGTACAACACCAGGGTCGCCTCCAACCGGGGCGGACGCCTCGAGATCATCGAGCCGAGGGACTGGTCGGCCGAGCTCGGTGACAAGGTCAGCGTCTCCGTCGTCCGTCCCTTCGGCATGCGGCAGAACGCCGAGGCTCTGGGAAACTTCCGGAGTGCGCAGGTCGAGGGCCCGTGGGAGGACCTGGCGAGACTGCTCTGCCGCCCGGGAGATCTCCGGCGTGACGAGCACAACTCGCGGCCGCTGACGATCTTCTACGGTGACGACGACCCTGACGCACCCGTCCTCAACGACGAACAGAGAAGTGCCGTCTCAGGTGCGGTGACGAGCCCGCACGCCTTCCTTGTCCAGGGCCCGCCCGGCACCGGGAAGAGCGAGGTGATCTGCGAGACGGTCCGTCAGCTCGTCGCCCGAGGGGAGCGGGTTCTGCTGCTCGCCCCGACTCACGTCGCGGTCGACGAGGTTCTGAGCCGCATCGGTCACAAGCCCGGCATCCGGCCGCTGCGCATCACCTGGCGCGACGACAAGGTCGACGAGCGGCTGAGGGCCTATCTGCCGCAGAACGTAGGCGTCGACGCCGCAGCCCGGATCATGCGTCCGGGACCCGATGAAGGGCAGACCGCACGGTGGGAGCGGGAACTCGTTGCCGTCGGTGAACGGATGGCACGGTTCGACCGACTGCGTGACAAGGTGCACCACTGCGATGCCGCCGCGCAGGAGTTACGGGACGCCGCGCGTGCCGCGGCCGAGGCCAAGGAGCGGCTCGCTGCCCGGCTGGCTGCCGCAAGCGAGGAGATGGCAGAGCTCGACCACGGCATCGCTGCCGCCGAACGCGCTCTGGGCGAGACGAGTTCGTTGCTCAGCGCCGCCCTCCTCGCAGAGGAGGTGGCACGGGAGCAGTACAGCCTGAGCATGGAGGCCCTGCGGGACGCCGCACTCGAACTCGCGCGCTCCGGAGAACTCCTCACACTCGCGGAGGAAGCGGAGGAGGAGGCGGCGCGGGAGATGCGGGCCTGGGAGAGCTGGTACCAGGGCCGGTTGAGGGAGGCGGCAGCGACTAAGGATGCAGCCGAGCGTTCCATGACCGAGGCCCACCGCGCCGTTGCCTCCGTCGTAGCGGAGTTGGCAGCAGCGCGGACCCACCTGGAACAAGTCCGTTCCACGCAGGGCGCGTTCGGCCGCTTCGCTGAGCGTCTGCAGCTGGGCCCGGCGGGCGCCGCCCGGTTTGCGGTGGCGCAGGCGGAGCGCGAACTCGCGCAGTGGGAGTCGGCCCGCACTGAGCGGGAAGACGCGCTGCGGCGCGCGGCGGCCGACCAGGAACGGATCACCGACAACGGCCGTTCACTCCGCGCCCAGCGCGTCACTCTGCGGGACCAGCGTGCCGAGGAGCGTGAACAGGCGGAGCGGCGCTTCGTACCGGCACGCCAGGCCTTCCGCGAATTCGTCCTGGCCGTGCACGGGGAGCTGTCCGCGGCCGCCGATGATGCGTCCGCGCAGTCGTGGGCCCACCTGGGCCAGGCCCTACACATCCGTGTCGACGCGTCCGGTGCCGGCCGTCCTCTAGTGACGGGGCAGGGGGACCGCATTCCCGCCTGGGGCGCGCAGCTCGTCGGTTGGGTAGAACTGATCCTGGACGAGCTGGACGCAGTCACAGGTGAGAGCGAGCGATGCCGGACGGCTCACCAGGAGGCGTCCCGGCGCCATGCCGACTGGACGGACAGGCAGCGGCAGGCCCGGATATGGACTGATGCCGAAGTGGAGCGCCTCTCCACCGAGTCCGAGGACGCCCAGGCAGACGTGCAACGCCTGAGAGGCGAACTGAACTCGTTGATCGCGGAGCGGGACGCGCTCTCCGCGGACTTGGGCCAGGAGGACCCCGCCTCCGCACTGACCGAGCTCACTCGCAGGCAGAGCGTGCTGGAAAGCCTTCCCTCGCTCGCGGCCCGCTGGCGCGAACTCACCGCCGAGCGCAGCGACGAACAACTCGTCGAGGACATGCGGCATTCACTCGTACGCGCGACGAACCTCGTGTGTGCCACCACCAAGGGCATAGTCGGCCGAGGCAGCGAACTCGTCCGCCACACGGACTACGACACGCTCATAGTGGACGAGGCGAGCAGAGTCACCGAGAGCGAGTTCCTGATCGGGGCGGTTAAGTCCCGGCGGTGGGTGCTCGTAGGTGACGAGCACCAACTGCCCCCGCACGTCGACCGCGACGACGAGCACTTCCTGCACGCGCTCACCGCCCTTCACCGAACGGACCGCGGCGCCGCACCTTCACTGGAACAAGCCGTGAAGGATCTGGCTGAGATCTGGGCCGAGGACGAGGAGCTGCACCGGTTCCGTACGGACTCCGTCGAGGAAATCGCCCTGGATCTACAGGCCTCCGGCGCATGGCAGGCCACCTTCCGCGACCGCTTCGTGGAAGCGCACAGCCGTTTCGCGAAGCAGGGGGACAAAGCGGACCGCGCCCTGCTGCATTCCATGATCCGGTACCTGGTGCAGAGCCTGTTCCAGCGAGCTGTCAAGACCTGCCCGGAGGCTCTCTGCCGGCCTCTGGTCTGGCAGCGCCGGATGATTCCGCCGTTAGCAGAGGTGGTGAACTCATCCGTCTACGGAGGCCGTTACAGGTCCCCGGCCGACAAGGAACTCGCGCGGGTCGGGGTGACTCCGCTCGTCACCCGTACGTTCGCGAAACCGGGAATCCTGATCGACACGAGCCGCTATCGCGACGCCGGGGACAGACCGGCTGAGAGCGGGCACGGTTTCACGAACAAGCGGGAAGCCGAACTGATCACTCAGATCAGCCAGATCTACAACGACGAACTGAGCGAACGCGGGTCGGAGCCCGTGACCGCCAGCGTGCTCTCCTTCTACCGGGCTCAGGCACGCCAGCTCGACCGGCGTCTGCGCTCCCGCCACCTGCCCATGCTGGACTGGCAGGTCATCGATGTGATTGACCGGATCCAGGGACAGCAGAGCGACCTTGTCATCATCAGCTTCACCAGGGCGCGCGCCTCTGCCCGCGGCGGACGACCTCCGGCCATCAGCCCTCGGTACGGCCAGTGGCTGCAGGACCTGCGGAGGCTCAACGTGGCCTGTACCCGAGCACGGCGGGCCCTCGTCATGGTCGGACACGCCGATACGTTGCGCCAGCTGGGCAGGGGATCCCGAGCAGCCTCTGCGCTCCAGGCGGCAAGGTTCTACGACAACTTGTTCGAGCTTGTGGAGTCGGGCGAGTTCCTGCAGGTGTCGAGGCTCTGATGCCCGAGTTCGACTGGTTCGCTGCGCCGCGGACACCCCGAAAAGCAAGCGTGGTGGTCCGCGAGGCGCTCTTGCCCATGCTCATGTGGCCCTCGGTGTCGGTGACGCGGCGTGTGGACGAGAAGCTCACTGTCGTGGACCGGTTCGTCGTCGAGGCGGCGCTGGCTCTTGCTCCGATGCGCGTCGAGGACGTGGAGGAGGTCACAGCCATTCCCCGGGAGGCCGTCGTCCGGATCGCCGGGCGACTCGTCGGGCTGGGGGTGCTGAGAGCCTCCGGCCCGGACTACCACGCGGTGGAGGAAGCGGCACGGTCGGCCTTGAACGGCTACGCCGTCCCCAGGTACCACACCACCACCGTCGGGTTCCTCTACCTCCCCGACAGCGACGAGCTGATCGCCTGTCTGCGGGGTGCTGGCCGGCCGGACCCTCCCCTGCTCGACCGGGTGGAACCCACCTCGCAGAAGCCGACACCCCGACGGGTACGCGGACTCACCCTCGCCGGTCTGATCACCGACAGGATGCGCGAGGGCACCGTCGTCGGGCTGCCCGACGACATCGTGGACGCGGTGGAGCGCGAAACCGCCGTTCCCGAGGCCGGGCCCGTCTACCGCACCAGAGGACACGTCCGGTCACACGGCGAGAGCGCAATGCTCGTGCTCGACGTCATGGACCCGTCGGGCAGAAAGAAGCTGAAGGATGTCGTGGTTCCCGCCCCGCGGCAGGCGCAGCACTGGATGGATCTGACCGGCCTGGCCCCTGACGCGGCGCTGCCCTGGCAGGAACAAGGAGGCGATGTCACCGCCGTCCCGAGTTCACCGACGCGCTGGTCGTTCACCCTCGACAGCAATGCCGCCGAGGCTGCCATGGGCCGTGGAATCGCCCTCAACAGGCCGACAGGGTTGTCGATCGGACACCCGGACTGCGCGGTGGGCGTCACCGTCGACTTCTCTCCGGCCGACGCGGCGGCACGGTGGGTCTTCGCCCTCGACCAGGCCGTGCGCGAACTTGCCGAGATCCCGCCCGCAAGCCTGGACACAGGCATGCTTCCCGCCGCCGCAAGCCGGGCCGTCCAAGCGCACGGCATGCCGGAGGAGAGCCTCACCTCTGCCCACATCGAGGAACACCT
Organism: Streptomyces ovatisporus; assembly: GCF_042653885.1. Lineage (NCBI taxonomy): Bacteria > Bacillati > Actinomycetota > Actinomycetes > Kitasatosporales > Streptomycetaceae > Streptomyces > Streptomyces ovatisporus. The sequence goes on from NZ_JBHSFH010000007.1 coordinate 395,973, forward strand.
GTGGGACGAGGGCCACTTCCGCCACGTATACGCCCTGCGGGCGGCGAAGGACTTCGCCTATGACTGACCTCGTCGACGAAACCTCCGCCGCGGTCGCGGACCCTCTCCGGCTGGCCGACCGGGTGGTGCGCGGTGGCTACTTCGTCACCCGGCGGGACGCTCCGAATCGGTCCGCCTTCTCCCCGGCACCGTCGAACGGAGACGACCCGGCCGCGTACGCGCACTGCTTCACGTATGCGGGGGGCGGCTCCTCGATCCGTACCCGGCTCATCGACATGATCGAGGGGGCGGAACGGAAGATCTTCGTGGGGGTGCTGTGCCTCGGGGACACGGAGCTGCGCGAGGCGCTGGTGAAGGCAGCCGGCCGGCTGCGGGGCGGTGTCTATGTCGTGTCGGCTCTCGACAACAAGGGGCTGGAGCAGTCGATCAACGACGACACGACCGACGTAGACCGGCAGATGGAGTACCGCAACTTCCGTGAACTGACCCGTCACGGCATCTACGTACGCGGATATCCGGGTCTGCATGCCAAGTTCGTCGTCGTGGACGACCGCGTCGCGCTGGTGTCGAGCGCGAACCTGGTGAGCAGATCGTTCGACACCGTCGGCGAGAACGGCGTGGTCGTCACAGCTCGCGACGACGTCCTCCGGGTCGCCCGGCTGTTCGCCCGCCTGTGGCAGCTCAGTCCATGGGACATGCCCCCCGACAGGCGAACCCACCCGGTCCAGTCGCGCACCGCGGCGAGTGACCTGGCGATGCCGTCCCCGGCCGGCCCGGGCACGGGACCCCTCTGGACATGGGGCGAGCAGTGCCACATCGCCGACGCCGTGACCGACGTCATCGACCGCGCGAAGTCCGAGTTGCTGCTCGCGACCTTCAGCGTGGCGAGCATGACGTACGGCCTGCCCCGGGCAGCAGCACGTCCCGAGCTGCTGTACGAGCCGGTGTGCCGGGCGGTGGACCGAGGCGTGCGGGTCAGTCTTCTGCTGCGCGGGCGCAACCACCTGCCAGCCGCCCGTGCCGAGGCCACGGCCTTCTCGGAGGCAGGGGTCGAGATCGTCCCGGACAGGCTCAATCACGCCAAGGGCGTGATAGCCGACGGCGTCACCGGAGCGCTGTTCTCCGCCAACTTCGTCGCCAAGCAAGGACTGACCGGCGGCGTCGAGCTAGGAATGCGCCTCGACGGAACCCACGCACTGGCCGAGGCGACCCGCTACTTCAAGCACGTGATGAACGAGGCCAACATGAGTTTCGTCCGTGACGCCACGGCGGGCGAACTCGCCGGCACCCTCTACGCCGAGGCACTCACCCCATGGCCGTTCCCGCCCACCCTTCGGGTGGTCGCCGACGGGGAGCACTGGACGCGGCTGGGTAAGCAGCAGGGCATGGCCCTGTACGAACATGCCGAAGACGGTCTACTCCAGCTGTACATCGGTCGCACCCGCTGGACACTGCTGGAGGTGGACGGCCGTTGGCTGCTCACACCCGGTGAGCAAGGCAGCGGCAAGGGCCGCGCGGCCGACATCTTCGAGAGCTGGCTGACTCGTGAAAGGACGCCGGAGGGCACACGACGCGGTCTGTGCCCAGCAACCCTCCTGCGCGTCGACCCTTGATCGGTACCGCCGCTCCGTACGTGCAGTCCAGCAGGGTTCAGAGACAGCAAGTCGGACGTCGGCGCAGCCGCGACGAGCGGTTCGAGGCGATGATCGCCGCTTGCCGCAGGCACGTCGACGGGCTTACGCGGTCATTGTCGACGGGATGACGGTGCGGCGGCGGACGCGACTGGGCACCGCCCACGCCCGCCGCGCCGCCCACACGTTTCCCAGTTCAACGGACGGGGGCTCACTCCAGACCTCGTACTTCCATGCGCGCGATTCCACCACCCGCCGGGTCCAGCTGAAGGTGAACTCCACCTCCGGCTTGGCCAACCGATGCAACGGTTTGACGTCGCCAACCACCGGCGTCTGCCCGGTGAGCAGGAGATAGTCCGGGATGTGCCGCCACACCTCCCCCTCCAGCACTGTCTTCAACAGGAAGGGCTGGGCCGCGACGCCGCGTACGGACGGATCGAAGTCAGCGAATAGCAACCGTGACAGTTCCAGGCGCGACTCGTAGATCACGTGGTCGCGCCTCGTCGCCGACTAGTAAATACCCGAGTAATGCTTCTGGCCCTTGTACCAGCGGAGAGTCCGCCACGGACAAGCCGACTGCAGAAGGTCGACAGGGGCCGTAGCCCAGTCCCGGTCCTCCACAACAGCACCACGCTGCTGACGGATACTCACCGTCGCAGTGACACTGCCCATCGCGCACCCCCACCCCACGGGGCAACGACCCGTACGGCCAAGGGTGTCAGCGGAGAAACAACGGGCAGAGCGGGCTGGACCTCCATCACCCGAAAAGGTGAGAACCCCCACCAGCGAGTCTCACGAAGACGGCATAAGTGCCGCCGATGTGCCATCGGACCTGAGACTGTGCCGCGAAATCTGAGTCCCTACAGCGCCGCCCGGTCAGGTCTGTGCCATGTCCACGAAACGCGAGTAGTGCCCCTGGAAGGCGACCGTGATCGTCGCCGTCGGCCCGTTGCGGTGCTTGGCCACGATCAAGTCGGCCTCGCCCGCCCGCGGGGACTCCTTCTCGTACGCGTCCTCGCGGTGCAACAGCACGACCATGTCGGCGTCCTGCTCGATCGAACCCGACTCACGGAGGTCGGAGACCATCGGCTTCTTGTCGGTACGTTGCTCAGGACCACGGTTGAGCTGCGAGAGCGCGATGACCGGAAGCTCCAGCTCTTTGGCGAGCAGCTTGAGGTTGCGGGACATCTCCGAGACCTCCTGCTGACGACTCTCCGGACGCCTCGAACTGCCCGTCTGCATCAGCTGGAGATAGTCGATCACCACGAGCTTCAGATCGTTCCGCTGCTTCAGGCGACGGCACTTGGCCCGGATCTCCATCATCGACAAGTTCGGCGAGTCGTCGATGTAGAGCGGCGCTTCCGTGACGCCCGGCATCTGCCGGGCCAGCCGCGTCCAGTCCTCGTCCGTCATCGAACCCGACCGCATGTGGTGCAGCGCCACCCGGGCCTCGGCCGACAGCAGCCGCATCGCGATCTCGTTACGCCCCATCTCCAGCGAGAAGATCACGCTGGGCATGTTGTGCCGGATCGAGCAGGCACGCGCGAAGTCGAGGGCGAGGGTGGAGTTGTGGGTGGGGATCATCGACCGGGTCGCGAGGTACAGGTGTGCGGGATTGTCCACCTGCACGCACCGGACCGGGACGGAGCCGACCCGCTCCACGTCCTTGATGAACCGCCGCTTCAGCCTCGGTGTGACCGGACGGCGGCGGTCCCGGTGCGTCTGCTGCTTGCGGCTCAGCCGGAACACCTCGTCGTCGGTGCTGAAGGTGACGGTGTAGCAGGTCGTGGAGTCGGCCGACTCGGCCGACTCGGCCGACTCCGCCGACCGCCCCCTGACGCGCTCGGCAGCCACCCCGCACCGGTGGCCGAGGCTCATGACGAGTTCCCGGAACCCGTCGGCGAGGGCCCGGTCGGTGACGGTGAACTGAACCGATCCGGTCGGCTTCACCGTGCCGGCGGTGTCGAGGAGTCCGGCCAGCAGCGCCCGGCGCTGGGGGACGGAGGCCCGCAGGTACTCCCCGGGGATGTGCCCGTTCCCCGGCAGCCCCGTGTCACGGAGGAGGACGGGCAGTCCGCCGTGCCGTTCGGTGCATGTGGCGCAGCCTGGTTCGGCGAACGGGGAGAAACACTCGCTGCCGCAGTCGGCGCACGCGGCGTGCGGGACCTGCCCTGGGACAGCCTCTGCCCTGCCCCCGCAGGACTCCTCGATGAGGTCCAGCAGTTCCGGGTCCGCCGTGGTGGACCTCGTCGCGTCGCCGGCCCGGGCCCCCAGCCACGCCCCCAGCGCGTACGGCGGAACCGGAAGCTCGCGCTCAGGGAGGTCGAGCGGCGCGGCGTTGGCCACGGAGTGGTTCGAGCGCCCGTCTGCGGTGACGCACCGCACCGTCTGGGCGATCTCCTTGGTGGTCCTCACCGAGGCGCAAGTCCGCTGTTTGCGGGACCCGTTGCGTCCGTCGGCGCCCTGCTGGGCAGAGCGGCGGGAGGCGCGGGTGTCGGTGAGCCACTGGTGCTCGGCGTCGGCGACGACGCTCGTACCGTCGTCGAAAGTGATCCGGTAGCAGGGGCGGTCGTGCATGACGCCGGTCGCGGCGACGACACGTGTCGGCCTCCCGTCGGCGTCCAGGAGGTGGTCCCCCTCCCCGACTTCGCCCATCGTGGTCCACCCGGTGGGGGTGGGCAGGGGGGTGTCGAGTGCGAGCGCCTTTCCCATCGCGGGCCGCGCCGCGATGACGATCATCTGGCCCGGGTGCAGTCCGTTCGTCAGCGAGTCCAGGTCGGTGAAGCCTGTCGGTACGCCCGTCATCTGGCCGCTGCGGGAGCCGATCGCCTCGATCTCGTCGAGTGCGCCCTCCATGATGTCGCCCAGCGGGAGGTAGTCCTCGGAGGTGCGCGCCTCGGTGACCTGATAGATCTCCGCCTGGGCGGAGTTGACGATGTCGTCGACGTCGCCGTCGGCCGCGTATCCCATCTGGGTGATGCGGGTGCCCGCCTCGACGAGCCTGCGCAGCACCGCGCGCTCGTGCACGATCTCCGCGTAGTACTCGGCGTTGGCGGCAGTGGGCACCGTCTGCACGAGGGAGTGGACGTAACCGGGGCCGCCGACGCGGCCGATCTCGCCGCGGCGCGTGAGTTCGGCGGTGACGGTGATGGGGTCGGCGGGCTCGCCCTTGGCGTAGAGGTCGAGGACGGCCTGGTAGACGAGTTCGTGCGCGGGGCGGTAGAAGTCGTGGCCCTTGAGGACCTCGACGACGTCGGCGATGGCGTCCTTGGACAGCAACATGCCGCCGAGGACGGACTGTTCGGCTTCGAGGTCCTGCGGAGGCACCCGCTCGAAGGACGCGGCGACGGGGACCGCGGCGTCCGCGCCTCGGTCGTGCTGTTCGACGTGGCCGCCGTCGCGTCCTCCGCCCGTGCCGCCGTGACGTTGGCGCGCGACGGGGAACCTGTCGCCGGCGTGGGCCTGTTGGCCGCTCCGGGTGTGGGAGTCGGCGGCCCAGACGTCCTCGACGTGCTCGGGTTGCTGAGTCACCCGGCCACCTCCTCCCCGTCCGGCGGTCGTGCAGGACCGGACCTCCGCAGTGCCCCTCTTTCTTACGGCACCGCTCTGACAATGGCCGCCCGGCTCCGCTTCCGGCGCGTCGAGGCCATGGTGTCGATGAGGGTCAAGTGGGCGGGCGCTGCACTACGTTATGGCGGCGCGTGGCGTCAGCCAATCTTGTTATCCACAGGGGGGTGTGGATGACGTGGCGCTTCCTGTGGAGAAGGCCGCGAAAGCTGTGTACGGCTCGGGGGACAGGCTTGTGGAGAAGTGCGGTCGCCCGATCGTCGGCACCCTCTGACCTGTGGCTATGAAGTCCACCGCCTGTGTGCGTGAAAAAATCCGGCCTCCGGCGCGAGATCGTTACACGGGACGGCGTACAGGTGCCCGGCCCTTACCCCCACTGCACAGAAGTAATAGACCATAGCCCCTTGCAGTCATTACCTGTGGATGTTTGTATCGAACCCATGCCCGACCGCCCCGCGTCTCGTTGCACCCCTGGCTCGCCCCCCGGTTCCGGACCGGGCCCGCACCGCCCCGAAGGCCACCCCGGCACCGCAGCCGACCGTCGCGCCCTCATGCGCCGCCACGACCGCGAGATCGTCTCACTCGCACTCCCGGCCTTCGGCGCGCTCGTCGCGGAGCCCCTCTTCGTCATGGTGGACAGCGCCATCGTCGGCCACTTGGGCACACCGCAGCTCGCCGGTCTGGGAGTCGCTGCGGCGCTGCTGCAGACCGGCGTCAACATCTTCGTCTTCCTCGCCTACGCGACCACCGCCGCCGTCGCACGCCGCGTCGGGGCCGACGACCTGCCCGCCGCCATCCGCCAGGGCATGGACGGCATCTGGCTGGCGCTGCTGCTGGGGGCCGCCGTCGTCGTGACCGTGCTGCCGAGCGCGCCCGCGCTGGTCGACCTCTTCGGGGCCTCGTCCACCGCTGCGCCGCACGCCGTGACGTATCTGCGCGTCAGCGCGCTGGGCATTCCCGCCATGCTCGTCGTACTCGCGGCGACCGGAGTGCTGCGCGGCCTGCAGGACACCAGGACACCGCTGTACGTGGCGGTCGGCGGCTTCTCCGCGAACGCCGCGCTCAACTTCCTGTTCGTCTACGGGTTCGGGCTGGGCATCGCCGGGTCCGCGTGGGGGACCGTGCTGGCGCAGTGGGGCATGGCCGGGGTGTATCTGTTCGTCGTGGTACGCGGCGCGCGCCGGCACGGGGCGTCGCTGCGGCCGGACGCCGCGGGGATCCGGCAGTGCGCGCAGGCAGGAGCGCCGCTGCTGATCCGTACTCTTTCGCTGCGGGCCGTTCTGATGATCGCCACAGCTGTGGCGGCACGGCTCGGGGACGCGGACATCGCCGCGCACCAGATCGCGTTGACGCTCTGGTCGTTGCTGGCCTTCGCACTGGACGCGATCGCCATCGCCGGGCAGGCGATCATCGGCCGTTACCTGGGGGCGGGGGACGAGGCGGGTGCGCGAGCGGCGTGCCGGCGGATGGTCCAGTGGGGGGTCGTCTCAGGGGTCGTGCTCGGTGTGCTCGTCGCGGCGGCGCGTCCGGTGTTCATGCCGTTGTTCACGGCGGACGGAGCGGTGATCGAAGCGCTGACGCCCGCGTTGCTGGTGGTGGCGGTGACACAGCCGGTGGCCGGGGTGGTCTTCGTACTGGACGGAGTCCTGATGGGCGCCGGGGACGGGCCGTATCTGGCCGGGGCGATGCTGGTGACACTGGCCGCCTTCGCTCCGGTGGCGCTGCTGCTGCCCGGTTGGGGCGGTGGGCTGACCGAACTGTGGTGGACGGTCGCCGGATTGATGATGAGCGTCCGGCTGGTGACGTTGTGGCTGCGGGCCCGATCCGGACGGTGGGTGGTGACGGGCGCCGTGCGGACCTGACGAGGCGGGGCACGGGAAGGGACCACGGCGCGGAGGAGCCGCGGCCGTAGCCCGTGCCTCGTCGGTCGCCGTCGTGAGCCGACGCGGCGTCTGCCGAAGCGCCGGGCAGGCAGAAGGGCCGCACCCCGCCGGAACGGGATGCGGCCCTTGGCCGTGCTGCTGCCGGACAGCCGGCGGGCAAAGGCCCGGACCGTCCGGCGGCAGCGGCTGCGATCAGCTGCCGGTCACGCCGCAACGACGTCGACGTCGACCTTCGCCAGAACCTCGGCGTGCAGGCGTACCGAGATCTGGTGGGCGCCGAGCGTCTTGATGGGCGAACCCACCTCGATGCGGCGCTTGTCGATCTCCGGACCGCCCGCTTCCTTGACGGCAGCGGCGATGTCGGCCGGAGTGACGGAGCCGAACAGACGGCCCTGGTCGCCGGCGCGCACCTTCAGGCGGACGTTGACGCCCTCGAGCCGGGCCTTGACCTCGTTGGCCTGCTCGATCGTCGCGATCTCGTGGATCTTGCGAGCGCGGCGGATCTGCTCGACGTCCTTCTCGCGGCCCTTGGTCCAGCGGATGGCGACACCACGCGGGACCAGGTAGTTGCGGGCGTATCCGTCGCGAACCTCCACGACGTCGCCCGCGGCACCGAGACCGGAGACCTCGTTGGTAAGGATGATCTTCATCTATTGGTCACCCTTCCCTTATCGAGCGGTCGAGGTGTAGGGCAGCAGCGCCATCTCACGGCTGTTCTTGACGGCCGTCGCGACGTCACGCTGGTGCTGGGTGCAGTTGCCGGTGACCCGGCGGGCACGGATCTTGCCGCGGTCGGAAATGAACTTCCGCAGCAGGTTCGTGTCCTTGTAGTCCACGTAGGAGATCTTCTCCTTGCAGAACACGCAAACCTTCTTCTTCGGCTTGCGAGCAGGCGGCTTCGCCATGTCTCTCTCCGTTGAGTTTCAAGAAGTGTGTGACTGTCGGGCCCGCCCTCGGCCGTACGCACGCGGCGTGACGGTCAGAAGGGGGGCTCGTCCGAGTAGCCGCCGCCGGAGCCGCCGCCCCAGCTTCCGCCGGAGCCGCCCTGACCGCCGCCGGCCGGAGCACCGGTCGCCCACGGATCGCCCGCGGGTGCCCCTCCGCCCTGCTGGCCGCCCTGGCCTCCGCCCCAGCCGCCGCCACCCTGGCCGCCGCCACCGCCGAATCCGCCGCCCTGCGAACCCCGGCCGCTGGTCTTGGTGACCTTGGCCGTGGCGTTGCGGAGGCTGGCGCCGACCTCGTCGACGTCCAGCTCGTAGACCGTGCGCTTGATGCCCTCGCGGTCCTCGTACGAGCGCTGCTTGAGGCGGCCCTGCACGATGACGCGCGTCCCCTTGGTGAGGGACTCGGCGACGTTCTCCGCCGCCTGCCGCCAGACCGAGCACGTCAGGAACAGGCTTTCGCCGTCCTTCCACTCGTTGGTCTGCCGGTCGAAGGTGCGGGGAGTGGACGCGACGCGGAACTTCGCGACCGCCGCACCCGAGGGGGTGAAGCGCAGCTCGGGGTCGTCGACCAGATTGCCGACGACCGTGATGACGGTCTCGCCTGCCATGGTGAACCTCTCGGCGGGTACTGCTGGCTGCTTGGGGCTTCGGTGGCTTCAGTGGCTCGTTGGCGTACTGCTGCTACCCGGTTGTCCGGCCCGTGTGCCTCTGTGAGCTGACGCTCAGTGGGCGGCGGGGCGGAGGACCTTGGTCCGCAGAACCGACTCGTTCAGATTCATCTGACGGTCGAGCTCCTTGACGGTTGCAGGCTCGGCCTGCAGGTCGATGACCGAGTAGATGCCCTCAGGCTTCTTGTTGATCTCGTAGGAGAGCCGGCGACGGCCCCAGGTGTCGACCTTCTCGACCTTGCCCTGGCCGTCACGTACGACGGACAGGAAGTTCTCGATCAGCGGCGAGATCGCGCGCTCCTCGAGATCGGGGTCGAGGATCACCATCACCTCGTAGTGACGCATGTGGAACCCACCTCCTCTGGACTCGCGGCCACGGTCGTTCCGTGGCAGGAGGGTCGTGATGCGTTCTGCACGGACACCCGCAGGCGTGTGCAGACCGTTCAGCCTACCCGGCTTCGGCCTTCCGGTTGAAATCCAGGGGCAAGACGCCGCAATCTGGACGCAACGGTGTGAGCGGCGTCACCCGGACTCCGCCCGAGGCCGCCCTCTGCAGGAGGTGCCGCATGGCACAGGCAGTACGGCAGAACCCGATCTCGATGCTCCGCGCCGACCGCAGGGCCCATCCCCTCGAGAACTCCTTCGCGGCGGTGACGCTGCTGCTCGGCGTCGTCGCGTTCCTGACAGCGATGTGGCCCGGCCTGCACGTGCTCAGCGCCTGGACTGGCCTGGTGGGCGTCCTGACAGGCGCGTGGGGCCAGTTCATCTCGGCGTCGACGGGCGAACGCTTCGCGTTGATCATCGGGATGGGCGGGGCCGCCTTCGGGTTCTACCTCGGCATGGCACACGGCGGGCTGCTGGCCTAGTGGCGGTCGCGGGCGTACGTCCGGCGGGGCCGGGAGCGCCCGGCGATCAGCCGAACGTGTGACACGTCGTCGCCGGGCTGTCATCGGCTGCTGTCGGCTGTTGTCGGCTGCCGGCACCCGTTCACCGCCTGCCGGCGCTCTTCGCCGCGATCGCCGCTCCCGGTACGCGTCGCCCGTCCGCCCTGCCGGGCCCGCCGGTGACGGCGGTGACGCCGGTGACGTCCGCCGTTCCGTCCGCCGATTCCCGTTCGTCCGGCTGCGTCCGCACGCCGGAACAGAGACCGGTACGGCCGCACCGGCCGTACCGGCAAGCGAGGGACAACCGAGGGAGAGGAGCTGTCACATGGCACAGAACCAGGTTCCCGGCATCGATCCCACCGCTCCGCCCAGCGGCTCCGGGTGCGTGGAGTGTTCAGCGGGCGACGGTCCCGGATGGTGGTTCCACCTGAGGCGTTGTGCTGCCTGCGGGCACGTCGGATGCTGCGACTCCTCCCCCGGGCAGCACGCCACGATGCACGCGGTGGAGGCGGGGCATCCGTACCTGACCAGCTTCGAGCCGGGGGAGGACTGGTACTGGAACGCGGAGACAGAGCAGGTCCTCGAAGGCCCGACCCTGGCCCCGCCCACCTCGCACCCGCAGTCGCAGCCGACTCCCGGCCCCGCGGGCAAGGTCCCTGCGGACTGGCAGCGCCAGTTGCACTGACGGTGCCGGGTGCCGGTCGGAGGCCGGGTGCCGGAGGCCGGGTGCCGGTCGGCGCCGGACGAATGGGCACCGGCCGGTCGAGCGCTGGGAGGCCTGACGGACCTCGTCCGTCAGGCCTCCCAGCCGTCGGGACGCGACCGGCCGTCGCGCCCCGCCCGGCGCAGTTGCTCAGCCGTGCCGGCTGAGCAACTGCTGATCCGTCACCCCGTGCGGGCTCGCGAACCGGTCGATGTCCCAGTTCGCCCGTACGGCCGCCGCCCGGTACGCACTGCCGTAGAAGTCCAGCACAGCGGTACGGGGATCGGCCTCTGCCCGTGCGTCGTCGTACCGCAGAAGCGCGAGGTGCCCGCCGTTCTGCGCGGCCCAGTGTGCCTGCCGCGGACTGAGCCGTTCCTGTTCCAGACCCGCGGGTTCGGGGGCTGCATAGGCGTAGAAGGCGGGTTCGGGGAGCTTGTCGTCACCGAACCAGAAGCCGAAGCTCGTGACCTCCTCCGAGTAGGCCTCGCGGGTCACCGGATCGGTCTGCGGCGGCTGCTCGACATGGCGCCCCGAGAAGCGGGTGTGCGCGATGTCGAACGTGTGCCAGAAGTGGTGGACCGCGCTGCTCTTGCCGGAGAAGCCGGCGGCGAACTCCTCCAGCACGAGCGCGACCTGGCTGAGGACCTGCCAGTAGCGGTTCGCGTGTTCGGGGTCGTACGTGGCGTGCTCGGTGTCGCGCGCGAAGGGCCTGGAGGAGTCGGGCAGGTCGAAGGGCTCGGGGTGGGGGATCTCCGCGTGGATGCCGAGGTCGGCGAGCGTCTCCAGGGTGTGGGCGCGGAAGGACGCCACCGACTGGCCGAGGAGCGGGAAGGACACGGCGGTCCCGTCGAGCGTCGCCACGACGAGCTGGTGGTCGACGAAGTCGAAGTCGATGGTGAAGACGGGGTTGCCGTCGGACTGTCCCATCGGACGGGTGGTGATGCCGCGTCCGGTCACGTGGAACGGCACGTGCCACCAGTGGTTGCGCCGGGGGCTCGAGGTGAGCCGGATCTTGCCGATCAGCTGCTCGAAGCGGTGCAGGGTCTCCTTGGTGTCCCGCCATTCGGCGAGCGGCAGGGGCGGGAAGAGCTCCATGGCGTCCGTCCCCCTTCCTCTCCTGTGCTGCGCTGGAGTTCGCTGGGGTGGTGCGGCGTCTCCCGGTCGGCACCGTGGATCGCGCACCGCCGGGAGGCGTTGCGGCGACGCGTCGCAGCGACGCTCCGCGCCGACGCGCTGTGGAACAGGCGCTCCTCGGGGCGTTCCGAAGGGCTCGAAGGCTCGTGCGCGCGCCCCGGGAGTGGCCGTGCTGCGCTTCCCATGATGACGACGTCGGCATGGTTCGGCATGTGCACCGACGAAGCGCCCTCCCGCTGCGGCGTGCTCCCCGGCGTGCGCGACCGTCCCGCCCCAGGATGGAGCCATGAACGCTGCCCGCGCAGGTGACGTCCCCATGGCCGGCGCCACGGGGCGCTGGGTGCTGTTCGCGACCGTGCTCGGCTCCAGCATGGTCCTGCTGGACGGCACGGTGGTGAACGTGGCGCTGCCACGTATCGGCCGGGATCTGGGCGCCAGTCTCGCCGGTCTGCAGTGGGCCGTGAACGCCTATCTGCTGACGCTCGCCGGCCTGATCCTGCTGGGCGGTTCCCTGGGCGACCGCTACGGCCGACGCAGGGTCTTCGTGGTGGGCGTCCTGTGGTTCGCGGTCTCGTCCGCGCTGTGCGGCTTCGCGGTGAACGCGGAGATGCTGATCTGGGCGCGTGCGCTGCAGGGAATCGGCGGTGCCCTGCTGTCGCCGGGCTCGCTCGCGATCATCCAGGCCGTGTTCCGTCCCGCGGACCGTGCTCCTGCTGTGGGGATGTGGGCGGGGCTGGGCGGCGTGGCCGGGGCCGTGGGGCCGCTGCTCGGCGGGTGGCTGGTGGGCGGTCCGGGCTGGCGCTGGGTGTTCCTGATCAACGTGCCGCCGGCGGTGCTGACGGTGCTGATCGCCATGCGTCACGTGCCGGAGACGCGGGACGAGACGGCGAGCGGACGGTTCGACGTTCCGGGTGCGGTGCTCGCCGCACTGAGTCTCGGCTCGCTCACCTACGCCCTGACTGCGGCCTCGACACAGCCCGTGACCGCGGTCGCCACGGGCGCCGCCGCCGTCGTCCTCGGTACAGCGTTCGTCCGGACGGAACGGCGCGCCCTCCAACCGATGATGCCGCTGTCTCTCTTCTCCTCCCGGCTGTTCTCGACGACGAACGTCGTCACTGTGCTCATCTACGGGGCGCTGTCCGCGGTTTCGTTCTTCCTCGTGCTACAGCTGCAGACCACCGCCGGATTCTCACCGCTGCTGGCGGGTCTGGCACTGCTGCCGCTCACCTTGCTGATGCTGGCCTTCTCCAGCCGGGCGGCCCGGCTGGGCAGCCGGATCGGACCGCACATCCCCTTGACTGCGGGGCCCGTGATCGCCGCCGGCGGCGTGCTGCTCATGCTGCGGATCGGGCCGGACGCCTCGTACTTCGCCGACGTGCTGCCCGCGGGCATCGCCCTCGGCGCGGGCATGACCCTGCTGGTGGCGCCCCTCACGGCGACGGTGCTGGACTCCGTCACCGTCGTCCGGGCGGGCACGGCGAGCGGCGTCAACAACGCGGCCGCCCGCACCGGCGGCCTGATCTCCGTGGCGGCCATCCCCGCGATCGTGGGCCTGTCCGGCGACGAGTACAGATCGCCCGCCGACGTCGACGCCGCGTTCCAGGGCGCGATGGTCAGCTGCGCCGGGCTCCTGCTGGTGGCGGCCGTGGTCTCGCTGCTGGCGGTGCGGGCCGAGGCGCCGGCGCCCGAGTCGGTGGACGCGGTCTGCACGACGTGCTCGGTGACGGTGCCGCCGCCGACCGCGGAGCGGCAGCCCCACGAGGGCGGTTGACGTCTCGCCGCCGGCCTCCGACCGGCTGCTGATCTCCCCTTACCGGCCGCCCGTCCAACACCCGTGACCCCGCTCGCAGTTCCGGACCGCGCCCGCTCGCGCCCCCCGGACGCCGGGGCGCAGGCAGTGGTCCCTCGCGGACGCACAGTAGGCTTCGCGGCGAGTTACTTACCTGCGCCGGAGGAGCGTCCCGCATGAGCCTGACCCTGAGGACCATCAGCCGTGAGCAGCATCTCGCGTACATCCGGAACCTTCCTTCGGCGAGCCACTGCCAGGTGCCTGCCTGGGCGGACGTGAAGGGCGAGTGGCGGTCGGAGAATCTGGGCTGGTTCGACCGCGACGGTGAGCTGGTGGGTGCGGGGCTGGTGCTCTACCGGCAGCTGCCGAAGGTCAAGCGCTATCTCGCCTACCTGCCCGAGGGACCGGTCATCGACTGGTACTCGCCGCACCTTGAGGAGTGGCTCCGCCCGATGCTGGCCCACCTGAAGCAGCAGGGCGCGTTCTCGGTGAAGATGGGCCCGCCGGTGGTCATCCGGCGGTGGGACGCCCCGGCGATCAAGCGGGGCATCCAGGACCCCGATGTGAAGCGGCTGCGGGACGTCCAGGCAACGCACATCGAACCGCGGGCCTTCGAGGTGTCGGACCGGCTGCGCCGCATGGGCTGGCAGCAGGGCGAGGACGGCGGCGCCGGCTTCGGGGACGTCCAGCCGCGTTACGTCTTCCAGGTTCCGCTCGAAGGACGTTCGCTGGAGGATGTGCACAAGGGCTTCAACCAGCTGTGGCGCCGCAACATCAAGAAGGCCGACAAGGCCGGGGTACAGGTCGTGCAGGGCGGCCTGCAGGACATGGACGACTGGCAGCAGCTGTACGAGATCACGGCGGAGCGGGACAAGTTCCGGCCGCGTCCGAAGGCGTACTTCGAGCGGATGTGGAAGGTGCTCAACGCCGAGGACCCCAACCGGATGCGGCTGTACTTCGCCGAGCACGAGGGCGAACGCATCGCGGCGGCGACGATGCTGATCGTGGGCGGCCACGTCTGGTACTCGTACGGCGCCTCCGCCAACCACAAGCGGGAGGTGCGGCCGTCGAACGCGATGCAGTGGCGCATGCTGCAGGACGCGTACGCGCTCGGCGCGAGTGTCTACGACCTCCGCGGCATCAGTGACTCACTGGACGAGAACGACCATCTCTTCGGGCTCATCCAGTTCAAGGTGGGGACCGGGGGAGAAGCGGCGGAATATCTCGGCGAGTGGGACTTCCCGCTCAACAAGCTGCTGCACAAGGCGCTCGACATCTACATGTCGCGGCGCTGACCGGCGCGGCCCGCCGCGCAGACGCAGGTCTCAACAGACCGAGACGACCCGAAAGAAAGGTGCCTTACCGGCCATGGCGCTCACCCTCTACGTCGACACCGATCGCTGGCGGGCGCATCAGCTGTCTGTCATCCAGCAGTACCCGGGGATCGTCCCCGTCTGCAAGGGAAACGGCTACGGCTTCGGTCATGAGCGGCTGGCCGACGAGGCCACCCGTTTCGGCAGCGACATCCTGGCTGTCGGCACGACCTACGAGGCCGCTCGTATGAAGGACTTCTTCGGCGGGGACCTGCTGGTGCTCACCCCGTTCCGCAAGGACGAGGAACCGGTGCCGCTGCCCGACCGTGCGATCCGGTCGGTCTCCTCCGTCGAGGGCGTCGGACTGATGCGCGGTGCGCGGGTCGTCATCGAAGTGATGAGCAGCATGAAGCGTCACGGCGTCACCGAGGAGGACCTGCCGAAACTGCACGCCGCGATCGACGAGGTGCGGCTGGAGGGTTTCGCGATCCACCTGCCCCTGGACCGTACGGACGGGTCCGACGCCGTCGACGAGGTCATCAACTGGATGGACCGGCTGCGGGCGGCACGGCTGCCGCTGGACACGATGTTCGTCAGCCACCTCGGGCCGGACGAATTCGCGCGGCTCCAGCAGCAGTTCCCGCGTACGAACTTCCGGGCGCGGATCGGTACGCGGCTGTGGCTCGGGGATCACACGGCCACGGAGTACCGGGGTTCGATCCTGGACGTGACGAGGGTGACGAAGGCCGACCGGTTCGGCTACCGGCAGCAGAGGGCCCCGGGTGACGGGTGGCTCGTCGTCGTGGCGGGCGGCACGTCGCACGGTGTGGGGCTGGAGTCGCCGAAGGCCATGGCAGGGATGACGTCGCGGGCGAAGGGCGTCGCCCGTGCGGGGCTCGCCACGGTGAACCGCCACCTCTCGCCGTACCTGTGGGGCGGCAAGCAGCGGTGGTTCGCGGAGCCGCCGCACATGCAGGTGTCGATCCTGTTCGTGCCCGCCGACGCTCCGGAGCCGAAGGTGGGCGAGGAACTCACCGCGCAGCTGCGGCACACCACGACGATGGTGGACCGCACGGTCGACCGCTGACGCGGTGGGCCGAAGCACCCTTCGCGGCACGTGCAGGGGGCGCAGGAGGCGCGCGGGAAGGACGGGGCCCGCGCCGCGGTGGCACAGGCCACCGCGGCGGACCCCGCGACTCCGCCGGCGCTCACGGGGCTTCTGCGAAGCTCCGCGGCGCCTCAGTGCCGCAGCCGACGCGTGTGCGAGCTGTTCAGCGCTCGACCTTCCCGTCGATGAACGCCTGGACCTGCTCGCGTGCTTCGTCGTCGTAGTACTGCACCGGCGGCGACTTCATGAAGTAGGACGAGGCGGAGAGGATCGGTCCGCCGATGCCCCTGTCCTTGGCGATCTTCGCGGCGCGCAGCGCGTCGATGATGACGCCGGCGGAGTTGGGCGAGTCCCAGACCTCCAGCTTGTACTCCAGGTTCAGCGGTACGTCGCCGAAGGCCCGTCCCTCGAGCCGCACATAGGCCCACTTGCGGTCGTCCAGCCATGCCACGTAGTCGGACGGGCCGATGTGCACGTTGTCGGCGCCCATGTCGCGGTCGCGGATCTGCGAGGTGACCGCCTGCGTCTTGGAGATCTTCTTCGACTCCAGCCGGTCCCTCTCCAGCATGTTCTTGAAGTCCATGTTGCCGCCGACGTTGAGCTGCATGGTGCGGTCGAGGATGACGCCGCGGTCCTCGAAGAGCTTGGCCATGACGCGGTGCGTGATGGTCGCGCCCACCTGCGACTTGATGTCGTCCCCCACGATGGGGACTCCCGCCTCGGTGAACTTCTCCGCCCACTCCTTGGTGCCCGCGATGAAGACGGGCAGCGCGTTGACGAACGCCACGCCCGCGTCCAGGGCGCACTGCGCGTAGAACTCCACGGCTTCCTGGGAGCCCACGGGGAGATAGCAGACCAGGACGTCGGCCTCGGCGTCCTTCAGCGTCCGGACCACGTCGACGGGTGCGGCGTCCGACTCCTCGATGGTCTCGCGGTAGTACCTGCCCAGCCCGTCGAGGGTGTGGCCGCGCTGGACGGACACCCCGGAGGGCGGCACGTCGCAGATCTTCACGGTGTTGTTCTCACTCGCGCCGATGGCGTCGGCCAGGTCGAGTCCGACCTTCTTGCCGTCCACGTCGAAGGCGGCGACGAACTCCACGTCACGCACGTGGTAGTCGCCGAACTGGACGTGCATCAGGCCCGGCACCTTGCTGCCCGGGTCGGCGTCCTTGTAGTACTCGACGCCCTGCACCAGTGAGGCAGCGCAGTTGCCCACGCCGGCGATGGCTACACGAACCGAACCCATTCCGGTTGCTCCCTGTGTTGATCGGTGGGACCCCGTTCGTACGGGATCTCAAGCGGTGTCCTCGGACGGATCCGGCAGCGGGGTACCACCCCTGTGCCGGGGCCGGCCGTCCGCGTCTCCTGAAGTGCGCGGCGGGGGCCCGGACTTGGCCTGCCGCCCGGGTGAGGTCCGCTCTTCCCGGCCGCGCCCGCTCCGCTCGCTCTCGATGAGCTCGTTGAGCCAGCGGACTTCACGCTCCACGGATTCGAGCCCGTGGCGCTGCAGTTCGAGGGTGTACTCGTCGAGCCGTTCGCGTGTGCGGGCGAGGGAGGCGCGCATCTTCGCCAGTCGCTCCTCCAGGCGGCTGCGCCTCCCCTCGAGCACACGCATCCGCACCTCGCGCGAGGTCTGCCCGAAAAAGGCGAAACGGACACCGAAGTGTTCGTCTTCCCACGCGTCCGGTCCGGTCTGTGAAAGAAGTTCCTCGAAGTGTTCTTTTCCTTCGGCAGTCAGCCGGTAGACGATTTTCGCCCGGCGTACGGGCAGTGAGGCGGAGCGCGCGTCGCGCTCGTGGGCCTCCTGCGGGTGTCTGTGCTCCTCCGTCAACCATCCCCGTTGCACAAGGGTCTTGAGGCAGGGATAGAGCGAGCCGTAGCTGAAGGCGCGGAAGACACCGAGCGAGGTGTTGAGCCGCTTTCGCAGCTCATAGCCGTGCATGGGCGCTTCACGGAGCAGGCCGAGCACGGCGAACTCGAGGATGCCGGCGCGTCTGCTCATGCTCCACCGCCCCCTTCGGCACTGCCCGGCCGTCCACTTCCCCCAACGCGAGGTATCTCGCGCTGATGTATCGGCTCGATACATCTGAACGATAGGCCGAGCGCCGTCGGGCAACAAGAGGGACGGGGGTGAAGGGACTCACATCTCAACTTCGTGCAAGGGAACTTGTTCCGATTGAGATGAATGCAGGCTAAGTCATGTTTTGGAGCTGCGTAGTCTGTGCGCGTGCAGACCACCACCGGGAACCAGAAGACGCCCGCGCGCGTCATCGTCCTGGGTGCAGTGCGACCGGCCGACGGACAGTCGGCGGGACGTACTCGGGGGGACCAGACGTCAACTGCCACCTTCAGGCGAGAGCGCCTGCCCGAGGAGTAGCTGTTCCATGAGCGAGCACCGTCGAAAGCCGCCACAGGGGCGCGGTCGGCGCGCAGCGCAGCCGTCGCCGTCATCAGGCACCGGCCGGCGTTACACGCAGCCGCCGCAAGGAGGCGCTTCCAGCTCGTACGGCCCCCGCGCCGACGCCCGACGAGCGGCGCCGCGCGGGGGGAGCGGCGGCAGGCGCCGGGCGTCCAGCCCCGCAGCGGGCGCTGCCGGCGCCGGAGCGGGCGCGGGCGCGGGCATGGGTATCCCCGGCATCGGCGGGGGAGGACGCGGCCGGGGCGGCGGGATGCCGCCCGGCAGGGGTGGCGGCCGAGGGCGCTACCAGCCGCCGCCCAGAAAGCGGTTCATCGACTACCCGCGCTGGAACAGGACGGGCCTGAGCCGTTGGGTGCCGTCCTGGAAGCTGGTGCTGGGAGCCTTCGCCGGCTTCGTCGGGGCGATCATCGGCCTCTCCGGCATCGCGCTGGCGATGGTGGACGTGCCCGACCCGAACAAGACCACGGAGCAGCAGAAGAACGTCTACTACTGGGCCGACGGTTCGCAGATGGTGGTGGCGGGCGGCGGCGACCAGAACCGCCAGATCGTGCCCCTCTCCCAGATCCCCGAGTCGATGCAGGACGCGGTGATCGCCGCCGAGAACGAGACGTTCTACGAGGACGCCGGTGTGGACCCGGTCGGCATCGTCCGTGCGGTGGGACGCATGGCGATGGGCGGTGACACGCAGTCCGGTTCGACGATCACCCAGCAGTACGTGAAGAACACCTACCTCGACCAGTCGCAGACCCTGACGCGAAAGCTGAAGGAGCTGTTCATCTCCATCAAGGTGGGTGCCGAGAAGGAGAAGCCGGAGATCCTCGCGGGGTACCTCAACACCGGCTACTACGGGCGAGGTGCGTACGGCATCCAGGCGGCCGCCCAGGCGTACTACCGCGTCGACTCCAAGAAGCTGAACCCGAGCCAGGCCGCGTTCCTCTCCGCGACGCTCAACGGCCCGAACCTCTACGACCCGGCGGGCGGCGTGGGTTCGGCGGCCACGCCGGAGAAGAACCGTCAGCGTGCGGAGGCACGCTGGAAGTGGACGCTGGACCGCGAGGTGCAGACGGGCCGGATGAGCAAGGCGGAGCGGGCCAAGTACCAGGAATTCCCGACGCCGAAGCAGCCGAAGAAGTCGACCGAACTCAAGGGCCAGAAGGGCTACATGGTCGACGTGGCCAACAACTACATCACCGCGAACAGCGAGACGATCGACGACCGCCGTCTCAAGCAGGGCGGCCTGCGCATCTACACCACCTTCGACAAGAAGAAGATGGCGCAGATGACCTCGGCGGTGGAGCGGGTGCGCAAGGCGAACATCGACCCCAAGGAACGCGACGTCGACAAGTACGTCCAGTTCGGCGGCGCTTCGGTGAAGCCGAAGGACGGTGCGATCGTCGCGATGTACGGCGGCGAGGACGCCACCACGCACTTCACCAACAACGCCGACTACACCGGCGTCCAGGTGGGATCGACCTTCAAGCCGTTCGTCCTCGCGGCGGCGATGCGCGACGGCGTGCGCGACCCCGAGGGGCCGGAGGTGCAGGGCGCGGACGCCCGTACGCCCGTCTCGCCGAAGAGCGTCTACAACGGCGACAACAAGGTCAAGCTGCGCAACTACAACGGCACCATCTGGCGCGACAAGGAAGGCAAGGAGTGGCGCCAGCGCAACGACGGCAACGAGAGCCGCGGCGAGATCGACCTGCGTGAGGCGATGCAGTACTCGGTCAACACCCCCTACATCCAGCTCGGTATGGACGTCGGGGTCGACAAGGTCGCGGACGCGGCGCTCAAGGCGGGCCTGAACGAGGACAGCCTCGCCCGCAGGACCCCGACGTTCTCCCTCGGTACGTCGGCGCCCAGCGCCATCCGCATGGCGAACGCCTACGCGACGTTCGCGAGCAGCGGCATGGCCTCCGAGCCGTACTCGGTGAAGAAGGTCGAAGAGGACGGCACGAACGTCTACGAGCACCAGCCGAACGTGAAGAGCGCTTTCGAGGCCAAGGTCGCGGACAACGTCACCAACGTTCTGCAGACGGTGGTGCAGGACGGCACCGGTACGGCGGCCAAGGGCCTGGGCCGTCCCGCCGCGGGCAAGACGGGAACGACGGACGACAACAAGTCGGCCTGGTTCTCGGGTTACACGCCGCAGCTGTCGACGTCGATCGGCATGTGGCGCGTCAACGACAAGGCCAAGGTGCAGAAGTTCCTGAAGATGTACGGCGTGGGCAACCAGGATTCGATCCACGGTGCGTCCTTCCCCGCCGAGATCTGGACGAAGTACATGACGGGCGCGCTCCAGGGGCAGCCCCTCCAGAACTTCCCGGAGCCGGCCCCCATCGGCGGCAAGATCTTCGGCCCGGGCGCCAGCCCGTCGCAGACGGCCCCGCCGAGCGACGCACCGTCGCAGGACCCGTCGCAGAACCCGTCCCAGTCGCCGTCGCAGTCGCCTTCGCTGCCCTCACCGTCCGAGACGTGTGACAACCCGTTCGGGTGCAACGACCAGGGCCAGGTCAACGGCGGCAACGACCAGGGCCAGGACGGCGGCAACGACCAGGGTCAGGACGGCGGCAACACCGGCGGTGAAGACGGCGGTGGCGGAGACGGCGGAGGTGACGACGGCGGAGGCCTCTTCGGCGGTCCGGAGGGCCGCACGAGGGAGTAGCTCCACCGCCGGGCTCCCGCCTCCGGGCACCGCCCCGGCAGCATCCGGCCTCCAGCCGCTGTGAGGCCACAGCAGCCCCGTCACGGGTCACCGTGACGGGGCTGCTGCCGTAGGGGGCCGTACGGCAGGATGTGCGCATGACGCGTGCCTACCTCTCGGACCGGAAGACCGCTCCCGTACATCCGACCGAGCAGGACGAGGTCGCCGCAGCCGGCAGCGAACTGATCGGCGGGCCGGTGGGGCGGCGGGCGGCGCCGGGTGCGGGCGGCTGGTGGACGCCGGTGAAGGTCGTGGTGCTGCTCGGGCTGGGGATGTTCGTCCTCGGCATGGTGCAGAAGCTGCCCTGCTACAACGGCGCCTGGTTCTCGGGCCAGACGAGCCAATACGTACACGCGTGCTATTCCGATATCCCCCACCTCTTCGTCGGACGCGGCTTCGCCGACGGCCTCACCCCGTACTTCGATCGCATCCCGGACCAGGTCTCCGGCGGCATGGCCTACCTCGAATACCCCGTACTGACAGGGGCGTTCATGCAGGTCGCGGCCTGGTTCACGCCGGGCGGCGACGACCTTCAGCACCGCGAGCAGCTGTACTGGATGATCAACGCGGGCATGCTCATGGCCTGCGCGGCCGTCCTCGTCGTCTGCGCCGTCCGTACGCACCGCTCCCGCCCGTGGGACGGCCTCCTGGTCGCTCTCGCACCCGCTCTCGCGCTGACCGCCACCGTCAACTGGGATCTGCTGGCCGTGGCGCTCACGGCCGCGGCCACCCTGATGTGGGCCCGCAGCCGTCCGCTCGCCGCCGGCGTCCTGATCGGTCTCGCGACTGCGGCGAAGCTCTACCCGGCGCTGCTGCTGGGCCCGCTGCTGGTCCTGTGCTGGCGGGCCGGACGCTGGCGGGAGTACGGCTCGGCGCTGGGCGGTGCGGCGCTGGCATGGGGATGCGTCAATCTGCCGGTGATGCTGCTGGCGCCGCAGGGCTGGGCGAAGTTCTACAGCTTCAGCCAGGAGCGGCCTGTCGACTTCGGCTCGATCTGGCTGATCATCTCCCAGCGCACCGGCAGTCCCCTCGATGACGCCAACGTCTACGCGATGGTGCTCATGGCGCTCGGCTGTGCGGGCATCGCCGTACTGGCGCTGTGGGCACCGCGCAGGCCGCGGCTGGCGCAGCTTTCGTTCCTCGTTGTCGCGCTCTTCGTGCTCACCAACAAGGTCTACTCCCCCCAGTACGTGCTGTGGCTGATCCCCCTCGCGGCCCTCGCCCGCCCCAAATGGCGGGACTTCCTCATCTGGCAGGCCTGCGAGGCCGTGTACTTCCTCGGGATCTGGCTCTACCTCGCCTATACGGGCAGCGGCGACAAGCACCAGGGGCTGCCCACCGAGGGCTACCAGCTGGTGATCCTGGTCCACATCCTCGGAACGCTCTACCTGTGCGCCGTCGTGGTACGGGATGCGCTGCTCCCGGAGCGGGACGTCGTACGCAGGGACGGCTCGGACGACCCGGCGGGCGGGGTGCTGGACAAGGCGCCCGACGTCTTCGTACGGGGCCGTCGCGTGCCCGGCGACGAGGGTCTCGCTCCGGTGGAGACACCCCACGTCCTATGGGGCACGCCGCCACACGGGACGCGGATGAGGTGAGCTCCCGGGCCGAGACGAGCTCTCGGCGGGGCGAGGCGGGAGGCCAGGGGTCATGTTTCACGTGAAACAGCGGCTCACAGAACCACGCACTCGGACCCGCTCTCCGGACCCGCGGCCCGGGCCCACGACGCTCGACAGCGGTGACCTGAACCGTCCTCCCGGCCCCACGCGGTACGCCCGACTCCCGGGCGCAGTACCGTCCTTGACGTCCGGACGCGCCGCGGAGACCAGTGTGTGAAGCTGGGGGCCATGAGCGTCGTCGGCGATCTCCGCACTCTGCTGCACCTCCCCGACTTCCGCCGACTGCTCACGGTGCGTCTGCTCTCCCAACTCGCGGACGGCGTCTATCAGGTCGCGCTCGCCGCCTACGTCGTCTTCTCACCCGAGAAGCAGACCTCGCCGGCCGCGATCGCCTCCGCGATGGCCGTACTGCTGCTCCCGTACTCATTGCTGGGCCCCTTCGCGGGAGTGCTCCTGGACCGGTGGCGCAGGCGGCAGGTCCTGCTCTACGGAAATCTGCTGCGCGCGGTTCTCGCTGCGGGCACCGCGGCACTCGTCCTGACCGCCGTCCCGGAGTGGCTCTTCTATCTCTCGGCCCTCTCCGTCACGGCGGTCAACCGCTTCATCCTTGCCGGGCTCTCCGCCGCGCTGCCCCGCGTCGTCGACGACGAACGCCTCGTGATGGCCAACTCCCTCTCCCCGACGGCCGGGACGCTCGCCGCCACAGCAGGCGGCGGGCTGGCCTTCGCCGTGCGCCTCGCCTCCCCCGAGGGGGGCCGCGGCGCGGACGCGATGGTCGTGGGCGTCGGCGCCCTTGTCTATCTGCTGGCGGGGATCGCCGCCCTGCGACTGGGCAAGGACCGTCTGGGCCCCGGTGCGGCGTACGTACAGCTGCGGCTGCGGGCGGCCCTGGCAATCACCGCACGCGGCCTCGTCGCAGGACTGCGGCATCTGCGGGAGCGTCCGGGTGCCGCCTACGCGCTCACCGCCATGACCCTGATGCGTTTCGGCTACGGCGCTCTGACGGTCATGGTCCTGATGCTGTGCCGCTACGCCTTCGGGGACGACGCTGACGTGGGGGACGCCGTCGACGCGGTGGACGTGGGGGCGGGACTGAAGCTTCTGGGCCTCGCCGTCGCCGCGTCCGGCCTCGGCTTCTTCGCAGCCGCTGTGATCACTCCGTGGGGCGTCGCGCGGTCGGGGCGATTCGGCTGGCTCGGACTGTGCGCGGCAGCGGCGGCCGTGCTGGAACCCGCACTCGGACTGACCTTCGCCCCGGTGCCGATCCTGTGCGCGGCCTTCGTGCTGGGACTCGTCACGCAGTGCTCGAAGATCACTGCCGACACCGCCGTGCAGTCCACGGTGGACGACGCCTACAGAGGGCGGGTCTTCTCCCTCTACGACATGCTGTTCAACGTCGCCTTCGTCGGGGCCGCCGGTGTCGCCGCCTTGATACTGCCCCGGGACGGACGCTCCGTCACGCTGGTGGTGACGGTGGCGCTGCTCTACGCCGCGGTCGCCGCGCTCATGTTTCACGTGAAACGTGCACACCGCTCATGGGAGTCCGCGCCGACTTCGGCGCCGCCGTCCTCGCCTCCCGGCCCCGGCCCCGACCCCGGCCCTGGCTGAACCGTCGCGTGTCCTCGCCCCGCACGGGCGCGGGCCCGGACCGACCGGCCCGGGACCCATCCGTGCTAGCCCCGCTGATCCTGCAGGGCCGCCCACTCCTTGAGCGCCGCGACCGCCTCGTCCCGCTCCATCGGCCCGTTCTCCAGCCGCAGTTCCAGCAGATGCTTGTACGCCCGGCCCACCATCGGGCCCGGACCGACGCCGAGCACCTCCATGATGTCGTTGCCGTTCAGGTCCGGCCGGATGGAGTCCAGCCGCTCCTGCTTCTCCAGCCGCGCGATCCGGTCCTCCAGCCCGTCGTAGGCACGCGCCAGCGCGTCGGCCTTCCGGCGGTTCCGCGTGGTGCAGTCCGAACGTGTCAGCTTGTGGAGCCTCGGCAGCAGCGGCCCGGCGTCCCGTACGTAGCGCCGCACCGCCGAGTCCGTCCACTCGCCCGTGCCGTAACCGTGGAAACGCAGGTGCAGTTCCACGAGCCGGGAGACGTCCTTCACGAACTCGTTGGAGTACTTCAGCGCGGTCAGCCGCTTCCTGGTCATCTTGGCGCCCACGACCTCGTGGTGGTGGAAGGAGACCCGTCCGTCCTTCTCGAAGCGCCGCGTCCTGGGCTTGCCGATGTCGTGGAGCAGCGCTGCGAGGCGCAGAACCAGATCGGGTCCCTCGTCCTCCAGGTCGATCGCCTGCTCCAGGACGGTCAGCGAGTGCTCGTAGACGTCCTTGTGCCGGTGATGCTCGTCCCGCTCCAGTCGCATCGCCGGGACCTCCGGGAGCACGCGGTCTGCGAGCCCCGTCTCCACGAGCAGCCGCAGGCCCTCGACCGGCCGGTCGGAGAGCAGCAGCTTGTTCAGCTCGTCCCTCACGCGCTCTGCCGAGACGATGTCGATGCGGTCGGCCATGGCCTTCATCGCGCCGAGGACCTCGTCGGCGACGGTGAAGTCCAGCTGCGCCGCGAAACGCGCCGCGCGCATCATCCGCAGCGGGTCGTCGGAGAAGGACGTCTCGGGCGCGGCAGGAGTGCGCAGCACCCGGAGGGCCAGATCCTCCAGACCGCCGTGCGGATCGATGAACTCCTTCTCCGGGAGCGCCACCGCCATGGCGTTCACCGTGAAGTCCCGCCGCACCAGATCCGCTTCGACGGAGTCGCCGTAGGAGACCTCCGGCTTGCGGGACGTACGGTCGTACGCCTCCGAGCGGTAGGTCGTGACCTCGACATGGAAGGTGCGCGTCTCTCCCCCGTCATGGGTCTTCTTCCGGCATCCGACCGTGCCGAAGGCGATGCCGACCTCCCAGACCGCGTCCGCCCAGGGACGCACGATGCGCAGCACGTCCTCGGGACGGGCGTCCGTGGTGAAGTCCAGGTCGTTGCCGAGCCGGCCCAGCAGCGCGTCGCGTACCGAACCGCCCACCAGCGCCAGGCGGAATCCGGCTTCCTGGAAACGGCGTGCGAGGTCGTCGGCGACGGGGGACACCCGCAGCAGTTCGCTCACCGCACGGCGCTGCACTGCGCTGAGCTGCTCCTGGGCGGGCTGAGCGGGCGTTCTCGGCTGGGGGTCTTCGTTGGCGTTCGGCACGACAGCACAGGGTACGTTGCCGCCCGTACGGCCCGCCCCGCACCTGCTCCGAAAGCCGGTCGATCATGTGACGCACACCGCGGCACGTGCACCCTCGAAGCATCGTTACCATCAGGGGTTCAGGAACCGGTGCGCGCTGGCGGCACCGGCACCTGTGAGCGAGACGCACCCCACGACGACACGACGGGACGGACGAGCGCGTGGCCGAGGCGGCTGACAACAGGATCACCCCGACCGCTGCCGTCCGCCGGTGGCTGCGAGGTGGCGTCGCCGTGCTGCTGACCACCGGACCGCTCGTCGGGGGACTCCTGACGCCACCCGCCCACGCGGCGACGGCGCACGGTTCCGCCGCCCCGGCCGCGTCCACCGGCTCTGCCGCTCGCGCCACCGCCCAGGCCGCCGCCGGCGACCGCAAGGGCACGGGCTCGCGCACCGCCACAGTCACCATGAGGACGCTCTCGCCCGCCACACCGGAGAAGGGCGACACCCTCAACGTCACCGGCACTGTCACCAACAACGGGCGCTCGTCCATCAGCGACGGCCGGATCGGCCTCCGCGTCGGCCCGGCCGTCGAGGGCCGCGGCGCGCTGGAGCAGAACGCCGAACGCAAGGACTATCTGCCGGGTGCCGACGGCACCGAGGTGAAGGACAAGGACGCGACGGCGAAGGTCGGCACCATGCGCCCCGGCATCCGCCGCACCTTCAAGCTGAGGCTCCCGGTCAGCGCCCTGAAGTTGGACTCGTCCGGCGTGTACCAGCTGGGCGTGACGCTCACAGGACAGACCCGCGAGCGCCCGTACGACCAGATCCTGGGCATCGAGCGCAGCTTCCTGCCCTGGCAGACGTCCGACGCGAAGAACAAGACGGGCCTGACGTACCTCTGGCCGCTGATCTCCAGGCCCCACATGACGGCCCGTACGGAGTCCGACGAGGAGCAGACGCCCGTCTTCCGCAACGACGACCTCGCGAAGGAACTCGCACCGGGAGGCCGTCTCCAGCAGCTGGTGAAGCTGGGAGGGGACCTGCCCATCACATGGGTCGTCGACCCCGAGCTGCTCGCCACGGTCAACGCCATGACCGAGCCCTACCAGGTGCGGAAGAAGGGCGGCGGCACCACCGCCGGCAAGGGCCAGACGTACGCGAAGCAGTGGCTGATGGACCTTCAGGGCGCCGTGAAGGGCGAGGAGATCGCCACGCTCCCCTTCGGCGACCCGGACCTCGCGTCCCTCGCGCACCGCGGCCGTGACGTCCCCGGTGCGCTGTCCGGTCTGAGCTCCGCCACCGAGCGGGCCGTCAACACGGTCAAGTCCATCCTGCACACCGAGCCCGCCACCGATTACGCCTGGCCTGCCGAGGGCGCCGTGGACCCCTCGATCGTCGACGTCGCCACGTCCGCGGGCGCCCACAACGTCATCGCACGCAGCGACAGCCTCCGCGACACCGCGCTGTCCTACACCCCGACCTCGGCCCGTCCCATCGGCGGCGGCAACACCGCGCTCGTCGCCGACGCGGCTCTCTCCCGTGCGTTCGAGGGGGACATGACCCGGCCGGGCGCCACGTCGAAGGCGGTACAGCGGTTCCTCGCGGAGACGCACACGCTCACCGCGCAGGTGCCGAACAAGCAGCGCAACATCCTCGTCGCCCCGCAGCGGATGCCGAGCGCCGGCCAGGTCCAGGCGATGGCGCTGGCGCTCAGCTCGCTCCAGAAGGACGGGCGCTGGGCACAGGGCACCGACCTCTCCGAAGCGGCCGCCGCCAAGCCCGACCCCCGCGCGAACCGGAAGGTGCCGGGCAGCCGCCAGTACCCGGCCTCGCTGCGCCGCCAGGAGCTGCCCACCGAGGCGTACCGGCAGCTGCAGGAGACCGACCGCGGCGTCAACGACTTCAAGCAGATCCTGACGCAGGACGACCGCGTGGTGACGCCGTTCGGCAGCGCGATGGAACGAGCGGAGTCGACCTCCTGGCGCGGAGAGGCCGAAGCGGCCAAGAGCTTCCGGGACAACACGAGCGACTACCTGGTCGGGCTGACCAAGAAGGTGCAGCTCATCCAGAAGAGCCCCATCACCCTCTCCGGCCGCAGTGCGACGATCCCGGTCACTGTGCAGAACAACCTCGTGCAGGGCGTCGACGGGCTGGAGCTGCGGCTGAAGTCGCGGCGCCGGATCGGGCTCGACGTCGGCGAAGCCCAGCCGGTCAAGGTGGACGGCGGACACAGCCAGTCGGTGAAGTTCTCCACCACCTCGAAGGCCAACGGCCGTGCGTACGTCGAGGCGCAGCTGTACACGAAGGACGGCAAGCCGTACGGCAAGTCCATGGTCTTCCAGGTGAACGTCACCTCCATCACCTCGACCGTTCTCCTGGTCATCGCGGGCGGTGTACTGCTGGTGGTGCTCGCCGGCGTCCGGATGTACATCACGCGGAAGCGGAACGGCGGCCCGGCTCCGGGCGGTGACGGCACGGGCACGGCCCAGGGCCCCGACGGCACCGAGGGCCCCGGAGACGGCGACGAGGACGGCGACGGCGACGGCGACGGCGACGGCGCAGGTGACAGCGGTCAGCCGGAGGAGCCCGCGAAGACCGGGACCGCCGAGCAGGCCGCGATGGCCGGTTCGGCGGAGGCGGCCGGGCCGGCAGAGGAAACGGAAAACGCCCGGGCCGGGACGCCCGAGAAGCCCGGCGCCCTCGGCGGCGCAGGCGAGCACGACACCGGTCATGGAAGCGACAGCGCCTCCGACGCGGGTGAGAAAGTGGACCGTTGAGTCAGCTGGCGAGCAGGGGCAGGGATCAGTAGCGATGAATGCGCCGCACGACGGTCACGGGGGCCGTGGCACTCCGGACGACGGCTCGCAGCCGCCGGAGGACCCCTACGTGCGGGACGCGTACACACGCGACCCGTACGAGGACCGCGACCCGGCCGCGAAGGACCCTGTCGGCGAAGCTCTCCACGACAGGGCCGCCAACCCCCCTCCTCCGCCCGGCACGCTCCCCGACCCGCAAGCCCTCTACGAGCAGCCCGAGCCCGGTCCTCACGCCCCCGACCCGCGCCGCTGGGCTCCCACACCGGCGCCCGAGCCGGAGGGCCCGTCGCGCCGGCTCCCCCACGGCGACGACCCCGCCACCGTGCAGTACACCGGACTCGACGGCCTGCTGAGCGGCCCCTCCGACGCGTCCGACCGGAGCACCCCGGACCCGGAACGGGCGGAGCGGACGGGCCCGCCACAGGAGCAGCCGAACGCACCGCAGTCCACTCAGCCCACCCCGGACGACGCCTTCGCCCATCTCTTCCGCGACCAGGGCCGTACGGCCTCCGGCGGCCCGGCCGCGCCCCACCCCACCCCTCGGCCCTCGGCAGCGCCGCCGCAACCCCGCTCGGAGAGCGCTCCCGCGCCCACTCCGGGCTCCGGCTCCGGCTCCGCACCCCAGCCGTCCGGACCCGCCGCACCCGCCGCCCCACCCGCCACGCCCGCCACGCCCGCCACGCCCGCCACCACACCGCCGACCGCCTCCGCACCACCGCCGGCCGGGCCGGAGCAGGGCGCGGCCCGGCAGCCGCTCCCCGCGGAAGAGCCCGCCGGGCCCGGTCAGGGCCCCGGATTCGAAGCAGCGCACGCGGCACCGTCAGAGGTCACTCCGCCCCCTCCCGAACCGGACGAGGAGCCCGCTCCCGAGTCCGGCGGCGGAGGCAAGGGCGGGGGACTGCTGCGCTCCAGCGCCATCATGGCGGCCGGCACGATGGTCTCCCGGCTGACGGGCTTCATCCGTTCGGCTCTGATCGTCGCCGCCCTCGGCGCCGCCGTCCTCGGCGACACCTATCAGCTGGCCATCACGCTGCCGACGATGCTGTACGTGCTGACCGTCGGCGGCGGCCTGAACTCCGTCTTCGTCCCGCAGCTCGTCCGCGCGATGAAGGAGGACGGCGACGGCGGTGAGGCCTACGCGAACCGCCTGCTGACGCTGGTGTCCGTCATCCTCGGGCTGCTGGCCGCAGTGGCGGTCTTCGCCGCTCCGGCGCTGGTGTGGGTCATGTCGCCGAAGTTCGCCTCCAATCCCGAGGCGAACGAGGTCACCGTCACCTTCGTGCGCTACTGCCTGCCCTCGATCTTCTTCATGGGCATCCACGTGGTGATGGGTCAGATCCTCAACGCCCGCGGCCGGTTCGGCGCGATGATGTGGACGCCCGTCCTGAACAACATCGTCATCATGGCCACCGTCGGCGCGTTCCTCTGGATCTACGGCAGTGCCGACGACTCCGGACTCGGCGTCGGCAGCATCCCGCCCGAAGCCGTCCGGCTGCTGGGCGTCGGCACGCTGCTGGGCCTCGTCGTCCAGTCCCTCGCGATGATCCCGTACCTGCGCGCCTCCGGTTTCCGCGTCCGTCCGCGCTTCGACTGGCGGGGGCACGGGCTGGGCAAGGCCGCACGGCTGGCCAAGTGGACGGTCTTCTTCGTACTCGCCAACCAGGCGGGCATCCTCGTCGTCACCCAGCTCTCCACCTGGGCGCAGGCGACCGCCGCGTCCGAGGGACACGCCGGCGCCGGCTGGACCGCCTACTCCCAGGCGCAGCTGATCTGGAACATGCCGCAGGCCATCATCACCGTCTCCGTGATGGCGGCCCTCCTGCCCCGCCTCTCCCGCGCCGCCAACGACGGGGACACCGGCGCCGTCCGCGACGACATCTCGCAGGGACTGCGCAACTCGGCCGTCGCGATCGTCCCCATCGCCTTCGGCTTCCTCGCACTGGGCGTGCCGATGTGCACCCTGATCTACGGATCCTCCGGCACCGGTGCGGCCCGCTCGATCGGCTTCGCGCTGATGGCCTTCGGCGTGGGCCTGATCCCCTTCTCGGTCCAGTACGTGGTCCTGCGCGCCTTCTACGCGTACGAGGACACCCGCACCCCGTTCTTCAACACCGTCATCGTGGCCCTGGCGAACGCCGCCGCCTCGGCTGCCTGCTTCCTGCTGCTCCCCGCCCGCTGGGCCGTCGTCGGCATGGCGGCCTCCTACGGCCTCGCCTACGCCGTCGGCGTGGGGATCGCCTGGCGGCGCCTACGCCTCCGGCTGGGCGGCGACCTGGACACAGCGCGCGTACTCCGTACGTACATCCGGCTCGCGGGTGCCGCGGTCCCGGCCACCGTTGCCGCCGGCGCCGCGGTCTACGGCATCACCCAGGCTCTCGGCAGCGGAACTCTCGCCTCGATCGCCTCGCTGGTCGCGGGAGGGATCGTATTGGGCGCCGTTTTCGTCCTAGCCGCGAAGCGGATGCGGATCGAGGAGATGACCGCCATGGTCGGTATGGTGCGTGCCCGACTCGGGCGCTGACGTACAACCATCCGTGGTCACTGCGTGTCGTGCATAACGGCGGCCTGCGGGCACAATTGTCGAGCCGTTGCACACAGTGGCTGCAACGAATTGGGGAGGCAGGAACGACGGTGGCAGAACGGAGCACAGCTGCCGTCGGCGTGGCTGACAACAGCGGTGAGGAAGACGCACTCACCGCCAGGGCGGACGAAGCCCGCGCCGACAGCGCTACGGACGGACACAGCGGCGGCAGCCGCCCCTCCGAGGAGACGAGAACGGACGCCGAAGCCACCGGCGGCAACGCGGACACCAGCAGCCCCGACGCGGGCGGCAGCGACGTGAACGGGGCCCGGAGCGACCTCACAGCAGGCAGTGACACCCCGACTGAGACACTTCCCACCGACGCGGGGAGCCCCGCGGGAACCGCAGCCGCCGCCGGGGCCGACACCGCCCTCGGCGACTCCTCGGACGAGCCGGCCGCGCCTCCCGCGGCACCGGAACTGCACAGCGGTCACAAGATCGCCCGGAGGTACCGTCTGGAGGAGTGCGTCACCCGTCTGGACGGATACAGCAGCTGGCGTGCAGTCGACGAGAAACTGCGCCGCGCCGTCGGCGTCCACGTCCTCCCCTCGGGCCACCCCCGCGCCCGGTCGGTCCTCTCCGCCGCGCGCTCCTCGGCGCTCCTCGGCGACCCCCGTTTCGTCCAGGTCCTCGACGCGGTGGAGGACCACGACCTCGTCTACGTGGTGCGCGAGTGGCTTCCCGACGCCACTCCGCTCAGCGAGATCCTCGCCTCGGGGCCGCTGGAGCCGCACGACGCCTACCAGCTCGTCAGCCAGCTCTCCCAGGCGATGACCGCCGCACACCGCGAGGGGCTCGCACATCTCCGGCTGACACCGGGCACCGTGCTGCGCACCGGCTCCGGGCAGTACCGCATTCGCGGTCTGGCGGTCACCGCGGCCCTGCGCGGCATCCGCAGCGACACCCCGCAGCGCACGGACACCGAGGGCATCGGTGCCGTTCTCTATGCGGCGCTCACCCAGCGCTGGCCGTACGAGGAGGACGCGTACGGTCTCACCGGCGTCGGCTCACTCACCAAGGACAGCCTCCTCGCCCCGGAGCAGATCCGCGCCGGGGTCCACCGAGGGCTCTCCCAGCTCGCGATGCGGGCACTCGTCAACGACGGCGCCACCGCCTCCAGCGAGGCGCGCCCCTGCGCCACTCCCGAGGAGCTGGCCAAGGCGGTCTCGGGACTCCCGCGTATCCGGCCGCCGGAGTCCCCCTTCAGCGCGCCACGGCAGTACCAGCGCACCGCGTACCAGCAGGGCGCGCACGGGCCCGGCGGTCCGGCACGCAGCACAGCGGCGGTCCGTGGTCCCGGCGGGGAGCCCCCGGCGCCGCCCGCGCTCCCCGGCCGTACCGGCAAGGCGCTCAAGTGGGGCGTCTCGGCGCTCCTGATCGCCGCTCTCGGCCTCGGCAGCTGGCAGGTCGCCGACACCCTTCTCAAGGGCGACAGCTCCGCGAGCGACGAAGGCGGTCAGGTCAGCGGCCCGGACGAGCAGGGCACCGGCAAGCCGGTCAAGATCGTCGACGCCCAGGACTTCGACCCGCCGCCCGGCGGCAACGGCAGCGAGAACCCGGCGGACGTTCCCGACGCCTACGACGGCTCCCACAGCACGTACTGGCTCACGCAGGAGTACATCGGCCGACCCGACTTCGGGAACCTCAAGCCGGGTGCCGGACTCATCCTGGACCTCGGCAAGCAGCAGCAAGTGAGCTCGGTGAAGGTCGACTTCATCGGCGCCACCACGGCCGGTTTCCTCGCCGCGCCCAAGAGCGCGACGGGCATGCCGAGTTCACTGGGCGGTTTCAACAAGGTCAGCGAGGGGACAGGAGAGCACCTGACTCTCAAGGCGAAGAAACCGATCCGGACTCAGTACGTACTGGTATGGCTCACGAAGCTCCCACTCTCGGACGACGGCAACTACCGTGGCCGGATCACGGAGATCCAGGTCCAGAGCTGATACCTCGACACTGACGCACGGCCCAGCCGGCGGGCGAGGATGACGGGAGGCGTCCGACGGTGAGCGACGACCGCGGCGGCAAGGCGATACGCCGCCGCCCCAAGCGCAGGAGAGGCGGCCGCAACGCGGCCGACGCGCCCGCCGCCAGGCCCCCCGTCCCCGCGCAGGGGGGCAGTCCGGACGCACTCGACGACCGCGAGCTGCTCGCACGCCACGTCGACGGCGATCCCGAGGCGTTCGGCGAGATCGTCCGCCGTCACCGGGACCGGCTGTGGGCCGTCGCCGTACGCACCCTCGGCGACCGGGAAGAAGCGGCCGACGCCGTCCAGGACGCGCTCATCTCCGCCTACCGCGCGGCGCACACCTTCCGCGGCCAGTCCGCCGTCACGACGTGGCTGCACCGGATCACGGTCAACGCCTGCCTGGACCGCGCCCGCAAGGCCACCTCCCGGCGTACCTCGCTCACCGACGACACGGAGCGCCTGGACCTCCTGCTGGAACCGCACGAGTCGGCAGACCTGCCCGCGGAACGTGAGGACCTCCACCGTCAGCTCGTCACCGCCCTCGCGCAGCTGCCCGCAGAGCAGCGCGCCGCTCTCGTGCTCGTCGACATGCAGGGTTACCCGGTGGCCGAGGCGGCCGACGTCCTCGGCGTCGCCGTGGGCACGGTCAAGAGCCGATGCGCACGGGGAAGAGCCCGGCTGCTGCCGCTCGTCAGCCACTTGCGCCCGAACGGGGAGGAGAGGGGTACGTCACCGCACCAGGGGGGAAGGAACCGGAGCCAGGGACGATCCGTCCCACCGTCGGAAGGCGTCACAGGACCACCCGGAGCCGTGAAGGGAGGAGGAGAGCAGGCATGACATCCACCCCTTTCACGTCCGACGTGCACAGCACCGACGGCCACCCGGAAGTCGCAGAGATCTCCGCGCTCACCGAGGATCTGCTCAGCCCTGAGCGTGCAACGGCGGTCCATGCGCATCTCTCCGCCTGCGAGCTGTGCGCGGACGTACGGACGTCCCTCGAGGAAATCAGAAGCACGCTCGGCACACTGCCGGGCCCCGTGCGCATGCCGGAAGACATCGCGGGGCGCATCGATGCCGCGCTCGCTGCTGAAGCGTTGCTCGACGCGTCCCCGTCGGGCGCCTCCCGTGTTTCACGTGAAACCGACGCCGGTTCCCGGAGCTCGTCCCGCCCGGGTGCCGCCGTTTCACGTGAAACGAGCCTCGCTCGCAAGGGTCCGACCACCCATCCTGCCGGTCACCCCGGCGGCGCCAGCCGTCCAGGACGGCACCGCCCCACTCGCCGTTCGCGCCGTTGGCGCTCGGCTGTCCTGGCAGGCGCCGGTGCCGTCGTCGCACTCGGCATCGGCGGTCTGGTCCTCCAGTCACTCGATTCGCCGGCGCCTCCCACGGCGGCTGACGGCGCTGAGCACGGCAAGGAGAACGCCGCCGACGGCGCTCTCGAGAAGCAGGTCCACACGCTGCTGGCCCAGCAGCAGTCTGCTGAGAAGTCCCGGGGCTCGAAGACACCGGACCTCAAGAGCAAGCAGAGCCCTGGCGACACTCCGCTCGCCGGACCGGAGACGTCCGTCCCCTCCTGCATCCGAGAGGGCCTGGAGCGCGCGGAGACACCACTCGCCGTCGACGAGTCCGCCTCCCACAACGGCGACAGGGGTTACCTCGTCGTCCTGCCGCATCAAGGCGACTCCCAGCGCGTCGACGCCTACCTCGTCGAGGCCGCCTGCGTCAGCGGTGAGAAGCCCGGCCCGGCCGAGGTGCTCACGAAGCGCACCTACCAGCGACGCTGAGACGCGCCCCCGCCACGACCCCCGCCGGGCGCCCACTGGGAATGTCTGCCCCCTAGGATCCGTTGGGTGGGGTGAGAACCACACAGGTCCGGAAAGCAGTCGGCAGACAAGGAAGACTCCCGTGAGCGACCTCCGCAACGTGATCATCATCGGCTCTGGGCCCGCTGGCTATACCGCCGCGCTCTACACAGCACGCGCGTCACTGAAGCCGCTGGTCTTCGAGGGCTCCGTGACCGCGGGCGGTGCGCTGATGAACACCACCGAGGTGGAGAACTACCCCGGCTTCACCGACGGCATCATGGGTCCGGAACTCATGGACCAGATGCGCGGCCAGGCCGAGCGCTTCGGCGCCGAGCTGATCCCGGACGACGTGACTTCCGTCGATTTCTCGGGCGAGATCAAGAAGGTGACCGACTCCGCGGGCACCGTGCACGAGGCACGCGCCGTCATCGTCTCGACGGGATCCGCCTACCGGACGCTCGGTCTTCCCCGCGAGGAAGAGCTCTCCGGCCGTGGCGTCTCCTACTGCGCCACGTGTGACGGCTTCTTCTTCCGCAACCAGGCCATCGCCGTCGTGGGCGGCGGGGACACTGCCATGGAGGAAGCGACGTTCCTCTCCCGGTTCGCCGACTCCGTCACGGTCGTCCACCGCCGGGACACGCTCCGCGCCTCCAAGGCCATGCAGGAGCGCGCCTTCGCCGACCCGAAGATCTCCTTCGCCTGGAACAGCGAGGTCGAGTCGATCCACGAGAAGGACGGAAAGCTCTCCGGCCTGACCCTCCGCGACACCGGGACGGGCGCCACGTCCGACCTCCCAGTGACGGGGCTCTTCGTCGCCATCGGCCACGACCCGCGTGTGGAGTTGTTCAAGGACGTCCTGACGATGGACGAAGAGGGTTACCTCAAGGTCGACGCTCCCTCGACGCGGACCAACGTGCCCGGTGTGTTCGCCGCCGGCGACGTGGTGGACCACACCTACCGGCAGGCGGTCACCGCTGCGGGCACCGGATGCGCCGCAGCGCTCGACGCCGAGCGCTACCTCGCCGCCCAGCTCGACGGCACCCAGGTGTCCGAGCCGGAGATGGCCGAGGAGTCGGAGCGGGCAGCCGAAGAAGCCGCCAAGGAGGCGGCCAA
Organism: Streptomyces ovatisporus; assembly: GCF_042653885.1. Taxonomy (NCBI): domain Bacteria; kingdom Bacillati; phylum Actinomycetota; class Actinomycetes; order Kitasatosporales; family Streptomycetaceae; genus Streptomyces; species Streptomyces ovatisporus. The sequence goes on from NZ_JBHSFH010000007.1 coordinate 431,775, forward strand.
GAAGACCGCGGCGGCCTGACGGGCCGCTGCCACCCGGACTCACCCTCACCCCCTGAAAGTTCACGAGAAACAAGGAGAGCCCACAATGGCCGGTGCCACCGTGACCGCCACCGACGCCGACTTCGACGAGGTCGTGCTCAAGAGCGACAAGCCTGTGCTCGTCGACTTCTGGGCTGCCTGGTGCGGTCCGTGCCGTCAGATCGCCCCCTCCCTGGAAGCGATCGCCGAAGAGAACAGCGACAAGCTCACCGTCGTGAAGCTCAACATCGACGAGAACCCGGCTGTCGCCGCCAAGTACGGGATCATGTCGATCCCGACCATGAACGTCTACAAGGGTGGCGAGGTCGTCAAGACCATCGTCGGCGCCAAGCCGCGAGCAGCCATCGAGAAGGACCTCGCCGACTTCATCGGCTGAGTCGCATGGCGTGAACCCAGCGAGGCCGGTTGACGACCGGCCCGCAGCAGAAACGGCCCGACGTTCGCGTCGGGCCGTTTCACGTGAAACCACCGAGGGACGGCGGTCCGGCCCCGTGGCATGCCGTCGCCCGGAGGTTCCGGGGCGCCGCAGGGGGTTCGCCCAGCGCGCCTCAGCCGTCCCGCCCTCAGAGCGGACGCAGCATCGGATCCTTCTGGACCGCCCCCAGCAACTGGTCGAGGGCCCTCTCCATGTCCTCCCGCCAGGAGACAGTCGAGCGCAGCTCCAGTCGCATCCGGGGATACGAGTGATGCGGCCGTACGGTCTTGAAGCCGACGGCCAGAAGATGATCCGCCGGGATCACGCACGCCGGTTCAGTCCAGCGCGCGTCCCCGAATGCTTCGATCGCCTTGAAGCCCCTCCGCAGGAGATCCTTGGCCACCGTCTGAACGATGACGCGTCCCAGCCCCTGCCCTCGGTGGCTCGGAGAGAGCCACGCCGTCATCAGCTGCACCGCGTCCGGCGCCACAGGGCTGGTCGGGAAAGCCAGCGAACCGGGTACGTATGCCGGAGGCGCGTACAGCACATACCCCACCGGCTTCTCATCGACGTAGACGACGCGGCCGCATGAGCCCCACTCCAGAAGCACGGCGGAGATCCATGCTTCCTTCTCCACCTCCGGTCTGCCCCCTCGCACCGCCGCCTCACCGGACACAGGGTCGAGCTCCCAGAAGACGCAGGCACGGCAACGCCTGGGCAGATCCGGGAGGTTGTCCAAAGTGAGCGGAACGAGCTGTCGCCCCATGGATCCATCGTATCCATGGGGCGACGCATCTTCCGGTCGAGCGGAGGCCGATTCAATCCGGACGAATGAACTCCCGCGAGTCGACGACGTCCGACCGCTTCCGCTGTGTGTCAGCTCTCATCGGTCTCCACCTCGGCTTCGGCGGCCTCGGCCGACAGCTGCTTGCCCAGCACGCGGCCCTCCCCCGGAGCGAACTGCCCGAGGATCCGCTCCAGGTCGTCGACAGAGGCGAACTCCACGACGATCTTGCCCTTCTTCTGCCCGAGGTCCACCTTCACCCGTGTCTCGAAGCGGTCGGAGAGACGGCCGGCGAGTTCGTCCAGTGCGGGGGAGACCCGCTTGCCTGCCCGGGGCTTCGACTTGGGGGCGCTCTTGGGCGACGACCCCATCATGGTGACGATCTCTTCGACCGCCCGCACCGACAGTCCCTCTGCCACGATGCGGTGAGCGAGCCTGTCCTGCTCCTCACCGTCCTCCACGGACAGCAACGCACGCGCGTGCCCCGCCGAGAGCACCCCCGCAGCGACGCGCCGCTGAACCGACGGCGACAGCCGCAGCAGACGCAGCGTGTTGGAGACCTGGGGCCGCGAGCGCCCGATGCGGTCGGCGAGTTGGTCGTGCGTGCAGCTGAAGTCCTTGAGCAGCTGGTCGTACGCCGCCGCCTCCTCGAGCGGGTTCAGCTGAGCCCGGTGCAGGTTCTCCAGCAGCGCGTCCAGGAGCAGCTTCTCGTCGTCGGTCGCGCGGACGATCGCCGGGATGCGCTCCAGGCCGGCCTCACGGCAAGCCCTCCAACGCCGCTCGCCCATGATGAGCTCGTAGCGCGAGGGCCCCAACTGCCGTACGACGACCGGCTGAAGCAGGCCCACCTCCTGGATGGAGGTGACCAGCTCCGACAGAGCGTCTTCGTCGAACACCTCACGCGGCTGACGCGGGTTCGGCGTGATCGCTTCGAGCGGCACCTCTGCGAAGTGCGCTCCGACGGGCTCACCTTCGAGGTTCGGAGTGCTGTCCGTGCCTGCCTCCCCTTCGGGCCGGCCAGCCGTTTCACGTGAAACGTCGTCCCGCGCTTCACTGTCCGGCAGTGACGTGACCTTCGCGGCTGCCACCCCCCGCTCCGGTGACATCACCGGCACCGCGCTGGGTGAGGTCGCGCCATTTCCGCCGACGGCCGGTCCGCCGGATTCATCGGCGCCGGGCGCCGGTGCCGCCGGGATCAGTGCGCCAAGACCCCGGCCCAGTCCCCTACGTCGATCACTCACTGCGTGCCCTCCGACATGGTGCTGTTCTGCTGCTGCAGTTGCTGAACCGACTGCTCGTGGCGCCTCTGGACGTTCGGATCACGCAGCGCGATCTCGCGAGCCGCCTCCAAGTAGGACAGCGAACCACTGGAACCAGGATCGTAGGTCAGCACTGTCTGCCCATAACTGGGGGCCTCCGAGATACGGACGGAGCGGGGGATGTTGGTGCGCAGAACCTCCGCGCTGAAGTGGCTCCGCACCTCGTCGGCCACCTGCGAGGCAAGTCGCGTCCGCCCGTCGTACATCGTGAGGATGATCGTCGAGACGTGCAGCTTGGTGTTGAGGTGCCCCTTGACCAGATCGACGTTCCGCAGCAGCTGTCCCAGGCCCTCCAGCGCGTAGTACTCACACTGGATGGGGATGAGGACCTCGGCTCCGGCCACGAGCGCGTTGACGGTGAGCAAGCCCAGAGACGGCGGACAGTCGATCAGGACATAGTCCAGGGGCTGTTCGTAAGCGCTGAGCGCCCGCTCCAGCCGGCTCTCACGCGCCACCAGCGACACCAACTCGATCTCCGCACCGGCGAGATCGATGGTGGCCGGTGCGCAGAAGAGCCCTTCGACGTCCGGAACCGGCTTGACGACATCGGCAAGCGGCATGCTCTCCACCAGGACGTCGTAGATCGACGGCACTTCGGAGTGGTGGTCGACGCCGAGGGCGGTGGAGGCGTTGCCCTGCGGGTCAAGGTCGATGACGAGAACCCTCGCCCCGTGAAGGGCCAGGGAGGCGGCCAGGTTCACGGTGGTGGTCGTCTTCCCGACTCCACCCTTCTGGTTGGCGACGACCATCACCCGCGTCTGTTCGGGCCTGGGCAGGCCTTCACCGGCGCGGTTCATCGCCTCTACCGCCTGCTGGGCGGCGCGGCCGATCGGCGTATCGTCCATCGGAGGCGGCGTTTCACGTGAAACGTCGACCGTTTCTGAACGGGGGCCGGGGACCGGATCGGCCATCGGTCCCGCGGTATTGGCGTCGGACCGCAAGGGTTCACTCTCCTCGACATCAGGCTCGTGCTGAACAGAGCCTGCCATGCTTTCGGCGTTATGAACCAGCGAGCCCCGCTCAGTTGTGGACGAATCCACCTTGGAACGGGATTTGTGGGTGGGTTTCTGGTCGCGCTGCTCGGCCTGTGCGCGTCCGCGGCTGATGATTCCATGCAAGAGAGAGCGGCGTTTCACGTGAAACACGATGCACAGTCGGCGACCGCACACCAGGGCGACACACCGCGATGCCTAACCGAAAGGGCTTTTATGGAGTAGACGGACATAACTATCGGGAGGTGTCCACCCTCGTCCGTCTCTCTGATCCCTCGTTCTGCTCTTCGGTTTCTGCGACGGTGCAGCGACGCACAGCACGGCCGACGCCGTGCTGTGCCATCAGGGATCAGCGCCTACGTCGCCCGCCTCGCGCCGCTCTCCCCGAGCGCGCCTTCTGGGCCTTGGCCCTCCGGGCCGCGAAGCGCACACCGCCCGGACTCTCACCGACCTCGGCCCGCACCACTGTCGACAGGGGGTCGACCACACCCTCGCCCACCTGCACCACGGACGTCTCCACCACGCCGAGCTTGTGCAAGGCGTCCCGGGCGCCGCGCAACTCCTCTTCGGCCGTGTCGCCCTTGATGGCCAGCATCTCGCCGTACGGCCGCAGCAGAGGGACACCCCAGCCCGCCAGCCGGTCCAGCGGGGCAACGGCCCGAGCCGTCACCACGTGGACCGGGTTCAGTGAACCCAGCATCTCCTCGGCCCGGCCACGCGCCACGGAGACGTGGTCGAGCCCGAGGAGCTCCACGACCTCTTCCAAGAAGGTCGTCCGACGCAGCAGGGGCTCCAGCAAGGTGATGTCGAGGTCCGGGCGTACGAGCGCCAGGGGGATGCCCGGCAGGCCCGCACCGGATCCCACATCACAGACCGTCACGCCTTCGGGCACGATCTCCGAGAGCACCGCACAGTTCAGCAGGTGCCTCTCCCACAGCCGCGGCACCTCACGCGGTCCGATCAGCCCCCGTCGTACGCCCGAATCCGCGAGGAGCTCGGCGTAGCGCCGCACCTCCGGCAGGCGGTCACCGAAAAGCCGGTGAGCCGCCTCGGGCGGCGGCGCGAGCTCCGCAAGTTCCCCCGCCTTCGCGGGGCCCCCGTCCGGCGGCCCCGCCTGGCCGGCTGACCGGTCGGTCACGGCAGCACGACCACGCAGCGCTGTGGCTCCTCGCCCTCGGACTCACTGCTCAACCCGGCTGCCTTGACGGCGTCGTGCACGACCTTGCGCTCGAACGGCGTCATCGGACGCATCTTGACCGGCTCGCCGGTGCCCTTCGCCTCCTGCGCCGCCTTGGCCCCGAGTTCCGCGAGTTCCTCCCGCTTGCGCGCACGGAAGCCGGCGATGTCCAGCATCAGCCTGCTGCGGTCGCCGGTCTCCCGGTGCACCGCCAGACGCGTCAGCTCCTGCAGCGCCTCCAGGACCTCACCGTCCCGGCCGACCAGCTTCTGCAGATCCCGGCTGGGACCCTCGCTGATGATCGACACGGCGGCACGGTCTGCTTCGACGTCCATGTCGATGTCACCGTCGAGATCGGCGATGTCGAGGAGCCCCTCGAGGTAGTCGGCCGCGATCTCACCTTCCTGCTCCAGGTGGGACAGCGAGTCCGTCTCCTCCACGGCAGTCGCTTCCGAGGTGTCTGTCGTCTCCGTCACGGCTTGGGCTCCTTCTCGCTACTTCTTGGAGGGGTGCTTGGGACGCTGCGGGCCACCCTTGCGCTGCTGCCCCGACTTCTTCTGTCCGGACTTCTGGCCGCCCGACTTCTGACCCGTACGCTGCTGCGACTTCGGCTGCTGGGTCTTCGCCTTCGGCTCGCCCTCGCCGGACGAGTTCGTCGTCTCACCCTCGGCGCTGCCCGTACCACCAGCGGCACCCGGCCGTGCCTGCTGCCGCTGGGACTTCGACTGCCGCTTCGGCTGCTGCCGGCGGGCACGCGCCGCCTCGACGGCTTCCCGCGCCTCGACCTCCTTCGGGTCCTCCTTCAGCTTCCCGGCGGCACGGAGCTTCTCCTGGCGCTGCTGGAAGGCGATGGAGCCCGGCGTCGGGTTGCGCTTGATGACGAACATCTGCTGGCCGAGCGTCCAGACGTTGGTGGTCAGCCAGTAGACGAGCACACCCACGGGGAAGTTGATGCCGAAGACGGCGAACATGATCGGGAAGATGTACATCAGCATCTTCTGCTGCTGCATGAACGGCGTCTTGACCGTCAGGTCGACGTTCTTCGTCATCAGCTGGCGCTGCGTGTAGAACTGCGACGCCGACATCAGCAGGATCATGACCACCGTGACGACGCGCACGTCGACGAGCGAGGCGCTCAGCTCGGCGACCTTGTCCGCGCTGTCGAGGAACTTCGCAGCGATCGGGGCACCGAAGACGGAGGCGTTACGCGCGCTGTCGACCTGCTCCGCGCTCAGCACACCGACCGGCTTGTTGTTCGCGATGTGGTTCAGCACCTGGAAGAGCGCGATGAAGAACGGCGACTGCGCCAGAATCGGCAGGCAGCTGGAGAGCGGGTTCGTACCCGTCTCCTTGTACAGCTTCATCATCTCTTCGGACTGACGCTGCTTGTCGCTCTTGTAGCGCTCCTGGATCGCCTTCATCTTCGGCTGGAGCGCCTGCATGTTCCGCGTCGACTTGATCTGCTTCACGAAGAGCGGGATCAAGGCGATCCGGATCACGACCACCAGGAAGAAGATGGATAGACCCCAGGCCCATCCGCTGTCCTCGTCGAAGAAGAGGCTGAACAGCGAGTGGAACTGGACAATGATCCAGGAGACAGCGGTATAGAGAGGACTCAGGATCGTGTCCAGGAAGTTCATCAGGCTCCTTGGGCGTTGGACGGGGTCCGTTGATGCTGCCGGCGGTCACGCAACCGCTGGTGCCAGACCGGGTGCTTCCGGGCGGGTACGTGGTCGACGCCACCGGGCGACCACGGATTGCAGCGCAGGATGCGCCAGGCCGTCAGTGCCGTCCCCTTCACAGCCCCGTGCCGCCCGATGGCGGTGTAGCCGTAGTGCGAGCACGACGGGTAGTAGCGGCACACCGGCCCGAGCATCGGACTGATGGTCCACTGGTACAGCTTGATCAGCCACAGCAGCGGGTACTTCATGACGAAGGCCCTCCAAGCAGCCGCCCCAAGGCGGCCTCCAGGTCGCGCACCAGCTCCTCGTGGACGGCCTCGCCCGCGCCCGGCAGCGCCCGTACGACAACCAGGCTACCTGCGGGCAACTGGGTCAGACGCTCGCGCATCAGATGCCGGAGGCGCCGCTTGACGCGGTTGCGCACCACCGCGTTCCCGACCGCCTTGCTGACGACGAAACCCGCACGCGCGGGGGGAGCCTCTCCCCCCGCCTCGTGCGGGTCCGATGAGCTGCTGTTGCTGCGCAGGTGTACGACCAGGAGCGGGCGACCCGCCCGGCGTCCTCGGCGTACCGCGGCCGCGAAGTCCTCGCGCCGCCTCAGCCGGTTCTCGGTAGGCAGCACGGCATGGACCTGTGGTCAGGCGCTCAAGCCGACAGGCGGCTGCGACCCTTGCTGCGACGGTTCGCAACAATCGCGCGGCCGGCGCGGGTCCGCATGCGCAGCCGGAAGCCGTGGGTCTTCGCGCGACGACGGTTGTTCGGCTGGAAGGTGCGCTTGCTCACTCGGGGGCTCCAGGAATGCTTCGTGTCCCGCGGGCGGCCGCGAGAACGTGGACGTGTGTCGTGTGTGGCATCGACAAGCTGTCACCGTGCGCCCACGAGTAGCTCGCAACGCTCGAGTGTGCTCCGCTTCATGATCCGCAAAAGCTCTCTCGGATCTTGCCCATCGGAGGCAGGCGGCAGCAGCCGTCGACAACTCGACCTCGTTACGGTACGCGCGGCTACGCCATTCGGTCAAACCGCCGGTGAGCCCCCCGATCGGCTTGCCCGTGGGGCGGAGGCCCGCCGTGCACAGCCTGTGGACAACGACTTGAACGGGGCGCGTCGGCCTGACTACCGTGACTGAACCTCCCATCCCTCCCGACCGACCCAGAACTGCACATTCGCGGGATCCGGCCGGCGTCACCGAACCACCACACCCAGCGAGTGAGAGAAGCGTGCCCCGTGGCTGACCTGCCTGCCGATCTTGCCGCAGTGTGGCCGCGCGTGCTGGAACAACTCCTCGCGGAAGGGCAGGGAGTCGAAGCCAAGGACCAGCGCTGGCTCCGCGACTGCCAGCCGCTCGTCCTCGTCTCGGGCACCGCACTCCTCGGGGTGCCGAACGAATACGCGAAGGGCGTGCTCGAAGGCCGCCTCGCGCCGATGATCAGCGATGCTCTCAGCCGCGAGTGCCAGCAGCCCATCCGGCTCGCGATCACGGTCACCGGGCCCAGCCAGGACGCCGCCCCCTCCGCCGCGGAACAGACGCCCGCCTCGCCCGCAGGGCATGAGGCACAGCCGGCCGGCCCTTCCCTGCCGTCGCAGCACAGCCCCGGACAGCACAGTCCGGCACAGCAGGACGGCAGCGGCAGCGGCAGCGGTTACGACAGCGGCAGGTACGAGCAGCAGCACAGCGGCTACGACGGCGGCAGGTACGACAGCTACCCGGGCCCCGACCTGCCCAGCCCGCGGCCTGCCTACCCGGACTACTCGCAGTCGCCGCGGCAGCCGGGCGCCTGGCCGCAGCCCGACCGCGACCAGTACCCGCCGCCGCACCAGCATCCGCAAGCGCAGCACCACCAGCAATCGCAGCAGCCGCATCAGCAGCAGACGTACGACCAGCACTACGACCAGCGTGGGCCCGGCCCGGCGCAGCAGTACGAGCGTCCGCAGTCACCGTACGAGTCGTACGAACAGCACCAGCAGCACCAGCAGCAGCGGCACCCTCAGCAGCAGTTGCCCCAACCGCAGGTGCCGCCGCAGGGCCAGCCTCCCGCTCCCCGCTACGACGGTCCTTCCCAGCTGCCCGCCCCCAGCGGGGCGCCCGGTCCGCTCGCGGCACAGCCCGCCCCGGCGACCGGACCGGGGGAGCCCACCGCGCGGCTGAACCCGAAGTACCTCTTCGACACCTTCGTCATCGGTGCGTCGAACCGCTTCGCGCACGCGGCCGCCGTCGCAGTGGCCGAGGCGCCGGCGAAGGCGTACAACCCGCTCTTCATCTACGGGGAGTCCGGGCTCGGCAAGACGCACCTGCTGCACGCGATCGGGCACTACGCGCGGAGCCTCTACCCGGGCACGCGGGTCCGCTACGTGAGCTCCGAGGAGTTCACCAACGAGTTCATCAACTCCATCCGCGACGGCAAGGCGGACGCGTTCCGCAAGCGCTACCGCGACATGGACATCCTGCTCGTGGACGACATCCAGTTCCTGGCCGACAAGGAGTCGACGCAGGAGGAGTTCTTCCACACCTTCAACACCCTGCACAACGCCAACAAGCAGATCGTGCTCTCCAGCGACAGGCCGCCGAAGGCGCTCGTCACCCTGGAGGACAGGCTCCGCAACCGCTTCGAGTGGGGCCTCATCACGGACGTCCAGCCTCCGGAGCTCGAGACGCGCATCGCGATCCTGCGGAAGAAGGCGGTGCAGGAGCAGCTCAACGCACCACCGGAGGTCCTGGAGTTCATCGCCTCGCGGATCTCGCGCAACATCCGGGAGCTGGAGGGGGCGCTCATCCGTGTCACTGCGTTCGCCTCGCTCAACAGGCAGCCGGTCGACCTGGGCCTGACCGAGATCGTCCTCAAGGACCTGATCCCGGGCGGTGAGGACGCCACTCCGGAGATCACGGCGCCGGCCATCATGGCGGCCACCGCCGACTACTTCGGGCTCACCGTGGACGACCTCTGCGGCTCCTCACGCAGCCGCGTGCTCGTGACAGCGCGGCAGATCGCCATGTATCTCTGCCGCGAACTCACCGACCTGTCACTGCCCAAGATCGGCAGCCAGTTCGGCGGCCGCGACCATACGACCGTCATGCACGCGGACCGCAAGATCCGGGCGCTGATGGCCGAGCGCCGCTCGATCTACAACCAGGTCACCGAGCTGACCAACCGCATCAAGAACGCGTGACCGCGTAGAAGGACCGCGTCCGCGCGTCCCCGAGCCCTCCGGGAGCAACTCCCGGAGGGCTTTTCGCTGTTCGAATCCACAGCCTGTGGTGGACGTGGTCCACAGCTGGAGGCCGTCGGCGGGGTCCACACCCTGTGGGCCCCTGAAGTTGTCCCGAAAGCGTCCACAGACCCTCCTGTCAACACCGCGTCCTCCGAGGTCACCTGCCTGTGTACTTGTGCGCAACCCGGGTCCACAGGATGTGGAGCAGTTCCGCGGCAAGCGACGGGGGTCCGGCTTTGTCCACTGCCCGCCCACAGACTTCGCCGTCTTGTCCCCAGCCGCAGCTGTCTTCTCCACAGCGCTGTCCACTGTTCGGCAACACAACGCGCCCGCTCACTGGTCCGAGTGAAAGGCGTCACACCAGAGCGCCGGTTTGGGGTGTGGGAAACATGGGGAAACCAACGCCTGTTGCTGTGGGCAAGTCGCCTCTGCCTGTGTACCGGGTGTGCAGAACTTTTCCGCGTCCACAGATACCCCTGAGTACTCCACCGCTGCGCCCACAGGCCCGGTGGACAAAATCTCCGCGCTGAGCTGCGAAAACAGGGTTTTCCACGGTTTCCACAGGCCCTACTACTACGACCACCTATATAAAGCGGGGAATCTGTTTCGAAGTTGGGGCTGTGCACAACTCGCTCGGGACGTCTCCTGGCCGCTGCGCAACGACTTGACCCACACCTGCGCCGACTGTCATCGGAGTGCGTCAGACTGGTCCCCGGCGACGAGCCGACCACGACAGGCAGCAGGGGCGAGCAGCCAGGTACAGCAGGAGGCGGCTGAAGGTGAAGATCCGGGTAGAGCGCGACGTTCTGGCGGAGGCGGTGGCCTGGGCGGCGAAGAGCCTCCCGGCACGTCCGCCCCAACCTGTCCTGGCCGGCCTGCTGTTGAAGGCGGAGGACAGCTCGTTGAGCCTCTCGGGCTTCGACTACGAGGTCTCGGCGCGGGTGTCCGTGGAGGGCGAGGTCGAGGAGGAGGGCACGGTCCTCGTCTCCGGCCGGCTGCTGGCCGACATCTGCCGTTCGCTCCCCAACCGTCCGGTGGAGATCTCCACAGACGGTGTACGGGCGACGGTCGTCTGCGGCTCCTCGCGATTCACACTCCACACACTGCCTGTGGAGGAGTACCCGGCGCTGCCCGAGATGCCCACCGCGACCGGGACCGTGCCGGGTGAGGTCTTCGCAGCCGCCGTCTCCCAGGTGGCGATCGCCGCGGGCCGTGACGACACGCTGCCCGTGCTCACCGGCGTCCGCATCGAGATCGAGGGCGACACCGTCACGCTGGCCTCCACGGACCGGTACCGCTTCGCGGTGAGGGAGTTCCTGTGGAAGCCGGAGACGCCGGACGTGTCCTCGGTGGCGCTCGTCCCCGCGAAGACGCTGCTGGAGACCGCCAAGTCCCTGAGCAGCGGCGACAGCGTGTCGCTGGCGCTCTCCGGCTCCGGCGCGGGCGAGGGGCTGATCGGCTTCGAGGGCGCCGGCCGGCGTACGACGACGCGGCTGCTGGAGGGCGATCTGCCCAAGTACCGCACGTTGTTCCCCACGGAGTTCAACTCGGTCGCCGTGATCGAGACGGCGCCTTTCGTGGAGGCGGTGAAGCGCGTCGCCCTGGTCGCCGAGCGGAACACCCCGGTCAGGCTCAGCTTCGAGCAGGGCGTACTGACGCTGGAGGCGGGATCGAGCGACGACGCACAGGCTGTGGAGCGTGTGGACGCGGAGCTGGAGGGCGACGACGTCTCGATCGCCTTCAACCCGGGGTTCCTTCTCGAGGGTCTGAGCGCCATCGACTCCCCTGTCGCACAGCTCTCCTTCACCACCTCGACCAAGCCGGCCCTGCTCAGCGGGAAGCCCGCGAAGGACGTCGAGGCGGACGACGCGTACAAGTACCTGATCATGCCGGTGCGTCTGTCGGGCTGAGCCGTTCCCGGCTGCCGCACCCCCTTCCCACAGGCGCCCCGAGCCGTGCCGCCGCGCCCGTCCCGGAGTTCCCGGACGGCCGCCTGACCGGCAACTTCTGAGCGGCCGGAGCCCACAGGTGTGCACGAACCTGTGGGCGTAGGGTCGGGCCAGGTACGAATCGTGAGAGAAGGGGCACTGATGGAGCTCGGTCTCATCGGTCTCGGCAAGATGGGCGGGAACATGCGCGAGCGCATCCGCCGTGGGGGCCACACCGTCATCGGCTACGACCGCGATCCCGGACTCGCGGACGTGCACAGCCTCGAAGAGCTGGTGACGTCGCTGAAGACGCCCCGTGTGGTGTGGGTGATGGTCCCGGCGGGGGCCGCCACCCAGTCGACCATCGACCAGCTGGCCGAGCTCCTCTCGCCCGGCGATGTGGTCGTCGACGGCGGCAACTCCCGCTGGACCGAGGACGAGCAGCATGCCGGCGAGCTGAGCGCCAAGGGTGTGGGCTTCGTCGACTGCGGTGTCTCGGGCGGCGTCTGGGGCCTGGAGAACGGCTACGCCCTGATGTACGGGGGTTCGTCCGAGGACGTCGCCAGGGTGCAGCCGGTCTTCGACGCGCTGAAGCCGGAGGGCGAGTTCGGCGCGGTGCACGCGGGCAGGGTCGGTGCGGGCCACTTCGCGAAGATGGTCCACAACGGCATCGAGTACGCGATGATGCAGGCTTTCGCGGAGGGCTGGGAGCTGCTGGAGGCCGTGGACGCGGTGACGGACGTGCGCGAGGTCTTCCGGTCGTGGCAGGAGGGGACGGTCATCCGTTCGTGGCTGCTGGACCTGGCCGTCAAGGCGCTGGACTCGGACGAGCACCTCGAAGAACTGCGGGGCTATGCGGCCGACTCGGGTGAAGGCCGGTGGACTGTGGACGCGGCCATCGACCACGCTGTGCCCCTTCCCGCGATCACCGCGTCGCTCTTCGCCCGCTTCTCCTCCCGTCAGAAGGATTCGCCGCAGATGAAGATGGTGGCCGCGCTGCGCAACCAGTTCGGCGGCCATGCGGTCACCGCGACCGGCGCCCATGTGGACGGGGACACTCCGGGAGCGGACGTCCTTCCGCCGGTGGGCGGCTGACGGGTTCGCGATGCACGTCACGCATCTGTCGCTTGCCGACTTCCGCTCGTACGTCCGGGCCGAGGTGTCTCTCGGGCCGGGCGTGACGACGTTCGTGGGGCCGAACGGCCAGGGCAAGACGAATCTCGTGGAGGCCGTCGGCTATCTGGCCACGCTGGGCAGCCACCGGGTCTCGTCGGACGCGCCGCTGGTGCGGATGGGCGCCCAGCGTGCAGTGGTACGGGCGGCGGTGCGGCAGGGCGACCGGCAGCAGCTCGTGGAGCTGGAGTTGAACCCGGGCAAGGCGAACCGGGCCCGGGTCAACCGGTCTTCGCAGGTCAAGCCGCGGGACGTGCTGGGCATCCTGCGCACCGTGCTCTTCGCGCCGGAGGACTTGGCGCTGGTGAAGGGCGACCCGGGTGAGCGGCGCCGGTTCCTCGACGAGCTGATGACTGCGCGGTCGCCGCGGATGGCGGGTGTGCGCTCGGACTACGACCGGGTGCTGAAGCAGCGGAACTCGCTGCTGAAGTCGGCGGCGATGGCCCGCCGGCACGGCGGCCGGGAGCTGGATCTGTCGACGCTGGACGTGTGGGACGAGCATCTGGCCCGGGTCGGTGCCGAGTTGCTGGCTCATCGGCTGGAGCTCATATCCGCGCTGCGGCCGCTGGCCGACAAGGCCTACGAGTGCCTGGCGCCGGGGGGCGGCCCTGTGGGTCTGGAGTACAGGGGTTCGTCGGGCGGCGCCGGCGACGCGGCTGCTTCCCGCGAGGAGCTGTACGCGCAGGTGAGGTCGGCGCTGCTGGAGGCGCGCAGGTCGGAGATCGAGCGGGGCGTGACGCTGGTCGGGCCCCATCGGGACGACCTGGTGCTGAAGTTGGGGGAGCTTCCCGCCAAGGGGTATGCGAGCCACGGGGAGTCGTGGTCGTTCGCGCTGGCGCTGCGGCTGGCGTCGTACGAGCTGCTCAAGAGCGAGGGGAACGAGCCGGTTCTGGTTCTGGACGACGTCTTCGCGGAGCTCGACGTGAAGCGGCGGGCGCGGCTCGCGGAGCTGGTGGCCCCGGGTGAGCAGGTTCTGGTGACGGCAGCGGTCGGGGAGGACGTGCCGGCGGTGCTGGAGGGAGCGCGTTTCTCGGTCTCGGACGGGGAGGTCGAGCGGCAGTGAGTCACGAACCCCCGCCTGCGGCCGATTCGGAGCCCCCCGGGCCTGCCGGGGAGTCGCCGGGACCGGCTGCGGCGGGGTCGGCGGATGCCGGGCCCGACCGTCCGCAGCCCCCGGAGGCGACGGGCGTGGACCTGGCGAGGGTCGCGCTGCGCGCGGCCAAGGAGCAGGCGAAGGCCCGGGGTGCCGCTGCCCAGCAGAAGCGGGACGTACGGCGTGGGCGCGGACCGCGGTCGGGGGCGGGCCGGGACGGCCGGGATCCGGTGCCGCTGGGGGCGGCGGTGCAGGGTCTGATCACGGAGCGGGGCTGGGAGGCCCCGGCTGCGGTGGGTGGCGTGATGGGCCGGTGGCCGCAGCTGGTGGGTCCGGAGGTGGCTCAGCACTGTGAACCGCAGCGGTACGACGAGGAGGAGCGGACGCTCACGGTCCGGTGCGATTCGACGGCGTGGGCGACGCAGTTGCGCCTGCTGGCACCGCGGTTGGTGGCCCGGCTGAACGAGGATCTGGGGCAGGGCACGGTCGTGCTGCTGAAGGTGCGGGGGCCGGAGACGGGGGCTGCGCGCGGTGGCCGGCTGCGGGCTCCCGGCAGCAAGGGACCGGGTGACACCTACGGGTGATTCGTGACGGCGCTCACGGTGATGGAGCGTTGACAGGCCGAAGCGCTGAGCGCCCCCGTGAGCGTTCTGGCCCCCCGGTCCGTATATGGGGAGTCGGTGGACGCCAGTTCAGGTCGGCACATGCGGACTCAGGCACCCGCAAACCCCCATTCACGGTCTGGCCACCGGTACACTGATGGAAGAATCCGTCCCCGTTGGGGAACATGTCGAACGACGCAGCCGCTCCACTCTGCCCTGGAGGCGGCCTGTGCTGTGCCAGAAAGGGCGCTTCGTGGCCGATTCCGGCGATCTCAACGAGCACGAGAACAACTCCTCCGACACGGGAACCGACGGTGCCCCTGTGGACGGCGCCGGTGTCGAGGTGCAACCGGTCGGTCCCCCGGTCTCGCCGGTCACGGCGGAGGCCGAGCCGTCGTACGACGCGAGTGCCATCACCGTCCTCGAGGGTCTGGAGGCGGTCCGGAAGCGTCCCGGCATGTACATCGGATCGACCGGTGAGCGTGGCCTGCACCACATGGTGCAGGAGGTCGTGGACAACTCCGTCGACGAGGCGCTGGCCGGGCACGCGGACACGATCAACGTGACGCTGCTGGCCGACGGCGGCGTCAGGGTCGTGGACAACGGCCGTGGCATCCCGGTGGACATCGTGCCGTCGGAGGGCAAGCCCGCGGTCGAGGTCGTCCTCACGGTGCTGCACGCGGGAGGCAAGTTCGGCGGCGGCGGTTACGCGGTCTCCGGTGGTCTGCACGGCGTCGGCGTCTCGGTGGTGAACGCGCTTTCGCAGCGCGTCGCGGTGGAGATCAAGCGTGACGGTTACCGCTGGACGCAGGAGTACAAGCTGGGTGCTCCCACGGCGCCGTTGCAGCGCAACGAGAAGACCGACGAGACGGGCACCGTCGTCACGTTCTGGGCCGACGGGGAGATCTTCGAGAGTACGGACTACTCGTTCGAGACGCTCTCGCGCCGCTTCCAGGAGATGGCGTTCCTCAACAAGGGCCTGACGATCGAGCTCACGGACGAGCGTCCCGAGCATGTGGACGAGGAGGGCAACCAGCTCTTCGTCCGCTACCACTACGAGGGCGGGATCATCGACTTCGTGCGCTATCTCAACTCCCGCAAGGGCGAGTTGGTGCACCCCACGGTGATCGGCGTGGAGGCCGAGGACAAGGAGCGGCTGCTCTCCGTCGAGCTGGCGATGCAGTGGAACAACCAGTACAGCGAGGGCGTGTACTCCTTCGCGAACACCATCCACACGCACGAGGGCGGCACGCACGAGGAGGGTTTCCGTGCGGCGCTCACCGGTCTGATCAACCGGTACGCGCGTGACAAGCGGCTGCTGCGGGAGAAGGACGACAACCTCACCGGCGAGGACATCCGCGAGGGTCTGACGGCGATCATCTCGGTGAAGCTGGGTGAGCCGCAGTTCGAGGGCCAGACGAAGACGAAGCTGGGCAACACGGAGGCCAAGACCTTCGTGCAGAAGGTCACCCATGAGCACCTGTCGGACTGGCTGGACCGCAATCCCAACGAGGCCGCGGACATCATCCGCAAGGGCATCCAGGCGGCGACGGCCCGCGTGGCGGCCCGTAAGGCGCGCGATCTCACGCGCCGCAAGGGGCTGCTGGAGACGGCGTCGCTGCCCGGCAAGCTGAGTGACTGCCAGTCGAACGATCCGGCCAAGTGCGAGATCTTCATCGTGGAGGGCGACTCGGCCGGCGGTTCCGCCAAGTCGGGCCGCAATCCGGAGTTCCAGGCGATCCTCCCGATCCGCGGCAAGATCCTCAACGTGGAGAAGGCCCGTATCGACAAGGTTCTGCAGAACGCCGAGGTGCAGGCCCTGATCTCGGCGTTCGGCACGGGTATCCACGAGGACTTCGACATCGCGAAGCTCCGCTACCAGAAGATCATCCTCATGGCCGACGCCGACGTCGACGGCCAGCACATCAACACCCTGCTGCTGACGCTGCTGTTCCGCTTCATGCGTCCGCTGGTGGAGGCCGGGCACGTGTTCCTGTCGCAGCCGCCGCTGTACAAGATCAAGTGGGGTCGTGACGAGCACCAGTACGCCTACTCCGACCGCGAGCGCGACAGTCTGATCCAGCTCGGCCGCGAGCAGGGCAAGCGCATGAAGGACGACTCGATCCAGCGCTTCAAGGGCCTGGGCGAGATGAACGCGGAGGAACTCCGCATCACGACGATGGACGCCGATCACCGGGTGCTGCGCCAGGTGACGCTGGACGACGCCGCCGCCGCGGACGACCTGTTCTCGATCCTGATGGGCGAGGACGTGGAAGCGCGCCGTTCGTTCATCCAGCGGAACGCCAAGGACGTCCGCTTCCTCGACATCTGAGCACGTCGGCCCGTACACCGCCGTGGAGTTCGGCGCGCCGCACACACAGAAGGACTTGAGCTGAGCAATGGCCGACGAGATTTCCCCCACCCCAGAGGGTCCCGAGGGCGACAACGGCATCGAGCCGGTTGTCGCGGGTGATCCCGCACCGGTGCAGATCGAGGGCGCGGCTTCCCGCGTGGAGCCGGTGAGCCTCGAGACCGAGATGCAGCGGTCGTATCTCGACTACGCGATGAGTGTCATCGTCTCGCGTGCCCTGCCCGACGTCCGCGACGGCCTGAAGCCGGTGCACCGGCGCGTGCTGTACGCGATGTACGACGGGGGTTACCGGCCCGAGAAGGGCTTCTACAAGTGCGCCCGCGTCGTCGGCGACGTGATGGGCACGTACCACCCGCACGGTGACTCCTCGATCTACGACGCGCTGGTGCGTCTCGCGCAGCACTGGTCGATGCGGATGCCGCTGGTCGACTCCAACGGCAACTTCGGCTCGCCGGGCAACGACCCGGCGGCGGCCATGCGGTACACCGAGTGCAAGATGACGCAGCTGTCGATGGAGATGCTGCGGGACATCGACGAGGGAACCGTCGATTTCCAGGACAACTACGACGGCCGCAACCAGGAGCCGACGGTGCTGCCGTCGCGCTTCCCCAATCTGCTGATCAACGGCAGTGCGGGCATCGCGGTCGGCATGGCCACCAACATCCCGCCGCACAACCTGCGCGAGGTGGCAGCGGGCGCGAAGTGGTATCTGGAGCACCCCGACGCGTCCAACGAGGAGCTGCTGGACGCGTTGATGGAGCGCATCAAGGGCCCGGACTTCCCGACCGGTGCGCTGGTCGTGGGCCGTAAGGGCATCGAGGAGGCATACCGCACCGGACGCGGCTCGATCACGATGCGCGCGGTCGTGGAGGTCGAGGAGATCCAGGGACGGCAGTGCCTGGTGGTCACCGAGCTGCCGTACCAGACGAATCCGGACAACCTGGCGCTGAAGATCGCCGAGCTGGTGAAGGACGGCCGTGTCGGCGGCATCGCGGACGTGCGTGACGAGACCTCTTCGCGTACGGGCCAGCGGCTGGTCATCGTCCTGAAGCGGGACGCGGTCGCGAAGGTGGTCCTGAACAACCTGTACAAGCACACCGATCTGCAGACGAACTTCGGCGCGAACATGCTGGCGCTGGTGGAGGGCGTGCCGCGCACGCTGTCCCTGGACGCGTTCATCCGGCACTGGGTGAAGCACCAGGTCGACGTCGTCGTCCGCCGTACGCAGTTCCGGCTCCGCAAGGCGGAGGAGCGGGCGCACATCCTGCGTGGCCTGCTGAAGGCGCTGGACGCGATCGACGAGGTCATCGCGTTGATCCGGCGCAGCCAGACCGTCGAGGACGCCCGCGGCGGCCTGATGGGGCTGCTGGAGATCGACGAGATCCAGGCGAACGCGATCCTGGAGATGCAGCTGCGCCGGCTGGCGGCGCTGGAACGGCAGAAGATCACCGCCGAGCACGACGACCTGCAGGCGAAGATCGACGAGTACAAGGCGATCCTGGCGTCCCCGGCCCGTCAGCGGCAGATCATCGGTGACGAACTCGCGGCGCTGGTGGAGAAGTTCGGCGACGACCGCCGTACGAAGCTGATCCCCTTCGAGGGCGACATGTCCATCGAGGACCTGATCGCGGAGGAGGACATCGTCGTCACGATCACGCGTGGCGGCTATGTGAAGCGGACGAAGACGGTCGACTACCGGGCGCAGAAGCGCGGCGGCAAGGGTGTACGCGGGACGAAGCTCAAAGAGGACGACATCGTCGACCACTTCTTCGTCTCGACGACGCACCACTGGCTGTTGTTCTTCACCAACAAGGGGCGCGTCTACCGGGCGAAGGCGTACGAACTCCCCGACGCGGGGCGGGACGCGCGTGGTCAGCACGTAGCCAACCTGCTGGCGTTCCAGCCCGACGAGCGGATCGCGGAGATGATCGCGATCCGTGACTACGAGGCCGTGCCGTATCTGGTGCTGGCCACCAAGTCGGGCCTGGTGAAGAAGACCTCGCTGAAGGACTACGACTCACCGCGCTCCGGCGGCGTCATCGCGATCAACCTCCGGCAGATGGAGGACGGGCGGGACGACGAGCTGATCGGCGCGGAACTGGTCTCCCCCGAGGACGACTTGCTGCTGGTCAGCCGCAAGGCGCAGTCGATCAGGTTCACGGCGACCGACGAGTCGCTGCGGCCGATGGGACGTGCGACGTCCGGAGTGAAGGGAATGAGTTTCCGGGAAGGTGACGAACTCCTCTCGATGAACGTCGTCCGCGCGGGTACGTTCGTCTTCACCGCCACGGACGGCGGATACGCCAAGCGCACGAACGTCGACGACTACCGGGTGCAGGGTCGCGGCGGTCTGGGCATCAAGGCCGCCAAGATCGTTGAGGACCGGGGTTCGCTGGTGGGCGCGCTGGTCGTGGAGGAGAGCGACGAGATCCTCGCCATCACGCTCAGCGGCGGTGTCATCCGTACACGCGTGAGTGGGGTCAGGGAGACGGGCCGTGACACCATGGGCGTCCAACTGATCAACCTGGGCAAGCGGGATGCGGTGGTCGGTGTTGCGCGCAACGCCGAAGCCGGTCGTGAGGCCGAGGAAGTGGAAGCGGCTGCGGAACCCGGCGAGTTGTCGGATCAGGAGCCCCAGGCCACGTCGGAAGAGCCGGACCAGCCGGATGACGCGGACGACGAGGAGTAAGGCGTGAGTGGTGCCCAGCCACAGCCACGTACGCAGCAGGAGGCCGAGGCACAGCAGGAGGCCGGGGCTGTGCAGTATCAGCAGCAGGCGCAGCAGCACGCACAGCCCCAGCAGCAGGCCCAGTCTCAGGCCCCGGCACAGTCGCAGCCTCTGCCTCAGCCGGAGCCGCACCGCCCTCCGCAGGCCTATCCGGCTCCGCCGGTGACTCCGCCGGCGGCGGGGGCCGCCGGGGCGGTGGGTGGTCCGGGCGGCGCCCCGGTGGGGCCGTCCGTCTCGCCGCGTCTGTCCGAGCCGCCGGAGCCGTTGAACCTGGCCGGTATGCCGGGTCCGGCAGGTTCCGGGCAGAGTGCCGGGCCGTCCGGCGCGGCTGCGGGTGAGGGCCCGGGTACGGGTACGGGCCCTGGTCCTGCTTCGGCTGCGGGGCCCGGCGTCACGGCGGGCACCGATGCGGTACGCCGGCCGCGTACGGGCGCCCGTACGGTGCCGCGGACCCGCAAGGCGCGGCTGCGGGTGGCCAAGACCGACCCGTGGTCGGTGATGAAGGTGAGCTTCCTGCTCTCCATCGCGCTGGGCGTGTGCACGATCGTGGCCGTGAGCGTGCTGTGGATGGTCATGAACGCCATGGGCGTCTTCTCCGCGATCGGCGGCACACTCAGTCAGGCCACGGAGTCCGGCGAGGGCGGCTTCGACCTGGAGTCGTTCATGTCGCTGCCCAGGGTGCTGCTGTTCACGTCGGTGATCGCGGTGATCGACGTGGTGCTGGCGACGGCTCTGGCGACGCTGGGTGCCTTCATCTACAACATCTCCGCCGGCTTCGTCGGGGGCGTCGAGGTCACCCTGGCCGAGGACGAGTAGGACCTGCTGAGGCCCCGGAACCGATTTGGGGGCTCGGATGGAAGTGCGCTAATCTTTCGGTGCAGCGCGGGGCTATAGCTCAGATGGTTAGAGCGCATCCCTGATAAGGATGAGGCCGGAGGTTCAAGTCCTCCTAGCCCCACCAGCGCAAAAAGCACCGTGGGACGTCCCACGGTGCTTTTTGACACCCACAGGTGACACCAACGGCGAGATATCAGCCGATGAGTGGGTCTTCCAGTAGCTCAGCGAGCATCGAGACGGCTTCCCGCTCGCCGTCACCGACCACGTGCGTGTAGATGTCCATGGTCATGCTGATCTGGCTGTGCCGCAGGATCGCCTGAGCGACCTTGGGGTGCACCTTCAAGAAGGCGAGCAGGGAGCCGCACGTGTGCCGGGCGAGCCGGACCGTGATGCGCCGGACGCCGGCACGCTTCACCAAGCGGTCGAAGGTGCGGGAGAAGCCGACCGGATCGGTCAGCCCTCCGTGCTCCGACGAGAAGATCACGTCATGGTCCGGCGGTTGGGTCCAGTGATCACCGGCGATCTTGCGTTCCAGCTCTTGCAGCTCGCGCCGTTCTTCCAGGGCACGAGCACAGAACTCCGGCAGCGGCAGGGCGGCTTGTGAGGACTCCGTCTTAAGATCCTTGAGGACCAGGCCGACGCCCTTCCTCCGGTGTACCTGCATGACCGGCGTGAACTGGCGGTTCTCGAAGTCGATGTCTTGCCAGCGCAGGCCGAGCAGCTCGCTCCGGCGGAGACCGAGGACGAGCACCAGGACGCACGCCGCATAGAAGCGGTGAGCGCGGACCGCGCGAAGGAACGTGATCGCCTCAGGCGCGCTCCATGCCGAGCCCTTGTCCTTGCTCACCTTCGGCATGTCCACCAGCAGCGCGACGTTCCGCGTCAGGATCTCTTCTTTGATTGCCCTGTTCAGCGCGTTCCGCAGCAGGCCGGAGGTCCCGGCCGTGTGGGCCTTGTGTTGCTGGTCGTGGAGCAGATTGCGGTAGACGACGTCGGCCAGGCGGCGTTTGAGGACACGCAGGGCCTCGGGCCGGGTCTTGCCATTCGCCCTCAGCCGGTCGTAGAGAGCGCGGGCCGGCGGGTGGATGCCGGGTCT
The DNA here is from genome assembly GCF_042653885.1 of Streptomyces ovatisporus. Classification (NCBI taxonomy): domain Bacteria; kingdom Bacillati; phylum Actinomycetota; class Actinomycetes; order Kitasatosporales; family Streptomycetaceae; genus Streptomyces; species Streptomyces ovatisporus. Next base: position 453,218 of record NZ_JBHSFH010000007.1, read on the forward strand.
GAGCTGGGTGAGCGCGATGACGTGAGCCGCATTCAGCTGCCGGTTCCCGCCGCGGTTGAGGCGGACGCGAACGTTGTTTCCGCTCCAGACCGGTATCGGAGCCGCTCCGGCATGCAGGGGCGAAGGCCGCCTTGCTGGTGAAGCGGTCGACCCCGGCCGTCTCGCTGACCAGCACAGCCGCGGTCACCGCGCCCACCCCCGGCACGGCCGCAAGATTCGGTGCCAGCGGAGTCACCCGAAGTGTCAGCCGCCGACCCAGCGCCGTGATCTTCTCGGTCAGCGCCCGGATGTCTTCCACCAGCTCCACCGCGATCTCGCGACGCACCGAGACCGGGCACGCGTCCAACCTGCGCAACAGCTCGGCCTGAGCACATTTGCGGCTCAGCTCCCGCAGCCCCGGTGCCAGATCGGGGTCCAGCGCATGGCAGTGCCAGCGAAGGCGGTTGATGATCCGGGTGCGTTCGGCAATCAGCGTCCGGCGATGGTCGACCAACAGCCGCAACTCCAGGGCCTCTTCATCCCGCCGGGCCGCCGGCAACCCCGGCTCACGCTGTGCTGCGCGGGCCACGGCCAGGGCATCGATCGGATCCGACTTCCCGCGCTGACGCACCGAGGCACGAGTCCGGGCCATCAGTATGGGCGGCACCGCCACCACGCTCTGACCACCGGCCAACAGGCCGCAACAGACCGCCGGCCACGTGGCGGCAGTCCTCCACCGCCCACCGCACCGGCTCACCGAACCGATGCGCCCAGCTCACCGCCCGCAGATGACCGTCCTGGCGGGCAGGCATCGTGAGTTGTCCACGTTTGCATCCCGCACCATCCACCGCGACCAGCGTGTGGCTGTCCTTGTGCGGGTCCACCCCGATCACCAGCATCGCCCTGCCACCCTTCGCGCCGAAGTGACGACCGACCGGGGGCATACCTCAGTTGGGGCTGCTGCCACTCTCCTATCAGGCCACTCCGGTCAGCCCGAGCCGCAGCCAGCGGGGACAAATCCCAAGCAAGCCCCGTCACCAGGACAGCGAGCCTCCGAGCCACCCACCGACTACGACCGACCCTGCGCCAACGAAGACGACCAGGCCACAACCACACTCACACTGAGGCGAGCCTCGAAGATCAGGGACCCATCTCGGGCTATTGCGGGCAGGTCAGGAGACTGCCCGAGTCGCGGCAACCTTACGAGCCCCTGATCTCTCGCCCCAAGGCAGTTCCTGCGTAAAGCCTCTCCGCGCCGCAGCTGCATCCTGACCAGGAAGGGGGCAACGCAGCCGCAGCCGCAGCCGCCCGCCGCGACGGGAAACGGGCCGTGGCCTGCATCTTCACGCGATCACATACTTTTATCATTTACTCACTCACCTGATCAGAGTTGAAGTGAACGCGCTCGACAGTCCCGCGAGAACATCGTCTTCTGCTTCCCTCGAACCAGAACTACTAACTGGATCCTGGCATGAAACCGTGAACTTGGGGTGCGCGAAAACTCGCGTATCTGTGATGGGGAACTGTGCACTGGAGGGCGTGAAAGCCGTGGAGGAAACTGCTATCGGAAACCGTGAACTTGGGGTGCGCGAAAACTCGCGTATCTGTGATGGGGAACTGTGCACTGGAGGGCGTGAAAGCCGTGGAGGAAACTGCTATCGGAAACCGTGAACTTGGGATGCGTAAACTCGCGAATCTGCGACGGAAATCGGAGGGAGGGTACTCGGGCGACCGGCCGTTCGGCAGCCCGGCTGGGCGGGAACCCGGCCGTTCGGCAGCCCGGCTGGGCGGGAACTCGATAGGTCCCAGGATTGCGGCGTGCAGCTTGAGGTGCACTACGTCTGCGGAGGCTAGAAAACCGCAGGTGGGAAAGCTTTCCTGGCTTTAATTCGAAGCGGTGGAATCCGTGAAGTGGGGTGCGCCCTGAGCTTGGTCATCATGCAAATGTGATGCGCCTTTGAAATGCTGGCCGTGATGATGTTTACTAATCGCCGTCACGGCCGCCGGGAGGTGGCCCATTCACGAATGCGGCCACCCGCGGAGTCGCTCTTGCCCAGGGACTCGCGGGTGGCCGTGTTCCACTACAGGAACGAGGTGATTATGGTCCACGCGCAGGGAGGAAGGCCAGAGGCCATCCCAGGCACGGGGGAGGACGGCGCGGCTCGGAGTGACTTCGGGCCCACCGTCTTGGTCTTGGTAGCCCAACAGGTTGCCGCGGACGATGCAACCGCCGGGCGGGGCAAGGCGGATTGGAATAGCAAGTTGAACAGGGCGGGTTTGCTTCTCGCCACGGCGACGGTGCTCGTAGTCACGGCCCTGGGCGTGCAGCCATTCCTGGCTTGGAACTGGTACGAAGCCTGTGATGCATGGAGTCGGCCGTGGAGCACATCGCCTGGGCATCCCGGTGACGAGGACATGTTGAGGACGGATGGTGGTCCCTTGACGCCGGGGGCGACATCACCGGTGCCGAGTCCGACTAGCCAGCGCAAGACGCACGCCGCTCCTGGCTGACACCAACAGAGACGGACCCCGGTGGTCGGAGCCGAACCCGGACGGACCACTCTTCGAGGTCCGCAGTGGGTTGACCGAGGGCCACGGCCCCAGGTGTTCGACCTGATAAGGATGAGGCCGGAGGTTCAAGTCCTCCTAGCCCCACCAGCGCGAAGGCCACCGCAGGAATCCTGCGGTGGCCTTTTGACACCCACGACTGACACCGACGGCGGGCTTTCCGTGCTCCGACGAGAAGATCACGTCATGGTCCGGAGGCTGACGCGCCAGTGAGCTGTTTTCAATCTGAGCTTGAGCAGGTCAGGTGGAGGGTGAGGACGGCCTGAACGAGTCCGGTGATCCGCGTGGTCGAACAACGGAGCTTGCGCAGGAGTCGCCAGGTCTTGAGAGTGGCCATGGCCTGCTCAACGAGCGCGCGGATCTTCGCGTGCGAGCGGTTGTCGGCCTGCTGACCTGCGGACAGCGTCTCCCAACGCCCCCAGTAGGGCACCCGTATGGCGCCGCCGGCGCCCCGGTAGCCCTTGTCGGCCCAGCACTTCACGCCGGCTTCAGTCAGGGCGTCGATGATGCCGTGGGTACGTGCGGCCTTGATGTCATGGGCTGCCCCGGGCAACGCGGGTGATGCCCACAGCAGCCGGCCGACGGGATCAGTGATGACCTGCACGTTCATGCCGTGCTTCTTGTGCTTCCCGGAGTAGAAGGGCCGGTCGGCGGCGATGCGGTCGATCGGCAGCAGCATGCCGTCCAGGATCACGAACGCCTTGGTTGAGGCGGTCTTCATCGTGTCGGCGAGGCTCGGGGCGCGAGCAGCCAGGACATCGATGGCCTCGGCGATGTACCGGTATGCAGTAGTGGTGCCGATATCGAACTCGGCGGCGAGCTGGGCGTAGGTGTGGCCGGAGCGCAGGTGCGCGAGAACGAGCAGCGCCTGGCCGCCCACGCTCAGGCGGCGCCACCGTGTTCCGCGTTCCTGCCGGCGGGTCCGCAGGCAGGCAGACAGGTACCGCAGAGTCGAAGTGGACACATCGATGCCGGACGGGTAGACAAGCACGCGGAAGCTCCTGGCAGGACAGTTGATCTCGACAATCACCCGTCTACCAGGAGCTTCTTCACGTCCGGACAGCGCCCCAGCCCAACTACCCACTCACCGGGTCAGGTTGGAAACGGCTCAGTGCCACAGGCGATCTTGCGTTCCCGTTCGTGAAGGTCGCGACGTTCCTCAGAAACGTGATTGCCTCGGGCCGCTCCATGCCGAGCCCTTGTCCTTGTCGGCCTCGGGCATGTCCACCAGCAAGGCGACGAGTCCCCGATCTCCCGCCCCGAGGCAGTGTCAGCCCAGAGCGGCTACGCCGGCCTCAAGTTCGCTGTGGGCGCGCCTGTTTGAAGCACCCGACCGGCCGCCGACGCTGCACACGGGGCGCCACAATGGAGACGTGCGCACGCCGTGAATGGAGCCGGGTTGAGCGGGACGGATGCTGTGACATGGGTGGCGGCCGGGGTGTCGCTGGCGAGTGCCGTGGCAACTGTGGTGCTGGGTGCGTTGTTCGAACAGCGACGGCAGCGTGCGCTCCGCGAGGAAGCCCGTCGCGACACGGTCGGCCGGTACGCCGAGCCGCTGTTGCAGGCCGCCACGGCACTCCGACTACGGCTCGCGAATGCGGTGGAGAGAGACCTGGGCGGTCTGCTGGACGAGCCTGCCGAAGGGGCTGCCAACCGGTACCGGCACCAACGGGACGTGGACTACTACCTCTACGACACCCTTTACCGCATCGGCTGCTACCTCGGATGGTCGCGGGTGCTGCACCAGGAGCCGCGCTATCTGGACGTGGGCAGCCGGAAGCGCAATGTCGAACTGATGCGGCGTATCGGGGCGGTGTCCGCAGCGGCCTCCGAGGAGACCGAGGACTGGACATTCCAGCTGTGGACCGGGGAGACCTGGGTGCTGGGTGACCTGATGATCGACCCGGACACCTCACCAGGAGACGCCAACCGAATCATCTCCGCCCTGCGGTTCCATCACGAGATCCGTGAGAACCCCGACTTCGTCCGGTGGTTCGCGCCGCTGATCGAGGACTTCGGGCGCTTCGCCGCTGACCGGAACGCCGGCAGGCTCCGGCTGATCCGGCTGCACAACGCGCTCGGGGAGCTGATCACGTTCCTCGACCCTCACGGGTCTGATACGAGGTCATCGTTCGAGCCGTTGCCGCTCGACGACGGCACTCCCTGACCCTGCTCGGGGCCCACTTGGATACCGTCCGACTTATTGGGTTGGCCCGGTTGCCCCGACTCGCATAACCCATGATTCCGGTATGGACATGGGGGCACCCGCGATGATCGCCGCTTACGTGACATCCGGATCCGTGCTGGTCGCGGGCCTGGTCACGATCGTCGCCCAGCTGTGGATCGCGCGTACGCACACCGCCTGGGAAGCCGCCCTGGAGATGGTCAAGCACGACGTGGCGAGGTTCGAGAAGGCGCAGGACCACCTGATAACCGCTGTGGACTCGGCGAACCGGTACATGTTCTACATCCCCGACATCGATGTGACGGACCATCATCAGCGGGAGCCCTACATCCTCCCGATCCTCGACTCCATCGGCAGGGCGAGGGAGGAGGTGGCCGCTCTGCCGTCCTTCGACGGGATGGACAAGGTCGAGTGCGCGCTCACGGCAATCGAGACGCTGCTCGTTCCGCCCGAGAGCGGACGCGCCGTGCGGGCGAGCTGGGATCACCAGTGTGTGCGGGACGGCGTAAGGGCGCTCAACCAGGCACGGAGCAGCCGCATACACGCCCTCACGCACCGGGGCGGTGTCACGCAGCTGCGGAAGGAAGGGCCGCCGGGTCCGCGGCACGGGGCCGGCATCAGGGCGGGCAGCGTGCCGGGACAGAGCGTCGGGCCCTCCGGGGACGGCTGAGGACGGTCCCCGCCGTCCGTCGTCACGCTCCGATGATGTGCCGGGCCCCCTGCCGCGACAGTTCGGCGCACACGCGTCTCCCCAGTGCCGCGGGGTCGTCGGCGGAGCCGGCCGACAGGTGGGCGCGTGCGAAGCGGGTGCCATCGCCGGAGAAGACGAGGCCGCGCAAGGAGAGCCGGCCGTCCGGTGCGGTGGTGCAGTGGCCCGCGATCGGGGAGTTGCAGTGGCCCTGCAGGCCGTGGAGCATCGAACGTTCGGCGTCCGCTTCGGCGTGCGTGGCCGGGTCGTCGAGCTGGTGCAGGAGTGCTGCGGCTGTCTCGTCCTCCTCGCGGCACAGCAGTGCGAGGACGCCCGCTCCGACTGCGGGCAGCATCTCTTCCAGCGGGAACTCGTAGCGGACGCGTGCGGTCAGGCCCAGGCGACGGAGTCCCGCCCGGGCCAGCACCATCGCGTCCGCCGGGGTGCGGTCGCCGTCGCCGTCGGGCCCCGGGGGGCGTGGCGAGTCCAGCTTCGCGAGGCGGGTGCCGACGGTGCCGCGTACGGGCAGTACGCGCAGGTCGGGCCGGACGGCGAGGAGTTGGGCCTTGCGGCGTACCGCGCTGGTGGCGACCGAGGCGCCCTCGGGGAGCTCGGCGGGCGAGGTGACCGGGGAGCCTTCGGGGACGACCAGTACGTCGTGCACGTCGGCGCGGGGCAGCATCGCGGCGATGGTCAGACCGTCCGGGAGGGGCCGGTCGCCGGGGACGTCCTTGAGGCAGTGGACTGCGATGTCGGCCTCCCCGCGCTGGAGTTGCTCGTCGATCGCCTTGACGAACAGTCCCTTGCCGCCGAGCCGGGTCAGGTCACCGGGCCAGGTGTCGCCGGCGGTCGTGGTCGCGACCGTCTCGGTGCGCAGTCCGGGATCGAGGCGTTGCAGCAGGCGGACGACGTGTTCTGTCTGCGCGAGGGCCATCGCGGAGCTGCGGGTGCCGATGAGCAGGGGGGACCCGGGTGGTCGGCGGCGTCGGGTCATGGAGCGCGTCGTCCTCCGGAGTTGTGGCTCTCGCGGGTGTGGGCCTGTTCAAGGGCGGTACGGGCAGGTGCTGTCAGCACACTATGTGTCCGATTCGGTACTCTCCGCCTCTGTTTCGTGGTGAGGCGCCGCCGGGATTCCGTGGTGAGTCGCCCCGGGATGCGGAAGTCGCCGAACCGTCGCAGGCTTTCCGTATGACTGCGTCGATAGTCGTGCATCCGCCCTCTCCGGCGGGCGGGCGCCGCATCACCGCCGACCGGCCCGACGGGGACGAACTCGGCCACGCCCACGGCATCGCCGACCTTGTGGAGATCCTGCGCCGTGCGGGGCTCGACCCGGACCAGGTCCGCCTCGACGATCCCGTACGGATCCAGTGGCGCGGCGGCAAGGCGGATGTGTGGGAGTAGCCCGTCGCCCTGGTACGCGGGCTTTCCGACGTGCCGGGGGCCACGCGCGGGGACGGGGCGGCGGTCGAGAAAGATCGTCACGCGTGGGGGCGGACCACCGTCCGGGCAGAGGCGGTTGGGTATCATCGGGCGCCAAGATGGTCCCAACGTCTCTGAGAAGGACGAGGTAGCGCGGTGAAGAAGCTACTCCTGGTCGTACTGGCCGCCATCGGCGGGCTCCTCGTGTACCGCCAGATCCAGGCGGACCGCGCCGAGCAGGATCTGTGGACGGAGGCGACCGACTCCGTGCCGTCAGGTTCGAGTGTGTGAAAAAAACCAGAAAGCCTGCGCTGAGGCCCTGACCGTCCAGACGGCCAGGGCCTCTTCGTGTGTGTGCACCGCATCTTCCGCCCGGCGCGCGGTGGCCCGGTTGCTGTTGCGGTTCCGTGACGCTCTATCGCTTGCAGTGTGCGAGAGCAAAGTCATAGAGTCCGGCGCAAAGACGTAACGGGCACTGCGCGTGCGAGGGGGACGGTGCACATGAGGTCGGTGGGGTCACGGCGAAGCCGTGTTAAGGGGATCTTCGCGGGTGTCGCCTCGGTGGGGGCGCTGCTTGTGCTGGGTGCCGCAACGCCCGCGGTGTCCGCACCGAGGGGCGTTGCAGAAGACAACAGCTCGATGATCATGGTGCTGGATTCGTCCGGCTCGATGGCGGACGAGGACGGCTCGGGCGGCACGCGCATCGCGTCCGCGCGCAAGGCCGTCGGTACCGTCGTCGACAGTCTGCCCGACGGGCATCCGACCGGACTGCGGCTCTACGGTTCCGAGAAGGAGCAGGGCTGCACCGACACGAGGCTCGCCGAGCCCGTACGTCCGCTCGACCGGGCGGCGATGAAGAAGGCCGTCGCCCGGGTACGTCCCAAGGGCGACACCCCGATAGGACACTCGCTGCGCAAGGCCGCCGAGGACCTGCCGGAGGTGCGGGACGGCGCGGTCGGGCAGCGCACGATCCTGCTGATCTCGGACGGCGAGGACAACTGCGGGAACCCCGAACCGTGCGAGGTCGCGGAGGAGTTGGCCGGCCGCGGCATCGATCTGAGGATCGACGCGATCGGTTTCCAGGTCCGCGGCAAGGCCCGTGAACAGCTCGAATGCATCGCCCGTGAGGGCGACGGCGCGTACTACGACGCACCGGACGCCGACGCGCTCGCCCGTCAGCTCCAGCGCGCGGGCCGGCTCTCCGCCGACGGCTACCGCTTCAAGGGGAAGAGGATCGAGGGCGGCGGCGAAGCGGGCGAGGCCGCGGGGCTCGCCGCCACGTCCGGCCAGTATCTGGACACCATCGCGTCCGGTGAGAAGCGCTGGTACGAGGTGCGCGCGGACCGCGCCTCGACGCTGTCCTTCGCCGCCACGGCCGTGCCCGAGCCGGGCTCCCACGTCGGTCAACTCGACGGGCTGCGCACGGAGATGACCGCGCCGGACTCCTCCGGCAACTGCACGTCGAGCACAGAGCGCTTCGGCCAGGACGAGGGCGGTGTGCCACTGGTCTCCGGCGTGAGCCGCATCCCGGGCGGCACGGACTCCAGCGGTACGTGCGACCGTGGCGCCGGCCGCTATCTGCTGTCCGTGGAGCGGGTGGAGAGTGAGGACGGTCCGGACGGTGCGCGCTGGCCGCTGGAGTTGACGTACCGCGTCGAGAAGCCCCTGGAGAAGGGCGTCACGCCCGCACAGTCGCAGCCCGAGTTCGGCGAGGGCGGCAGGGACGCGGAACTCCCGCAGGGCAGGCCGCGGACGGTGCACGGCGGGACGGGCTTCAACGACGCGACCGCCATCGGCAAGGGCGTGTGGCGCGACAAGGTGCTGCCCTCCCAGACCCTCTGGTACCGGGTGCCGGTCGGCTGGGGCCAGCAGCTCCGCTACGACGTGGAGTTCAGCAACGAGCCCACGGCGCACGAGTACGGCCCGGAGTTCACCTTCAGCCGTACCGACACCTACACACCGGCCAGGCAGCCGGTCACCAAGGGGCTCGGCGAACTCTCCACCAGCGACACGTACGACGGCGACCCGGGCAAGGTGTCCGGCGGTACGGTGCCCGTCTCGTGGACCAACCGCTGGGAGAGCAGCCAGAACGTCGTCCCCGTCCACACCAGGGGCAGCTATTACATCGCGGTCACTCTCGGCGCCGGCGCCGCCCGCATCGCGGAGAATCCGGACGTACGCATCACTCTCCGCGTCGACGTCAAGGGCGAGGCCAAGGCGGGACCGGAGCACAACTCGCCCGCCGTGAAGGCCGGTACGGGCAGCGGGAGCTCCCGCAGCGACGGGCAGGCGGACAGCGCCGCGCGGGGCGGGGCAGGATGGAGCAGCTTCACGGTCGGGGCGATCGCCTCGGGTGTGGGCGTGCTGCTGGCGGGACTCGCGCTGTGGTTCGTACGGGCACGGCGCGGCGGCAGCGGCCGGAGCGGGCCCGGCGGACCTGCCGGACCCGGTGGACCGGCCGGGTACGGCGGTCACGCCGCGTAGGACGCGAGCGGTGCGCGGGACGGGCGACGAGGGGGCTGTGGCGGCGATGGCGGCGAGTGCTGATGAGGGTGGCGTGGGCGATGAAGGGCGACGAGCGGTGAAGCGGAACGCGAGGAGACGGCCGGCGGTACGAGCGGCAGCCGCCGCGGCGGCCATGTGCGCGATGGCGGCGCTGCCCGGCCAGGCGTGGGCCGCGCCGTCGGACGGTCCAGGCGGTGTACCGGGATACAAGGCGGCCGAGGACGCGAAGGAGATCAAGGGTGCCGTGAGCAGCGGCGACGGACCCGAGATCCGGCCGGGTGTGTACAGCGACACGATCGGCCGGGGGGAGAAGAAGTACTACAGCGTCAGCCTCGATGCGAGAACGAGCGCTTTCCTCTCCGCCGTGGCAGCTCCCAAGCCCGGTGCGCAGGTTCAGACGGCGGGTGAGGGGCTGAAGCTCTCGCTGGAGACCGTCGACGGCAGTTCCTGCGACGGCTCGAACGAGCCGGACTTCTCAGGCGACGGCTCCGCCTACCCCATCGCCGACTACGCCACCCGCACCGTCGGCGCGGACGACGAGTGCCAGAAGGCGGGCCCGTACCTCTTCTCCGTCGAACGCACCGGCGGGGAGACCTCCGATCCGACGCGGTGGCCGCTGGAGATCCGGTACATGTCGGAGCCGGCCGTCAAGGGTTCCCTGCCGTCCGTACCCACCGACAACGGAGCCGACGACGAGCCGCCTGCGCCCCTGTCCGGCAGTGCGAAGAAACGCGCACACGGCGGCACCGGCTTCAACGACGCGGGAGCCGTCTCCGAAGGAGTGTGGAAGGACCGCATCAGGCCCGGCGAGACGCGCTTCTACCGGGTGCCCGTCGACTGGGGCCAACGGCTCAACGCCGCGGTGGAGCTGAGCAGCGTCAAGTCGTCCGGAGACCTGCCGCCGACGATCTACAACGGTCTCGGGCTCACGGCGTACAACCCCGCCCGCGGTCGCTTCGACGACGAGAGCTTCGTCTCGTACAGCCCGGACAAGTCGGCCCAGACGCTCGCCTACACGCCGGTCGTGGACTACGGCAACCGGTTCGCGGACGACGGGTACGACGCCGCTTTCGCGGGATGGCACTACCTCGCGGTGACGGTCTCGCCGAAGGCCGCCCAGGTCATCGAGACCACCGCGCCGCTCACTCTCCGCATCGACGTCAAGGGGAAGGCGAAGCCGGGTCCCGACTACGACGGGGACGCCGCGGCAGCCGGGTTCGGGGTCAGCGACGAGGACAGGGAGCAGGCCGAGAGCGGCCAGACCGCCGCGGAGGGAGAGCGCAGCGACACCCTTCGGACGGTCGCGTACGCAGGCATCGGGACGGGAACGGCGCTGATCCTCGCCCTCGTCGTCTGGACGCTCGCGGCGCGGCGGCGTGCGGCGACAGCGGGTACGGGCGCTCCCGTACAGGGGCCGCCCGCGGGTCCGTCGCACAGTGGCGGGGGGCAACCGGCTGCTGCGCAGGGGCAGTCGGGGACTGCGCCGATGTGGCCGCAACCGCAGCAGTCGCCCGAGCAGCATCAGACGCAACAGGCGCACGAACTGCATCAGCAGCACCATCCGCAGCAGGGGCACCCCGCACCGCCGGACTGGCGTTAGGGCCGGGGGGCCTGGCAGGCGCCGGGGGTTCCGGCGGGGCGGGTCCCAGCCAGGTCCGCTCAGGCCGCGGTCAGCGCCCAGACGCCCACGGCCAGGCAGAGCAACGCGACGATCAGCACCGGGACCGCCACCTTCGGGGGCGGTCCCGGTCTGCGTGCGGCGACGGACCCGCCGGGGACCGTGGCGGCCGTGCCCGCTGCCGTCCCCGTTCCCGCTCCGGGAACGTACGTTCCCTGCGGTACGGGCTGATACGGCTGCGTCGGTGCCTGTCCGGGTGGGCCTGCCGGTGACGACGCGGCCGGCTGCGCGGGCATGGGGACGGGTGTGGGAGTCGGAGGCGTGCCGGGCTGCTCGGGAATGCTGCCGAACCCGCCCTGGGGAGGCGGCAGATGGAAGCTGCCCGTCGACGACGGGGACGGCGGCGGCGAGGGTGCGGACGCTGCCGCGCCGGTGGCCGCCGCCCCCGCGGCCGGCGCCCCGGCCCCCGGCGTGGTCGTCGCCGCACCGCCGGAGCTGCCGTCCCGGGCCGGCCCGTCGGGTCCGAAACCCTGGGGAAGCGGCCCGATCTGGTCGAAGACCTCGACGATCTCCTGTTCCGCAGTCGCATCCGGCGGGAGCAGCTCCACAGCGCTCGCCAGCGCCTTGCGCGTACCCGTCGCCGTGCGGAAGCGGTGCTCCGGGTCGGGCTGCAGGAGCTGCCCGAGGACCTGCCAGAGAGGCTCGGGGACCCGCTCGGGGGCGGGCGGCACGCCGTGCTCGTACCGGGCCAGCATTTCCATGGAGTCGGACTTCTGCCCCGTCAGCAGGTACAGCCCGACCAGGCCCACCGCGTACAGGTCCGCGGTGAAGTCCGGGTCCGCGCCCATCATCTGTTCCGGGGCGAAGTAGCCGGGCGTACCGACGATGAAGTTGGTCTCGGTCAGGCGGGGTTCGCCCTTGCGCATCGAGATGCCGAAGTCGGACAGGCGCAGGTGCGGCCGGCCCTTGCCGGTGGGCTCCAGCAGGATGTTGGCGGGCTTGATGTCCCGGTGGACGACGTCCTCGGCGTGCACCGCGGTCAGTCCCGCCAGCAGCTGATCGAGCAGCGTGCAGACGAACGTGGGCGGCAACGGGCCGTAGTCGCCGATGAGATGGGCCAGCGAACCGCCGCTGACGAGATCCATCGTGAAGAGGACCTTGTCGTCGTCGGCGGCCCAGCTCGCAGGGGCGAGAACGTGCGGATGGTCGATGCGCAGGGCCTGTTCGCGCACGAACCGCAGCAGCGAATGCGCGTCGCTCTGCTGGAGGACCTTGGCGGCGACGTACCGCTTGCGACGACGGTCCCAGGCGCGCCACACCGCGCCTGCTCCGCCGCGTCCGATCGGGTCGGCCAACTCGTAGCGGCCGGCGAAGACCTCACCCATGACCCTGTGCCCCTGCCCCTTGTTCCGATGACGCGGTTGCCCGCTGCCCGCCGGGCTGATCGCCCGGATTCTCCGATGAGCGGGCGGTCCGGTGGCCCGGCTGCCCGTCGGTACGTGCGCCCGTGCCCGTGCCGGCGCCCGTGCGCGGGTGGTGCTCGTGCTCAGCGCGGCTGTGTACCGGTGAACGGCCGGGAGGACGCCGCTGCCCGCCTTTCCGGCCGGCCCGCCCGGATCAGTCCTGGTGGGACTCGTAGTGCTTGACGGCGTCGGCGGTGCGGCCCGCGCCGTACACCCGGAGGAACTCTGCCAGCTCCGGATGGGCCGGGGCGAGCGCGGAGGAGGCTTCCAGGATGTCAGCGGCGTCGGCGACGGACCGGAGGAGCGACTGGATCTCCCGCACCACCCGCTTCACGGGCGTCTGCGACGCGCTGCCCGAAGAGGCCGTCTGCGCCGTGCTGTTGAGGACGCTGCCCCCCGCGGTGCGCCGCACCTCCTCCATCCGCTGGGTGGCGTCCGCCGCGCTCACCTCGCCGCGCGCCACCTCGGCGGCCAGCTCCTGCAGCGCCTGCACCCGCTGTACGACGGCGGGGTTGCCGATCTTCGCGCGCTGCCCGCTCATCAGCTGGGAGAGCATGGGCGCGGAGAGGCCGAGGACGGTGGCGAGGCGCGCCTGGTTGAGTCCGAGGTCGTCGATGAGGCGGCGGAAGAGCGTCCCCAGCGGTTCCCCGTACCACTGGGTCTGCAGCTCACGCGCTTTCGCGGTGGATTCCTGCTGTGCTGCGTCCATCTCGTCTCCCCTGGACTCCCCTGGCGCTTCGCTGGCGCGAACTTGCGAGCATCCTACGGACGGCGGCCGACGGGGGGCGATACCCGGTCGGAATTCGCTCTGCGGACCCGGTACTCTTGTGCGCAGCGGGGCCTTAGCTCAGTTGGTAGAGCGCTGTCTTTGCATGGCAGATGTCAGGGGTTCGACTCCCCTAGGCTCCACCCGAGCTCCACACCGCGAGGGCCTTCGAAGTGCGCGTACGCCGCTTCGGAGGCCCTGTTCGCGTTCCGGGGGC
>NZ_JBHSFH010000007.1:466701-845284 GCF_042653885.1 Streptomyces ovatisporus
GCCTCCCCCAACGGACGGCCGTGGCAGGCGGTTGGACGCTCAGGGGCCCGGCCGGCCGGCGGCGTAGGCCCCGCGGCGAGCGGCGGCGGAGCGCCGCTCCGCCGTGCGGCCCGGCCCATCGCCGGTCCTCCCCGGGGCCGTTGGCCGGGGCTGTACGAGCCGGGTCGTCGAGAGCAGGGCCGCCCCACCCGTGGCAGCGCGTGCGCCCCGTCGCGCGCGGAGCCGGAACGGCACACTCTGAAGGGGCTTCGCACCCCACTTCACCAGCGCGAACTTTCCTCACCCGGAGCGAAGCGGAACGGCACCGGGATCAGTCCGCCCGTGCGTCGGAACGTCCCTCGAGTCCGCGTGCCCGCAGGAAGCGGTCGGCCCCGGCCGACAGGCCGACCAGCGGCTGCGGGTAGTCGAGACGTGCCCGTTCCCGGTCGGGCAGCTTCCACGGCTGGTGCACCGACGCCCCCGGCACGTCGGCGAGTTCAGGCAGCCAGCGGCGTACGTACGTGCCGTCGGGGTCGAAACGCCGGGCCTGCGTGAGGGGGTTCAGCACCCGGTTGGGACGGGTGTCGTTCCCGGTGCCCGCCACCCACTGCCAGTTGAGCTGGTTGTTGGCGACGTCGCCGTCGACGAGCAGGTCGAGGAAGTGGCGGGCGCCGACGCGCCAGTCCACGTACAGCGTCTTGGTGAGGAAGCTCGCCGTGAGCAGACGTCCCCTGTTGTGCATCCAGCCCTCGTGGAGCAGCTGCCGCATCGCGGCGTCGACGAGCGGGTAGCCGGTGCGGCCCTGCTGCCATGCGGCGATCTCGTCCTCGTCGTGGCGCCACCGGTCGCCGCGGGGCCGGTAGTCCTCGTGGGCGGCCCGTGGCCGGGCTGCGAGCACCTGGTGGTGGAAGTCCCGCCAGGCCAGTTGACGTACGAAGGCGTCGGCGCCGTCCCCGCCGGTCCGGCGGGCCTTGTGGACGAGTTCGACGGCCGAGAGCGTGCCGAAGTGCAGATGGGGCGAGAGCCGGGACGTCGTGTCCGCGGCGAGGTCGTCGTGCTGGTCCGCGTATGTCTTCATCGGCCCCGCGCGCCAGGCGTCGAACCGTGCCCGGCCCTCGCTCTCCCCGCCCGCGGCCACGGCCGGTGAGACTCCGGAGACCTCCGTCCGGGCGGGCACGGGCAGCGAGGCGAGCCCCTCGGGGACCCGCACGGTCCGGGGCGCGTGGAGCACCCCGCGCAGACCCGCGCCCGTCCAGCGCCGGAAGTACGGGGTGAACACCGCGAAGTGGTCGCGCCCGGACGGGGTCACCGCGCCGGGCGGCAGTGCGGTGACGACCGCGTCGTGCACGCACAGCCGCCGTCCGTCCGCGGCCAGGGCACGCCGCAGCCGCTCCTCCCGGCGCTGCGCGTAGCCGCTGACGTCGCCCGCCAGGTGCACCTGCTGCGCTCCGCACTCCGACGCCACGGCGCACACCTCGCCGGCCACGTCCCCTCTGCGGACGATCAGCCGCCCGCCTCTTTCGCGCAGGCCGGCGTCCAGGTCGCTCAGGCAGTCCGCGAGGAAGGCGCGGCGGTTGGGCACGTCGTAACCCGCCGACTGCACACCGGTGTCCAGTACGAAGAGCGGCACCACTTCGTCTGCCGAATCGAGCGCCGCGCGCAGCACAGGATTGTCGTGCAGCCGCAGGTCGGCGGTGAACAGGGCGACGGAAGCGGTGGCTGTGGTCATCGCGGGGTCCTCTCCGGCGGTCTCCGCGAGTACCCCACCACGCAGCCGCGTGTCATCGGCGGCGCAACGCCCCCGGCCACCAGATGGCGGGACCGATGTCGCGGGCCAGCGCCGGCACCAGCAGCGAGCGGACCACCAGCGTGTCCATCAGCACGCCGAAGGCGACGATGAAGGCGATCTGGACCAGGAAGGCCAGCGGGATGACGACGAGCGCGGCGAAGGTGGCCGCCAGCACCACCCCGGCGGAAGTGATCACTCCGCCGGTGGCGGTCAGTCCTCTGCGGATGCCGACGCGGGTGCCGTGCCGCAGGGCCTCCTCGCGTACGCGCGTGAGCAGGAAGATGTTGTAGTCCACGCCGAGGGCCACCAGGAAGACGAATCCGTACAGCGGCACCGACGCGTCGGTGCCCTCGAAGCCGAGGAGGTTGTCGAAGACCAGCGTGGCGACGCCCAGGGTGGCAAGGAAGTTGAGCGCGACGGTGGCGACGAGCAGCACCGGGATCACCAGGGCCCGCAGCAGCGCCGCGAGGATCACCAGGATGATCAAGAGCACCACGGGGACGATGAGGGACCGGTCGTGCTCGGCAGTCGTCTGGATGTCGTACTGCTGGGCGGTGTAGCCGCCGACCAGTGCGTCTGCCTGCGGCACGTCGTGGACTGCGGAACGCAGCCGTTCCACTGTCTGCTTGGCGTCGTCGCTGTCTGCGCTT
Organism: Streptomyces ovatisporus; assembly: GCF_042653885.1. Classification (NCBI taxonomy): domain Bacteria; kingdom Bacillati; phylum Actinomycetota; class Actinomycetes; order Kitasatosporales; family Streptomycetaceae; genus Streptomyces; species Streptomyces ovatisporus. The sequence goes on from NZ_JBHSFH010000007.1 coordinate 469,120, forward strand.
CCCGCGAGAGTCGCATCGATGCGTACGCGTCCGTCCACCACGAGCGGTTCGCCCTGCCCGGGACGCCCCGACTCCGTCACCGGTGCCGCTGTGACGACGCCTTCCGTACGGTCCGCTGCGCTGGTGACCTCGCGCGCCTTGCCGGCGTCGGCGATGATCACGGCGGGGTTTCCGGAGCCGCCGGGGAAGTGCTCGCTGATGGTGCGCTGTGCGGTGACGGAGGGCACGTCCTTGACGAAGATCTCGCTGAGCGGGACGCCGTCGGACTTCAGCTGCGGGGAGATCGCGGCGAAGACCAGCAGCGCCAGCAGGGTCCCCGTCCAGATGCGGCGGGGCGTACGGTCCACGCGGGAGGCGACGCGGCCCCACAGTCCGGTCGCGGACGCGGCGTCCGAGCCGGGTGCACTTTCCTTGTCAGGTGCCCTGCCCGTGCCGGATGCGGCCTCCGTCCCGCCGCCCCCCGCGGACTGCGGCGCCTCCGCCGGTTCCCCGGTGCCGTCGCCCGGGTCGGCCGTGGCCCTGGGCTTGGCGGGCCAGAACGCTGCGCGGCCCACGAGCACCAGCACTGCCGGCAGGAACGTGAAGGTGGTGATGACGGAGCAGACGATTCCGATGGCGCCGACCGGTCCGAGCGCGCGGTTGTTCGTCAGATCGCTCAGCAGCAGCGCGAGCAGCCCCAGCGCAACCGTGGCGGCACTGGCCGTGATCGCGCCGAAGGAACCGCGCACGGCCGACCGGATGGCGGGGAACTTCTCGCCCCGGAGGGCGAGTTCCTCCCGGAACCGGGAGGAGAGCAGGAGGGCGTAGTCGGTCGCCGCGCCGATGACCAGGATCGACAGAATGCCCTGCACCTGGCCGTCGACCCGGACGATGTCGTCCTCCGCCAGCACGTACACCACGGCACACGCCAGGGACAGCGCGAAGACTGCGCCGAGGATGATGACGATCGGCAGCAGGAGACTTCTGTAGACGAGCAGCAGGATCAGCAGTACGACGACGAGGGCCACGACGAGCAGGAGACTGTCGATCCCGGAGAAGGCCTCCGAGAGGTCGGCCTGGCTCGCGGCGGGGCCGCCCAGCTCCGCCCGTGTTCCTTCGACGCGGTCGGTCGCGCTGCTGATGTGGCCGATGACGTCCGGCAGTTCGTCGCCGAGTCCCGAGCGCACCTGCACGACACCCTGGAGCGCCTGACCGTCCTTGCTGGGCACGGCCGGTGAGACCTTGCCGGTCACGCCTTCGTCGCCGGCGAGCGAGGCGAGGGCCCGGGTCGCGGCTGTGCGCTGCTGCGGGGTGATCTTCCCGTCGCCGTCCGCGGTCCACACGACGATCGCCGGAAGCGTCTGCTCCTGGGCGAAGCCCTTCTGAAGGTCGGTGACCCTGGTCGACTCGGCGCTCTGCGGCAGGAATGCGGCCTGGTCGTTCGTGGCGACGTCGCCGAGCTTCCCCGCGTACGGACCGAGCAGGCCGCCGAGCAGCAGCCAGACGACGACCAGGACGACCGGGGTGATCCACCGGGCGGTGCGCTGTGCGGAGGGCATGGGATCTTCCTTGTCGGGCGGCACGCTGCGGTTCTGCGTTCGGGATGTCGCTCTGGCACGTCGGACGGGTGGCCCGGCCGGCCGAAGGCGGTTGTCGATCCGCATGGTGACGGAGCGTCGGGTTCTTCAGATGTCGTGGACGAGCCTAGCCAGCGCCTGCACGGGGGCTACCGCCGGTACGCCCGGGGCCGCCGTGTCCGTGCCCGAGCACTTCAAGCGGAGGGCGGAGGCGGCCCGTTCGGGCACGTCGCGTCGTACGTCCTGCGTCGTGCGCCGTAGCCGCCGCCGTCCGGGTGCATCTCAGCCGCCGCCCGCCCGGCACGTACGCCCCCGGTCGCCCCCGAGCAGCCCGGCCACGGACAGCGCGCCCCAGCCCAGCGAGACGGCCACCGCGCCGTACTTCCTCGACCTCCCGGGCAGGGTCGCGCCGAGGAGCAGCGCGTCGCCGAAGTCCGCCGAGATCCGCACCAGCGTCGCCGTCGTCAGCGCGGCGCCCGCGGGAGCCGTCGCCATGGCGACTCCCGAGGCCAGGTCCCGCCAGGCGAGCGGACGCAGGGAGATCCGCGCGTGCCCGGTAGTGAGGCCCGCGTCGTCCACGAGTCCCGACGGGACGGCCAGCAGTTCGGGACGGGCCGTCACCGCAAGCCCGTAGAGCGCCGTGACGGCACCGATCATCCGCAACAGCCCGGTTCGCACCCGCCGTTCACCTGCCTTCCGAGTCGTGAGGACGGCCGCCGGCCGCCCCCGCAGTGACCCGGGCCGCAGACCGCCCGGGCGTACGAGTGCCCCTGCGGGGCCCCGACGCGTGTGGGTCGGCAGACCTGTGTCTGCCGACCCACACGCATGCCGTTCGCGTACGCGCTCGGCGTCCGCTCGCGACGTGTTCCTAACTGCTGCGCCGTTTGGCCTTCGCCTTCGCTTCGGCCTCCTTGGCCTCCTCCGCCTTGGCCTCGGCTTCGGACTTGGGCTTCCGCCCGTCACCGGACCGACGGCTGGAACCGTCGCCGTCGACCGACGACAGCGGCGCGCGGTCGCCGACCTCGGTGGCCTCCGGCGGCTCGACCAGCCAGTCGGGGTTGGCCTGCTTGTCCCACCAGCGCCAGGCGGCGTAGGCACCGCCGGCCAGCAGGCCGAGCAGTCCGAGCCGCTTGGCGAGCCGTCCTCTGCGGGCGCGGCGGTCGCGGCGGCGCACCAGCTTCTCGATCTCCTTGGCGCTCACCTGCCCGCGCAGGGCCGCGACGGCTGCGGCGCTGCGCGAAGCGGCCTCCTCCCGCACCGGCCCCGACGCGGTACGGGCCTCCGCGACGGCACTCTCGATGCGCGGCGCGGCGTAGTCCGTCGCCTTGCGGGCTGCCTTACGCGTGCGCTTGGCGGCCTTGGTGGCGGCCTTGTCGAATTCGGGCGGCAGGCTCTTGCGAGCCTGGGCGATACGTGGCACGACGTGCTGGTCGTACCCGTCGCGCGCCGAGGTACGGGCCTGCCGCGCGGCGTGCGAGACCTTCGGCCCCAGCCGCGCGCCCGCCTCGTGCGCATAGTGCACGGCGGCGTCCTTGGCGGTCCCTGCGTAGGGTGCCACGACCTCCGCTGCGTGCCGCACGCTTTCCTTGGTGTTCCCGGTCGCGGCGCGCACGCTGTCGATGCGGGTCACGGGTTCCTCCTCCTCGGTGGCGTGTCACGGGCTCGTGGGTTCCTCCCATAGACACAGTGTCGTTTTCCACCCGTTTCGAAGATCATGCCTGGCTGGGCCGACTCAAACCCGTTGCAGGCAGCATCCGGGTCATCGGTGCGTACTCCGTGCGGACCCCGTCCGTGGGAGGATCGGACGGGTCAGTACGGACAGATGGAAGGTAGATCGTGGCCGAGCAGCTCTACGCCACCCTGAAGACCAATCACGGCGACATCGAGGTACAGCTCTTCCCGAACCACGCGCCGAAGACGGTCAAGAACTTCGTCGAGCTCGCAGAGGGCTCGCGTGAATGGACCCACCCGGAGACCGGCAGCAAGACGACCGAGAAGCTCTACGACGGTACGGTCTTCCACCGGGTCATCAGCGGCTTCATGATCCAGGGCGGTGACCCGCTGGGCAACGGCACCGGCGGCCCCGGGTACGAGTTCGGGGACGAGATCCACCCAGACCTCGCCTTCACCAAGCCGTACCTGCTGGCCATGGCGAACGCCGGGCCGGGCACCAACGGTTCGCAGTTCTTCATCACGGTCGGCGCCACCGCCTGGCTGACCGGCAAGCACACCATTTTCGGCGAGGTGACCGAGCCGGCGAGCCAGAAGGTCGTGGACGCCATCGCGGGCATCCAGACCAACCCCCGCACCGACCGGCCCGTCCAGGACGTCGTCCTGGAGTCCGTCGTGATCGAGCGTCGCTGACGCAGGTGACGGGAGCGTGCCGGGAACTGTTCCGCCCCGTCCGACCGTAGGAGAGGACGGGGCGGAACGCTTCCGCACGTGCCGCGAGGCGGAGGGATGAGCTCATGGAGGGCCAGCGCCAGTCGGAACCGCGGGTGACGCACTGCTATCGGCACCCGGACAGGGAGACCGGCATCAGCTGTGTCCGTTGTGAGCGCCCGATATGCCCTGATTGCATGATTCCGGCGTCCGTCGGATTCCAGTGCCCCGACTGCGTCAAAGGCGGGTCGGGCACCGGACATCCGCCGTCGGCGAACCGTCCGCGCACGATCGCCGGCGGAGTCGTCGCCGGCGACCGGCGCCTCGTCACCAAGATCCTCCTGGGCATCAACGCGGCCGTCTTCATCGGGGTCCTGATCTCCGGGGAACGGCTGATCAACGATCTCGTACTGTTCGGGCAGGCCGTCGCGGAGCCGTACGGTCCCGTGGAGGGCGTCGCGCAGGGGCAGTGGTACCGCCTGCTGAGCTCGGTCTTCCTGCACCAGGAGATCTGGCACATCGCGATGAACATGCTGGGCCTGTGGTTCCTGGGCCCGCCGCTCGAGGCCGCCCTCGGACGGCTGCGCTACACGTCGCTCTATCTGCTCTCGGGACTGGGCGGCAGCGCCCTGACCTTCTTCGTCTCCTCGCCCGGACAGGCATCGCTCGGCGCGTCGGGTGCGATCTTCGGCCTCTTCGGGGCGACGGCGGTCCTGATGCGCCGCATGAACTACGACATGCGGCCGATCCTCATCCTGCTGGCGATCAACCTGGTCTTCACCTTCACCTGGGAAGGGATCTCCTGGCAGGCGCACATAGGAGGCCTGGCCGTGGGAGCGCTGATCGCCTACGCGATGGTGCACGCGCCCCGCAAGAGGCGGGCCCTCGTGCAGTACGGCGCGTGCGCGGGAATGCTGCTGCTGATCATCGCGGCGTGTGTCGTACGTACGCTGCAGCTCACATCCTGAACGAACGCACGAACGCACGAACGCACGGAAGGACCGCACCGGCCGGGCAGGCTACGCCGGGGCGGGGCTGCGCGGGGCGTCCGAAGCGGACGCCGGCACCGCGTACCTCCCCGCTCTGACCGGCGGTTTCCGCACTGTTGTCCACAGCGTGCCCGCGATCTTGTGCATGGCGCGGGGAACGGCTGTCCAGAGTCGCGCACGGGTACGTTTTCGCTGCCCAGAAGGGGTGAACGCGCCGTCTTCCCGTGAGGCACCGGGATGACGGGCGTCAACCCCCGCAGAGTTATCCACAGATCTTGTGAAGTTTTCCAGCCCTGTGGATCAGTCTGTGGATAACTCGGCGCGGAGCATGCGCGACCTGCGCGGAAGTGCGCGGGCAGCGGCGTGCGCGCTCTACTTCCACTGCGTGGAGACGACGAAGCCCCCGGCGATGAAGCCGAAGCCGACGACGATGTTCCAGCTTCCGAGCGACTCGACCGGCAACTTGCTCTCGGTCACGTAGAACAGCACGATCCAGGCGAGGCCGATGAGGAACAGCGCCAGCATCAGCGGCGCAACCCATCGCCCGCCTGTGGCACCGAGGTTGATCTCGGTCGCCTTCTTCTCCGGGGGCGGAGTGAAGTCTTCCTTTTTGCGGATCCGTGACTTCGGCACGAGAGTCTCTCCTGTCGACGCGCTTCGTGACCGCGGTTGAGGGGCCCCTCGTCATGGGCCCGAGGGGGTGTGACGCTGTGGTGGTCCGTTAGCGTAGTGCTTCCCCGCGGTGGAGGGAGACGAGGGTACGGTGACCAGATTGCGCATCCGCCCGGCACGGCTGGCCACGCTCGGGGTCTTCGCCCTCGCCGGTCTCATTTTCTGGATCAGTTTCAACACCGCACATGGTACCGATCTGCGCACGGACTCCTCGATGCTGCGGCTCTCCGACCTGATCCAGGAGCGCAGCCGCAAGAACGCCGAACTCGACTCCTCGGCCGCCGCGGTGCGCAGCCAGGTCGACCGCCTCGCCCGGCGCGACAGCCCGGACAGCACCGAGACCCGGAAGCTGACGGGCCTGGAGAAGGACGCCGGCACCCGGAAGGTCGCGGGAAGCGGCCTGACCGTCACCCTCGACGACGCACCGCCCAACGCCACCGCCCAGATCCCCGGCGTTCCCGAGCCGCAGCCCAACGACCTCGTCATCCACCAGCAGGACCTGCAGGCCGTGGTCAACGCGCTGTGGAAGGGCGGCGCGGAAGGCATCAAGATCATGGATCAGCGGCTCATCTCGACGAGCGCCGTACGCTGCGTGGGCAACACGCTGATCCTGCAGGGCCGCGTCTACTCACCGCCGTACAAGGTGACCGCCGTCGGCGACCAGGAGAAGCTGAACAAGGCACTGGAGGACTCCCCGGCGATCCAGAACTACCTCCAGTACGTCGACGCCTACGATCTCGGCTGGAAGGTCGACGAGCGCAAGTCCGTGAGCCTGCCCGGCTACTCCGGAACCGTCGACCTGCGCTACGCGAAGCCCACCGGGTGACACCGGCGCGAGCCGGGTGGTACTTCCCCGACTGAGGCACGGCGCCATGCCCCGGCCCCGTACTCTGGTGGGCGCGCCCGGACGGTGAGGACGGCACGGCCCCCGCACAGCGAGGCAGGGAAGAAAGGACGGCACGCAGGGATGTACGGCTGGATCTGGCGGCACCTGCCAGGCAACACATGGGTGCGGGCGTTCTGCTCGCTCGTGCTCGTGCTCGCGGTCGTTTTTCTGCTCTTCCAGTACGTCTTCCCCTGGGCGGAGCCGCTACTGCCCTTCAACGACGTGACCGTGGACGGCGGTGGGAGCTGATGGGCGCCCGCATCCTCGTCGTCGACAACTACGACAGCTTCGTGTTCAACCTCGTGCAGTACCTGTACCAGCTGGGCGCCGAGTGCGAAGTCGTGCGCAACGACGAGACCGAACTCCGCCACGCCGACGAGGGTTTCGACGGCGTGCTGCTCTCGCCCGGGCCGGGTACGCCCGAACAGGCGGGCGTCTGCGTGGAGATGGTGCGTCACTGCGCGGACAGCGGGGTACCGGTCTTCGGCGTCTGTCTGGGGATGCAGTCCATGGCCGTCGCCTACGGCGGGGTCGTCGGACGGGCGCCCGAGCTGCTGCACGGAAAGACCTCGCAGGTGGAACACGAGGGCGAAGGGGTCTTCGCCGGGCTCCCCTCGCCGTTCACCGCCACGCGCTACCACTCGCTGGGCGTCGAACGGGCCGCCGTACCCGATGAGTTGCGGGTGACCGCCCGTACCGCGAAAGGTCTCGTGATGGGCCTGCGCCACCGCGAACTGCCCGTGGAGGGCGTTCAGTTCCACCCCGAGTCCGTGCTGACGGAGTGGGGCCACCGCATGCTCGCGAACTGGCTCGCCGAGTGCGGCGACACGGAGGCAGTGGAGCGCTCCGGGGGGCTGGCCGGGGTGAGGCTCGCCGCTTCCGCGGGCCCGGGCGCGGGGGGCAGGTGACGGGAGTGCCCCCGGATCGTGAGAGTCCGTACGGACAGCCGTACGGCGAAGGGCACGGCGAGGGGTACCCGTACAGCCGGTCCCCGTACAGGCGTACCGGCGGTGCCGAGGACGACCCTTACGCGCAACCCGAGACGTTCCAGGCCGCAGTCGACGCGCTCTCGGACCCGCTGAGCGACCCGCTTCCCGGGCAGGGCACCGGGGCCACCTCCGGCGGGCACGGTGGCGAGGGGTACTCCGCGCCCGGCCGTCAGTCGCAGGGGCAGGGACCTCCGGGGCCCGGCCGCCCGGCCCGGGGCTACCAGACGCAGGGCCACCAGACGCAGGGCCACCAGACGCAGGGATACCGGCCGCCGGGCTCCGGGCAGGGCCTTCCCGGCCAGGGCCAGTCGCCCGGGTACGGGCAGGACCAGCCGTACGGGCAGCAGCCGCAGCAGCCGCCGCCGCAGAAGGACGTCTCCCCGTGGTTCCGGCCGCACCGCGAGCCGGGAGAAGCGGCAGGGGGCCGGGGCGGTGGGGTTCGTACCGGCCAGGGCCCCGCTCCGGGGCAGGGTGGTCAAGTGCCGTACCGGAGCGCCCTGTACGAGGACGGCGCCGCGTCCGGCCGGCAGCAGTGGCGGGGGCCCCGCACCGAGCCGACGGCCGGTCCGGGCCACGACACCGCGCCGCCCGTCCCCCGCCGGGCGGGCCGCCACGGAGCGCCGACCGCGCAGACGCCCGCCCCTGCTCCGCCCGCGGGGCGCGGGCCCGCGCCCGGTCCCGGCGCCCGGACCCCGTCCGCCCCCCGGCCGGGCCAGGGAGCGGGCCCCGGGCGGCGTCCGGGACTCTCCGAGACGGCGGCTCTCCCCGTCGTCGGCGAAGCCGGTCCCGCCGCACCCGCACCTTCAACTCCTGCGCGCGCCAGGGAAAGCGACGCGGAGCAGACTCATACCGTCGGGCTGCGCAGGCCCGACGCGGAGGCCCTGGGCCGCGCCGCACGCCGTCGTGCCGCTCAGCGCCGCGGCGGCAGGGGAAGCGTTCCGCGGGAGCCCGAGGTCCGTCCCCTCGCCGGAACCAGGCTGGAGGCGAGGCGTGCCGCCCGTGCCCGCCGGGAGGGGCCGGCGATCATCGCCAGCCGTTTCCTCGGTGAGGTCTTCATATCCGCGGGTGTGCTGATGCTGCTCTTCGTCGCCTACCAGCTCTGGTGGACGAACGTGCTCGCCGGCCAGGAAGCAGGCGGCGCCGCAGAGGACTTGGCGGCGCAATGGGACGGCGGCGGCGGAGGAGGCAAGGACTCGCTCGACCCGGAGCGCAGGGCCGACGACTTCGCGCCCGGTGAGGGTTTCGCGATTCTCTACATCCCGAAGCTGGATGTGCGGGTCCCCATCGCGCAGGGCGTCTCCAAACCGGCGGTCCTCGACAAGGGGCTGGTCGGTCATTACGACAAGGAGCCGGTCAAGTCGGGGATGCCGTGGGACAAGACGGGCAACTTCGCGCTGGCGGGGCACCGCAACACCCATGGTGAGCCGTTCCGTTACATCAACCGCCTGGTCGCGGGCGACAAGATGGTCGTGGAGACGGGGACGAAGTTCTACACGTACCAGTTGGCCAACCGGCTCCCGTCCACGTCGCCTTCCAACACAGGAGTGATCGAACCGATCCCCAAACAGTCGGGATTCACCAAGCGGGGGCGCTACATCACACTGACCACCTGCACCCCTGAATTCACCTCGAAGTACCGCCTGATCGTATGGGGCAAAATGGTCGAGGAGCGTCCCAGGAGCAAGGGGAAGCCGGACGCTCTTGTCGGGTAGGGGAACAGCGGAAACGGGCGGTACGGGTGTCAGAGACGGACCACGGCGAGGCCGGGCAGCGGGGGGCGTCGGCTACGGAGTCGCCACCGGATCCACAACCCCCGGTCCGTAGCAGAGCGCGTGTGAGGCGCAGGCGGATCTCCGCGGTCGTCGGCCTGTTCGGCGAACTCCTCATCACCGCGGGCGTCGTGCTCGCCCTGTTCGTCGCGTACTCGCTGTGGTGGACGAACATACTGGCCGAGCGGGACTCCAGGCGCGCGGGCGACAAGGTGCGGCAGAGCTGGCTGAAGGACCGCAGCCCCGGCAGTCTCGACACGAAGGACGGCATCGGCTTCCTGCACGTGCCGGCGATGTCGGGGAGCGACGTGCTGGTGATGAAGGGCACGAACGCCAAGGAGCTGAACAAGGGCGCCGCGGGTTACTACACGAAGCCCGTCAAGTCGGCGATGCCTCAGGACCAGTCGGGGAACTTCTCGCTTGCCGCCCACCGGGACGGTCACGGCGCGAAGTTCCACAAGATCGACAAGATAGAGAAGGGCGACGCCGTCGTCTTCGAGACGAAGAACACCTGGTTCGTCTACAAGGTCTTCTCGATCCTGCCGCGCACCTCGAAGTACAACGTCGACGTCCTGAACCCGGTCCCGAAGGGATCGGGCAAGAAGGAAGAGGGCCGCTACATCACGCTGACGACGTGCACCCCCGTGTTCACCTCGACCTACCGCTACGTGGTGTGGGGCGAGTTGGAGCGCACGGAGGACGTCGACGCGGAGCGGACCCCGCCGAAGGAACTGCGCTAGTTCCCCGGCGACGGCGTACGGCGTTACGTTCGCGCGCCGGGCGCATGCCCGCTGCGCGCGTCGCCCTCCGGCAGGCCGCCCGGCCTCCGGCGGGCGCCCGGTGCCGTCCGGACGCGCCGCCCCGTCCGGACGCGCCGCCCCGGAAACGGAACTGCCCGCCGCTCCCGCCGGCTGTGAGCCGGAGAAGCAGCGGGCAGACGAGACCGGAGGTGAGACCGGGCAGGGCCTGGCCTCAGGCCGGTGGGGACCGCGGGTCCTCAGCCGCCGGGGCCGCCGAAGAACCCTCCGTCGCCACCGTCGTCCGGGGCTCCCGGCTGGGCGAAGATGACGACGGTGTCCCCCTTCTTGCCCTGGGTGTTGGCCGGCGGGTTGGTGGTCACCACGGTGGCGTTGTTCTCGTCCGGGGCGCCGCGGACCTGGACGTTGAAGCCGGCGTCCTCGAGCGCCTTGCGGGCGTCCTTGACCAGCTGGCCGGTGACGTCCGGAACCGTGGCAGGCTCGTCGTCGGGTGCCTTGGCGACGGTGAGAGTGACCTGCTCGCCCTCGGCGAGTTCGCTGTTGGCCCCCGGCTTCTGCTTCAGGACCGTGTCGGCGGGCTTGGACTCGTCGTCCACCTCCGTCTTGGCCACGGTGAAGCCGAGCTGCTCCAGCTGTGCCTTCGCCTCGTCGAAGCTCTTGCCCACGACGGGCGGCACGGTGGTCGTCTGCTCCTGCGCGACGGTCAGGGTGACCGTCGAGTTCTTCGGGGCCTTGCCACCGCCGTTGGGGTCCTGCGTCAGGACTGTGCCCGGGGTCTGGTCGGACTCCTGGTTCTTCCGGTCGACCTTGAACCCGGCGCCCTCCAGTTTCTGCTTGGCCTCGTCGAACGAGGTGCCCTCGACGTCCGGAACGGCGACCGGCGACGGGCCCTTCGACATGTGCACTGTGACGGTGTCACCGCGGTCGATCTTCTGGCCCTTGCCGGGGTCGCTGTCGCAGACGGTGTTCTTCTTCTGCTTGTCGCAGTACTTGGACTCGCCCTTCGTGACCTTGAAGCCGCCGTTGCTGCCGGAATCCTTCGCCTGGGCGAAGGTCTGGCCCGCGAGTTGAGGCACTTCGACCCTGTCGGAGGGGCCCCCGAAGAGGGTCTTCCCGACGAAGATCGCTCCGACGAGGATGAAGACGGCCGCGAGCACGAGAAGGATCGTCGAGACCGGGCTCTTCTGCTGACGGCGCCGCCCCCGTCCGTCGTCGTAGTAGCCGTCGTTGTCGTCGCCGACGGGCGCCATCATCGAGGTGCGGGCGTCCTGCGCGCGCAGTGCCGTCGTCGGCTGGTCGTCCGGGTAGCCGCCGTACCCGACCGCGCCCATGGCGGCGGTCGCGGCGACGGGCTGCCCGTCGAGGCACGCCTCGATGTCCGCGCGCATCTCGTCGGCGCTCTGGTACCGGTAATCGGGGTCCTTGACCAGCGCCTTCATGACGATCGCGTCCATGTCGGGCGAGATCTCGGGGTCGAAGACGGTGGTGGGCTGCGGGTCCTCCCGTACGTGCTGATAAGCGACCGCGACGGGGGAGTCGCCCACGAACGGCGGGCGGTTCGTGAGGAGTTCGTAGATCAGACAGCCTGTGGAGTACAGGTCGGAGCGGGAGTCGACCTGTTCGCCCTTGGCCTGCTCCGGGGAGAGGTACTGGGCGGTGCCGATGACGGCGGCTGTCTGCGTCATCGTCATGCCCGAATCGCCCATCGCCCGCGCGATGCCGAAGTCCATGACCTTGACCTGGCCGTTGCGGGTCAGCATGACGTTGGCGGGCTTGATGTCGCGGTGGACGATGCCGCTGCGGTGGGAGTACTCCAGCGCCTGGAGGATGCCGATGCACATCTCCATGGCGCGCTCCGGCAGCAGTTTGCGTCCGGAGTGCAACAGTTCGCGAAGAGTGGACCCGTCCACGTACTCCATCACGATGTACGGGATGGAGACCCCGTCGACGTAGTCCTCGCCCGTGTCGTACACGGCGACGATCGCCGGGTGGTTGAGCGATGCGGCCGACTGGGCCTCGCGGCGGAACCGGGCCTGGAACGACGGGTCACGAGCGAGGTCGACGCGGAGCGTCTTGACCGCGACAGTCCGGCCCAGCCGCGTGTCATGGGCGAGGTAGACCTCGGCCATGCCTCCGCGGCCGAGCACCGAGCCCAGCTCGTACCGGCCGCCGAGGCGACGCGGCTCTTCCATAGTCTCCAGCCCTCTCCGTTCGTCCGGCCCGTATCTGGTGTACGGCACGGCGGTGTGCTGCTCGGGACACGGTACCCGCCCGGTCGGGCGAGTCGGTCCAGAGCGGAGTGACGGGCGTCACCCCGTGCGGTGCCCCGGGTGGCGCCTCCCCTGGCACGGCCAGTGGGAGCGGGTTTCGTGCGGGCACTGTGTGCGTCATCACTTGCCTTCGAGTACGGCGTTCATCACGCTCTTCGCGACCGGGGCGGCGAGCTTGCTGCCCGCGATGTCGTCGCGGAGTGTGTCGGAACTCTCGATGACGACGGCGACCGCGACAGGTGCGGAGCCGTCCTTGTCCTTGGCGTAGGAGATGAACCACGCGTAAGGGTTCTTGCTGTTGTTCTCGCCGTGCTGGGCGGTGCCCGTCTTGCCTCCGACGGTCACGCCCGGGATCTGCGCGGTCTGACCCGTGCCCTTCTCCACCACGGTCTCCATGCCCTGCTGCAGCTTCTGCGCCGTCTCGGAGGAGACCGGCCGGCTCAACTCGTCGGGCTTCTGCTGCTGGACGACGTTGAGGTTCGGAGCGCGGAGCTGGTCGACCATGTACGGCTTCATGAGCGAACCGTTGTTGGCGACCGCCGACGCCACCATCGCCATCTGCAGCGGCGTGGCCCTGTTGCTCGCCTGACCGATGCCGGCCATGGCGTTCTGCGGCTTGTTGTCCTCGGGGTAGACGCTCTCGGCCGCGCGTACAGGCGTGTCCAGCTCCTTGTTGTTGAAGCCGAACTTGTCCGCCATCTCGATCATCTTCTCGTTGCCGAGGGTGTTGCTCATCTTCGCGAAGACGGTGTTGCACGAGTAGCGCAGCGCGTCGCGCACGGAGGCGTCCTCGCAGGGGATGTTGCCGTCGTTGCCGAGGTCGGTGCTCGAGTCGGGCAGCCGGTACGGGTCCGGGGTGTCGGTCTTGCCGTCCAGGTCGTACTTGCCGCTCTCCAGACCTGCCGCGGCCGTGACGACCTTGAAGGTGGAGCCGGGCGGATAGGTCTGCCGCAAGGCCCTGTTGAGCATCGGCTCGTCTTCGTTCTTCTGCTTCTGGAGCTTCGACCAGGCGTCCGTGTCCTTGTCGCCGTTGCCGGCGAAGCTGGACGGGTCGTAGGACGGCTTGCTCGCCAGGGCGAGGATGGCACCCGTCTTGGGGTTGATGGCCGCCACGGCGCCCTTGCTGTCCCCGAGCCCGTCGTACGCGGCCTTCTGCGCCTTGGCGTTCAGCGTCGTGACGACGTTGCCGCCCTTCTGCTGCTTGCCGGTGAGCATGTCGATGGTGCGGTTGAAGAACAGCCGGTCGTCGTCGCCGGTGAGTATGCCGTCGTTGAGCGCCTCCAGCTGCGTCGCGCCGAAGGCCTGGGACGCGTAGCCGGTCACCGGCGCCCACATCGGGCCGTTCCTGTACGTGCGCTTGTAGCGGAAGTCGCCGCTCTTGGTGTCGACGGACCCGCTGATCGACTTGCCGTCGACGATGATGTTGCCGCGCGGCTGCGCGTAACGGGCGATGGCGACGCGGCGGTTCTTCGGGTCGGTCTTGAGCTCGTCCGCCTGGACGAGCTGGATCCAGTTGTCGCGGACCAGCAGGGCCAGCACGAGCAGGCCACAGAAGATCGCGATCCTGCGCAGTGGCTTGTTCACGGTGCTTCACCTCTTGCGGGTCGCTGGGAGGGTGCGCAAGCGAGGGCGGCGGAGCAGGAACTGCCTTCGCCCGCTTCTGCGTTGACGTTCGCGGCGGCCGTCGCGTTCCCGGCCGCGTCGCCGGGGACGCTCCACGTTCCGTACGCGGGAACGGTCATGTCCGGACCACCTGGGTCATCTCGGCGTCGGGCGAGGGCGCTGGTGCCGGGGCGGGACGCCGGGCCGTGTCGCTGATCTTGAGGAGGATGGCCACGAGCGCCCAGTTGGCGATGACGGACGAGCCGCCCTGTGCCAGGAACGGCATCGTCATACCCGTCAGCGGGATGAGGCCCATGACGCCGCCGGCGACGACGAAGACCTGGATGCCGAAGGCCGCGGAGAGGCCGACGGCCAGCAGCTTGCCGAAGGGGTCGCGGGCCGCAAGGGAGGTGCGGATGCCGCGCTCCACGAGGAGCCCGTACAGCAGCAGGAACGCCATCACACCGGCCAGGCCGAGCTCTTCACCGACGGTCGCGAAGATGTAGTCGCTCTTGGCGGCGAAGCCGATCAGCCGGGAGAAGCCCTGGCCGAGTCCCGACCCGAGGGTGCCTCCGGAGCCGAAGGCCCACAGGGCCTGCGCCGGCTGCTCCGAGCCGTTCTCGAACGCCTTCATGGGGTCGAGCCAGTCGTCGACGCGGCTCTGCACGTGGGGTTCGAAGCTCGCCACGGCGACGGCGCCGACGATGGTCAGTCCCAGGCCGAAGACGATCCAGCTCGTACGTTCCGTGGCGACGTAGAGCATCACCACGAAGAGGCCGAAGAAGAGCAGCGACGTACCCAGGTCGGTCTCGAAGACCAGGATGAGGACCGAGAGGCTCCAGATGACGAGGATGGGACCCAGGTCACGGCCGCGCGGCAGGTACAGGCCCATGAAGCGGCGGCTGGCCAGCGCGAGGGCGTCCCGCTTGACCATGAGGTAGCCGGCGAAGAAGACCGCGATGATGATCTTCGCGAACTCGCCGGGCTGAAGCGAGCCGACGCCGGGAATCGTGATCCAGATGCGGGCGCCGAAGCGGGCCGGGAAGAAGACCGGAAGGATCAGCAGGATCAGCGCCGTCACCATGGAGATGTAGGTGTAGCGCTGCAGCACGCGGTGGTCCTTGAGGAAGACCAGCACACCGACGAAGAGCCCGACACCGAGCGTGGACCACATCAGCTGCGTGGGTGCGGCGGCGCCGCCGGGCAGCGGTTCGAGGTCGAGCCGGTAGATGAGCACGAGGCCCATGCCGTTGAGCAAGGTCGCGATCGGCAGCATCAGCGGGTCGGCGTACGGCGTCCAGCGGCGTACGACGATGTGCGCGACACCGGCGAGCAGGCCCAGCCCCAGTCCGTACCCGATCATGCCCGCGGGGAGCGAACCGTCCTTCGCCAGACCGACGTTGGCGTAGGCGAAGACGGGGATGAGCACCGCGAACACCAGCATTGCGAGCTCGGTGTTACGGCGGCTGGGCAGGCCCCCGGGGGAGACAGTCGTGTTGCTGCCGGTGTTGGTCATGATGTTGCTGCTCATTGGTGCCGGAGCCCCCCTACGGCGCGGTGCACTGCTTGGCGAGCTGCTGCTGCTTCTCGGTGAGCTTCGGGCTCGGTGACGGAGCATCGTCGCTGCTGTGCGTGTTGTCGTGGTCGGCGCTCCGACCGGCCTGCTGCGCGGCCGCCTCGGAGGTGTCGGCGTTCGCGCCGGCGGCCTCTCCGGTCTTGCCGCCGTCGCCCGGCTTCTGCTCGTCCTTCTTGCCGCCCTCGTCCTTCGGGGGCTCGACGCGCTGCTCGGCGACGATGCGGCAGACCTTCGCCTGCTCCTCCAACTCGTCTGCCTTGTCACGGGCTTCACCGGCGCTGCTGGCGGCGATCGTCTCGCGCACCTGGTTGCGCTGGTAGCCCGGGAGGTACTTGAGTTCGACTCCGGGGCGGTCCTGGTAGACCTCGTTGAGGCTGATGCCCGCGAGTTCCTGGCTGATGCCGCGGTAGAGGGCGATGTGGTCGTCGTTGGCGCCCACGTAGTACTGGGTCTGGGTCCAGCGGTAGCCGCCGTAGAGCCCGCCGCCGACGATGATGAGGATCAGCGCGATCCACATGGACCGCTTCAGCCACCTGCCGCGGCCGCTCTGCTTGATGAAGTCTTCCTCGGTGTACGCGCCGAAGCTGCCGTGCGGCGGCCCGGCGACCGTGCCGCCACTGCCGGGAGGCCCGAATCCCTCGCCGGGGGCTCCCTGCTGAGGCACGGACTGGGCCGTACCGCGGCCGAGTTCGGCGGCGCGCGCCGCGGGTGTCCGCATGGCGCCCATGTCGCCGCCCAGCGGAGTCTGCGACTCGGCGACGGCGCCCACGACGACCGGGGTGTCGTTGAGCTGCCTGCCCAGGGCGTCGTTCTCGTCGACGTCGACGACGTCCGCGACGATGCAGGTGATGTTGTCCGGGCCGCCGCCGCGCAGCGCGAGCTGGATCAGCTCCTGCACCGTCTCCTGCGGGCCCTGGTAGCTGGCGAGGGCCTCTTCGATCGTCTGCGGGCTGACGACGGTGGGCAGCCCGTCGGAGCAGATGAGGTAGCGGTCCCCGGCCCGTACCTCCCTGATGGACAGGTCGGGTTCGACGTGGTCCCCGCTGCCCAGCGCGCGCATCAGCAGCGAGCGCTGGGGGTGGGTCGTGGCCTCCTCCTCGGTGATCCGCCCCTCGTCGACCAGCTTCTGCACCCAGGTGTGGTCCTGGGTGATCTGCGTGAGCTGGCCGTCACGGAGCAGATACGCACGGGAGTCGCCGACGTGTACGAGGCCGAGCCGCTGCCCGGTCCACAGCAGGGCCGTGAGCGTGGTGCCCATGCCTTCCAGCTGCGGGTCCTCCTCGACCATGACGCGCAGCTGGTCGTTGGCGCGCTGCACGGCGACGCCGAGGGAGGTGAGGATGTCGGAACCGGGGATGTCCTCGTCGAGCTGGACGATGGTGGAGATCACCTCGGAGCTGGCGACCTCGCCGGCCGCCTG
Source organism: Streptomyces ovatisporus (assembly GCF_042653885.1). NCBI lineage: Bacteria > Bacillati > Actinomycetota > Actinomycetes > Kitasatosporales > Streptomycetaceae > Streptomyces > Streptomyces ovatisporus. The sequence goes on from NZ_JBHSFH010000007.1 coordinate 485,989, forward strand.
CCCGCCCATGCCGTCGGCCACGGCGAGCAGCCGCGGACCGGCATAGCCGGAGTCCTCGTTGTGCTCTCGGATCATGCCGTCGTGAGATCCGGCGGCGAAGCGCAGCGACAGACTCATGCGCACCTCGCCCGTCGGCTCCGGGTACATCCGCACGGTGCCCACCCTCCGGTCGTCATGATCTGTACTACTTCCGCAGCTCGATGACCGTCTTGCCGATGCGAATCGGCGCCCCGGGCTGGATCGGCGTCGGAGTGGTGAGCCGGTTCCGCTCGAGATACGTGCCGTTGGTGGACCCGAGATCCTCGACGATCCACTGGCCGTCACGGTCCGGGTAGATCCTGGCATGCCTGCTCGACGCGTAGTCGTCATCCAGCACGATCGTGGAGTCGTGCGCGCGCCCGAGAGTGATGGTCTGACCCTGCAGGGCGACGGTCGTACCCGTCAGCGACCCTTCGGTGACGACCAGCTTGCTCGGGACGTTGCGCCCACGCCCGCCGCCCGATCCGCGCCGGCCGCCCTGCTGCCGGGACGGCTGCTGGCGCTGCTGCGGACGCTGGCTCTCGGCACGGCGTGCTGCGCGCTGAGTCACGCGGGTGCCGAAAAGGTCGCTCCGGATGACCTGCACGGCCACGATGACGAACAGCCACAGTACGGCGAGAAATCCCAACCGCATGACCGTCAGGGTCAGCTCTGACATTGCCCCCGCTTCACCCTTCGGCTTGCCGGTAAATGATCGTGGTGCTGCCCACGACGATGCGTGAGCCGTCGCGGAGCGTAGCGCGCGTGGTGTGCTGTCCGTCTACCACGATGCCGTTCGTCGACCCGAGATCCTGGATCGAGGACGGCTCTCCCGCGCGGATCTCGCAGTGCCTGCGCGAGACTCCCGGATCGTCGACGCGCACGTCGGCCTCGGTGCTGCGGCCCAGAACGAGCGTCGGGCGGGAGATCTGGTGACGGTTGCCGTTGATCTCGATCCAGCGCCTCGTCTCGGTGCGCGGCATCGGGCCGCCGCCCGCGCCGCCCGCGCCGGGGGCGTACCCCGGGGGCGGTCCCGGCGGCATCGGGGGCGCGCCCGCGGGCCCGGGGCCCGGCGGGTAACCGCCTTGCCCGCCATAGGCGTTGTTGGGGGCGCCGGAGCTGCGCTGCGGCTGCGAGGAGCTGGAGGCGAGAGTGCGGCTCCGTACGCGGTACAGCCCGGTGTCGAGTTCGTCCGCCTTCTCCAGGTGGACCTTGACCGACCCCATGAAGGTGTAGCGCTGCTGTTTCGCGTACTCGCGCACCATTCCGGCGAGTTCGTCACCGAGCTGTCCCGAGTACGGGCTGAGGCGCTCGTAGTCGGGTGCGCTGAGCTCGACGATGAAGTCGTTCGGCACGACAGTCCGCTCGCGGTTCCAGATGGTCGCGTTGTTGTCGCATTCACGCTGGAGGGCGCCCGCGATCTCCACAGGCTGCACCTCGGACTTGAACACCTTCGCGAAGGTGCCGTTGACGAGACCCTCGAGTCGCTGCTCGAAGCGCTTCAGAACTCCCACGTCGCACCTCCTTCCCAGATGCCCTCGGCTCTAGTGCGCCTCCCAGTGTCCCCGGGCTTGCGCGTGCTGTGTTCCGGTGGTTCCCGGTACTGCTTACTGATCGTATCCACGCGTGAGGAAATCGGGTGGTTCCCCGATCGGCCCCGGCGCAGGAGTGTCACCTCTCACACACCCCTGCAGCCGCCGTCACACCCTCGCATGGATCGTAGGGTCCCCGCGGCAAGTGTCCCTCAGCCAGTGCACTGAAGCGACGGGCCTTGAGCGGGTGGATACGGATGTGAAGCCACCGCGGCCAGCGTGCTAATCTTTTGGACGTCGGCGGGCGCCAGCAAGGAGCCCGGCGATCGTCTTCCTCGCTCAAGGCGGGGAGCCCGATGCGCGGGTGGCGGAATAGGCAGACGCGCTGGATTCAGGTTCCAGTGTCCGAAAGGACGTGGGGGTTCAACTCCCCCCTCGCGCACAGTGAGACACCGACGGAACGGGTCTCCACCAGTGACGAAAGTCGCGGTGGGGGCCCGTTTCTCGTTGCCGGGACGCTTCAGGCGTCCTGTTGGGGCGCCTGATCCGGATCGGAAGCGCTGTTTATACGCATAAGGGATCGTACTGGGACAAAGACCCCAGCACGGGCCCTGCTTGATGATCTTCAGTTGTGGTGACCGGAGTTGATCAAGCGGGAGTGGGGGCTCGATAGCCGGTAGGAGTCCAGCGGCCCAGAGGCTTGGTGCGGCGCCGGTGGTGCGTGCGCCTGCGTGGGTCTTGATCGGCGAGAGTCAAAGTGTCCACCCAGTTCTTGATCTTTCTGCGGTTGGCATGGGTGAGTTGGAAGACCAGCAGGATGGTCCGGGCGGCGAGGCCGCGGATCCTGCGGTTGCCGGACGCCTCGATGGCTTCGGCGAGGGGGTTGCGGGTTGCCATGGACCCCTCGCCCCTCCCCGGCGGACAAAGCGGCTGTCCCGGGTCGAGGCAAGACGCCTCCAGTGAGAGGCAGATACCGAAGTGCTGGCCGCAGCAGCGCCGAGGGCTGCAACGGCTACGCGACTTGCGTGGAGCAGGCGCCGCGCCACGGCACCAAAGCAGCGCCGGTGAGGAAGAGTTCGTCCCGGCCGGCGGTATGGAACAGCGACCCCTGTGTATGTGCGAGGTCGCCGAGACCAGGTTCAGCGTCTCCGGGGGTGCCGTCTTTCAGGGGCCGGCCGTCCAGCGTGAGGCGGTAGGCGGCCTCGGCCTGCAGGGGACCGGCGAACTTCACGGTCGTTGGTGTGGCCCGCAGGTTCTCCGAGCGTGGTCGGTGAGGACAGGCCGGATCACGAGCTCGTTCTGCTGACGCAGGGCGTGCACCGAGCCGCGAGCGCCGGGGCGAGTATTATGAACACTCGTTCATGAACGAATGTTCATTAAGGAGGGTGGAATGACGGACATCGAGATCCGAGGGCTGACCAAGACCTTCGGTGCAGTTCACGCTGTGGACGATGTGTCCTTCACGGCGCCGGCCGGGCAAGTGACCGGGTTCCTCGGGCCCAACGGCGCCGGCAAGACCACGACGTTGAGGGTGTTGCTCGGCCTGGAACGGCCGACCAGCGGTTCAGCGTTGATCGGTGGGCAGACGTACCGGGATCTGCCGCGTCCGCGCCGCAGTGTCGGTGCCGTGCTGGAGGCGTCGGGTGTCCATCCGGGCCGCCGCGGGCGCACTCACCTGGCCCTGCTCGCACGTGCCGCGGGGCTGCCACGGCAGCGGGTCGACGAAGTGCTCGACGTCGTCCAGCTCGGCGCGGCCGCCGACCGACGCGCAGGGGAGTACTCACTGGGGATGCGGCAGCGTCTCGCCGTCGCGGGCGCCCTGTTGGGCGATCCGGAGGTGCTGATCCTCGACGAGCCGACCAACGGGCTGGATCCGGCTGGTGTGCGCTGGCTTCGCGACCTGCTGCGAACGCTGGCCGGGCAGAACCGCACCGTGCTGGTCTCGAGTCATCTGCTGTCAGAGGTGACGCAGTACGCCGACCAAGTCGTCATCATCTCCGGCGGCCGGCTGCGGCACGCGGGGCCGATCGATGAACTGACCACTGACGGCCGGAACTTCGAGGACGCCTTCCTCGCACTCGTCTCCGATCCGGCGGATGCTCCTGTCCTGACCGAGCGGAAGGAGGCGCACCGCTGATGCGTACTCTCATCGGCACGGAACTGCGCAAGCTCGCTTCCGTACGCAGTACCTGGATCCTGTTGGCGGCTACGGCCTTGCTCGCCGGACTGCACGCCGCAGGTCTGCTGATCGGCGACCCTGGTGGGCAGTTGACGGCGGATATCGGCAAGCAGCGGGTCCTCTTCAGCGCCGGGATGGGCTCCATCCTCGCGATCGTGCTCGGCGTGCTGATCAGCGCCGGCGAATTCCGCCACGGCACGATCACCGACACCTATCTCACGACCCCGCGGCGGGGCCGGGTGCTGACCGCGAAAATCGCCGCCGGTCTCGCAACGGGTGCCGCGGCAGGTCTCGCCTCCGCGGCCACCACGCTGGCAGTCAGCGCCTCATGGCTTTCGGCCACGGGCGAACCATTGCCCATGGACGAGCGGTTCGTATGGCTGACGCTGCTCGGCGGGCTGCTGTGGTGCACCACGTACGCGGTCATCGGCGTCGCTGTCGGCGCCCTGACCCGGAACCCTGTCCTGGGCATCGTCGGTGCGCTGGCCTGGCTGTACGTCATCGAGGGCATCGTCGTCAGCGCTTTCGAGGACGTCGGGCGGTGGCTGCCGTCCGGTGCCGCGTCGGCGGTCGGCAACGCGGTCAAGGACGGGCTGCTTCCGCAGTGGGGCGGACTGGCGATGCTCGGGGCGTACGCCACGGTGATCGCGGGCATCGCGGGGCTCACTACACTGCGGCGTGATGTCACCTAGACGACCTGCGGTATTGCGCGACGGCGGTGGCGATCAGACCCTGCGCGACCATCTGATCGCCACCGCTGCCCGCCTTATTGCCGAGCGCGGCAGCGCGGCGCTGACCGTGCGCGACATCGCCCGTGAAGCCGAGGTCGCGGGTGGTGTCCTCTACAACCACTTCGCGGACAAGGAAGAGCTCCTGGCGCTGGCCCTGCGCACGCACGTGCACGGCGTCATGTCCGGGATGGGCGAGGTACCGCGGGCGGGAGATGGCACCGTCGAGGGCAACCTGCGCGCCTACATCACCCGCGGCCTGAACGTACTGACGCAGATTCTGCCTGTCTTCGCCGGAGTACTGACCCAGCACAAGGTCCTCACCCACTTCGCATCCATGCCCGCTCCCGGGACGGAAGAAGGCGGACTTCGCGCCGTGTTGACCGGCTACCTGCGGGCTGAACAACAGCTGGGCCGCGTCTCCCCGGATGCCAGAGTCGAAGCTGCCGCCACCATGATCATGGGGGGCTGTCACGAGCTCATCCTCCCGCGCCTCTTCCACCCCGGCGCCGCGGGTTCGCAGGCGGATGCACCGGTCATCCCCCCGGACTTCGTCGACGACCTGGTCTCGACGGTGATGCACGGGATCGCGCCCCGCACCTGACGGGCCGTGTGCCGAGCGGTGGCGGTGGCGGAAGACCCGAGTGCGAGCGAGAGCTGCGCTCTACCCGACGGAATGCCTGATTCCTCGTCACGGATTTGCGACGTTCGGCTGACCTGCGGTTCCCGAGACCGTTGCCGTGAAGGCATCCTGTTTCGTGCGCGCGAACGACGTGCACCGAGGGGGGTCGGGGGATGGGCTACACGCTGCCGGGGTGGGTCGACGAGATACTGGACTTCATCGGTATCAACTTTCCCAATGTCGATGAAGACGATTACCGGGAGATGGCCGACGCCCTGCGTGAATTCGCCGGCGACTTCGAGGGCAAGGGTGGGGACGCCCACGCCGCGATCACACGAGTGCTTTCCGGTAGCGAGGGCTGGGCGAAGGACGCCCTCGAGGGGCACTGGAGCAAAGTCAAGGCCTCGCATCTCGATGAGGTTCCGAAGATCGCGAAGGGGTTCGCCGAGGGGCTCGACCTGCTCGCCGAGATCATATTCGGGATGAAGCGCAAGGCTGAGATCGAACTCGGCGTCATGGCCGCCTCCATCGGCATCGCAATCGGCGCCGCCTTTCTCACCGGCGGTCTCTCCGCTCTCATCGGAGCCGCGCAGACCGCCGCCATGCGACAGCTGATCAAAGAGATCATCGACGAGGCCGCCGAACGCATCGTCTCCGAAGTTGTCGCCAAGCTGTCCGAGCCGGTGACGGACAAGTTCAACAAGATCGTCGAGGACGCGATTCTCGACCTCGCCGACGACGCCCTCTCCCTCCCGCCCGGTGCGGGCTCCGGTGCCCCCGCGCTTCCGTCCGGCTCGGGTGGCCAGGGCAGCGGAACGGGCATGCAGATCAACTCCGCAACCGGTGATGGGGGGATGCAGCTCAACTCCGCCGGCGGAGGTGGGGGCGGTGGGAAGATGAAAATCGACCCGGACGAGCACGACAGTGGCGCGGCCAAGCTCGAGCGGGTGGGCAGCGACATGCAGACCAATGCCACCAAGGCACTTGGCCGTGCCCGCACCGCCCACGGCCGGGCCAAGGGCAAGGGCGAGGTCCTCACCCAGGTCGTCGACGAGGTCGCCGAAGGCGCTCTCGGCGCCGCCGAGAAGGTCGTCAAGCGCGTCGGCAAGCATGTCGCCGAGACCGCCCCGCGCAACTTGAAGCTCCAGGCCAAGCGGCACCGGGACAACGAACGCGGCATCGTCGACGACCTCACCAAGATCGGTGACGGCAAGGACGGCGGCCGGCCGAGCGGGGACGGCGGGAAGCCCTCCGACGTTCGCCCGGCCTCGCTCAAGAACTCGACCAGCGACGCGGACCTGACCGGCCGCCCCACGCCGACCAGGCCGTGCGCCAACGATCCTGTGGACGTCGCCAGCGGTGAACTCCTCCACACGGAGACAGATCTCGAGCTGCCGGGCGTCCTTCCCTTGACGATCTCCCGCACGCACTTGTCGTCGTACCGGTACGGGCAGTTCTTCGGCCCGTCCTGGGCCTCGACGTTGGACGAGCGGCTTGAAACGACCGTGAACGGTGTCGTCTGGGCCCGTGAAGACGGCTCCCTCCTGCACTACGAAGAGCTCCCGGTGGCAGGCAGTGCCGACCCGGTCCATCCGGTCGCAGGCCCGCGGTTGCCGTTGACGCATGCGGGCGTGGGTGCGCTCGGAGAGGCAACGTACGAAATCAGTGATCCGCGCACAGGTGTCGTCCGGACCTTCTGCGACTCTCTGTCCGGGTCGGGCTGGTTATGGCTGCGGTGGGTCTCCGACCGCAACGGCAACGAGATCAGCTTCTCGCGCCTCGAGGACGGCACTCCCACCTCTGTCGAGCACAGCGGGGGGTACACCGTGCGTGTCCGCGCGGACGGTGGCCGGATATCCAGTCTGAGCGTCGTCACCTCCGGTGTGGCCACCGACGTCATGGCTTATCGGTATCAGGGCGGCGGCAACGTCACTCACGTCATCAACGCCGCAGGTGAAGCTCTGGAGTTCACCTACGACGACCTCGGTCGCATGTCCTCCTGGACCGACCGGAACGACTCCACCTTCCGCTACGAGTACGACCAGGCCGACCGCGTCGTCCGCACCATCGGTCCTGACGGAGTGCTCTCCAGCCGCTTCGAGTACGACCGGGCGCTGCGCACGACGCGGTACGTCAACTCCCAGGGTGCGGTCACCACATACCGATTCGACTCCCGCTATCAGATCGCCGCGGAGACAGACGCTCTGGGCAACATCTGGGCCCGGGAGTGGGACGAGCACGGCAACCTGCTTCAGCAGACCGACCCGCTCGGGAACGTCACGCGCTTCGACTACGACGATCAGTACAACCGGACAGCCGTGCACCTGCCGGGCGGCGGAGTCAGCACGGCGACGTACGACGCCTTCAGCCGGCCTCTGGAGAGCTGCAGCCCAGGAGGCGCAACTGTGCGCCGCAGCTACGACGATGCGGGGAACCTCGCGTCCGTCACAGGGCCGGACGGCGGCACCGTCCACTTCACCTACGACCGAACCGGAGCCGTTGCCTCGGTGACGGACCCGTTGGGCAACACCGTCAACTATCGCAACGACCGCGCCGGCCTGCCGGTGGAGTCCAGAGGCTTCGACGGAGCAGTCACCCGCATCGAGCGCGACGCCTTCGGCCGGCCCATCGCGGCAACGGACGCACTGGGCGCGGTGACACGGATGGAGTGGACCACCGACGGGCATCTGGCCGCGCGCGTCGATCCGCTGGGTCACCGTGAGGAGTGGACCTGGGACGGCGAGGGCAACTGCCGCACCTACACCGACGCGAAGGGCTCCACCACCGAGCTTGAGTACACCCACTTCGACAAGATCGCCGCACGTCGGACCCCGGACGGCGCGCGCTACGAATTCACGTACGACACGGAGCTGCGCCTCCGGAGGGTCACCGGCCCCACAGGGGCGACCTGGGAGTACGAGCACGACGCGGTCGGCCGGCTCATCCGGGAACGGGACTTCGACGCCCGTGTGGAGACCTTCACCTACGACGCCTGCGGCTGGCTCGTCTCCAGGAACAGGCCGACCGGTGAAACTCTCACATTCCTGCGTGACGAGACCGGCAACATCGTCACCAAGGATGCAGCCGGTGTGCTCACCCAGTACCGCTACGACGCCGACGGCCGCCTTGCCGAGGCGTCCACGCCCACCTCGACGCTGCGCTACAAGCGCGACGCGGCAGGACGGGTACTCACCGAGACAGTCGACGGCAGGACCTCGCAGTACCGGTACGACGCCCTCGGCCGACGCATAGAGCGGGCCACTCCGACAGGCGCCACCAGCCGCCAGTCATTCGACGCCGCGGGAAACCGGACCCGTCTCGATGTCGGCGACTGGCACCTCGACTTCACCCACGACCGTATCGGCCGCGAGATCACCCGGATGTGTGGCCGCACTGCCATGACCTCCCAGTGGGATCCCGCAGGCAGACTCGCCGGCCAGACCACGGCGATACCCGGCCGCATACTCAGCAACCGGGATTACGCCTACCGCGCCGACGGACACCTCACCGGCGTGACAGACGTCCTGACCGGCGGCACCGAGAGCATCGACCTGGACGTCCTCGGGCGGCCGCTCGCCGTCGACGCGGACGACTGGCAGGAGCGCTACGCCTACGACCAGGCAGGCAACCAGACCGAGGGCGACTGGCGGCGGACCCCGGTCGCCGACCCTGCGGCCTCCGGCCCCCGGCAGTACGAGGGCACCAAGCTGCTGGGCGCCGGCCGAATACGGTACGACTACGACGCCGCAGGCCGCACCGTCCTGCGTCAGAAGACCCGGCTCTCCCGCAAGCCGGACACCTGGCGCTACGAATGGGACGCCGAGGACCGCCTCATGGCCTGCACCACCCCGGACGGCACCCGCTGGACCTACAGATACGACCCCCTCGGCCGCCGCACCGCCAAGCACCGCATGGCCGACGACGGCCGCACCACCGCGGAGACCCTCCGCTTCACCTGGGACGGCACCCGCCTCACCGAGCAGCACGACGAGCGCACAGGCACCACGCTGACCTGGGACTTCGAGGGTCACCGGCCCCTGACCCAGTACGAGCGCAGACACCTCCCGCAAGGCGAAGTCGATGCCCGCTTCTTCGCCATGACCACCGACCTTGTCGGCGCGCCTTCCGCACTGGTCAGCCCCGAGGGCGAAGTGGCCTGGCGTGGAAAGGCCACTACTTGGGGAACGACCGGCTGGGAACGCAGCTCGACCGCCTACACCCCGCTCCGCTTCCCGGGCCAGTACGACGACCCCGAGACCGGTCTGCACCACAACTACTTCCGCCACTACGACCCCGAAACCGGCCGCTACGTCTCACCAGACCCCCTCGGTCTGGCCCCCGCGCCGAACCCGGTGGCGTACGTGACCAATCCGCAGACTCTGACCGACACCTTCGGACTGGCCCCCTGCAACCTCGACCACTACGCACACGGCGGCAGCGTCCGCTACCACGGCCTCGACGAGCACGGCCGCCCCACCGGCGTCTCCGCCTCCGTCAGCAAGGACATGCTGAACAAGGGCAGCGAGGCGGGCAGAAGCAGCCCCCCGGGCTGGCGCGGGGACGGAAACGCCTTCAACGAAGCGCGCGGGCACCTGCTCGCCGACCGTCTCGGCGGAGCAGGCAAGGGGCACATGGCCAAGCACAACCTCGTCACCCAGACCAACAACCCGACCAACTCGCCCCAGCAGCGGGACTGGATCGAGCAGAAGGTCTACGACGCCGTCAGCAAGAACGACGAAGTCGTCCAGTACGAGATCAGGCCGATCTACGAGGGGGCGAACCCCATCCCCATCCGACTCGAATTCGAAGCCCACGGCAGTAACGGCTTCTTCCTCAAGGACAAGCTCGACAACCCGGCAGCCGGCGTACGCACCGCCGTAACGTAGCCACCGCACAGACTCTGAGTCGCCGTATACGGAGGACCCGTGTCCCGAACCACCCCGCCGCGTCCACTGGACCCAGAGGAGCTCTTCCCTGAGCTGGGCGACTTCCGGCTGGGCACCGTCAGACTCCATCCCCGGCCCGGCAAGCCGGGCCCGCAGGAAAGCTCCGTCGGCGGACCGATGCTGTGGCCGACTGACGAGCCGTGGCCCGTGTGCACCCGGCCGGGGGGCGACGACCACCCGGCGGAGCCCGTGCCCATGCTGCCCGTGGCCCAGCTCTACGAACGAGACATCCCCGGGCTGCCCGCGCCCGACGGCAAGGATCTGCTCCAGGTGTTCTGGTGCGGCTTCACCGGCCATACGGACGGTCACGAGCTGAACGTGCATGTCGCCTGGCGCCGATCCTCCTCCGTTGCCGAACCTCTCGGGTCCCCGCCCGTGCCGGAGGTCGAGGGCACCGACAACCTCGTGCCCAGTCCCTGCGTGCTCGATCCCGAGGAGGTTCTTGAGCACGAGGATCTCTGGGCGCTTCCTGAGGAACTGCGCGAGCGGATCGAGACCTGGGAAGAGGAGACGGAGGAAGCAGCGGAAGACGTGTGGGAGGAAGACGCCGACGAACCGCCCACCTATACGCACGACTTGTCGATCGCTCCCGGCTGGAAGAGCGGTGGCGGAGTCTCCTGGACCCTGACCGCCGCCCCAGTACCCGTCACCTGCGAGACCTGTGGCGCGGCCATGCACCCCTTGCTCACCGCGGACACCCGCGAATGGGACGGCGGCACCACCAGCTGGATTCCGCTCGAAGACCAGCCCACCGCCGACACCTACGGTTCCAACGTCCCGACCGGGATCTACGTGGGCCGCGGACGTCTCATCGTCTTCGCCTGCCCGACCGACCCGGAGCACCCGCACCAGTGGGTCTCGCAATGACGGATTCGAACCATGCCAGGCCCACCGCGACCCTTGAATGCCGACAACACCGTGATCAATAAAGCTGGGCCGATGAAAGGCCGCTCGATGCACGGTGACTCTGCCCGGGCATCCGATGCTCCCGGGCCGGGTCTGTCCGTCGAGCCGGCGAGGGAAGAGAAATTACTTCCCGGTATTCGGTGTTCGCCCACCGGACAGGCACTTACTCAAAGATGCTGTGCCGCAGCATGACGGTGACGCGGGCTTCTCGGACCGGTTCGCTGACTCCGGTGATACGGAGTCGCCCGCCAGCGGTCCTCAATGCATCTTGCAGGCCGGCTATCCCGTAGAGCGCGTCCCCGTCGCACCGGGTCACCCCGGTCATGTCGAGACCGATGCTGCGGCAGTTACTGCGAAGGCAGTACATGATGTTGTCACGGAGCGTATACATCGTTTGCACGTCGAGCTCACCGCGCAGGACCAGTGTGCGCTCGTCGGGATTCCGTCCTGACAGCAGGGCGACGGTGAGTTGCGGGCGGGTCTTGGGTGAGCGCTCCACGGGGACGAGCCCCCTTTGTGACACAGCACTGACGATTCTTGGCGGGAGGCTGTTGGTACTGCCCCAAGGGTACGGATCGGGGAACTCACGTGCAGGGCTTCGTGGCGACCCGTCCACGGGAGAGAAGCCGCTCCGGATTCCGGGACACAATTCCGCCGGCTCTCTTATGGGCTGCGCAGCCGCCACGCCGCCACGCAGCATCACACACACGACTCACGATCGCGCCCCTGCTGCTTGGCGTCCCCCGCCTAGAGTGACGTAGTCCTCGACGAATTTCTCCGTACTGTGAAAGCTCCTTGCCGATGAAACCGCGCGCGGGCAGTGTCGTTCTATTCCTTCTGCCGTATCTGGCCATAGGGCTGGCTGTCGCGGCGGACCTGGCAGCCGGCCCGTCCCTCGGACTGCTCCCGCTGCTCGCGCTGGGCCCTGCCTTCGCCAGTCTCAAAGGCGGGCTGCTGCACGTCGCGTGTGTCGGCCTGGTTTCGTTGGCGGTCTCCGTGCTGCTCAGCCTGTATGACGACCTGTACGGGACGACCCGTGGCGTCACCGCCCTGGTTGCTGTCGCGGGCACGAGCATCGCGAGTCTCGCAGCAACGCTCTTGCGGCAGCGGCAGCAACAACAGCTGGACCGTGCTCGTGCAGTCGCCAAAGTGGCGCAACAGGTCCTCCTGCCCAAGGTGCCCAAGCTGATCAACGGCCTGCAGATCGCTGTGTCCTACAGCTCGGCGACGAGGGATACCCAGATCGGCGGAGACTTCTACGAAGCCGTCCCGTCTCCTGACGGCGTACGAGCCGTTGTGGGCGACGTCCAGGGCAAAGGCCTGGACGCAGTCGAGAGGGCCGCGGTGGTACTCGGCGCGTACCGGGTGGCCGCCTACGATGAAGCGACGCTGCCCGACGTCGGCGAGTGCCTGGAACGTGCTGCGGGACGGCACTTGTCCGAGGAGACCTTCGCGACGGTCATCCTCGCCGAGGTCAGCCACGACGGAGCCGTTGGTCTCGTCAACTACGGACATCCGCCACCCCTGATCGTACGCAGCGACGGAACCACGACCTTCGCGGAGCCGAGTGACCCGGCTCTCCCGCTCGGCCTCACCGAATTCGCCGGCGGCCCCCCTCCGGTCTACCGGGCTCTGCTCGATCCCGGGGACCAGATGCTGCTCTACACGGACGGCACGACAGAGGCACGGAACGCCGCCGGAGAGTTCTACCCCCTTGCCGAACGTGCCTACTTGCTGAGGCCCTCTGATGCAGACGTCGCCCTCGAAGGTCTGCGAAGTGATGTGACAGCGCATACCGGCGGCCCCCTCACGGACGATGCCGCCATGGTCCTGCTGCGTCGCTGACTGCCGTTACCGGCCCGTCGGACAGACCCCGGGAGTGGACGCGAGGCCGGGTCACGATCTCCCTGTTGTGGCCGTCCGCGTCATCGGCGCGGGCGTACAGCGGTCATGTGCGTGCGACGTAGACGGTGTTGGCGGACGTGCCGCCGTGCAGCGGGTTGTCGAAGGTGACGACGTGCGCGGCCGCCTCGGCGAAGACTTCCGTCAGCGCCGAGTTGAAGCTCTCCTCCGGCGGGTCGTCCGACCACAGCGCGAACACGCCGCCCGGATGCAGTCGTGCGGCCAGTGCCCGCAGGCCCGCCGGCTGGTAGAAGCTCACGTGGCCGGGGTGGAGGACGTGGGCGGGTGAGTGGTCGATGTCCACCAGGACGGCATGGAAGCGGCGTTCCGGCGCGTCCGGGTCGAGTCCGTCCGCGCTCTGCGCCAGGGAGAAGAAGTCGCCCGCCACGAATCGGCAGCGCGGATCGGCGGTCAGCCGGGCACCCAACGGCACCAGGTGCCGCTCATGCCACTCGATCACTTCTCCGAGGGCGTCGACGACGGTCAGCGACCGTACGCGCGAGTCCTTCAGCACCGCCTCGGCGGTGTGCCCGAGGCCGAGGCCGCCCACGACGACGTCGAGTCCGTCCCCCGGCAGTTGAGCCAGTCCCAGCTCGGCGAGGGCGACCTCTCCGGCAGTGAACAGGCTCGACATGAGGAAGTCGTCGCCCAGCTTGACCTCGAAGATGTCCGTGCCCGAGGCGGGATCCCTGCGGCGCCGCAGACTGATCTCGCCCATGGGCGTCGGGCGCCAGTCGATCTCCTCGAAACGTGCGCTCACGGTGTCCCCTCACTCTTGTCGTCGTCCTGTTGTATACGTCCGGCTGCTGCCGGCTCAGGCTCCACTCCTGGAGGAGGCGGGGCGGCTCTCGCCGGGTTCTGTCGATCCGTAGTCGCGGGTCTGCTGTTTCAGCAGTTCACCGCGGGGGTCGAGTCCGAACCGCCCCTCGTTCACGCGGAGTTCGTGGAGTGTTCCCCGTGCCGTGCGGGGAGGACGTTAAGATCACGGCATGGTTACGGCTTGGTCGCGCGCTGACGCGCCACGGTTCCGCTTGTCGGCGGGATCACGGCGTCTGCTGCTGGTGGCCATGCTGCTGTTCGGGCTGGTGTACGCGCACGGGGGCAACGCCGAAGGCGTGTCCAGCCACGTCGCTCCTGCGGGCAATGCCTCCGCGATGGTCGGTACTCACCATTCCGGCGGAGAGTCCGCAACGGTGGTACGCGACGTCCATGCGGGGTCCCTGGAGACTGCCCCGCACCACGAGGACGACCACGGCTCTTCTCATCCCGCCCATGAGTGCCTGCCCGGTCAGCCGCAACAGGGCCCGGCTCTGGAAGCGCCCAGCGTGTGCTCCTGGACCGATCGAACTGCCTTCTCCGGCCGGCAGCTCGATGTCCCGTCACGGAGCGCGGACGCGTCCGCCGCTCCACGGCCGAGGGATTCCGCGGGGTCCGGCGTTCTGCGGATATAGGATCCGGCGGCTCCGTGGCCCGCTCGGTCCGCTTCGCCCGGCCGCCTTCCGCCGGCGAGCACCGCAAGACCGCGACACTTTCCCGTAGTTCGCGTGACGGGTCGCGTCGCGGTGGCCTGCACGGAGCCCTCCCGCCGTTCGCCCGTGTCCCCTCGCCGTGCTGCGGCGAGGAATCACCGTTCCGCGGAGGAACTGTGCTGTTCCACCCCCGTGCCCGACGTCCCTCTGTCCTTGCGCCCTGGTGTCACCGCCTGCTCGCCCTTCTGCTGAGCGGTGTGTTCCTGGTGGGCTTCGACTGCGGGGCGATCCTGCACGGCCCGGACCATTCCCATCGCTCGGCGCACCCCGGGGCGGGTTCCACGTCGGCGGCAGATCACGCAGGTGTCAGCGCCGGGGAGCAGACGTCACCTGTCCACGAGTCCTGCTCGTTACGCGGGTTCGACGGCGGGGACGAAGGACGGAACCAGTCTCCGCCGGTCCCTGCGCCGCCGGCCGCTCCTCCAGCGGCAGCGGCGGATGACGCGGCACTCGTGCACACCGTGCCCCCTCGGTCGCGCAGCCCCGACAGAGCTCAGTCGGGCCGTTCCAGACTCACAGCCGTGTGCCGGTGGCGCATTTAGGCCGAACTCGATGCAGCCGTACGAGCCGGCTGCCGCATGCCGTAGCCCTCGTCGGAGCCGGACTCTCTGCCCGGGGCGGGCGGCACGCGAGATGAGCACCTCTTGATGCCCATCATCGAACGAGAGCAGAACATGCGATCTCAGATCACCCCTCACATCACACCGCCTGCCCGCTCTGCACTCTCCGGGCTGGTCGGAAACACTCCGGTCCTCCAGGTGTCCGAACCGCTCACGTCCGCCGGGCGCGGATTCTGGGCGAAGCTGGAGGGCTTCAACCCAGGAGGGATCAAGGACCGTCCCGCGCTGCACATGGTCGAACGCGCCCGTGCCCGTGGCGATCTGCGGCCCGGTGCCAGGATCGTCGAGTCCACCAGCGGCACCCTCGGGTTGGGTCTCGCCCTTGCCGGCATGGTCTACGGCCATCCGGTCACCCTGGTCACCGACCCGGGTCTGGAGGCATCCATGGTCCGGTTGCTGACCGCTTACGGAGCCCTGGTCGACATCGTCGGTGAGCCGCACCCCACGGGTGGCTGGCAGCAGGCCCGCCGCGACCGGGTGGACCAACTGCGCGCGCAGCACCCCGAATCGTGGTGCCCGGACCAGTACAACAACCCGGACAACATCTCCGCCTACACCCCGCTCGCGCTGGAACTGGCCTCGCAGCTGGGCCACATCGACGTGCTGGTGTGCAGCGTGGGCACCGGTGGCCATTCGGCCGGTCTGTCGCGCGTCCTCCGACAGCTGTATTCCGGACTGCGGCTGGTCGGCGTCGACACCGTCGGTTCGACGATCTTCGGGCAGGACGCCCGGCCACGGCTGATGCGCGGTCTGGGGTCCAGCATCTACCCGGGCAACATCGCCTACGAGAACTTCAGCGAGGTGCACTGGGTGGCCCCGGGTGAGGCGGTGTGGACCTGCCGCCGGCTGGCCAACTCCCACTACGCCACCGGCGGGTGGAGCGTGGGCGCGGTCGCCCTGGTCGCGGGGTGGCTCGCCCGCAGCCTGCCCGACGAGACCCGTATCGTGGCGATCTTCCCGGACGGGCCGCAGCGCTATCTGGGAACCGTCTTCGACGACGACTACTGCGCCGCCCACGGACTGCTCGACTCGCCGCCCGCGCCCGAGCCGGAGGTGATCGGCCGACCCGACGAGAAGGAAGTCACCCGCTGGACCCGGTGCACCACCGTCGTCGACCCCCTCCGGCCGGGAGGCCGCGACACGGTCGCCGGGCTCCCCGGGCCGGACACGGCAGAGGCCGGAGAGAACGAGGCATCGGAGCTCCCGGGCCGGAAGGAGGAGAACCGATGAAGTCGGTCATCACACAGACGCGTTCCTACCAGCGCGGCGCTCAGCTGTTGATGGTCAATCAGTTCACCATCAACCTCGGCTTCTACATGCTGATGCCGTACCTGGCCTCACATCTGTCCGCGACACTGGGCCTGGCCGGGTGGCTCGTGGGACTCGTCCTGGGTGTACGGAACTTCAGCCAGCAGGGCATGTTCCTCGTCGGAGGCACCCTCGCCGACCGATTCGGCTACAAGCCGCTCATCGTCGCGGGCTGTGTGCTGCGGACGCTCGGCTTCGCCACTCTCGGCCTGGTGGACTCCGTACCGGCCCTGCTGGCAGCGTCCGCCGCGACGGGACTGGCGGGAGCACTGTTCAACCCAGCCGTGCGGGCGTACCTCGCCGCAGACGCAGGCGAGCGGCGGGTCGAAGCCTTCGCGCTGTTCAACATCTACTACCAGGCCGGGATCCTGCTCGGTCCGCTGGTGGGCATGCTGCTGACGGACATCGACTTCCGCATCACGTGCCTGGTCTCAGCCGCGATCTTCACCCTGCTGAGCATCGTGCAGATCCGCGCCCTGCCGGCCCGGCGTGGCGACGACACCGAGGACGGGGAGCGGGGGAAGGTGCTGGCCCAGTGGCGCGGCATCGCGTCCAACCGGCCGTTCCTCCTCTTCTCCACGGCCATGATCGGCTCCTACGTCATGATGTTCCAGGTCTATCTCGCGCTGCCCCTGGAGGTGCGGCGCGTGGCCGGCGAAGGGACGTTCGGCACCGCCGCCATGGCGCTGCTCTTCGCCGCATCCGGACTCACCACGATCCTCGGCCAGACCAGGGTGACCGCGTGGTGCAAGGCCCGCATGGCACCGGGTCAGGCGCTCACCCTGGGGCTGCTGACCATGGGCGCGGCGTTCCTGCCCATGCTCGCCGCCACAGCAGTGCCCGTCCCGGAGCGCGGGGCCGGCATGTGGCTGCTGGCAGCCGTTCCGCCCACGCTTGCCGCATTCCTGCTGGCCGTGGGCACGATGATCGCTTTCCCCTTCGAGATGGACACCATCGTTCGTCTCTCCGGTGACCGGCTCGTCGCCACGCACTACGGGCTGTACAACACCGTCTGCGGGGTCGGCATCACCCTCGGGAACCTGCTGACAGGGGCCGCCCTGGACGCGGCACGTGCGGCCGGGGTGTCCGCACTCCCCTGGATCGCGCTGTTCACGCTGGGTCTGGTGTGCGCCGCCGCCCTGTACGGGCTGCACCGCACGGGCCGGCTGGCCTCTCCTGCGCCGGCGGCGCGGCCGGAGCCCGCTGCCGCATCCAGGTAGCCGGGGCGTCGGGCGTGGAGGGACGGGTCCGCTGCCCGTCCCTCCACTCTGCGCCAGGGGCGCGTCGTGGTCCTCCTGGAACGGGGCACTTCAGTGCTGGTGGCTGCCGCTCTTCTCGTGTCCGGTGGGCTCCCGGGGAGCGTCACCGGCCGGCCCGGCCGGGACGGTGAACTCGGCCGTGCGGACCTTGCCTTCGTGCTTGAAGTCGAGGAAGAGGCGGTAGGTGCCCTCGCTCGGCGCCGTCGCGGTGAAGGAGACGTCCGGACCGGGTTCCGTGGTGCGGTCGCCGGGCCTCCCGTTGGGATGGACGTGGAGGTAGGCGAGATCGCCGGCACGCAGAGCGACCAGGTGTCCGTAGGCGCCGAGGTAGGGCTGCAGGTCCTCGACCGCCCGTCCCTTCCTGGTGACCTCGAACGTGACTTCCTCTGCCGCTCCGGGGCGCAGGCGGCCGTCGAGACTCACGGTGTATCCGTCGACTTCCGCGGTACGGGAGGGCTTGGCGGGTGCGCCGGGCTTGTAGGTACCGGCGACAGGCAGGTCGGTTCCGAGGGTGAGGCTCTCCGCGCCATCCGCGGCGGGCGTGAAGTCGGCGAACATCCGGTAGTCGCCTGCGTCGGGGAGTTCGGCCGAGGTGCTCCAGGTGCCGTCAGCGGCACGGGCCGGGTGCAGATGGCGGAACGTGGAGAGGTCCCGCGAGGCGAGGATCAGGTGCAGTTCCTTGTCGTGTTCGCGCTTGAAGGCGGTGACCTTCCGGCCCTCGCGGTCGCGTATGGCGAAGCGCAGGTCCGCGCGCCGACCGGCTTCGAGCTTCGTGGTCTTCAGGTCGAGGGTGTATCCGCCCTCGGAAACCTGCAGGCCCCCGGCCGGTGCGTCCTCCCCGCGGCCGCCCTCGTCCGACGACGGATCCGCCGCGTGACCGCCGCGGGACGCGGGTTCGGCAGGGGAGGCCACGGGGCCGAGGGCCTGGCCGGCGACGTAGGCGGTGCCGAACGAGACCGCCAGTGCCGCGGCGAAAGCGGTGATCTTCACTCCGGTGTTCATGGCAACTCCTGGGCGCGGTGCGGGGCGAGTATCGACACACAGCAAGATATACCCCCCCTGGGTATTATCAAGTCCGGGAAAGCTTGCTTCCGGATGGGGGGAGGGGGTATATCTGAACTCAGGAACGGCATACCCCCTCGGGGTATATGCGCCTCAGGGGTCGCCCCGGCGTCCGGAAGGAGCTCTCCGTTCACTCCGGTCGGTCCCGTACAACTGAGACCCGGTGCCGTGCCGCCCAGCCCTTCCAGCCCGAGGAGCAGTGATGACCACCACGGTTTCCCAGACAGCCGAGGTCGAGCTCGCGATCGGCGGGATGACCTGCGCCTCGTGCGCCGCCCGTATCGAGAAGAAGCTCAACCGCCTGGAGGGAGTCGAGGCCACCGTCAACTACGCCACGGAGAAGGCAAAGGTGACCCACAGCGAGTCCGTCGCGGTGGAGGAGCTGATCGCCACGGTCGAGGCCACCGGCTACACCGCCGCGCTTCCCCCGCCCGCCCGGGCGGAGGCTCCGGCCGGCGGCAGCGCCAAGCGTGCCGACGAGGAGGCGGACGAACTGCGGCCGCTTCGGCAGCGGCTCGTCACCGCTGTGATCCTGGCAGCTCCGGTCATCGCGATGGCGATGGTGCCGGCCTTGCAGTTCGAGTACTGGCAGTGGCTCTCCCTCACGCTGGCGGCGCCGGTCGTCACCTACTCGGCCTGGCCCTTCCACCGGGCTGCATGGAAGAACGCCCAGCACGGTGCGGCCACGATGGACACGCTGATCTCTGTGGGGACGTCGGCCGCGTTTGCGTGGTCGCTGTGGGCACTGTTCTTCGGCAGCGCGGGCACACCCGGCATGACGCATCCGTTCGAGCTGACCATCGCGCGTACGGACGGCGCGGGAAACATCTATCTCGAGGCCGCGGCAGGCGTGACCGCCTTCATCCTCGCCGGGCGCTACTTCGAGTCGCGCTCGAAGCGAAGGGCCGGGGCGGCACTCAGAGCGCTGCTGGAACTGGGCGCGAAGGAGGTCACCGTTCTGCGGGACGGCCGCGAAGAGCTGATCCCCACGGACAGCCTGAGCGTCGGAGACCGCTTCGTCGTACGTCCAGGGGAGAAGATCGCCACGGACGGCACGATCGTCGAGGGCACCTCCGCACTCGACACCTCCATGCTCACCGGCGAGTCCGTACCCGTCGAGGTCCGCCCCGGCGACTCCGTCACCGGTGCCACGCTCAACGCGGGCGGCCGGCTCGTCGTCGAGGCAACCCGGGTCGGGGCGGACACCCGGCTCGCGCGGATGGCCAGGCTGGTGGAGGACGCGCAGAACGGCAAGGCCGCGGCCCAGCGCCTGGCCGACAAGATCTCCGCCGTCTTCGTCCCCGCCGTCATCGCCCTGGCATTCGGGACGCTCGGCTTCTGGCTCGGAAACGGGTCGGGTCTGACCGCGGCCTTCACCGCCGCCGTCGCCGTACTGATCATCGCCTGCCCGTGCGCCCTGGGGCTGGCCACACCGACCGCGCTGATGGTCGGCACCGGCCGTGGCGCACAACTCGGCATCCTCATCAAGGGCCCCGAAGTCCTGGAGACGACCCGCAAGGCCGACACCGTCGTCCTGGACAAGACAGGCACCGTCACCACAGGACAGATGACGCTGCTGAAGGTGCATGCGGCTGAGGGTGAGGACGAGGCCGAGGTGCTCCGGCTCGCCGGGGCGCTGGAGCACGCGTCCGAGCACCCCATCGCCAAGGCGGTGGCGACCGGAGCGGCGGAGCGAGCGGGCGCCCTGCCGGTGGCCGAGGACTTCGCGAACCAGCCCGGGCTGGGGGTCCAGGGCGTCGTCGAAGGCCACGCCGTTCTCGTAGGCCGGGAGAAACTGCTCTCCGAGTGGTCGATCGAGCTCCCCGCGGAGCTCGAGGACGCCAGGGCGGAGGCCGAGGCGGCGGGCCGCACCGTCATCGCGGTCGCCTGGGACGGTGCGGCACGCGCGGTTCTGGAGGTCGCCGACGCGGTCAAGGACACCAGCGCGGAAGCCGTACGACGCCTCCGCGCCCTGGGTCTGACGCCTGTCCTGCTGACCGGCGACAACACGGCAGTCGCCGAGGCGGTCGCCTCGGAGGTCGGTATCGACGAGGTGATCGCCGAGGTCATGCCCGAGGAGAAGGTCGAGGTCGTCAAACGGCTCCAGGGTGAAGGACGTTCGGTGGCGATGGTCGGGGACGGAGTCAACGACGCGGCGGCGCTGGCCCAGGCCGACCTGGGGCTGGCCATGGGGACGGGCACGGACGCCGCGATCGAAGCGGGCGACCTGACTCTCGTACGCGGCGACCTGCGGGTCGCGGCGGATGCCATCCGCCTCTCCCGCAAGACCCTCGGCACCATCAAGTCCAACCTGTTCTGGGCCTTCGCCTACAACGTCGCGGCTCTCCCCCTCGCAGCCGCCGGGCTGCTCAACCCGATGATCGCGGGGGCCGCGATGGCCTTCTCCTCGGTCTTCGTCGTCGGCAACAGCCTGCGCCTGCGCAACTTCCGTGCCGCCGGCTGAAGATCACGTCCGAGGACGGCGGCCCCGTCCTCGGACGCCCCGAAGGCGCCCGCCGTCAGAGCACCGGCCGAAGCCCGGCCAGCGTGACCGTCTTCACACCGCACGGCATGACCGGGTACGGGAGGCGCTGCCGACGTACGCAGCCGAAGTCCACCCCGTAGAAGGGCGGGTACCGGCTCGCATCGGCCTGCGGGCAGCATCGGCGACGACCTAGGATGACGGCATGAGACGGCGACCGCAGCGTGCGGCCCGGCCCCGCGAGGGCCGGGCGTACGTGCTGCTGGTGCTCGCCGTCCTGGCAGGCGTGATCGCCATGCACGGCCTGGGGGCGGCAGCCGCTGACGTCCCGGCGTCCGGCTCCTCGCATCACGGTTCCTCGATCGTCAGTGCGTCACCTGAGGGCCACGACTGCAGCTGTGACTGCGCGCATGCAGGGGAGGACGACGGCACCTCTGGCGGGCATACCGAGCACGCCGATCAACTGTGCGTCGCGAGCGGTATCAGCAGTGCTCCCGTGGCGCCGTCCCTGGCGCCCTCGGGTGTCGCCGAGACCGGTGCGGTGCACCTTCCCGTGCGCGCTCCGGCAAGCGACCACGCGGGCGGGCGTGCCCCGCCGTCACTGAGTGAACTGCAACTCCTGCGCATATAGAGCAGCCCGGCGGCGGCGCCCCCGAAGGGCGATCGCCCGCTTCGGCATGCCGGATTCCCCATCGCAGTACAGGAGTTGCACGAACATGACCGCACACCGTTCCTCCACCCGTCGTCGCATCGCAGCGGCGGCCGCAACCGTCACCGCTGCCGTGGTGCTCACCGCCTGCGGCGGCGACGACGGTGCCGCCGGACACGGCGGCCACGAGAAGAGCAAGAAGCCCGGCGCTTCCGCCTCGAAGGGAGACCACAACGCGGCGGACGTCTCCTTCGCCCAGGGAATGATCCCCCATCACCGCCAGGCGGTGGAGATGGCTGATCTGGCCGCTTCCCGTGCGGGGTCGCCCGAGGTCGAGAAGCTTTCCGAGGACATCGAGAAGGCGCAGGGACCGGAGATCGAGAAGATGTCCGGCTGGCTGAAGTCCTGGGGCGAGGAGGTGCCTGAGGAGATGCCCGGGATGGATCACTCCCAGCACGGCATGCCCGGCATGATGTCGCCCGGGGACATGAAGAAGCTGAAGAAGGCTTCCGGCAAGGAGTTCGACACCGCCTTCCTGAAGATGATGATCGAACACCACGAGGGCGCCGTATCGATGGCCGCCACGGAGAAGTCCAAGGGCTCCTACGAGCCCGCCAAGGACATGGCGCAGGACATCAGTACGTCGCAGACCGCCGAGATCAAGCAGATGGACAAGCTGCTCGGCAAGTAGCGGGCACGGGGGCCGCACCCGCCCGGGTGCGGCCCCCGCGTACGGGCTCAGGCCGTGGACGCGATGACCCGGAGCCGTCGCTTCGGGGGCTCACACCAGCGCGACGACGAGCAGCACGAGGCTCACCACCGCGAGCACCGCCCGGGTGGCGTGTCCGTACTCCCAGCGGTCACGCAGAGCGGTCCACTCCACGTGTCCCCCGGGGTCGGCACCACCTCGTCGCGCTCTGAAGGCGAAGAAACCCGAGCTGAAGCGGTCGAGATCCTCTCCCTCGAGCCAGAAGCCGTTCACCGGGTGCACGCGCAGCCAGTAGACCGCCTGGACCCCGGCAAGGGCCGCGAGCGCGACGGCACGCAGCGCGAAGCCGGCACTGCCGGCCTCGGTCAGAGCCAGCGCCACCGCGGTCACGGCGATGGCCACGAACTCGCCGAACCCGGCGAAGGTGAATCCGGGGTAGTAGATCCGCTGCACCACGACATACTCCGCGCGGCTGAGGCGCATCTTTCCGGGCAGTTCGAGGACGTGCGCCACGGCCGGGGCCATCACAGCGGCGGCCAGCAGCACGGCGAGCGTTCCGAACACCTCCGTCACGTGGCCGTCCTTCCTGGAAAATGCCGGTGCCGGTGCCGGGAGCCCGTCTCCGGCACCGGGGAGGCCGGTGCTGTCAGTGGTAGGCGTGGACGATGGCGTGGCCCTTGCCGCGTCCGATCATCCACTTGTTGACCGGAGTGGTGATCACGAAGGCGACGGCGAAGCCGCCCAGCAGCGAGGACCAGAACAGCCCGTCGGACAGATGGGCATCCAGCGCGCCGGGCACCAGGGCGATGATGCCGTTGTCGACCGCCTCCATCACCGCGATGGAGACCGTGTCGGCCGCCAGGGCGACCTTGATCGCGACCTTCAGGCCCAGGCCCGACCTGCGGACGGCGAACAGGGTGAAGGAGTAGCCGAAGAGGAACGCCAGGGTGATCGCCAGGGCCATGGTCGGTACGTTGCTCCAGATCAGAGCGGTACCGATGGCCATGCCGAGGATCTCGCCGATTGCACAGCCGGTCAGGCAGTGCAGTGTGGCCTTGGCCGCAGTGCCCCAGGGCGCGCTGCTCGGCGATCGATCACTGTCGGGGTGGCCTGGGTGGCCGGCGTGATCCATGACTGATCCCCCTTCTCGTCCACCGTGGCCGGAGGTGGCCCACACTCGGGAGTGTATACCCCTAGGGGGTATTACGTCCGCAACCCGGCCCGGCGACGGTTGCGTACGGGCCGGCACGCGTCACCGGCGAGCCGGCGCGCTGACGGTCATCACGCCCAGACGTACCAGGTCTCGGGGTGCCGGGACGTATCGGCGTATCCATTCGGGCGGAGCGCCGATCCGCAGGGCTACCCGGCTGTGGAGGCCCGTGGTGTTCCACCGAGGGCGAGTGCGGCGCTGAGGGCCGAGACGGCGGCGAGCGTGAGGAAGAGGGCGGGGTAGCCGCCGAGGGGGCCTGCCAGGGCGGCGCCCGCGAAGGGAGCGAGGCCGGTGGCGAGGGTGACGGGGGCGCTGAGGATGCCGCTGAGGCGTCCGTAGTGCCGGGTCCCCCACCGGTCCGTGACGGCGGTGGCCTGCAGGAGGGTGAGGTTGCCCCGTACCGTCCCGGCCGCCACGGCGAGGACGGTCAGGAGCACGATCGGTCCTGGCACGAGGGCGAGAGCCGCGGTCGTGGCCCCGCCCGCCGCGATCAGCGCGGTGGTGCGGGTGGTCACGCCGGTCCGGCGGGCGAGGGGTGCGTAGAAGACGCGGCCGAGCGTCTGGCCGACGCCTCCGAGCCCGAGCGCCCACGCGGCTTCCGTGGGAGTCGCGCCGCGCTCGTCGAGCAGCGGGACGAGGCCGATGACCACCGCGTAGACAGTGCAGGCGGAGAGCGTCATCGCGGCGGTCAGCAAGAGGAACGGGCGGGTACGGGCGGCCGGTTCGCGATCCGAGGCGCGCCCTGGAGACCTGCGGGGAGCATCGGAGGCGTGCTGTGGCCAGGGTGCGCGAAGTGCGAGGGCGTGGGCGGGGACGGTGACGGCGGCCAGGATGACGGCCAGGGCGGCATACGTGGCCCGCCAGCCGAGTTGCTCGACGAGCGCTGCGGTCAGGGGTGCGAAGACAGTGCTGGCCAGGCCGCCGGCAAGGGTGAGGACCGTCAGGGCGCGGACGCGGTCGTCCCCCCACCACCGGGTGAGGGCGGCAAACGCCGGAGGGTAGAGGGTTGCCGCCATGGCCGCGCCGGCGCACAGCCAGGCCGCGGCGAAGACAGCGAAGCCGGGGGAGGCGGCGATGGCCAGCACGGAGGCCGTGCCCAGGACGGATCCCGCGGTCATCACTGCTCGTGGCCCTCTGCGGTCCAGCAGCCGGCCGATGGGGATGCCGGTGATCGCGGAGACGAGCAGGGCTGCGGAGAAGGCACCGGTCGCCGCGGTGCTCGACCAGCCGGTCTCGCGCGTCAGGTGCGGCAGGAGGACGGGGAAGGCGTAGTAGAGAACGCCCCAGCTGGTGATCTGTGTGACGCAAAGAGCGGGCAGGACGAAGCGGGGCCGCGACCGGTCCCCTGTGCCGGTGGCGACCCCGCCGGTGCGGGCGGGCGACGACCGCACGTCAGCAGCAACCTCCCTTGGCGGCGGCAGCGGTGAGGACTTCACCCTCCGCCGCGCCGTCGGCTCCGGTACAGCATGCGCTGTGCTCCTCCTTGGCGAGAGTGGCGGCGTCGGCCTTCACGACGTAGACCTCCCAGGGCTCCTTGCCGGGGCCGTGGACCCAGACCTTGTCCTGGAGGGCGTAGCAGCACTCTGTGTCGTTCTCCTCGAAGGTTGCCAGGCCCGCTTCGCTCAGGCGGGTGGCGGCGTCGTTCACAGCCTCGGAAGACTCCACCTCCACTCCGAGGTGGTCCATGCGGGTCTCCTCTCCCGCGTCACCCTCGATCAGGACGAGCTTGAGAGGGGGCTCGGTCAGGGCGAAGTTGGCATAGCCGTCCCGGACTTTCGCAGGTTCTGCGCCGAACAGCTTGCTGTAGAAGGCGATTGAGGTTTCGAGCTCGGGGACTCGCAGAGCGAGTTGTATGCGTGACATGACGTGTCTCCTTCGAGGTTGACGGATCGGTTTCAGCAGCCGCTGGATGCGGCCGGTGCCGTGACTCCCGTGGCGGGGTCGTCTGTTGGTGCGGAGCAGCAGCCGCCATCGGCGGCGGACCGGGCCGCGTCGGGCTCGTCGAAGAGGCCGGAACCGCCGCACACCCCTGTCTCCGGCAGCGTCAGCTCCACTCGCCCGGCGGCTTCCCGGTCCCCCGCCAGGGCTGCGGCGATCGAGCGGACCTGTTCGTAGCCCGTCATCGCCAGGAACGTCGGTGCGCGGCCGTAGCTCTTCATCCCGGCCAGGTAGAGGTCCTTCTCCGGGTGGGCCAGCTCCTGCGCGCCATGCGGGTAGACGGTGCCGCAGGAGTGGATGTTGGGGTCGATCAACGGGGCGAGCCCGACCGGTGCCTGAAGACGCTCGTCCAGGCCGAGGCGCACCTCGGAGAGGTGCGACAGGTCGGGGCGGAAGCCGGTGAGGACGACGACGTGGTCCACGGGGTCGAGCCGCCGGCCGTCCTCGCCGACGAGCACCAGCTGCCCGTCCACCGTCTCCACCGCGGTGGTGCGGAAACCGGTCACCGCATCGACCCGTCCCTCCTCGACGGCTGCCTTGGCACGCGCCCCCAGAGCGCCGCGGGCCGGCAGCTGATCGGCCTCACCACCGCCGAAGGTGGAGTCGCCGATGCCTCGCCGCAGGATCCACGAGGTGTGGGTACCCGGAGCGGTCGTGGCCAGATTCGCGAGTCCGGACAGGGCGGTGAAGGCGGAAGCCCCGGACCCGACCACGGCGATCCGCTTGCCCGCGTACCGGTCCCGGACCGCCGGGTTCGTCAGATCCGGGACGCGGTAGGTGATCCGGTCCCCGGCCGCTCCTTCCCCGAGCGCGGGAAGTCCGTCGCCGCCCAGCGGGGCCGGTGTGGTCCAGGTGCCGGAGGCGTCGATGACGGCACGGGCGGTCAGACGCTCCTCACGGCCGTCGGCCGCGGCCAGGCGGACGGTGAAGAGCACCTTCTCCCGGTCGGAGTCGACGACGCGGTCGCGGCCGCTGCGCGAGACGCCGAGCACGCGCGTGCCGTATCGGACGCGGTCCCCGAGCGTGTCCGCCAGGGGCTGGAGGTACTGCTCCGCCCATTCACCGCCCGTCGGGCAGGTGGTCTCATCGGGGCGGACCCAGCCGGTGGGAGCGAGCAGCTTCTCCGCCGCCGGGTCGATGATCTCGGCCCAGGGAGAGAACAGCCGGACGTGACTCCACTCCCGCACGGCCGTACCCGCGCTGGGCCCCGCTTCCAGGACCAGCGTGTTCTGGCCGCGGGCGATCAGGTGGGCAGCGGCTGCCAGGCCGGTCGGACCGGCTCCGATCACCACGGTGGGTGCTGCAACGGTGGGCGTGCTCACGGAGACTCCCTTGTTTCGATGCCTATCTATGGCTTGCACTGCCAGCATCACACTTGCTTCGATGAACGTCAACATAGACATTCATCGAAGTGGGGTGAATTCGACGGAGCCTCCCGTCGTCGCGGTCCTCGGCAGGGGCCGCTCCGGGTAGGCCGCTGTACGCCTCTGGGAAACTACTTCGATGCGTGTGAAAATAGACGTATGTCCAAGGCCAAGGCGTTGCCGCTGATAGAGACAGACGTGCAGCCCTGCTGCCCGCCGCTGAACGAACGTCCCCTCACGGCGGACGAGGCGGAGCAGGCAGCTGTGATGTTCAAGGCGCTCGGAGACCCGGTCCGTCTGCGGCTCTTCTCGCAGATCGCCTCGCACACCGACGGCGAGGCATGCGTCTGCGACATCTCCGATGTGGGCGTCTCCCAGCCCACTGTCAGCCACCACCTGAAGAAGCTGCGCGAGGCCGGGCTCCTGACGTCCGAGAGGCGCGGCACCTGGGTCTACTACCGCGTCGCCCCCAGCGTGATGGCGTCCCTCGCGCAGAGCTTCTCCGCTTCCCGCTGACCGGCCGTCGGCCCCCGATTCCCTCGGAACACGCGTGGCCGACGGCGAGTTGAGCGCGGGCGGGGAACAGAGGAGCGGGACCAGCGAGTGGGTCCCGCTCCCTGTCGTCGTTGTGCGGCATTCGCGCTGCCGCACTCGACTTGAGGCGCAGGGTCGCGTTCTGGGTCTGGCGGATGCCGCCGCCCTGGAGTGCGGTGTTCCCCCTGACCGACACGGAGTTCAGAGACGCGCCGGGCTGCGATGTTCTCCAGGCCGCCACCGTTGTTGCCCGCCCGGTTCCTGAGCAGGGATCCGCCCTTCATCGCCAGCGTGCCGCCACTCACGTTGTAGATTCCGGCGCCCCAGGCGTCCGTGGTGTTGCGCTCGATGGTGCTGTGTTCGAGGTTGAGCTTTCCGCCGGTGTTGAAGAGACCACCACCCATGTCGGCGTGGTTGCCCCTGATCGTCGTGCGGTTCAGGTTCAGCCTGCCGTTCTCGTTCGCGATGCCGCCGCCGTTGCCGGCAAGGGAACCGCCGCTGACCCGGAGCGAGTTCAGGGTGAGCTTGCCACCGGTCACCACGTGGAAGACGCGGAAGTCCTGCGTCGCGTCCGGGGCGCGCCGAATGGTGGTGTCACGGCCGGAGATGGTCACGTTTCCGGTGATCTCCGGGAGCCCGTCGTCCGCGTTGTCGGGCGCGGTCAGGGTGTAGGTGCAGTGGGAGGCGAGGGTGATGCGACCGCCGCCGGTGTTGGCCTGGGTGATCGCGTTCTTCGGAGCGGTGATATCGTTGCACCGCACATGAGTCCCCCGGCGGCGCCGGCAGGGCCGGCGGGCGTACCGCCGAACGGTCCCGGACCTTGCGGACCGCTCGTCCCACGCCGTCGGCGGCGTCAACTCCGGTCGTGCGCGGGGGTGTCGGCGTGCGGAGGTGCTTCGCCGGGACGGGTGTCCGGTGGCGTCGTGAACCGCCACCGGAAGTCCCGGGCGTCGACGTCAGCTGGTTCGATCCGGCGCCTCTCCGACCGTCAGCTCCTGTCCGCCTGCGGTGTGTTCGTGGCGGGTGCGGAGCCGACGGCGTCGCAGCGGGGGACGCTGCCGGGAGGCGCGCAGTTGGTCGGGTGGTTCTTGAAGACGGCGCTCCTGATGAGATTCACCTCGGGCAGCGTCTGCTTGGCGGAGGCCCCGGCCTTGCTCTGCTGACGTTCGGAGCTGCCGGTCGGACGGATGATGACGCCGAAGCGACCCCCGTCGTTGTTGATGCCACCGCCCTGCTCGGGGCCGCCGTTCGCGGTGTTGCGGGTGACGACGCTCTTGTACAGCGTCGTCGGCTCCTCGAATCCGATGAAGATGCCGCCGCCGGAATTCTCGGCGATGTTGTCTCTGACCTGGGTGGAGTTGAGGCGCAGTGGCCCGGTCTGCGTGCCTGTGCCGCTGCTGATGCTCATGGTCATGATGCCTCCCCCGAGTCCGCCGTTGCCTTCGCCGACGTTGTTGCCGTCGACGGAGACGTTGTTCAGCGTGGTGTCGCCCGCGTTCCCGAGACCGCCTCCCCAGAAGCTGGCCGTGTTGTCGCGGAGGGAGCCGCCCCGCATCGTCATCGTCCCGGTGGTGGCCACTCCACCCGCGACCTGGGTTTCGTTGTCCCGGACCGTGGTGTTCTTCAGTACGAGCGTTCCCCCGTTGTTCCAGAGCCCGCCGCCGAGGAAGCCGGCGTTGTTGTCCCTGACGGTCGCGTCGGTCAGCGTGAGCCGGCCCTGGTCGTTGAAGATGCCCCCGCCGCCCGCCGCGAAGCCGCTACCGGATGCGTCACCGCCGCGGACGGTGAGCGAGTCCAGGCTGAGGCTGCCGCCCTGTGTCACGTGGAAGACGCGGAAGGACGCGGCGGCGCTGGGAGCGCGCTGGACGGTGGTGCGGTCTCCGGTGATCCGTACCTTGCCGGTGATCTCGGGGAGTCCGTCGTCGGGGTTGTCGGCCGCCGTGAGCGAGTAGGTGCAGCGAGGGGCGAGGGCGATGGTGCCGCCGTTGGTGTTGGCGTCGCTGATGGCGGTCTTCAGTGCGGCGACGTCACCGCAGGGGACGCGGGTCGGCGCCTGCGCCTGCGCCTGTCCGGCGGGCAGGAGGGTCAGGCACAGGCCGAGGCCCGTGACGGCGGTCAGGGTTACGCGTCTGAGCGTGTCAGTCATGCGGCTTCCCTTGGCTGTGGGGATGGGCAGAGACCACGCGATCCCGGCGACGCCCAGCCACCTGGCAGCCTTCGCCCCGAGCGCCGCTGATCACCACTCAGAGATATACGAAGTACGCATTCCGCGCATATCCGGTTCTGCCGTTCAGTCGTCAGGTCCCTCGGCGCCCCGCCGCCCCGCCGCGCCGGCAACGCGTGTCTGCGCGGCGGGACGCGGCCAGGGCTGTGCGCGGAGTCGTCAGTTCCTGCCGGGTTCCGGCGTGTTCGTGGCGGGTGCGGAGCCGACGGCGTCGCAGCGGGGGACGCTGTTGGGCGGGGCACAGTTGTCGGGGGTGTTCTTGAAGACGGCGCTGCGGATGAGGTTCACCTCGGCCGTCTGCTTGGCGGAGTTGCTGCTCGTCCGTTCAGGCCCGGCGACGGGGTTCGTGAAGAGGCCGAAGCGGGAGCTGCTGTTGTAGATGCCGCCGCCGCTGCCCGGACCGCCGTTCGCCGCGTTGCGGGTGACGACGCTCCTGTACAGCGTCGTCGGTTCGTCCGCGCCGATGAGGATGCCGCCGCCCTGCCCCTGAGCGATGTTGCCCCTGACCCTGGTCGCGTTCAGGCGCAGCGGTCCGCTCTCGTCGTCGATCTGCATGGTCATGATGCCGCCCCCGAGGTGCAGGAACGAGCCGGACTGCCCCCCGATGTGGTTGCCGTCGACCGACACGTCGGTCAGCGTGGTGTCGCCCGCGTTCGCGAGGCCGCCTGCCCAGAGCGTCCCCGTGTTGTCGCGGAGGGCGCCGCCCCGCATCGTCATCGTCCCGTTGGTGGCCACCCCGCCGGCGTTCTCGCTGGTGTTGTCCCGGACCGTGGTGTTCCTCAGTACGAGCGTTCCCCGGCTGTTCCAGATCCCGCCGCCGAGCCAGCTGGAGCTGTTGTTCCTGACCGTCGTGTCGGTCAGGGCGACTCTGCCGCGGTCGTTGTAGACGGCCCCTCCGTTGCTCGCCAGGAGCGGGGCCGGGGGAGCCTGGCCGCCGCGGACGGTGAGCGAGTCCAGGCTGAGGCTGCCGCCCTGTCCGACGTGGAAGATGCGGAAGGCCGGGGCGAATTGAGCGCGCTGGATGGTGGTGTTGTTTCCGGTGATCCGTACCTTGCCGGTGATCTCGGGGAGTCCGTCGTCGGGGTTGTCGGCCGCCGTGAGGGTGTAGACGCAGTGCGGGGCGAGGGCGATGGTGCCGCCGTCGGTGTTGGCGTTGCCGATGGCCGTCCTCAGTGCGGCGACGTCGTTGCAGGGGACGCGGGCCGGCGCCTGCGCCTGCGCCTGCGCCTGTCCGGCGGGCAGGAGGGTCAGGCACAGGCCGAGGCCCGTGACGGCGGTGAGGGTCACGCGTCGGAGGGCTACGCGTCTGGGCGTGTCAGTCATGCGGCATCCCTTGGCTGTGTGAGCGGGGGCGGGGCTCGTGACCCCTGGTGACGCTCGGAGGTTCCCGAGCGGCTCTCGCTGCTGAGGGGTCGACATTCAGAGATGTATAGGAAGCGGGCATTCACCGCATATGCGGATCGGCTGTCCGGTCTCCCGGCAATGCCTCTTCGGGCCGGGCCGGACCGAGTCCGCCCGTGACCCCCGTCGTCGCGGGCTGCGCCGCGAAGGTCCGGGGAGAACGCTCCGGGCCTCACCCGTCGTGATCGACGGGACTTGGCAGCACGCTATTCATCGCTTATCGTCGATGAACGATGAAACAAGCCGAGCCTCTCGACCGTGCCACCGCCCGGGAGTACGCCTCCTGGTTCAAGGTGCTGGCCGATGCGACCCGCGTCCAGATCGTCTCGCTGCTGGCTCGCCGTGGGCAGCCGATGAGCGTCGGCGAGATAGTCGACGCCGTGCAGGTGGGCCAGTCCACTGTCTCGGCGCACCTCAAGCAGCTCGCCGAGGTCGAGTTCGTCCTGGCCGAGTACGCCGGTACGGCCAGCTTCTACCGGATCAACGACGAGTGCGTGACCTGCTTCCCCTCCGCGGCCGACGTCGTCATGGGCCGCCCCGCTCCGGGCGGGACGCTTCCGAGCACGAATGAGGAGTGATCGTCATGTCCCAGGCCGACGAGCCGGCCCAGGGTGCCGAGGACCGGCAGGCGGAGGTCACCAGCCGCTACGGAGCCCTGGCCCGTGCCGCAGCGGCCGGTGAAGAGATCGTCGACTGCGCGGAGGACGCCTTCACCGAAGGACAGTTCGGTGCTGCCGGATACGAAGAGACCGCGGATCTGCCCGACGGCGCGGTGCGCGCCAGCCTCGGCTGCGGCAATCCTGTCGCCGTGGCTCCGCTGGCCCCCGGTCAGAAGGTGCTGGACCTCGGATCGGGCGGCGGCATCGATGTGCTGCTCTCCGCCCGCCGCGTCGCACCGGACGGCATGGCCTACGGTCTCGACACCACTGCCGAGATGGTCGCCCTCGCCCGCGCCAACGCACGGCAGGCGGGGGTGGAGAACGTCGAGTTCCTGCACGGCCGTATCGAGGAGATCCCCCTGCCGGATGCGCACGTGGACGCGGTCATCTCCAACTGCGTGATCAACCTGTCCGCAGACAAGCCCCGCGTCATGGCCGAGGCGTACCGCGTGCTGTGGCCGGGCGGTCACTTCGGCGTCAGCGACGTCCTGGCGCATCCGGGGCTGACGGCTGTCCAGCGCGCCGAGGCCGAGCGTGCCACTGGCTGCGCCGCGACGCTCACGGCCGAGGAGTACCGGGAACTCCTGCTGGGTGCCGGCTTCACCGGCATCGAGATCACGGCGACCGCCGACGCCGGAGCGGGCGTCTACTCGGCGATCGTGAAGGCGGGCAAACCCGCGGCTCCCGAGGGCGTCGTCCTGCGGCCCATGCGTGCTCACGACGCCGAAGCCGTACTGGCGCTCTACCAGTCCGGGATCGACGAAGGGGACGCGACGTTCGAGACCGCCGCCCCCACCTGGAGGGCCTTCGATGCCGCGCGGCTGACGCTGCACCGCTACGTCGCCGTCGACGACGCGACGGGCGAGGTGACGGGCTGGGCCGCCGCCGCCCCGACCTCGTCACGTCAGGCGTATGCCGGGGTGGTCGAGCACTCGGTATACGTACATCCCGCCTCACGTGGCCGTGGCATCGCGCGCGCCCTGCTGGACGCGCTGGTCGCCTCGACGGAGAGCGCCGGCATCTGGACCGTCCAGTCCGGCATCTTCCCCGAGAACACCGCCAGCCTCGCCCTTCACCGCAGCGCGGGCTTCCGCGTCCTCGGCCGCCGTGAACGCATCGGCCGGCAGGACGGAGTCTGGCGGGACGTCGTGCTCGTCGAGCGCCGCAGCCCGGTGGTCGGCTGAGCCCCGGGATTCCTGTGCGGGATCCCGCGAGGACGTGCGGCGCGTGACGGCCGGCGGCGAAGCCCGGCCGCCGACGGCCACCGGGAGGACGGGCCAGGTGCACCCACCGACCTGGCCCGACTGATCCGACTGACCGGACCTACCCGAGGTGCCGGTGCCGGGAGCGGGTGCCGGATGTCAGCCGACGTCCCGGACGCCCCCCGGACGCCCCATGACGGCGTCCGCCGCGCTGGGGAAACAGGCGACGCAGGCGACGTTGATCGAGTAGAGGATGGACGTCCCCCGCCGCTCGCGGAAGACGAAGCGCACGTCGGCGAGCAGCTTGAGGTGGTGGGAGACCGTGGACTGTCCCACGCCGACCTGTTCGACGATCTCCCCGACGCTCATCGCGCCGGCGGCGAGGGCGAGCAGATTGAGGATCTGCACGCGCGTCGGATCGGAGAGGGCCTTGAACCAGGTCGCGTAGGACTCGGCCGTGCTCCGGTCGATCAGCTGTGCGTTCATGGTGCCGGTCATCACTTATCGATGTTAGGCGATGAATCAGGCGTCCGACAGGCCGAGTCCCGGTCAATCGGCCGTCTCTTGCGGAGAGGGCGCTCACCGTCGCGTCTTGGCTGCTCACACCCTGCGACTAGCGATATCTCCCCTCGTGCCCGTCCGGGCCGCGTCTGTCGCCGCGAGGTGACGGGTGGCCGGTAGTCGACGGTGGTGAGGTACTACTTAATCGTTTATCATCGATATTCGATTGAAGCGGTCCCGCTCGTCGTAGCGGCGGTGTGGCGTGAGCTCGATTCCCCGCTCCGCCGCTCCCCTTGTCGCCCAGCCCGGAGAGGTTCACCAGTGAGCGAAGTGCAGGCTCTCGTTCTCTTCATCCTGCGGGAGGTCCTGCACTATCTTCCGTGGTTCCTGATCGCGGTCGTTCTGGGTATATCCGTGCAGCGGCTCTCCATAGACGTCGTCGCCCGGCGCAGCTTCTCCCGGCGGGGCGTCGCGGGCGTCGCAATCGTCACAGCCATCGGAGCCTTCAGCCCGTTCTGCTCCTTCACCGTCATTCCCCTGATCCGCCGCTTCCTGATCGCGGGCGTTCCGCTCTCGGCGGTGATGTCCTTCTGGATCGCGTCTCCCTCGATGGACCCCGAGATCTACGCGCTCTCGGCCGCGCAGCTCGGGTTCCCCGTCGCCACCGCGCGTCTCGTCGGCGCCCTTGTGCTGAGCTTCGGGGCGGGCCTGATCGTCCTCGCTCTGGAGCGGCGCGGCCGCTTCCGCGACCCGCTTCTGACGGCCTCGAAGCAACGGGCCGCCGCCTCGTCGTGCGGTCAGGACACCGGCACAGCCAGTCCAGCCGGCACAGCCAGGCCAGCCGGCCAAGCCGGCACAGCCAACCCAGCCGGCACAGCCTGCCCGGCCGCGCAGACGCCCGCGACTGTCGCCGCGGGAGGATTCGCCACGACGTCCGCCGGGCCCGCCGGGACCACCGAGGGCGCAGCTCCGGCCGGCGGCTGTTCCGGTTCCGTCGAGCCGGACGCCGACCCATTGGCCGACGACGACGGGACGCCGTGGCGCGTGCTGGTCCGGCGGGACATCAGGAACCTGCGGCCCGTGGAGATCCTCAAGGAGATCTGGGGCGACTCGATCCACCTCGGACGCTGGCTGTTGCTGGCGATCGTCCTGGAGGCCCTGATCATCCGCTACGTCCCGGGTGACGTCGTCTCCTCCCTCCTGGGTACGGAGGGCGCGGTCTCCGTGCTGCTGGCCGGGGCCGTCAGCGTTCCGCTCTACCTCAACGGTGTCGGAGCCATCCCTGTCGTCGAAGGTCTGCTCAGTCAGGGCATGGTGGCTGCCGCCGGTGTGACGTTCCTCCTGGGCGGGGCGGTGACGACGATCCCGGCGATGGTGGCCGTGAAGAGCGTCGTGAAGCTGCCGGTCTTCGCGTTCTACCTGGCTGTGGGATTCCTGGGCAGCATCGGGCTGGGCCTCCTGGCCCTTCCGCTCATGTGACGTTCCGGCCTCCGCGTCCCCTGCGGACTCACCCGTCGCCGCCGAGCGGGCGCGACCGCAGCTCGATGAGCCGACGGGGTTCGGCCAGGTCCGCCGCGACCTGACCGGCGTCGTCCCCCACGGCGATCACATAGCCGAAGCGGGACATGTAACCGCCGGGCGGGAGAGCCAGCCTGGTGCCGGCCGCCGCGGTGGCCACGGCCTTGTGCACAGTCGGCCCCAGCAGGTCGGTGCGTACGACGGCTTCCACCGCCTCGCAGTCGGCTTCCGGGTACAGGAAACGTATGGCTGCCGTACGCCGAGTCTTCGGGCTCGTGTCCGGATGCAGGCCGGCGGCGACGCACGCGGCCGCGACGGAGGGATCCGTGCCGGTGGCGAGCATCCCCAGGTAGGGGATGAAGTCGCCACCGAGCCGTGCGTTGATCTCGACGAGGCGTGGCCCGTCAGGGGTGAGCTTGAACTCCGTGTGGGTGGCGCCCTGTTCGAAACCGAGTGCCTGGTGGATGCGGCCGAGCTGCTCCGCGAGCTCCGCGTCCTCCAGCAGGGGATCGGCGGCGTCGACCGTATGCCCCGTCTCCTCGAACCAGGGCTCCATGCCCACCTGTTTCCGGGCGAGCACCGTCGGGGTCACGGCTCCGGAGGTGACGACGGAATCGACGCTGATCTCCGGGCCCGTCAAGTACTCCTCGACCAGGACGTCGGCCGCATAGCGGGGTACGCCCGGCCACTGCGCGGAAGCCGCCGAGCGGAACGCGTCCTCCACCTGCGTGGGACCGTCCACACGTACGACTCCGATGCTTCCGCCCAGGCCACGAGCCTTCACCACCACGGGATACCCGATGGAGTCGGCCGCTTTACGGGCCTCCTCCGCGGTGGAGACGGGAGTGGAGGCCGGCTGGGGCACCCCCGCGACGGCCAGCAGAGCCCGGGTTGTCGCCTTGTCGCGGCAGGCGAGCACCGACTCCGGCGAGCTGCCCGGCAGACCGAGCTGCTGTGCGAGAAGGGCGCTGGCGTGCACCAGTGACTCGTCGTACGTGAAGACGCCGGCCACCGCGTGCCGGGCGGCCACGGGAACGGCAGCAGCGTGCAGAGCCTCCGGGTCGCGGGTGTCGACCCGGGTGGTGCCCTGGACGTACGGGAGCTGCCAGGTGGGCTCCGGGGCGTCCAGCAGCCACAGCCTGAAGTGGCGGGCCACGGCGGCCACCATGTATTCGCGGTACCGGCGGTCGCCACTGCCGACGAGCAGGAGCAGGGGCGCGGACTCGTCGGCGGTCTCGGGCGGGGCGGGCTGCGCCGGGATGACCATGGGGACTGTCGTCCTCTCTCATGTGTTCGGTGGGGCCGGTCGCCCGGCGGGCGGTTGTCCGGGGTGAGGGGGGATCGGGTCACTCCCTCGCCGGGGATGTCTGCCCGTCCCCCGCGCCGAGCAGTTCGGCGGCTGCGCGGGGCAGTTCGGCGGAGCACCGGGCGTCGACCGCGTAGAGGATGTTGGCACCGGCTCTGTGGCGGGTCACGATCCTCACCTGATGAAGCGTCCGCAGGTGGTGCGAGACGGTGGGCTGGCTCATCCGGAGGTGGCCGACGACGGCACCCGCCGGTACGGGGTGCGGCTGACGGGTCAGGAAGTCGACGATGAGGATGCGGGTGGGGTCGGCCAGTGCGCGGAACCAGCGGGCGTACTCGGCCAGGGTCTCCTGCTCGAGTGCACGGTCTGACACGGGTGGGGTCCTAACGGGCGGGTCCTAGCGGGCGATCAGGAAGACGGCGGCTGCCACCGCCGCCGCGAACGGCGGGGTGACGATCCAGGCGATGAGGAAGTCGCGGAGGGTCTTGCCGCTCAGACGGCGCACGTCTGCTCCGGCCGAACCGGCGATGGCACCGGTCGAGGTGTGCGTGGTGGACATGGGGAGTCCGTAGCCGGCGCCGACACCCACCAGGGTGGCCGTGGTGAGGTTGGCCAGGAACCCTTCCTTGTGGTTCATCCGGACGACCCCCTCTCCCAGCCGTTCCGCCACGCGCATGCCCCCGGTCAGGGAACCCACCGCCATCGCGCCTGCGACGAGCAGCACCACCTGCCACGTCGTCATCCCCGCCGGCACCAGGGCGAAGGCCCCGATGGCCACGATCTTCGGGGTGTCGTTGAGGCCGCGGGCGAAGCCGGTGGCGCCGCTGGTCGTCCAGTGCAGCGCGGCCAGTCTGCGGCCGGGGACCTCCGCGGTGGCGGGACGGGAAGACACGGCGGAGGCCTCGGGCGTGAGAACCGCCGCGGAGCCGGGAGCGGCGGGAGTGCTGCCCGGGGCCGGATGGGCCTCCCCGGCGGAACTGCCCGGCGCGGCTTCGGTCCGGGGCGGTCCCGCGCCCCGCTGGGAGGCCAGGGCGAGGAGCAGGGAGATCCCGTAGGCGACGCCGACGCTGACGAGCAGGGGGATCACCAGCTTCATGGGTATCGCGTTCCAGGCGATGCTGCTGGAGGCGAACAGCACGCCCGCGCCCAGCAGCGCGCCGATCAGGGCGTGCGTCGTCGAGACCGGCAGGCGCAGCACTGTGGCGAGGGCCACCCAGCTGACGGTGCCCGCCAGGACGGCGACGGCGAACGCCTCGGTGGGTTCCGCGGTGACGATGCCCTTGGAGAACAGCTTCGTCATCTTGTCGGCGAGCATCAGCGAGCAGACGCATCCGGCGAACGTGGTCACCGTCCCCCAGAGGATGGCCGTGCGGTACCTCGTCACCCCCGCTCCCGCGAGGGTGGCGACGCCCTTGGGTACGTCGTTGCCGCCGTTCGCCGCGGCCAGCGCGACGACGAGCAGGAGGACGAGCACGGTGGTGAAAGACATGGCGGTGTCTCCATCGCAGACGAGGACGGACCACTGAGCAGCGGGGCCGCGGGAAGCGGGGCGCTCACCGGCACGGCCCCGGGCGTGCTGTACGGGTCAGCAGCAGGAGCGGCCTCCCGTGCCCGGCAGGGGGAGGTCCGTCCGACTGCCGGCCGGCTTGCGGGCGCGGATGATGGCTGCGTGCAGTCCGTCCGCGGCCTCCTGGGTGAAGTCCACTTCGGCGTCCTCCAG
This sequence comes from Streptomyces ovatisporus, assembly GCF_042653885.1. Lineage (NCBI taxonomy): Bacteria > Bacillati > Actinomycetota > Actinomycetes > Kitasatosporales > Streptomycetaceae > Streptomyces > Streptomyces ovatisporus. The sequence continues at coordinate 524,017 of NZ_JBHSFH010000007.1, forward strand.
CCCGACGGCGCTCAGCAGCTCCACGTACTCCGAGACGGAGAGGGCACCGGCGATGCACTCGCTGTGGCTGCCCCGTTCGGCGCGCTCTTCGGGGCTGAGCCGGTCCTCGGCGACGACGTCGCTGATGCCGAGGCGTCCGCCGGGTGCCAGCACCCTGGCCATCTCGGCGAAGACGGCGGGCTTGTCGACCGACAGATTGATGACGCAGTTCGAGATGATCACGTCGACGGTTCCGGCCGGCAGGGGGACGGCCTCGATGGTGCCCTTGAGGAGCACCACGTTGTCCGCCTCGGCGTCCGCGATGTTGGCGGCGGCCAGGGCGAGCATCTCCTCGAGGAAGTCCAGGCCGAAGACCCGCCCGTCGGGGCCCACGCGGCGGGAGCTGAGGATGACGTCCAGTCCCGCCCCGGACCCCAGGTCCAGTACGGTCTCGCCTTCGCGCAGTTCGGCGACGGCGGTGGGGTTGCCGCAGCCGAGGCTGGCCAGGAGGGCCGCGTCGGATGCGGCGCCCGGGCCGACGTCCTGGTAGGCGGCGGGTCCGAAGGTCTCCGGGTCGGGCGAGCAGCAGGCACCGGTGGTGCCGGCCTCGTCCGCCTTGGAGCGGTAGTAGGCGCGTACCTCTTCCTGGAGCTTCGCTGCGGTGCCGGTGGTGGTGTCGGTCATGGGGGTCCTTCGGTCAGGCGCCGGCCGGGGTGAGGCGGTGCACCGGGCGGGGGTACGAGGGCTTGAACGACACCGGTGAGGTGGCTGAGGAGCGCGTACCGGTGACCTGGTCGGCCGCCGAGACGGCGTCGGCGACGGCGCGGTCCAGTTCTTGCGGTTCACAGGCGACGCGGGCGTTGATCACGGCTCGCGCGCCGGCCGACGCCGCAGTGAGGACACGGTCCTCGGTCGCCGGTGCACCGGCCTCGGTGAGGCTCAGCTTGGCGAACTCGCCCTCGCCGGCGTCCACGGTGAGTTTCGCGTGGCCGATCACCGCTCCGTTCTCGGCGGCCCAGGCGGAGAGGCGGTCGAGGACGGTACGCCCCCAGGCCGTCGCGTCGAACTCCTGGCCGACAGCGGTCAGTTCGATCTCCTGGTTCATCCAGGCCAGCTGGGCCTCGGCCGCCGCGTACCGGTCGTAGTCGACGTCCAGGTCCACCGCGTGGTTTCCGGCGGGTGCCTCCCACGCGTCGAGGAGGAGGTCCACCCCGTCGCCGGTGGCCGCCGAGTAGCCGACGACGGTGGCGTCGCCGTACTGCTCGCGCAGACCCTGGAGCAGCTCATCGGTGTGGCCGGCGGGGATCGTGTCGAGCTTGTTCACCGCGATCACGTCGGCCTCGGTGAGCTGCTGCCGGAAGAGGTAGGACAGGTCCGACTCCGGCTCTCCGCGTCGTGCCGCTCGCTCGAAGGCCTTGTGGCGCAACGGGTCGACGACCGTCGTCAGCGGTGCGACGACCATGTCCTCGCCGTAGTACCGGCGCAACGGGCGCACGACTGTGGCCTGGAGGTCGGTGCAGCTGCCGACCGCCTCGGCGATGACGGTGTCGACGCCGTCGGAGTCCGTGAGTGCGACCACGGCCTGCACGAGGTCTTCGAACTTGCAGCAGAAGCAGCCGCCGGTGACCTCGGCGACGCTGTCGAGTTTGCTGCGTACGAGGTGGGTGTCCACGAGTTCCACACCCTGGTCGTTGGTGATGACAGCGACCCTGTGCCCCTTCTCCTGCAGCGCCAGTGCGGTGGTGGTCATGGTCGTGGTCTTGCCCGCGCCCAGAAAACCGGTCAGAGGAATGAACGTGATCATGTCGTCCCCGTTTCGTCGGTCGGAGGTCGGCTCAGCTGGTGGAGCAGCAGTCACCGCCGGACGGTTCGCTCAGCAGCGGCAGTTGTCCAGGGGCGGCGGGTCGGGTCGGCACGGTGTCGCCGAACGCGCTGCGTCTGCCGAGGCCGAAGGCGTCGAGCCAGGCGGCGGCCTGGGGACGCAGCGCAGGATCGGAGAGCAGCAGCGAGGTGGTCATGGCGCGGGGTGTGCAGCCGCGCAGCACTTTCGCCTGGTGGGCGCCGGCGCCGAACTCGACTGTCCGCAAGCCTTCCGCGTAGGCGTCGCGGACGGGGGCGTCGAGGACCAGGGCGAAGTAGATGCCGCTGCGCTCACCGATGGCCGCGTAGTCGAAGCCCGCCCACTTGGGGAAGAGCCGGTGGTGCTTGCGAACGGTGACGCAGGTGGCCACCAGCTCACCGTTCTTGCGTCCGAGGTAGGCCCGTACGTCCGCTCCCTCGTCGATGAGCGCGGAGAGGATGCCGGCGATGTGTGCGGGCTCCTCGCCTGCGCCGTTCTTCTCCCGGTTGAGGCAGGTGAGGTCCGCGATCCGCTCCACGTAGGGGCGGATGCCGGTGCCGTCGGTCCGTTCGATCGTGACGCCGGCGGCTGCGGCCTTGCGGACGTCCGCCTTGATGCGCTGACGCTTCTTCAGGGGGAGGGCGGCCAGGTGGCCTTCCCAGTCCGGAGCGTCCAGCCGCAGGAAGTCCTCGTAGCCCCAGAAGGAGTGGTGTCCGCCTGCGGCGTCGAGCGCGGTCACCAGGTCCCGGCCGACGCGGCGGTCGGGAATCCAGGGCGCGAGGATGCAGCGGATGCCGGCGTCGAACGCGGCGGGCACCAGCTTCTCCACGACGGTCCCCACCAGGGCGGGCGTCCAGAAGTTGTACGCGATCTCGGTGCGGTAGCCGAGCGGGGAGCCCAGGAGCAGCGCCGGGAAGAAGGGTTCGGTGCCCAGTGCGTCGATCTCGGCGCTGCGTGCGGAGTCGGTCTCCGCTCCGCAGCAGACCTCCTCGCCGGAGGGAGCCCGCCGGCCCAGATAGGTGCGGGGTTCGTGGTCGACCGCGGGGGGCCCGGCGAGGACGTAACCGGGCAGCAGGGCGAGTTCGCCGCGGGCGCGGGTGGCGACGGTGTGCCACGGCTGGGCTTCGGGGAGGACCTTCTCGGTGGCCGCCAGCCAGGTGGGGCCCAAGTACGGCCAGGCATCCGTGAGGTCGGTGAGCTCATCGGACCAGGCCATCTCCGGAAGAGCCTGTCCGGTGGAGACGACGACGCGGGGTGATCCGCCCATCTCGGGCTCCTTCGGGTGAGAGAGGACCGGTCAGCACTTCACGCAGCAACGGACCCTGCCCGCGTCCTCGGCGTCGGATCTTCGTTGCTGCCACAGCTCTTCGACGCGCCTGTCCGGGTGCGTCCACTCCGTCCAGAAGCCGCGGTCGACGGTGGCGATGTCTTCCATCCACGGTGACGACAGCAGCGGCGAGCCCTTGAACAGCAGCAGCCGGGTCTGGAGTGCCGTGGGGTCGGTGACGTGGGCGAGATCCGCCTCGACCAGCCAGTCCTCGAAGCCGAGCAGCTCTTCGTACTCGACCCAGGGGGTGAACGGAATGAACGTCGGATACAGCTCGAAGCCGATGCGCCTGGCCTCGGCGACCGCCTGGCGCATGTGGTCGACGTCTATGTGCTTGTCGAAGATGCGCAGGATGCGGTCGGAGGGGAACTCCAGGGCGCAGGTGACGCGGCGCAGCCCGAGGGAGACCAGCTTCTCCAGCTCACGGGGGTAGCTCAGGACGTGGTCGACCCGGGTGGTGAACTCGAACGTGACGGGCCCGACGGCGTCCACGAGCCGTTCGACGATTCCGGCTCCGATCGTGCGGGAGTTGAAGAACTCCGCGTCGATGAAGCAGAAGTGGCGTACGCCCTCCTCCGCGAGCTGGAGAGCGTCGGCCAGGACGCTGTCCGCCTCGTAGACGGCGACCCCGCCGTCGTAGGCGCCGTACACGGAGCAGTACGTGCACTTGTGGTGGCAGCCACGGGACGCCTCGATGTTGCCCATCAGCCCGAACGGCGAGTGGTGGGCGGGGTAGTGGACGAGGGAGGGGAAGAGGCCACGGGCCGGCGTGGAGACGGAGATCCGCCGGCGGGGCGGCCTGGGGCGCATCCCCCGGGAGGTCATCAGGGCCGGGACCGCTTCCAGTGCGAGCGTCCCGCGCGCCAGCTGGGCCAGTTCGTCGCTGATGAGCTCGGGTTCCTCCATGACGACGGCGTCTGCCGCGCCGAGGAATTCGCGGTGGTTCATCTGCGCGTACTGGCCGAACGCCACGACCGTGGTGCGGAAGCGTTCGCGCAGCTCGCCGGCGAGCGCCAGGCCCCGTTCCAGCCCCTCGAACTGCTGGACCGACACCAGGACCAGGTCGAACGGTCCCTCAGGGGCGGCATCAGGCTGGAAATGCGCGTCCCAGCCGACGGCCTCAACGCCCTGAGCCTGCATGGATGCGGCTGCATATGCGCAGGTCAGAGGCTGCATCTCCGCTTCGAAAGCGGAGGCGACGAGCACACGTGGCTGAGTCACACTTCCCCCCGGGAGTGAATCAATCCAAGAAAGCGAACCGTGCTGTGCCCTGATCGGTGAGCGAAGGCTCGAGACGGCCGGAACACTGCCCCCTCTAACGATGTATGTCAATAGACCGATACGGAACCGACCTCGCGGGGCGGGGCCGACGGCGGTGGCCGGCGGGCACGCGAAAGTTCTCGGAGCTCGGGACATGCGTCGCACCCCCTGCCCATGACCCGACTTCAGAAGTCGAATTGAGCGGTCATGCCCTACGGTGCGCCGGGCGTGGAGCCGGAGCGGGAGTGCCTGACGTCCGCAGGTGGTTCGTGTGTTGCCCTTGAGGCTCCATCGGCAATCTTCGATGAGTGATCCCGTGCCGGAGGCTTCCCACGCGACGGAGGCGTCCATACACTCCTGACGGACTCTCCAAGCCAGACCCAGTTCGAACCACGGCTCCACTCGGCGAGACCCGCACCACTCGTGCGCGGCGCCGACAAGGACAGACCCGGACATAGGAGGACTGGCATGCCGCCGAAGATGCTCCCCCTGGTGCAGGGATCGCCCCGGTCGCAGCAGGCACCCGCCGTACCGGCGCGGCGCCTCCGGGTCGCCCTCGTCAACATGCCGTGGGCACGCGCCGATACGCCGTCGATCCAGTGCGGGCTCCTCGCGTCCGTCGTGCGGGAGGCCGGCCACGACTGCGCTGTGCACTACCTCAACGTCGAACTGGCGGCCGTCGTGGGACCGGCGACGTACACCGGCATCGCGGAGGCGGGCGGTGAGCGTCTCCACCAGTTCGGCGAGTGGCTCTTCTCGTACGCCGCTCACGGGGATGTCCGGCCCGAGGAGGATTACCACGCCGAGTTCCCCGAGGTGGAGAACATCTGGCGGGACGCCACCGGAGGGGGCCGCGAAGAGATCAGCGCCCTCCGCCGTGAAGTCCTGCCCCAGTGGCTGGCCCGCTGTGCCGAGGAGGTCGACTGGGCGTCCTACGACGTCGTCGGGTTCTCCTCGACCTTCCTGCAGAACACGGCGTCGCTCGCCATGGGCCGCATCCTGAAGGAACGCTTCCCCGAGCTGACCGTCGTCTACGGCGGGGCCAACTTCGACGGCGAGATGGGCGAGGAGTACCTCAGGGGGCTGCCCTGGATCGACCACGTCGTGACAGGGGAAGGGGACATCGCCTTCCCCACCCTGCTCCACCGCATCGCCGCCGGAGACACCACCGGTGTGCCCGGCGTGCGTTCCAGGGGCGTGACCGGGCCGACCGGCGAATCACCGCGCACCCAGGACCTCGACGACCTTCCCGTCCCCGACTACGCGGACTACTTCGCGAGCCTGCGCCGGCACGGCGAACCGGCGGTCCTGGGAGACGCGCAGGTCAAGCTGCTCGTCGAGTTCTCCCGCGGGTGCTGGTGGGGTCAGAAGCACCACTGCACCTTCTGCGGCCTCAACGCGCTCGGCATGGGTTTCCGCCCCAAGTCGGGTGCGCGGGCGATGGAGGAGCTCGAAAGCCTGCTGAGTGAGCATCCGGTCGCCCACGTCGAGGCCGTGGACAACATCCTCGACATGAAGCACCTGACGACGCTGTGCGCGGATCTCGCCACACGGCACTGGGACGTCAGCATCTTCTACGAGGTCAAGGCGAATCTGACGCGCGCCCAGCTCGGCGTCCTCGAACGCGCGGGAATCGACCGCATCCAGCCCGGTATCGAGAGCCTGAGCAGCCATGTCCTCGACCTGATGCGCAAGGGCTCCACCAAGCTGATCAACATCCGGCTGCTGAAGTGGGCGCAGTACTACGGCATCACCGTCGACTGGAACATCCTCAGCGGCTTCCCCGGCGAGACCGACGCCGACTACGAGGAGCAGGCCCGGCTGATGCCGCTTCTGCACCACCTGCGCCCCCCGGCCTGCGGGGGTGTGATCTGGCTGGAACGCTTCAGCCCGTACTTCACCGACAGCTCCCTCGGCCTGTCGAACGTGCGGCCGCGCTCCTGCTACGGGTACATCTACCCGGACACGCTCGATCACTCCAAGATCGCGTACTACTTCGACTACGACGCGGCCGACGTGGCATCCCAGGGCGCCCGTGACGGGCTGTACTCCGCGGTGGGTGACTGGCGCGCGAAGTGGCGCGAGAAGCACCCGACCCTCGTCTACCGCCGCCTCCCCACCCGTCTCGAAGTCGTCGACAGGCGCACCGACCAGGAGCAGCGCACAGTGATCGAGGGCTGGCGGGCCGAGGCGTACGAGGCGTGCAGCGACACCGCGCACAGCGCCAAGCGGCTCCACCAGGACCTGCTCGACTCCGGCGTCGACGCCGCGCTGGACGGGGTGACGTCGTTCCTCGACGAGTGCTGCGGCAGCGGTCTGATGGTCTCCGAGGACGGCAAGTACCTCGCACTGGCGCTCCCTGACAACCGGCACCTGTAGCGGTGCCGGACGACGTCGTGCTGAGCGGGCGCCGCGGCCGCCGCCACCGGTTCAGGACCGCCAGGGGCTCCTGGGGGGCATGACGTCCGCGTCGTGGAGCCGCCTGGACAGCGCTCGCAGCGGCGCGTGCCAGTAGGGGCGAAGTGCTGTCAGGATCAAGTAGCGGGAGTGACTGTCCAGTGTGCGGGCGGCGGCAGTGGCTGCTCGGAGGCCGCCCCCGTGGAGCACTTCGACCAAGTGATGGAGCGTTCCGCCACAAGTGGCCGTCACCGCGGGGGTGTCGGTGAGACGGGCGAGACTGCCTCCGGTCTGGCGAGCGGCTGATTCGATCGCCGCGACGAGGCGCACGAGGTGGACCGGACCGTCGTGTTCGTCCTCGGCCAGCAGCCTTGCCCGCTCGTCGGCGACCGGTGAGCCGTCACCGGTGCTGGACCAGGAGGCGAGGAGGTGTGCCAGAGGCGCGGGGTCTATCCGCCGGGCGTCGGTGTCCTCGTAGTCGGTCGATGGCACCCGCGGCAGCGGAAGGGACGTGCCGCTGCGCGAACTCACTCTCTCGTGACGTGCCAATGTGTATCGCTTCTACTGGGTCGGGCTCTGCGGCCGGCTTGGTTTCTGCCGCCATGTACTGGTCTGTCTCGAAACGCATCCTTGCCGTCCCGTGGCGGAGGCTGCATGTCCGGTTCCCGGCAATCTTCCGACCTCGCTGATTGCTGACTTCCGCCTCACCGGCCGTCCCGGGGCACGGGTACCGAACCACGAGGACTCGCCGACGGTCCCTCCCGATAGGGTGTGCGGGACGCGCCGGAGTGCGCGGGGTGTGCCGGGAAGTCTGGTCGGCGACTGGGGACCGTTGTGTCCGACCGTCGACGACTTGGAGCCTGCTGATGTGCCCCGCTTCCCGTGGTGAACGGCCCACGTTCCTGAGCGTGTTGTCCTGGCCCGAACGCACGGCGGTCGCCAAGGCCCTGCGGACCGAGACGATCGGTGGGCTCGCCCTGCTGGCCGCCGCCGTCGTCGCGCTGGTGTGGGCGAACTCCCCCTGGAGCGACGGCTACGAAGCCGCCCGGAACTTCCATTTCGGCATCCCCGCCCTCGGGCTGGACCTGTCCGTCGGCCACTGGACCTCCGACGGTCTCCTCACCTTGTTCTTCCTCGTGGCCGGCATCGAACTCAAGCGTGAGCTGGTGGTGGGCCAGCTGCGCAGCCCTGCGGCAGCGGCACTGCCGGTGGTCGCTGCCGCATGCGGCATGGCGGTGCCCGCTGCGGTCTACGTGGCCACGGTCGCAGCCGGAGACGGCTCCTCGGAAGGGTGGGCGGTGCCGATGGCCACCGACATCGCTTTCGCACTGGCGGTACTGGCCGTCCTCAGCACTCACCTCCCCTCCGCCCTGAGGGCCTTCCTGCTCACTCTCGCGGTCGTCGACGACCTGGGCGCCATCCTGGTCATCGCCCTCTTCTTCACCAGTGACCTGAACCTGCCCGCACTGGCCGGCGCCGTGGCGGGACTCGTCGTCTTCTACCTGTTGCAGCGGTTCCGGGTACGCGGCTGGTGGTGGTACGTACCGCTCGGCATCGCGATCTGGGCGCTGACGTACAACGGCGGCATCCACGCCACGGTTGCCGGCGTCGCCATGGGACTCGTACTGCGCACCACCCGCGACAGGGAGGCGCCTGGCCGGAAGGCGGAGACGGCTTCACCGGGAGAGCGGTCCGAGCACCTGCTGCGCCCCCTCTCCGCAGGCATCGCGGTGCCGCTGTTCGCTCTCTTCGCCGCCGGGGTCGGCATCTCGCTGAGCGGACTGGGCGAGGTCTTCACCCGTCCCGAACCGCTGGGCGTCGTACTGGGACTGGTCGTGGGCAAGACCGTGGGCATCTTCGTCGGCACCTACCTCACCGCCCGCTTCACCCGCGCGCGGCTCAACCCGGACCTGACCTGGGCCGACGTCCTGGCCCTCGCGATGCTGGCGGGCATCGGCTTCACCGTGTCCCTTCTCATCGGCGAACTCGCGTTCCCCGACCCGGCCGACGCGCAGCACATCAAGACAGCCGTCCTCGTGGGTTCGCTGCTCGCGGCCGCGCTGGCCGCGGTGCTGCTCAAGCGCCGCGACCGGATCTACCGCCGGCTGTGGGAGGCCGAGAACGTGGACGCGAACGCCGACGACATCCCCGACATCTACCAGCGGGACGTGACCGGGGACGCGGACGGGAACGTGACCGGGGACGCGGACGGGCGGGACGGCGGAGCCTGAAACGGGGACGCCGACCGACAGCAGGCCCGGCCGGACCGAGGGCTGCTGGAGACCGCAGACCTTCCGGACGCGTACGCGGTCTCTTCAGGCTGCCTCCGCGTCGGCGCCCGAGCCGTGTCCAAGAAGGTGGCCGCGCTCGTGCGGGACCACGACGACAGGGCAGTGAGCATGGTGCAGCGCCGCCTGGCTGACCGAGCCGAGAAGCATTCCCGTGAATCCGCCGCGCCCCCGTGCGCCGACGACCAGCATCCGCGCGTTCCTGCTCGCGGCAAGGAGTTCCTCCCGTGTGCGCCCGCGCACGGAGTGGAGCTTCACGCGCACGTCGGGATACTGCTCGCAGCACCCTGAGAGCGCTTCGGCAAGCAGCGCTTCCTCCTCCTCGCGGAGCTCGCCGGGCTTCTTGGCGTATGCCATCGCCTTGTCCGGCGGCGGCGAGGGCGGAACCGTCCATTCGGACCACACGTGCATCGCGACGAGATCCACTTCCCGGAGCGACGCCTCGGCGAACGCGAAATCGATCGCCCGTCGGTTGGCGGGGGAACCGTCCACGCCCACGATGATCGGACTCGACGGGTCCGCCGTGCCGCGAAGAATCAGGACCGGACAGTGCGCGTGAGAGGCAAGGTGCACCGCGACGGACCCCAGAAGCAGCCCCGAAAAGCCGCCCAGACCTCTGCTGCCGACGGCGATCAGCGACGCCGACCGGGACAGCTCGACGAGCGTCGGCAGCACCTCACCGGGAATCACGGTGCCGGTGACCTCGACGCCGGGTGCGACGGCACGAGCCCGCGTCACTGCTTCGGCGAGATAGCTCTCCGCCTCCCTCTCCAGCGCCTCCTCCAGAGGTTCGTAGACTTTCGTACCCGGGCCGGGAGGGGCCGACAGCCAGGTCTGCACGTGCACGAGATGCAGACCGACGCCATGCAGGGACGCTTCCACGGCGGCTTGCTCCGCGGCGGTCAGGCTTGAGGGGGAACCGTCGACTCCGACGACCACGTCGTTGCTCATCTCCACCGCCGAGTCCTCTCCGCTGCCAGGTGCGAGCCGGTGTCAGGTGTGCGGGACGGGGGAGTCCTGCGACGCCGCCCTTCCCGGAAGGATGGTCATGGAGTGGTGGGGCCGTCCGCGCCGGACCGGGCGCCGAAAGCTGCTCGCAGTGCCCTCCCCGTCGTGGAAGGAAGCAGAAAGAGCGGTCTCGTCCCACGATGTGGCGGGCTGCCACTGAGCGCAACCGCGCTGTCCTGCACCTCCGGGAGCGAGGGCCGGGCCGCCGCGCCGCACGGCGTGCCCGGACCGCCCGTCAGCCGACGCGATCCACGGTCACTCGCAGGAAGTGGGTCGCGCAGGAAATGCAGGGGTCGTGGTTGCGGACCGCGCGTTCGCCGAGACCGGCCAGCTCTTCGTCCGCGGCGGACCCGGAGTCCAGACCTTGCTGGATCAGACGGCGGACGTCCTCCTCGATGGCTGCCTGATTCTGGGACGTGGGTGGCACGAGGACGGCATCGGTGACGGTGCCGTCGGCATCCAGGGTGTAGCGGTGGTAGAGCAGGCCGCGTGGTGCCTCCGTGGCACCGTGGCCGGTTCCCGCCCGGACGGGAACCGCTGTCGACGGTCTCGGCGGCCGCTCGTAGGCCGCGAGGATGCGCAGCGCTTCATGCACGGCGTAGAGCACTTCGAGGGCGCGTACGACGATGCTGCGGAACGGGTTGCGGCACACCGCTCCCACCCCGGGGTCGCCGAGTCCGGCCTCACGCGCCAGCTCACGGATCTCAGGGGGCAGCCAGCGGCCGCTGACGGCGAACCGGGCGAGCGGGCCGGTCAGGTGGCGCCGCCCGTCGAGCAGGGAGTGCAAGGCCGTGGAGTACGGGACTTGATGTTCCCTCACATGCTCGCCGAAGGCACTGAGCGGGAAACTGCGTACGGTTCGCGCGGGCCCGTCCACCGCCCCGTCGGACGGGAGCACGGTGGGTGTGCCGGACTCGACGGCGTACGTGCCGGGCTCGGCGAGAGCCAGAAGATCATGGTCGCTCGTGGCGTCGGGGAAGTCGAACCCGGCCACCCAGCGCACTGTGGCCTCCGCGTCGTCCCGTGCCCGCAGCAGCTTCTCCCGCAACGGGCGGATCTCGGCGGGAGCGGGGACGCGATGGAAGCCGCCCAGGCGCGCGTTGATCGGATGGATGGAGCGGCCGCCCAGTTGCTCGACGATGGCGTTGCCGGCCTCCTTGAGGCGAAGGCCGCGCTCCACCTCCCCCCTCCCGAGCCGGGCGAGGTCCACGATGTCGGTGCAGCCGAGGAAGTCCGGCGCGTGCAGCATGTAGATGTGCAGCGTGTGGCTCTCGATCCACTCGCCGCAGTACTGAAGTCTGCGCAGCGCCGCCACCCGCCTGTCGACGGTGACGCCGCATGCGTCTTCCAACGCCCGGCATGCGCTCATCTGGTAGGCGACCGGACAGATGCCGCAGACGCGGGAAGTGAGGTCCGGAGGCTCGGTGTAGGAGCGGCCGCGCAGGAACGCCTCGAAGAACCTCGGCGGCTCGTAGATGCTCAACTGCGCTGCCGCCACTTGGTTGCCGTGGAGTCGCAGACGCAGCGTGCCCTGGCCTTCGACACGGGTGAGGGCGCCGAGCCGAAGCTCCTTCGACCGGGGGGCCGTCACCCGAGTTCCTCATGCCGTGCGGCCCGGTCGAACTCCGGTGCACCGGTGTTGAAAGTCCGCAGGAGACGGACGATGTCGAGGGTCGCCATGCCGTCACGGCGCAGCAGGGGAACGAAGGCCGGGAACTTCGTCGAGTCCGACGGGCCGAAGCAGCCGTAACAGCCCCTCCCGTACGCCGGGCAGAGAGCCCCGCATCCGGCGTGGGTGACCGGCCCCATGCAGGGGACACCACCGGTGACGGTCACGCACGGGGTGCCGCGCCTCTTGCACTCGAAGCAGACGCTGTGGGCGGGCACGTTCGGTGTGCGGTCCGCGAGGTACGCGGTGACGACTTCCAGGAGTTGTCCGCGGTCGATCGGGCAGCCGCGCAGTTCGAAATCGACAGGGACATGTGCGCTGATGGGGGTGGAGGTGGCGAGAGTGTCGATGTATTCGGTGCGGGCGTACACGACGGCGCGGAACTCGGCCACGTCGGCGTAGTTGCGGAGCGCCTGGATGCCGCCCGAGGTGGCGCACGCGCCGAGGGTCACGAGACGGTGCGATACCGCTCGCACATGCTGCACCCGCTCCGCGTCCTCGGGGGTGGTGATCGAACCGTCGACCAGCGAGAGGTCGTACAGCCCCTCGTCAGGAGCGCTCACCGCCTCCTGGAAGTACGAGATTTCGACCCGGTCGGCCAGGGGGAGGAGATCGTCCTCGCAGTTCAGCAGGGTCAGCTGGCAGCCGTCGCACGAGGCGAACTTCCAGACTGCCAGCCGCGGCCGGCGCTGCTTCTCGCCCGGCTCGCCCGTCGCGCCCGGCTCGCCAGTCACGTCGCCCGTCACGTCGCCCGTCACCTCCTCGGCACCTCGTTCCCTCACAGCTCTCGTACGTTCAGCAGAGGTTCGGCGGCTGTCCAGTCGATCACCGGGCCGTCCCGGCACAGCAGCAGCGGACCGAGCTGGCAGTGACCGCAGTGCCCGGTGCCGCAGTGCATCGTGCGTTCGAGGGAGAGCTGGATCCGCTCCGGCGCGGCTCCACGTCTGACGAGTTCGCGGGCAGTGGCGCGCATCATCACCTCGGGGCCGCACAGGAACGCCGCGGCCTGGCCGGGGTCGAAGGCGGCCCGGTTGAGCAGCCCGGTCACCACTCCGACATCGCCGCGCCAGGTGTCGTCAGGGCGGTCCACGGTGGTCAGAACGCCGGCACCGGCAGCCCGCCACCGTTCCCGCTCCGCCCCATAGCAGAGGTCCCCCGGGGAGCGGGCGCCGATCAGGACGTTCAGCCGTCCGTACAGTCGCGGATCTGCGAGTGCGGCCGTGATCAGGGGACGTAGCGGCGCCAGACCGAGGCCGCCGGCGACGACGAGTAGATCCCGGCCCACTGCGGCGGACAAGTCCCAGCCGACGCCGAAGGGCCCCCGTACGCCCACCGTTGCACCGGTCTCCAGCCTGTGGATCCGGCCGGAGACCGCTCCGACGGTACGGACCGTGTGGGCGAACCGCGTCTCTTCGATCCGGGAGACCGACAGCGGGATGTCTCCGACCCCGAAGGCGTACACCATGGCGAACTGTCCGGGCGAGAAGGGCGGCAAAGCGGCGCGCAGTGGTTCCAGCACGATCGTCGACGTGTCCGGGGTCTCGCGCGTCCGTTCTGCTACGCGGTACGGAACCGGCGGCCTCGCGGGGACGGCCTCGGGGGCCAGGACGGTCACTGGACCGTTCCCTGCCTGCCGGAGCCCTGCCCGGCGCCGGCGGGGCTGTTTCCGTACAGGTCCAGCAGCCGGGTGCGTGCCGCGCGCAGTCGCTCGCCGATGACCTGGTCGGCGATGGTGCGGAACAGTGCGAGCCCGGCCGCCGGGGAGTCGTCCATGGCGGCACGCACGCGGGGAGCGTCGAACTCCCAGGCGTCCGTCGTGCTGCGGGTGCGTGCCCCGAGGTGCCAGCGGTACGGCTCGAAGAGCCAGGACCAGCCGAGCAGTTCGCCGTCCCCGAGGGTCTCCACGACGACCGGTCCGCGGCCGGGCACGTGCACGTCGAGCGCCACGAGCCCGCTGCGCAGGATCCAGAACCGGTCGGCCACGCCGTCCTCGTCGAAGACGCGGATTCCCGCCGGGAGGGTGACCTCGTGTGCGAAGCCGAGCAGCCAGCCACGGTGCACCGGCGGAAGTGCGTCGAGGAGACCGCGCCGCCCGGGGGTCATCCCTGTACCTCGCCGACGGCTCCCGCGGCCCGCTCGGCGTGCAGCGCGTGGGCCTCCTCGGTGATGTCGATGCCGACGGGGCACCACACGATGCACCGTCCGCAGCCCACGCATCCCGAGCTTCCGAACTGGTCGTGCCACGTGCCGACCTTGTGCGTCAGCCACTGCCGGTAGCGGCTGAGCGGCGAGGCGCGAACCGGCCCCGCCGGCAGATGCGTGAACTCCACGTCGAAGCAGGACTCCCAGTGCCGCCACCGCTCCGCGTGCTCCCCGGTCAGATCGGTGACGTCCTCGACACTGGTACAGAAGCAGGTGGGGCAGGCCATGGTGCAGTTTCCGCAGGTCAGGCAACGTGCCGTGACGTCCTCCCAGCGTTCGGCGTCCAGCGTCTCCCCCATCAGGGCGCGCAGGTCCACCTCCGGCATGGTCCGGCCCATCCGGCCGGCGGCCTCGTCGACCAGCGTCCGGGCGGCGCCGGCTGTCGCCTCGTCGGCCGGGGCGTGCGGCAGCCGGGCCAGGACGCTCTCGCCCTCCTCGCTGCCCGCACGGACGAGGAAACGGTGGTGGCGGCCGTCGATCACCTCGGTGAGCGCCAGGTCGTAGCCGGGTCCGGCAGCCGGTCCCGTCCCCATGGAGACGCAGAAGCACGTGGCGCCCGGTTCGGTGCATTCCACCGCTACGAGGAAGGCCCGCCTGCGGCGCGCCGCGTACCGGGTATCGGCGTGCGGGCCGCCGCCGAGCACGCGGTCCTGGATGGCGATCGCCCGCAGGTCGCAGGGCCGTACCCCCAGGAACGCGTACGACGGCGGTGCGCTCGTCTCCTCCGTCACCACCAGGTCGCCGTCCGCCGTGACGTCGGCGGTCCACTGCCGCTCGCGCTGCGGGTGCAGGTACGTCTTCCACGACTGGGGCCCCGCGCTGTGCGCGAACGCGGCTCCGTCCGCGCGAGGGCGCAGCCGGTAGTGCCCGGCCTCCAGTTCCACGCCCCACCCGTACGGCAGGTCGGCTCCGCTCCCGACTTCGTCCAGCACGATCGCCTGGTCCCGCAGCGTCGGCCCGATCACGGTGCGCCCGTCTCCGGCCAGCAGGGCGATGAGTGCGTCCAGCCCGTCCTTGTCGATCACCGCGCTCGCCTCGGTGTCGTCCACCGTGACTCACCTCCCGCATCTCCAGCCGGCCGCGGTCAGTATGGGAGTGCGGCCCTCCGCGGAAGGCTCCCGACCATGGCGGTGGGCCCAGTCGGGCTCCTGCCGTCACCCCTGACGGTGGCGGCGACGGGGGAGACAGCCCGGACCTGCGTGGGCGGGCGGTACGAGTGGAGTGGTGAGCCCACGAGAAGTCCCCTCGCGGACCGTCGTCCTCGGAGTGGGCAACAGTCACCGCCGCGATGACGGCGTCGGCCCGGCCGTAGTGGCACGGCTCGTGCGAGAAGCCGGTCACGGGCTGTTGCCGCACTCCCTCGGGCTCCATGTGAGCGACGGGGAGCCCGCCCGCCTGATCACGCTCTGGCAGGGTGCCGGCCTTGCCGTGATCGTGGACGCCGCCCGTACGAGGAGGCCGGCTCCCGGACGGGTGCACCGACTGGAGGACGTCGACGACGCTGTGCGGCCGGCCTTCGCGGCCAGCTCTCACGGCCTGGGGATCAGTGAAGCGGTCCGGCTGGCCCGCGTCCTCGACCGCCTGCCGCCGCGGCTCGTCATCTACGGCGTCGAGATCGCCGACACCGGGTTCGGCACCGGGCTGTCGGCCGGCGTGGCAGGCGCGGTGCCGGGTGTGGCTGCACGCGTCAGGCAGGACATCGTCCAGCACGGCGGCAACCTGCACGGCGGCAACCTGCACGGCGGCAGCCTGCACGGCGGCAACCTGCACGGCGGCAAGAGACGTGGATGAGGCTCACGGCAGACCGGCAAGGGCCGTCTCCTCCAGAATGATCTGCCACACGGCTTCATGGAGGACCAGCCCGTCGTGGGTGACCACCATCGCGGCTTGAACGGGGTCGGAGAGGTCGATGACCGGTGAACCGTCCCGTCGCATGCGGGCCAGTAGCGCCACGATGTTCCGTGACCAGGCGACCGAAGCCGCGGCCGGGATCTGCGCGGGACGCGCGCGGGGGTCGGCGTCGAAGGACTGGACGACCGCGTCGGGCTGTCGTGTCGGCCGTCGTGCCCGGGAGGCGACGGCGTCCGTCGGAAGCGCGAAGTCCCGTCCGCTCGGCACGAGATCCATGCTGACCGTGCTCACGCCGTCGTCTGCCCAGCGGCGCATCTGGAAAGGGATCACCGACGGCTCCAGGAGAGCGATGAGCACCTGTCCGCGGTGAAGGTGCTGCCCCACGCCGAGATTGGGTGCCCGGACACTCACCAGCACATCCGAGTCACCGAGAAGCGCATCCCTGCTCACGGTCCGAGCCCCGGCGTCCTGGTATGCGCGGTCCGGGAAACCGGCCGAGTTCCCAGCACCTGTTTCGACGAGCGTGCGCAGGCCCGTGGCGGTGAGTGCTCTCACGTCGCCGGGCACCAGAGCGACTCGGTGCTCGCCCGTCACGGTCTCCTTGCAGACCCCCACCGTCGTGGGTGTCATGGGCACCTCCCGTCTGAGAGGGTGTCCCTTTCTTCAGTATCTGCCCTTTTTATGAGGTGCTGCAGTCCGGGTGGACCCCGTCCGGCAGGACATTGCCGTCCCGGCCGTTACCCGCCGGACGTACGGAATGGAGCGGAAGTGACGAACGGTGCTGGTGCACGGTGGCAGTTCTGGGTCGACCGAGGCGGAACCTTCACCGACATCGTGGCTCGGCGCCCTGACGGCGCACTGCTGACCCACAAGCTTCTGTCGGAGAATCCAGCCCGCTACGACGACGCCGCAGTGGCGGGAATCCGCGCGCTTCTCGGCCTGCGGGAAAGCCAGGACGTCCCGAGCGGCGAGGTCGAGGCAGTGCGAATGGGCACCACTGTGGCGACCAACGCTCTGCTGGAACGCAAGGGCGAGCGGACCGTACTGGTGATCACACGTGGCTTCCGTGACGCGCTGCGTATCGGCTACCAGAACCGGCCTCGGATCTTCGACCGGGCGATCACGCTGCCTCACGCTCTGTACGAGCGAGTCGTCGAGGTGGAGGAGCGCATCACCGCGGACGGGACGGTACTCCTCCCCCTCGACCTCGACCCCCTGGCCGCGGACCTGAGGCGTGCCTACGACGACGGCGTCCGCGCTGTGGCGGTGGTGTGCCTGCACAGTCACCTGCACCCGGCCCACGAGGACGCCGTCGGAGAGCTCGCCGAACAGATCGGCTTCCCTCAGGTGTCGTTGTCGAGTGAGGTCAGTCCGCTCATGAAGGTGGTGCCGCGCGGCGACACCGCTGTCGTCGACGCGTATCTGTCGCCGGTCCTCCGCAGGTACGTCCAGCAGGTCGCGGAACAGATGCAGGGCGTGCGGCTGATGTTCATGCAGTCCAATGGCGGCCTTGCGGAAGCGGGGCACTTCCGCGGGAAGGACGCGATCCTCTCCGGCCCGGCCGGCGGCATCGTCGGAATGGCGCGCATGTCCCGACTGGCGGGCTTCGACAAGGTGATCGGCTTCGACATGGGCGGCACGTCCACCGACGTGTCCCATTTCGCAGGCGACTACGAGCGCGTGTTCGCCACGCAGGTGGCGGGCGTCCGTCTGCAGGCTCCGATGCTGGACATCGACACGGTCGCCGCGGGCGGCGGGTCGGTTCTGCACTTCGACGGCAGCCGTTACCGGGTCGGTCCGGACTCGGCCGGTGCCCACCCGGGCCCCGCCTCCTACCGGGCCGGCGGCCCGCTGACCGTGACCGACGCCAATGTGATGCTGGGCCGCATCCAGCCCGCCCACTTCCCCCACGTCTTCGGCCCGGAGGGCGACCAGTCGCTCGACCGCGGGACCGTCCGGCGACGGTTCGCCGCCCTGGCCGAGGACATCCAGGCACGTACAGGCGACAGTCGCTCTCCCGAGCAGGTGGCCGAGGGATACCTGCAGATCGCGGTGGCGAACATCGGCAGCGCCGTCAAGCGCATCTCCGTCCAGAAGGGCCACGACGTCACGCGGTACGTGCTGACCACTTTCGGAGGAGCCGGTGCCCAGCATGCGTGCGCAGTGGCCGACTCCCTGGGTATCAGCACCGTCCTCGTGCCGCCGATGGCCGGTGTGCTGTCCGCTCTCGGTATGGGCCTGGCGGACACGACAGCGATGCGTGAGCAGTCCGTGGAGCTCTCACTCGAGGAGAAGCACATGGAGCGGATCCACGCGGTTGCCGGTGACCTGGAATCGGCATCACGCGCCGAACTCCGCGACGAGGACATCAGCGCCGAGCACATCCGGGTGACGCGCCGCGCCCATCTGCGTTACGACGGGACCGACACCACAGTGCCGGTCGAACTCAGCGGACCGGACGCGATGACCGAGGAATTCGAGGCGAGCCATCGCGCCACCTATTCATTCCTCATGGACCGTCCGGTCATCGTCGAGTCCCTCTCGGTCGAGGCGGTCGGCCTTTCGCAGCAGCCCGACCTGAGCGATCTGGGTGAGGCGACGGCGACCGCGGAGCCCGACCGCACCGCGCCCCTCTACACGGGCCAGGCATGGCGTGACGTGCCGCTCCGCCGTCGTCGGTCCCTTCGCCCCGGTGACTCGGTGACGGGCCCAGCGATCATCACCGAGGACAACGCGACCACGCTCGTCGACTCGGGATGGCGCGCGACCGTGACGTCCATGGGGCACCTGCTCGTCGAACGCGTCGCCGCTCGCAAGGAGGCTGACGTCGGAACGGAGGCCGATCCCGTTCTTCTGGAGATCTTCAACAACCTGTTCATGTCCATCGCCGAGCAGATGGGTGCCCGTCTGGAATCGACCGCGCAATCCGTCAACATCAAAGAGCGACTCGACTTCTCGTGTGCCCTCTTCGACCCGAACGGCGACCTCGTCGCCAACGCACCGCACATCCCCGTGCACCTCGGCTCGATGGGCACGACGGTCAAGGAAGTGATCCGGCGCCGGGCCGGAACGATGAAGCCGGGGGACGCCTACGCGGTCAACGACCCGTACAACGGCGGCACACACCTGCCGGACGTCACCGTTGTGACCCCGGCCTTCGAGGAGAGCGACAGCCATGCGGATCCCGCCGACGCGCGGATCCTGTTCTTCGTCGCTTCACGCGGACACCATGCCGAGATCGGCGGTCTGACCCCCGGATCCATGCCGGCGACCAGCCGGGAGATCCACGAAGAGGGCGTGCTCTTCGACAATTGGCTGCTCGTCGAGAACGGCAGACTCCGTGAGGAAGAGACACTGCGGCTCCTCACCGAGGCGCCGTACCCCTCCCGCAACCCGACGACCAATCTCGCCGACCTCCGTGCACAGATCGCCGCCAACCACAAAGGTGTCGAGGAGGTCGGGAAGATGATCCGTCACTTCGGGCTGGACGTCGTGCAGGCGTATATGCGTCACGTCCAGGACAACGCCGAGGAATCGGTGCGCAAGGTCATCGACGCTCTCGAGGACGGCGAATACCACTACGAGACGGATTCGGGCGCAGTCATCTCCGTGCGGGTCTCGGTGGACCGCGAACACCGTTCAGCGACAGTGGACTTCACCGGCACCTCGGCACAGCTCGATGCGAATCTGAACGCGCCGAGTTCAGTGGTGACCGCTGCCGTCCTCTATGTCTTCCGGACTCTTGTCGCTGACGAAATCCCCCTGAACGACGGCTGTCTCAGACCGTTGCGGATCATCGTCCCGCCGGGCTCGATGCTGGCGCCTGTCCGTCCGGCTGCCGTCGTCGCGGGCAACGTCGAGACGTCCCAGGCGATCACCGGCGCGCTCTACGCGGCCATGGGCATCCAGGCCGAAGGCTCCGGAACCATGAACAACGTCACCTTCGGAAACGAGCAGCATCAGTACTACGAGACCATCGCCTCCGGCTCCGGTGCCGGCGACGGGTTCGCCGGAGCACCAGTGGTGCAGACCCACATGACCAACTCCCGGCTCACCGACCCGGAGGTCCTCGAATGGCAGTTGCCCGTCCTGGTCGAAGAGTTCGCCATCCGGGCCGGCAGCGGTGGAGCCGGGCGGTGGCGCGGCGGCGACGGCGCGGTACGCAGGCTCCGTTTCCGCGCACCCATGACCGTGAGCACCCTCTCGGGCCACCGGCGCGTGCCGCCTTACGGTATGGCGGGCGGCAACCCGGGTTCACTCGGCTCGAACCGCGTGGAACGCGCTGACGGCAGCACTTCTGTCATGTCGGGCTGCGACTCCGCCGAGGTGGCTCCGGACGATGTGCTGGTGGTGGAAACCCCGGGCGGTGGCGGATACGGCCCGCCGGACGACACGGCCGGCTGACCGCCGGCAGGTTCTGGAGCTCCCGGAAGAGCAGGACGATGGTCCTTGATCTTCCGGCCACCGGGCTCAAGCCGCCCGGCCGATCGTGAGGGACCCTGACAGTGACGGCACACGCCTGGGCGTGTGAGGAGGTGTGGCATGTTCGCATCCGTCACCGTCGGCCTCGACGGAACCCGTGAGAGCGTCGCCGCAGCCGAATGGGCGGCCCACGAGGCGCTGACCCGTGACGTGCCGCTGCAACTCGTCCTGGTCCGCGACACGGGTCCGTACCCGTGTCCGCCGGTGGTCGTCGCGGACCAGACAGAACGGGAATGGTCGCAGAGGGTCACATGCGAAGTCGCTGAGGACCTCGGCAACCGCTTCCCGGAACTGAGCCTCACCGTCATGATGCTCTCGGGCCGCCCGTCCTACGTGCTCAGCGACATCTCTGCCAGGACCGGTCTCCTCGTTCTCGGCTCACGGGGACTGGGCAGCGTTCTCGGATATCTCGTGGGCTCCACCGCCCTGGCCACGGTGGCACACGCCACGTGTCCGGTCGTCCTGGTCCGCCCCGCGGCCGAGCCGGAGACACCGCGCACGTCCCAAACCGGTGCCGCAGCACGGACGGCCGCGAACGGGCAGGGCCACGTCGTCCTCGGCCTGGACCTCGGCCGCCCCTGCGAGGAACTCCTCGACTTCGCGTTCCGGACCGCCTCCCGGCACTCCGCGCCGCTGCGCGTCCTGCATGCCTGGCAGCTCCCTCCTGCCTTCGGCGCCACACCCTCGTACCCGGTCGGCGTGGAGATCACGGAAGATCTTCAGCGCGAAACGAACCAGAGGCTCACCGAGACCGTGCGCCCCTGGCACGAGAAATTCCCGGACGTACCTCTGAGCCACCTCGCTGTCCTGGGACAGCCCTCCAGCCTGCTGATCGAGGCCGCTGCCGGGGCGTCCATGCTGGTGGTCGGCCGACGAGCCCGGCACTCGCGCACGGGAACACACGTGGGTCCCGTCGACCACGCGGTCATGCACCATGTGCGCACGCCGATCGCGGTCGTGGCCCACGAGTAGGCGCCTTTCCGTGTTTCCGTGCATGCGCCGAGACGCATCGCCGGCGGACGAGTGGCCGGTCCTCTACGCCCGAGCCGCTGTGGCAGGTTCGCTCCCGCCGATGGATCGTGGGAGGGGGAATGAGCAGCACCGCCGGGCGATGCGAGGGAGACGGCCGATGCAGCACCGTACCGTCCACGATCTGATGACCCGCGCCGTTGTGCGCGTGCACCGCGACACCGGGTTCAAGAAGATCGCCGAGATCCTGGCCGAGTACAACATCACCGCCCTCCCCGTGGTCGACGACGACGAACACCCTGTCGGCGTCGTCTCCGAGGCCGACCTGCTGGGCAAGCAGGCAGGGCAACCCGACCCCGCGGGGCTGCTGTCCTCGCGGGAACCCCGGCCGGGCAGCCGCGCCCCCGGCGAGGCAGGCACTGCGGACGAACTGATGACGAGTCCTCCCGTCGTGGCCCGCCCCGAGTGGAACGTCGTGGAGGCGGCCCGCGTGATGGCGGACAAGCAGGTCAAGAGACTGCCCGTGGTGAACGAGGCCGACCGGCTCGTCGGGATCCTCAGCCGTTCCGACCTGGTGCGCGTCTTCCTCCGCCGGGACGACGCCATCCACGAGGAGATCACCCGTGACGTTCTGGAACGGACCCTTGGTCTCGCGGCCAGCCAGCTCACCGTCGAGGTGGAGGACGGCTGCGTGACCCTGCGCGGGGAGGTCACTCCCGTTCATCTCATCGCGGTGGTGGAACGCCTGTGCCAGGGCGTGGACGGGGTGGTGAAGGTCCGTAGCCATCTGACCGGCCGGGCCGAGACCGCGCTCGGTACGGCGGCTCTGCCGTGAGCCGCGCAGACAACGGGACGGGACTGCGGCCGTCCGTGATCAACTCCTGAGGACGGCCCCGCAGCCGCCACCCCGCGGTCCCGGACCGGCCGCCCCCGTGTACTTGCCGGGTATGCGGCCGCCCCCGGACTACGTTGATCGGGATCAGCCGGTGCGCCGCCCCTCCGACCAGTGACCGGGCTGCCATCGGCGCCCGGCCGGAACGATCTGGCCGTTACTCCCCGCAGAGCCCGTGAAGGTACGCCATGGAGCGAGCGACGAACGAGGACGTTCCCACCCTCACGGTGGATCCGCGCGAGCCGCTGTCACTGCTGCGCAAGGAACTGGAAACGGGAGAAGCCGGCCTCTCCGGCAGGGAGGCGGCGCGGCGCCTGGCCGTGTACGGCGCCAACGAGGTGCGACGTGAGCGCCACGGCTGGTTCTGGCGGGAACTCCTGCGGCAGGTCGTGCATCCTCTGGCACTGCTGCTGTGGGGAGCGGGAGCGCTGGCGCTCGTCGCCGGAACGCCGGTCCTGGCGATGGCGATCGTGGCGGTCATCGTGCTGAACGCCGGGTTCGCCATGCTTCAGGAGCGTCAGGCCGAGCGGGCGGTGGAAGCCCTGACCGGGTACCTGCCCGACCAGGCGCACGTCGTACGCGACGGCAAGCCGCATGCCGTCGATGCGGCCGGGCTGGTCCCGGGCGACCTCATCGTGCTGGAGGAAGGCGTCAAGGTACCTGCGGACGCGCGGCTGACCGACGGAGCGCTCGAGGTCGACCTGTCGATGCTGACGGGCGAGTCGGAGCCTGTGGAACGAGTGGCGGGTCAGTCACAGCCTGGTGTTCCGCCGCTGCGGGAGTCCAATCTGATCTTCAGCGGCACCACCTGTGTGGGTGGGGCCGCGAAGGCTGTCGTCTTCGCCACCGGTGTGCACACCGAACTCGGACGCATCGCCGCGCTCAGTCAGCGAACCCGCCGAGAGGAGAGCCCGCTGGAGGCGCAGGTCAAGCGCGTCGCCTGGTTCATCGCGGCCGTCGCCGTCGGCCTGGGAACGGCCTTCCTCGGGGTGGGAGCGGCTGCCGGCCTTCCGCTGACCGATGCGCTGACGTTCGCCGTCGGGCTGCTGGTGGCCAACGTTCCCGAAGGGCTCCTGCCCACGATCACCCTCGCGCTCGCGCTGGGCGTGCGGCTTCTCGCCCGCAACGGCGCGGTGGTGAAGCGTCTCAGTGCGGTGGAGACGCTCGGATCGACCAACGTCATCTGCACCGACAAGACCGGGACGCTGACCCGCAACCGGATGAGTCTGAGCACCACGTGGACGCCCGAAGGGGGCGTATCCGGCTCCCGGACCGAGTCCCTCGCCGACGCGATGGCGGAATGCACCACGGTCACCGCCGGAGAGGACGGGGCCCTCCAGGGAGACCCGACCGAGATCGCGCTCGTCGAAGGTGCGGCTCAGCCGGGCCGGGCACCCGACCTCGGAGCGCGTGACGCCCGCAGAGAAGCGCTCTTCCGCTTCGACCCCCGCCTGCGGCTGATGTCCGTCGTCAGCCGAAGCGGCGACCGCCTCGTCATCTACGTGAAAGGGGCACCGGAAGCGGTCTTCCCCCGCCTCGAGGAACAGCAGGACCGTCAGACGCACATGGCGGCCGTCACCCGCATGACGGAACAGGGCTTTCGCGTCCTTGCTGTCGCCACCCGCAGGCTTCCTGCGGGGAGCCCTGTCCCACGGGTACGCGAAGAGGCCGAGACGCGCCTGCAGTTGGTCGGGCTGGTCGGACTGTACGACCCGCCACGTCCTGAGGCCGCCGACGCGGTCCGGCGCTGCCACGAAGCGGGGCTGCGCGTGCACATCGTGACCGGTGACAACGGAGGCACCGCATCGGCAGTGGCTCGCGAAGTGGGGATCGGGTCACCGCAGTTGCACGTCGTCGAGGACGCGGGGGCCGTGACCGACAGCGATCTGGACGAGTTGCTCACCGGCGGGACCGAGGTCGTCTTCGCGCGTTCCTCCCCCGAGACCAAACTCCGGGTGGCCGACGCGTTGCGCGCCCACGGGCAGATCGTCGCGATGACGGGGGACGGTGTGAACGACGCCCCCGCCCTGCACCGGGCTCACATCGGCGTGGCGATGGGGAAGTCGGGCACGGACGTGGCCCGCGAGGCCTCCACCATGGTGCTGACCGACGACAACTTCGCCACCATTGTCACCGCCGTCGAGTCCGGCCGCCAAGTCTACGAAAACGTACGCAAGTTCATCCTTTACATCTTCGCCCACGCAGTACCTGAAGTCGTTCCCTTCCTGCTGTTCGCACTGTCGGGCGGGGCCATTCCTCTGCCGCTGACCGTGCTGCAGATCCTCGCCATCGACCTCGGCACGGAGACCCTGCCCGCTCTGGCCCTCGGCCGGGAGCCCGCCGAACCGGGGCTGATGGCCGGGCCGCCGAGACGGAGCGGTCACGGCGTCATCACCAAGGACCTGCTCGTACGCGCGTGGGCCTGTCTGGGCCTGGTGTCCGCGGCACTGGTGACGGGCGCCTTCTTCTACGTCCTGTGGCGGGCCGGATGGGGACCGGGAGATCCGACAGGGCCCGGGAGCGACCTGCACCACGCATATCTCACGGCCACCACCACCACGTTCGCCGGCATCGTCATGTGCCAGGTCGGGACCGCCCTCGCCGCGCGCACCGACCACGCCTCCCTGCGACAGGTCGGTTTGTTCACCAACCCTCTGCTGCTTGCGGGTATCGGCTTCGAGCTCGTGTTCACCGCCGTGGTGGTGTGGGTGCCCCCTGTCCAGCGCATCTTCGGGACCACGTCCCTGCCCGTCGAGGTCGTGGCACTCATCGCCACGTTTCCTGTGATCGTCTGGGGCACGGACGAACTGCGTCGCCGCCACCGGCGTCGCAGCGCGGGTGCCCGCCCTGCCGCCTGACGGCCTGCCTCGCGCCGGCCCGTCATTGCGCCGACCCGTCATTGCGTCGGCCGGTCATGCGTCGGCGGGTGCCCTGTCCCGAGGGGCCCTCCCGGCGCGGTCCTGCCGTTCAAATGGGTTCTCGCTCAGAGACCAGCCGGGACGCGATGTCCCCGCTCCAGGCGCGTACCTCCTGCTGGTTCCTGAAGTCGCCGCCCATCTTCTCCCTGAGCATCTGACCTGCGAGGAATCCGCCGGCTCCGTCCGTCAGCCGGCCACCGAAAGTGCGGTGCTCCTCCGCCCCGAGCCGCTTCGCGAGGCGAGCGACCCCGGGAGTCGGCGGAAGCTCACCCTCCGTGGCGGACGGGTCCAACGGGCCACTGCTGAAGAGCCACACCGGAACCCGGAGGAGTCGATGATGGTGGCGACGGGCGAAACTGGTCGCGCTCCGGCGCCAGCGCCCGACGTAGACGGCGGACCCCAGCACCACGGCGTCGTAGTGCGAAAGGTCCGTCACGTCCTCGGTGGCAGCGACGTCTGCTCGCAGTCCTTGCTCGCGCAGGCCCGCACCGATCCACGAGGCGATCTCGGCCGTGGACTGGTTCTTGCTGCTGTATGCGACGAGTACGCGGAGTGAAGCCATTCGGACGCTCCTTCGCTGCTGTCCGCCCCACGTCCAGCATCGGTCGGTCCCGGCCCGCGGGCCAGCTCCGAAAGGGTGCGATCGCGAGGGCCGACGGTCCCGGATCCGAGGGCTCCCGCCAGGCCCACGTGTCTGCCCCGGCGAGGCCCATGTGCGTCGCGATCCACTCGCACTGCGCGTCGGACGCTCGTCCGCAGCAGACTGCCGGGCTCACATCGGTGGCAGGTTCAGCCACCGCGCCCGGCCCGGCGGCACGGCATGGGTGCGTCCGCCCACGACCACGTGCAGAGGGTCGGCGGCCGACGCCGGTACGGAGACGTGCACGCGGTCCTTGCGCACCCTGATCTCGATTCCCCAGTGACCGAGACAGTGAACGGTGCAGCCGGACTTCGACAGTTGCGGCAGGGGCGCCGGAGCCAGGTGCAGGGCGCCGTGGCGGACCGTCAGACCCGTCAGACCGCGCTGCACCAGATCGAGGGTGCCCGCCATGGCGCCCAGGTGGATGCCCTCACCGGTAGTGCCTCCCTGCAGGTCCGCGACATCGGCGAGGAGCGCCTCCCGGCAGTGCTGCCAGGCCTCGGGACGGTGTCCCCGGGCCAGCACCCAGGCGTGGACGAGACTGCTGAGGGTCGACCCGTGGCTGGTGCGGCGCAGGTAGTGATCGCAGGTCTGCTGCCAGATCTCGTCGTCGAGGGGGTGGCCGAGGCGGTCGAACAGCGCCCTCAGTTCGGCCGGCGGGAAGAGATAGCCGAGCATGAGGACGTCGGCCTGTTTGGACGCCCGGTAGCGGTTGACGCTGTCCCCTTCGGCCTCCAGCACCCGGTCCAGGCGCCGCATCCCGTTGCCGTACCTGGCTCGGTAGCCTTCCCAGTCGAGCTCGGCGAGTTCCCCGTAGCCGTCGAACTGACTGATCACACCCGAGTGGTACGGGACGCGCAGCTTCCGCGAGACGTCCGCCCAGCGCTCCAGTTCCTCCGGCCTCAGCTCCATCTGCTCGGAGAGCTCCCCCCGGCGGCGCGACGGCAGCATGGCCACCAGCTCCAGGGCACGGGTGAGCACCCACGCGGCGCCGACGTTGGTGTACGCGTTGTCGGCGAGTCCCGGCTCGGCGGCCTCCGGGTAGGCGTCGTGGTACTCGTCGGGGCCCATGACTCCCGTGATCCGGTAGCGCTCCGCCGCTCCGTCCCATCGGGCAGCGCCGGCCCAGAAGCGGGCGATGTGCAGCATCATCTCGGCGCCCCTTCCGTAGAGGTAGCCGCGGTCGCCGGTGGCCTGCGCGTGATGCCAGACGTTGTAGGCGACGGCAGAGCCGACGTGATGCTGAAGGCGGGAGTGGTCCGGGATCCACCGGCCGGAGTGCGGGTTGAGGTGCCGGGTCTGGGCCTCCTCGCGGCCGTCGCTGCCGCTCTGCCACGGGTACATCGCACCCTGGTGCCCTGCGGCGCGGGCGGCGCGGCAGGCTTGCGGCAGCCGGCGGTGCCGGTAGTCGAGCAGGGCCCGGCAGACCTCTGGAAGGTGCAGGTCCAGGTAGGGCATGACGAACAGCTCGTCCCAGAACACGTGTCCTCTGTAGGCCTCGCCGTGAAGGCCGCGGGCCGGTACCCCCGTGTCCAGGGAGGCGGTGTGCGGGGAGAGGGTCTGCAGCAGGTGGAACTGGTGCAGGCGGAGGATGCGTCCGGTTTCCCCTGCCACGTCGAGCCGGCTGCCGTTCCACAGCCTGCGCCAGGCCGCGCGGTGCTGGGCACGCAGGTGCCGGAATGTGGGGGCGTGGCCGGCGGCCTGGACAGAGGCGTGCAGTGGTTCGCTGATCGCGCGGTCGTGCGAGGTGTGCAGCGCGACGGCCTTCTCGACCGCCACCCGGGATTCCTCACCGATCGGCACACTCAGTCTGTCGGCAGCACTGCGGGGGCTCAGCACGGGCGTTCCGCTGTCCACGTGTCCGGCGTGCGGGCTGACGGTCGTACGTGCGGCGAGGGCGACGCCGACAGCGGAGCTGGTCGTGCGGCAGCGCAGCCAGAGCGTGCCTGACTCGCTCTTCCCGGTCTCCCAGTCGCCCAGGTGCCGGCCGGCGAGATCGCGGTAGCGCTCGACACCGGCGTTGCGCACGTCCCCGTCCAGGGCCGACTCGATGTCGAGATGCCCGGACCAGCCGTGCGCGGTGAAGACGGTACGCGTGGCCGCCAGCCACGGATCAGCCATGCTGACGATGCGGGTCTCCTCGACTTCCAGCTCACGGCCGGCAGGGTCGCGGTAGGCGGTGCAGCGGGTCAGTTCTCCGTGTCGCAGGTCCAGCCGGCTGTGGTGCGCCACCATCTCGGGCGAACGGGGAGAGAGCCACGCGCCGCGCTCGCCGCCCGCCGGACCGAGGCGGTAGCGCAGCGGGAGCCAGTTGGGGAGGTTGACCATGTCCTCGTTCTCCACCTGTTCGCCGGAGACCTCGGAGACGAGGCGGTTGAAGCCGCCGGCGGCGTATGTGGCGGGGTAGTGCGCGCCTCCGGCCGGCAGCTCTGCCGCGGCCCCCCGGGTGGCGAAGCGCCCGTTGCCCAGCGTGCACAGCGCCTCACGCAGCCGCTCCTGGTCCGGCTCGTAGCCCTCGTACATCCACGTCCAGGCGTCCATAGAGGTCCTCCGGGCGGGCGGGCGGTCGGTCAGGGCTCCGGGCGCCCGGCCGGAAGCGGCCGGAAGCGGCCGGGCGCCTGCCGGGTGTCCCGGTGGCCGCCGCGTATGTCCTGACTGTGCGCGGGGACAGGCCGGGGACCATCGGCCCTGGCCGGGCGGCGGTCTGCCGGTCACGGTGGAAGCGTGGCCAACGGGAGGAGGCGGCCGCCCAACCGTCCCGGCCTCGGTGCCGGGCCCCGGTCGACCACTTCCGGACCTCGAACCGAGAGAGCGGAGCACCGTATGTCCCAGCGCGCGACCGGGCGTTCCCGGCCGGTCACGCCGTCGGCAGAACCGGCGGCAGGCGGGAACGAGACGACGCGAGCCCCGCGTACCGTCGGTGACGTGATGACCCACGCCGTCGTCGCGGTGAGTCAGGACACGTCGTTCAAGGAGATCGTCCACAAGCTCCAGGAACGGCACGTCAGCGCCCTCCCCGTACTCGAAGGCGACGGCCGCGTGGTCGGAGTGGTCTCCGAGGCCGATCTGCTGCCGAAGGAGGCCCGCCGCAGCGACCCGCCGCACCTGTACGAGACGCCGGAGCGTCTGGAGGAGGTGCGCAAGTCCGCCGGTGTCACCGCCGCCGATCTGATGTCGAGCCCCGCTGTGTCCGTGCGGGCGGACGTTCCGCTCGCCGCCGCTGCCCGGGCCATGGCGCGGCGCCGGCTCAAACGGCTGCCGGTCGTCGACGGCCAGGGGTGCCTGGTGGGCATCGTCAGCCGGATGGACCTGCTGAAGACCTTCCTCCGTCCGGATGACCGGATCGCCGAGGAGATCAGGGGCGAGGTGTTCGGCCTCGTGCCCGGCGCGGGCGCGGACCTGAGGGTGGAGGTCGAGGACGGAGTCGCCACCGTCGGCGGTGAACTCCCCGACAGCCGCGATGTCGCTGTTCTCGCCCGCCTGGTGCGGTCCGTCGAGGGCGTGGTGGACGTCCGCTTCGACCTGGCCTGACGTCGCCGCGTCCGGCTCGGAGCGGCCGCTGCTTCGCGTGGCAGGAGCCGACAGGAGGTGGTGTCCTGGGGACGGCGGACCCGGCCGCTCCTTCTGCCGGGGACTTGGGGCGCCACTCACGGTTCGGCGGACGCATGAGGGAGGCGGAGTCATGGCGCAGCCTGTCGTCGTCGGTGTCGACGGATCCGACCCCAGCCTGGAGGCCGTGGACTGGGCCGCCGACGAAGCGGCGCTCCGCGGTCTCCCGTTGCGCATCGTGCACGCCTCCCGTTGGGACCGGTACGAACGGATCGCTCCAGCCCGCGCGGGCGGCCGGCCGGCGACCCGCGTCATGGCGGAGAACACCGTGGCGACCGCGGAGCGCCGGGCCGTGGAGCGCAGGCCGGGCCTCAAGGTCACCTCGGTCGTGGCGGGGCGCGATCCCGTGGCCGCCCTGGTGGAGGAGAGTGCGTCGGCCTTCGCCGTCGTGGTGGGCAGCCGCGGCGTCGGCGCGGTCAGCGGAATGCTGCTGGGCTCCGTCGGACTCGGTGTGGCGGGACGTGCCTCCTGCCCCACCGTCGTCGTGCGGGGCACGGGCACGGAACAAGCACGGCGGGGTGGGTCCCGGCAGGTGGTCGTCGGTGTGGGCAAGGGAGAAGAGGAGGCCGCGGCGGTTCGCTTCGCGCTGCGCGAGGCGGAGGTGCGGCAATGTGACGTGCAGGCCCTGCACGCCTGGCGCAGACCGAGCGACGACGGCGCGACCACGGGCGGGGACGGCCCCGGACTCCGGGCCGAGAGACTCCTGGAATCCTCTCTGCGTGCAGCGGACGGGTCCCGGTCCGGGGTGACCACACATCCGGAGACGGTCGAGGGTTCCGCTCGTGACGCGTTGGTACGTGCCGGGGAAGACGCCGACCTGCTGGTGGTGGGCGCCCGGAAGCGTCATGGCACGCACGGCCTGCAACTCGGGCTCGTGAGCCACGCCGTGCTGCATCGCGCGCCGTGCCCGGTCGCGGTCGTCCCCTATGGCTGAGAAGCCGTCATAGCTGATCCGTCGACAGCGGAGAACCGGCGACGTCACGTCGGTCGTCTGCGTGGCCCCTCGGCCGTCGGACGAGGGTGCGTGGGGCCTGTGCGAACGCCCACGAGCCCGCCGGCGTCGGCCGGTGGGCTCGGTGGTCGGGTTCGGGCTGTCAGACGGCTGCGGCGAACCGGGCCGCGAGGTTCTTGGCGTGCGTCTCGGCGGCCTCGTGGGCCTTGGTCCGTGAGGTCTCCGCCAGGTCGACGAGGGACTCCATGCCGGGAGTGACGGGCGCGAGGGTGAGCTCGGGCACCACGAACTCCACGTCCAGGCCCATGATTTCGCCCAGGACCTTGCCCAGATAGTTCTGCACGAACTCGAAGCTCTCGCGCGGGGTGCCGGGTCCGTAGCCGCCGCCGCGGCTGGCCACGACGACGGCGGGGGTGCCCGCGCCGGAAGGCGTGTCGGTGCCGGCGGTGCGGCCCTGGAGGATCACGTGGTCGACCCATGCCTTCAGCGTCGAGGGGATCGTGTAGTTGTACATCGGCGCCCCGATCAGGACGGCGTCGGCCTCCTCCAGCTCCCGGGCCAGTTCGTCGCGCAGCGCGTAGGCCTCGGCCTGCTCGGGAGTGTGACTGTCCGGTGCGGCGAAGCCGGCGGACGCGGCGGTCCCGTCGAGGTGCGGCAGGGGATCCGCTGCGAGGTCCCGGTGGATGACGGTGCCCTCCGGGTGCTGCTCCTCCCATGCCTTGCGGAAGGACGCCGCGACGGCGCGTGAGACGGAACCCTCCTGCGGAAAGAGCGAGGAGTCGAGGTGAAGCAGGGTGGCCATAAGGGAAGCTCCTTGGAATGCGTAAGCAGGTGTGCTTTAACGTCGTAACTATTGATAACACAGGAGCTTACTTTTTTTCATCCCCTTGTCTTGGCGCAGTACCCTGAAGGCATGGCAGAGCCCGGGAACCAGACGCAGGAGGAGGCGGCGCCTTCCGCTGTCGAGCAGTGCACGGCGCCCGAGAGCAGCATCACGCGGGTCTTCCAGATGCTGGGCAAGCGCTGGACCGGACTGGTCCTGGCCGCACTCATGAACGGGCCGGGCCACTTCGCGCAGCTGCGCCGGGCCGTACCGGGCATCAGCGAGCGGATGCTCTCGGACCGGCTGACCGAACTGGGCTCGCTGGGCCTGGTCGTACGGACGGTGGAAGAGGGCCCACCGCTGCGGGTCAGCTACCGGCTCAGTGCGGCGGGTCTGGCGTTGCGGCCGGCGATGGCGGAGCTCACCCGCTGGGCGGACGCCCACCTGCCGGAGGAAGCGGCGGGCTGCCCGCGGGAGTTCCGTCCGTGATCCTCACAGGCGCGCTGGGAAGGCGGGGCGCCCTTCCGTAGGGTGGGCCCGATGAGAGCGAACCCGGAAGCGCAAGCCGAAGAGCCGGAGCAGCCGGACGAGCCGGGCCGGCCGGACGGGTCGCCGCCGGAGCAGCCCGGAGCTGAGAAGGCCGGTCCCGAGCAGCCCGGTCCTGAGGAGGCCGGTCCTGAGGAGCACGGGCGTGCCCAGGAACCGGGCACGGAGCGTCTGGAGCGGGCGGTGCGGGCCGCCGAGACCGCCCTGATCGAGTACGAGATCGCGGTGGAGACGTTCCGCATCGAGATCGAGAACTTCTCCCGCCTGCACCATCAGCGCCTCGGCCCCATGTACGCGCGCCTGGACGAGCTGGACGCGAGCATCGCCGAGGTGACCGCGGCGATCAGCGGCGACCCGGAGGATCTGCGCAAGGCGCAGGAACTGCGGGCGGCGGTGCTGCCGATGCCCCAGGTCGAGGAGCTCTTCCACGGCTGGATCGACT
The DNA here is from genome assembly GCF_042653885.1 of Streptomyces ovatisporus. Classification (NCBI taxonomy): domain Bacteria; kingdom Bacillati; phylum Actinomycetota; class Actinomycetes; order Kitasatosporales; family Streptomycetaceae; genus Streptomyces; species Streptomyces ovatisporus. The sequence continues at coordinate 556,111 of NZ_JBHSFH010000007.1, forward strand.
CCGACGGACTCTCGCCCGAGGCGTCCGCCATGCTCACCGAGCGGAACGTGCGGCCCCCGAGCCGCGTGCGCCCGAGCGAGGAGGCGCGCAAGGCCTACCGCGAGCTGGTGCGCAAGGCCCACCCCGACCTGGCTCAGGAGGACGGGGAACGCAAGCGGCGCGAAGCCTTCCTGGTCCGCGTCAACAAGGCCTACGGGGACGGGGATACGGACGCTCTGCGCGAACTGCTCGAGGAGTGGGAGGCGGGGCCGCGCGAGGAGGAACCGGAAGTTCAGCTGCCGCAGAGCGAGCTGCTCTACGCCCGGCTGGAATGGCTGGCGGAGCGCAAGGAAGCGCTCACCGCGATGGTGGCGGAGATGGAGCAGAGCGCGATCGGCGCGATGCTGAAGATGGCCCCGGACGATCCCGACAGGCTGCTGGAGGAGATCGCCGAGCAGCTGCTGGAGCAAGTGGCCGCGCGGGAGGCGGAGTTGGAGCGCCTGACGCAGGTCATGGGGGCTGATGCGACCGGTCGGTCCGGTGACGCGGCGGCGTACGGAGCGCCCGGCGGACCGGAGGCTGCGGAGAGCGCAGGCGCCGGGACGTCGGCCGAGGGAGCCACCGCCGCCGAGGGAGCCACCGGTGGTACCGCCGCGGATCCCGGAACGGGTCGCCGTACAGGCGACTCCGGTACCGCCACCGAAGAGAACTGAGAGAGAGCCGAGCATGCAGAACGGTCAGTTGCCGCAGGTCGACGTCGCCGCGGTGCCCGCGGACGCCCTGTTGCTGGACGTCCGCGAGGACGACGAGTGGGCCGCAGGGCGCGCGGAGGGCGCACTGCACATCCCCATGAGTGAATTCGTGGGCAGGATCGGTGAGTTGACCGAGCGCGCGGGCGAGGACGAGCGGGTCTACGTGGTCTGCCGCGTCGGCGGGCGGTCGGCCCAGGTCACGCAGTACCTGCGTCAGCAGGGCATCGACGCGGTGAACGTCGACGGCGGCATGCTCGCCTGGGAGGCAGCCGGACGCCCGCTCACCGGTGACACGGAGCCGGCGCACGTCGCATGAAACCCGTCGGCCGGTGACGCGGACGGCTGAGGAGGGCCGCCCCGCAGGGCCGGGACCGGAGCGTCCCGGTGCCTCTCAGCCGTCGAAGTCCACCTCCACCGCCTCCGTGAGAGGACGCGACTGGCAGGCGAGCACATAGCCCGCTTCCAGTTCGTCCTCCTCCAGGGCGTAATTGCGCTCCATGTGCACCTCGCCCGAGACGAGGCGTACCCGGCAGGTGCCGCACACCCCGCCCTTGCACGCGAAAGGCGCGTCGGCGCGGTGGCGCAGAACCGTCTCCAGGACGGACTCGCCGTCGTCCATCGGCCAGGAGCCCGAGCGTCCGTCGAGAGTGGCCGTCACGGCTGCTGTACGGGCAGCAGCGGCGCCGTCGGAACCGGCGGCCGACGCACCCGCCGGCCGGGAGCCGGTGCCGGAACCTTCCGCGGCCGGACCGGCGCCCGCCGCGGGCGCATCGGTGACGTGGAAGATCTCCTGATGGATGCGGCCCCGCGGCACTCCCAGCGCGCGCATCGCACGCGACGCTCCCTCGACCAGGCCGAGCGGACCGCACAGATACCAGCCCTCGATGTCCCCGACGGGCAGCAGGGCGGGCAGAAGCTGCTTCAGCCGCTCCGTGTCGAGGCGGCCGGAGGGCAGGCCGCTCTGCTGCTCCTCGCGGGAGAGCACGGTGACGAGCTGGAAGCGGTGAGGATAGCGGTCCTTGAGGTCGGCGACCTCCTCCAGAAACATCGTGGACGCGGTCGACCTGTCGCTGCGGATGAGACAGAAACGGGCTTCCGGTTCGCGCTCGAGGAGCGTGGCGGCGATGGAGAGCACCGGGGTGATGCCGCTGCCGCCCACGACGGCGGCGAAGTGGCCGTGCCGTGGTGCGAGGACGAACCGGCCTGTGGGCGGCAGAACGTCGACGGTGTCGCCCGGGGCGAGTTCCTTGACGGCGTAGGTGGAGAAGTCGCCGCCCTCGATTCCGCGTATGCCGACGCGCAGCGTCGCGGGTGCGTCCGACGCGGGGGCGCAGAGCGAGTACGTCCGCCGGATCTCGGCACCTGTGTACCCGGCCGTTCCCGTGCCGCTGCCCGTGCCGGCGTCCTCGCCGCGGTGCCGGCGCAGCGCGATGTGCTGGCCGGGGGCGTAACCGTAGAGGGAGCGGAGCTCCGGCGGCACGGCGATGGTCAGCGCGACCGAGTCGTCCGTGAGCCGGTCGACTGATGCGACCCGGAGCGGGTGGAAGGTGCTCACGGCGCTCCTCACACCTCCTTGAAGTGGTCGAACGGCTCCCGGCACGCCTCGCAGCGCCGCAGGGCCTTGCAGGCGGTGGAGGAGAACCGGCTGATCAGGCTCGTCTCGGTCGATCCGCAGTTGGGGCAGTGGATGGCGAGCGTCAGCGGTACCGGCCCTGAGCCGGGGGCGGCGCCGCCGCGCGGGGGGGCGATGCCCGCGTCGGCGAGCTTGCGGCGCCCCTCGGAGGTGATGTCGTCGGTGCTCCAGGGCGGAGCGAGGACGGTGCGTACGGAGACCTCCGTGACGCCGTGCTCCAGCAGCGCTCGCTCGATGTCCGCGGCCATGGCCTCGATCGCCGGACAGCCGGTGTACGTCGGGGTGAGTTCGACCTCGACGGGGCCGCCGGGCGTCGGCTCCCGCACACTCCGCAGCACACCCAGCTCGGCCAGAGTCACCACGGGGAGTTCGGGGTCCGGGACGGAGCCCGCCACCGCGGTCAGGTCATGCAGCCGCTGCTCGGCGGAGGCGGACGCGGATGCGGTGGCTTCTCGCGCACCGCGCGCCGTGCCGGTCACCACGTCGCCCTTCACCACCTTGCCGGTCACCACGTAGCCGGTCACCACGAGGCCCCCGGGTGGCTGCGGTGGAGGTGCTGCATCTCGGCGAGCATCCGCCCGAAGGGCTCGGTGTGCAGACCCTGCCGGCCCGCGCCCGCCGTCCAGGCTCCGCTCTGGGGACTCTCCGGCACCGTGAGGGTGGCGGCCCGCAGCACGCGCGTGATCCGCTCCGTCCAGCCCGCGCGCAGCGCTCCCCAGTCGACCGCGCCTACGGGGGCGGGCCCGGGCAGCGGTTCGAACAGCTCGCCCGTGTATCTCCACAGGGCGTCCGTGGCCCGCTGGGCGCGAGTGTGGCTCTCCTCGGTGCCGTCACCGAGCCTGAGCGTCCAGTGCTCCGCGTGGTCCCGGTGGTATTCGGTTTCCTTGACGGCCTTCGCCGCGAGCGGATTGCCGAGCTCCGCGAGCTGGCCGAAGAGCAGCTCCTGGTAGGCGGAGAAGTAGAGCTGACGGATCATCGTGCAGGCGAAGTCGCCGTTCGGCTGCTCCACCAACTGGCAGTTGCGGAAAGCCCGTTCCTCACGCAGATAGGCCAGTTCGTCCTCGTCGCCGAGCTCCGAGTAGAGCACCCGCGCCTGCCCGAGCAGGTCGAGGGCGATGTTGGCAAGGGCCAGTTCTTCCTCCAGCACCGGTGCGTGCCCTGCCCACTCCCCCAGCCGGTGGGAGAGGACGAGGGCGTCGTCGGCGAGGGGAAGCAGCGGACTGTCCAGCTCGGCGGCATCCGTGTGCGAGCCGGCTCCGCCGAGGGGGCGTGCCTCCTGGGAGTGCGTCACAGGTTCCGCACCCCTTCCGGCACCTCGTAGAACGTGGGGTGGCGGTACGGCTTGTCCGCGGCCGGCGCGAAGAACGGGTCCTTCTCGTCGGGGGAGGAGGCGGTGACCGCCTCGGACGGGACCACCCACACGGAGACGCCCTCCGAGCGGCGCGTGTAGAGATCGCGCGCGTTGCGCAGTGCAAGCTCGGCATCGGGCGCGTGCAGACTGCCCGCGTGGGTGTGCGACAGGCCGCGCCTGCTGCGTACGAATACCTCCCACAGAGGCCAGTCACTGCTGCTCATCGTGGGCTCACCGCCGTCTCCGCGTCGTGCTGTCCCTGACCCTGTCCCTGTCCCTGACCCTGTTCCTGGCCCTGACCCTGTTCCTGACCCTGACCCTGACCCTGTTCCTGACTCTGTCCCTGACCCTGACCCTGACCTTGCCCTTGGCCCGGTTCCCGGCCGCCCGCGCGCTTCGCCGCGTACGCCGCCGCGGCCTCACGCACCCAGGCCCCCTCCTCGTGCGCCCGCCTGCGGCGGCTTATCCGCTCTTCGTTGCACGGGCCGTTGCCCTGCAGCACCTGACGGAACTCCTCCCAGTCGATCGGGCCGAAGTCCCAGTGCCCCCGCTCCTCGTTCCAGCTCAGGTCGGGGTCGGGGAGGGTGAGGCCGAGCGCCTCCGCCTGCGGCACGCAGATGTCGACGAAGCGCTGGCGCAGCTCGTCGTTGGAATGACGCTTGATCTTCCACGCCATGGAGCGGGCGCTGTGCGAGGACTCGTCGTCGGGCGGGCCGAACATCATCAGCGACGGCCACCACCAGCGGTCCACCGCGTCCTGCGCCATCGCGTGCTGGGTCTCGGTGCCCCGGCTCAGGGCCAGCAGCAGCTCGAATCCCTGCCTCTGGTGGAAGGACTCCTCCTTGCAGATGCGGATCATCGCCCGGGCGTACGGCCCGTACGAGCAGCGGCACAGCGGCACCTGGTTCGTGATCGCCGCGCCGTCGACGAGCCAGCCGATCGCACCCACGTCGGCCCAGGTCAGAGTCGGGTAGTTGAAGATCGAGGAGTACTTCTGACGGCCGGAGTGCAGCTTGTCCAGCAACTCCTCCCGGCCGGTGCCTAGCGTCTCCGCCGCGCTGTAGAGATACAGGCCGTGACCCGCCTCGTCCTGCACCTTGGCCATCAGGATGGCCTTGCGCCGCAGCGAGGGGGCCCGCGTGATCCAGTTGGCCTCCGGCTGCATGCCGATGATCTCGGAGTGGGCGTGCTGCGCCATCTGCCGGACCAGCGTCCTGCGATAGTCCTCCGGCATCCAGTCCCGCGGCTCGATCCGCTCGTCGGCCGCGATCGCGCTCTCGAAGTCCGCAAGCGGTTCCGCCGGACCCTCGGCGCTCTGTGCGCCTTCGCCGAGCAGCACCGATGTCATCGCGACCCCCTTGCCGACGGCCGAAGCCGCATCACCTACCGACCGATCGTTCGGTTCAATGGTGAGGTGCGGCCCCATAGGGTGTCAAGGCTCGAATAATCTCTGAGGCCGTACCTCGGGACATGGACGTGGGGAGCAGGGGAGGGCATGGAGCCAGCAGAGCAGCAGGCACCGCCGCCGGATCGCGGCGGGCGGCCTGGGGAAGTGCGCGGCGGAGGCAATGCGGCCATGTCGCTGCCCGCGCGCGTGATCATGGCTGTCTCCGTGGCGGCGGTGGCCGTCGCCGTGGCCGTCCACCTGGCGATGGTCTTCCTGCACGTCGCGCCCGCGAACACCCTCACCAAGAAGCACGGCCAGGGCGTCGACGACTACATCTACCCGGAGTTCGAACAGAACTGGAAGCTGTTCGCTCCCAACCCCCTGCAGCAGAACATAGCCGTGCACGCCCGGGCGAAGGTCGCCAAGGACGACGGCGGTACGGAGACGACGGGCTGGGTCAACCTCTCCGCCATGGACGGCGAGGACATCGACCACAACATCGCGCCCAGCCACATCCAGCAGAACGAGCTCCGCAGGGCGTGGGAGTTCTACAACGGCTCGCACGACGACAAGGGCAAGCCCGTCGGACTGCGCGGTGAACTGTCCGAGAGCTACATCAAGCGAATAGTGATGCTCCGCTTCGGCCCCGAGCTCAACGGCGGCACAGTGGAGCGCATCCAGGTCCGCTCGGCGACCACGCCCGTGGCACCTCCGCCCTGGAGCGACGAGAAGTCGGACACCAAGACCGATTACCGGGTGCAGCCCTGGTGGCAGGTCGGCAGCGCGGACATTCCGGGGGGCTGGGACAAGTGAGCGAGCAGTACGGGCCCCAGGGCGAGCGCGGCGCACGGCCGGCCTGGGCCGCGGACCCCGGCGGGCGGCGGACGTCCCCTGAACCCCACGGAGCCGAGGGACGGCAGCACTCGGACGCGGCCCCCGCGTCCTACGTGAACGCCGGGCCCGCCGACTACGCAGAAGCCCCGCACGGCGGGAATGTCCCGCACGGTGAGACCGTCCCGTCCGGCGAGACCGTCCCGCCCCGCGAAGCACACGGCGCACCGCCGCCCGACAGCGCGTTCGCTCGCGGCGTCGCCCGGATCACGGGGGGCGCCCTCGCCCCGTACCAGACAGCAGTCGTACGGATCGGCTTCGCCGCCACCTGGCTCTTCTTCCTCCTGCGTGAGTTGCCGCACCGTCACGAGCTGTACGGACCCGACGGCCCCTGGGGCTGGAACCTGGCCGACAAGCTCATCGAGTCGAACCACGCCTTCACCGTCCTGCTCTGGACGGACAGCACCGCGTGGTTCGAGTTCGTCTACGTCCTGGCGGTGCTCTCCAGCGTCGCGCTGCTGGTCGGCTGGCGCTCCCGCACCGCCTCCGTGCTGTTCATGGTCGGTGTGCTGTCGCTGCAGAACCGCAGCGTCTTCATGGGCGACGGCGGCGACAACGTCATCCACCTGATGGCGATGTACCTGGTCCTCACCCGGTGCGGCCAGGTCTGGTCCCTGGACGCGCGCAGGCTGAGGCGGCGCGGCGGCGGCCACGACGGAGCAGCGGGGCCGGACGGCCCGGCCGAACAGTCGGACGCTGTCGGCGTCGCACTGTGGGCCGTGTTCGGCGCGGTGATGGTCGCTGCGACGGCTCTCGGCGGGCTGAGCATCGGCTGGGGCCTGTTCTTCTGGGCGCTGTGGGCGTCGCAGGCGGTCTGGCGCGTGGTCGGCCGGTACTCCCCGCACAGCGAGGCCCGCGCCGTCTGCGACATGCTCGCCAACCTCGTGCACAATGCCGCGCTGCTGGTCATCGTCATCGAGGTCTGCCTGATCTACTCGACGGCCGGCTGGTACAAGATCCAGGGGTCGCGCTGGCAGGACGGCACGGCCGTCTACTACCCGATGAACCTGGACTACTTCTCGCCCTGGCCCGAGCTGAACTCCGTCCTGGCGGGCAGCGGCCTCCTCATGCTGCTCATCACCTACGGCACGGTCGCGGTCCAGGTGGCCTTCCCCTTCGCGCTCTTCAACCGTCGTGTGAAGAACGTGCTGCTCGCCGCCATGATCACCGAGCACATCAGCATCGCGGTGCTGCTGGGGCTGCCGTTCTTCTCCATGGCGATGGTCGCCGCGGACGCCGTCTTCCTGCCGACCGTCGCACTGCTGTGGCTGGGTGCGCGGTCCTCGGCGGGCTGGCAGCGGGTGCGGTCGCGCCTGGGCAGTGGCGGCAGTGGGACGGACGGGAGCGGCGCAGCGGACGACGGCGGACCCTCCTCCGTCCCTCGTCAGCGAACGGGCCGGAACATGTCCGTACGCTGACCGCATGACAGGACGACCAGCCGCGTGAACGACGTGCACGACGGGCAGGGGGGCACTCTGCCCCCTGCCGAGACGGCGCTGCTGCTGCGGCAGTGGCGTGGGCTGGCAGCCGGAAGCGTGCTGCTGGACGGCTTCCATGCGCTCAAGCACGCGCTGCGCTTCGGGGCGACGGTTCCGATCGCACTGGCTGCGGACCGTTGCGCGGTGCTCGAACTCGCACGGGAGCTCGCCCCCGATCTGACCGGCACACTCTCGGAACTGCTGCGGGAGGTCCCCGCGGAGGCGCTGCACGGACTCGTGCCCCGTCCGCATCCCACCGGGGTCGCGGCACTGGCCGTCCGGGGCAGCGGTCGTTCCGGCGGCTCGCTGACCGGTGCACCGGCTGACGGAGGAGACAGCCGCCCGGTCCTCGGCGGCACGGGCCCGCGTTCGGCCGGAGCGGCCCGTGCTTTCCGTGCGGCTCCGGTGGTAGTGCTCGACAACCCCCGCCACCTGGGAAACGTCGGGGCAGTGATCCGGCTCGCTGCCGGGGCGGGGGCAGCGGGAGTGCTCACCACCGGCACGGTCGACCCGTGGCATCCCCACGTGGTGCGGGCGAGCGCCGGACTGCACTTCGCGACGGTGGTCGAGCAGTGCGAGCCGAGTGCGCTGCCGCCCGGTCCGCTCTTCGCACTGGATCCGGACGGAGAGGACATCCGCACCCTCGCACTGCCGGACGACGCACTGATCGCTTTCGGCTCCGAACGGCACGGGCTCTCCGCCGCACTACGTGAGCGTGCGGATCAGCTCGTGGCTCTGCCCATGCAGCCGCAGGTCTCCAGCTACAACCTGGCCACCAGCGTCGCGATGACGCTCTACCACTGGATGGCCGGACGACGTCCGACGGGCGTGGACTGAACCTGCGCATTCCGCGTGACGCTGTACGCAAGCGCTGCCGGCGAGCGCTGTAGGCAGGTCGGCAAGCGCAGTCGCAAGCACAGCCCCGTCACCGGGGCACAGCAGACGACACGACGGGCGTGCCGCTCAGAGGTATGGCCCACCGGAGCGGGGCGAGCGGCCGGGCTCGTGGTCACCGAGCAGGCCCTCCTCGGGGATGCTTCCCGGCGGCAGAGCCCTGCGCATCTGCTCCAGCTGCGCGCGGGCGGCCATCTGCTGTGCGAAGAGGGCGGTCTGGATGCCGTGGAAGAGCCCCTCGAGCCATCCCACCAGCTGCGCCTGCGCGATGCGCAGTTCGGCCTCGGTCGGCACGGAGTCGTCCGTGAAGGGGAGCGAGAGCCTCTCCAGCTCCTCGATCAGCTCGGGTGCGAGGCCGTCCTCCAGCTCCTTGATGGAGCTGGTGTGGATCTCCTTCAGCCGTACGCGGCTCGCCTCGTCGAGCGGAGCGGACTTCACCTCTTCGAGCAGCTGCTTGATCATGCTGCCGATCCGCATGACCTTCGCAGGCTGCTCGACCATCTCCGTGACGGGAACCTCGGCCTGCTCGTCGTCCTCCCCGCCACCGCCCTTGGGATCGGCGCTGCCGAGAGCCATGCCGTCCGGGCCGACGACCAGGACCTGCTGGTTCTCCCGCTGCCGTTCGTTGCTCGGCTGTGTCATGCCCCCATTCTGCATGCCCGGCCGGAGCGCCTGACGTCCGAGGTCCGAACACAGGTACGTCCCGTCAGCCGCGGCGCAACCTCAGGGCGAGAAGGCCCAGCCCGAGCCCGATCGAGGTCAGTCCGGCGCCCAGCGGGAGCACCGGGGAGACCCTGTGCGTGGCCGGCGACCGTGCCTCCTGCTCCGCGCCTCCCGCGGCGTCCCCTCCCGTCCCGTGGCCCGGCTCGTGGAGGTCGTCGTCGAGGACGCCGCCCTCGACGCCCTCGACTCCGCGGTCGCTCTCGCTCTGCCGACCGCTTCGGTCCCCGGGACCGTCCCCCTCCGCCGCCGGGCGATGCTCCGTCTCCTCCGAGCGCCCCGCGCGGCCGGGGCCGTGCGCCCCGGGAGCACCTTCGGGCGCACGGCTCGCGGGGTTCTCCGAGGACCGGCCGCGGGAGTCGCGCCGGTCCTGGTCACTGCCCGCAGGGCTTCGGCGGTGGTCCGGGCGTACGGACGCGGGTGACCGTTCCGTACCGGACGGGCCGGCGGAGCCGGAGGACCCGGGCGGACCGGAGGGACGGTGCGTCCGGCGGGGGTCCTCCGGGCGGTCTTCGTCCGCGGAGCGGCCCGGTGCGAGGCGGCCGTCCTCACGTCCGCCCTGGGGGGACGGGGCCGAAGTGCCCTCGCCGCCCGGGGACTTCTCCGTCCGGCGGGGCTCGGGGGCGGCGGGAACACTGCCGGGGGCGGAACGAACCGAGAGGACGGGCGTCCGTACCAGGGTCTCCACCCCGTTCACCGGCTCACGGACTTCGACGATGCGGTGTCCGTCACGCGCGGCGCCGATGCTCACGCGCGCGGGACCGGCGGCTGCGGCGACGGTTCCGCGGAGGTCTGCGGGCCGCGGCGGCTCTCCGGCCTGCCTGAGCGGGGCGGACGCCGCGCTGGTGAGAGGCGTGACCAGCAGTACGGCTGCACACGGCAGCAGCGCGGTCGCGCGGAGTGTGTGGCGTCCGTGCCTCACGGCGGAGACCCTCCCGGAGCCGGTTGTCCAATAATGCAATCAGCGTTACATAGTTGGACAAAACCGGCATCCGGGAGGGAGGGTTCGCCGCGTCTGTGTCTGTGGCTGTGTCTGTGGCGTGTCTGTCGGACAGTGCCTAGGAAGCCGGCTGCACCGTCAGCAGGATCTTGCCGACGTGGCCGCTCTCCTCCAACGCCCGGTGTGCGTCGGCGGCCCGGCTCATCGGCAGTGTGCTGTCGACCACCGGCTTCACGCGCCCGTCGGCCAGCAGCGGCCAGACGTGTTCCTTCACGGCCGCGACGATGGCCGCCTTCTCCGCCGCCGGACGGGCGCGCAGTGAAGTCGCGGTCACGGCCGCCCGCTTGGACAGCAGAGCGCCCAGGTTCAGTTCGCCCTTGACGCCGCCCTGGAGACCGATGACGGCGAGGCGCCCGTTGAAGGCGAGGGCCTTGACGTTCTTCTCGAGGTACTTGGCGCCGATGATGTCGAGGATGACGTCGGCGCCCTGCCCGTCGGTGGCGGCGCGGAGTTCCTCGACGAAGTCCTGCTCCCGGTAGTTGATCAGGATGTCGGCGCCGAGCTCCGCGCACCGGTCCAGCTTCTCCTTGCTGCCGGCGGTGACGGCGACCCTCGCACCGACGGCTTTCGCCAGCTGGATCGCCATGGTGCCGATGCCGCTGCCGCCCCCGTGCACGAGGAGGGTCTCGCCGGGACGCAGGTGGGCGACCATGAAGACGTTCGACCAGATCGTGCTGGTCACCTCGGGCAGGGACGCAGCCGTCGTCAGGTCGATACCGTCCGGCACGGGCAGCAGCTGACCGGTCGGGACTGCGACTTGCTCGGCGTAACCGCCACCGGCGAGCAGCGCGCAGACCTCGTCGCCGACCTCCCACGTACTGACCCCCGGCCCGAGCGCCGTGATGCGCCCGGAGCATTCGAGGCCGGGATACGGCGAGGCGCCGGGCGGCGGGTCGTAGAAGCCCTGCCGCTGAAGCAGATCGGCGCGGTTCACGGCGCTCGCCGCGACCTCGACGAGCACCTCGCCCTCGGCCGGTTCGGGAACGGGGACCTCTGCCCATACCAGGGCGTCGGGCCCGCCGGGTTCGGGGACGGTGACCGCGTGCATCGTGGAGTTGGAGGTACCCATGAGGCCGACGCTACTCCCCGGCCGCCCCGGAACGGCACCGCCCCGCGCTGCTCTCCCGCGCTCGCCCGTCCGCCGGAGGTCTCAACTGCCGCTCCACACCTGCCGCGAGAGCTCCCCCAGGCCGCTCGCACGCCGTCGTACGGCCACGGGTCCGTGGCCGTACGCGCTCAGCGGGGCCGGACCGCGCTCCTCATCTGCCGCCTCCGCGTTCGTTCCGCCAGAAGCCGACGCCGCCGGTACCGCCCGCACCGCCCGTGCTGTCCGGGCCCCCGGGGCGGGCCGCCCCGCCCGTACCGGTGTGCGTCGGATCGGTGCCGGCCGCGGGCCCTCCCGCATGCGGGGTCGAGGAGCGGTGGATCACCACGACCCGGTCGGTGGACTGCAGCGGGTCGGCCTCGGGGTTGTCGTAGCCGAGGAGGCGGTGTCCCCTGACGACCGTCACCACGAGGTCCTTGCACTCCCTCGGCGAACAACCCACCTCTGCCTTGGTGACCGGACGTTCGTTGAGGCTGAGCCCCGAGCCCTGCTGGATGAGGTCCTCCATGACGGAACTCGCGTGCGGGCTGAGCACGGAGAGACCGAGAAGACGGCCCGCGGCGCTCGCGCTGGTGATCACGGAGTCGGCGCCGGACTGACGGAGGAGCGGTACGTTCTCCTCCTCCCGCACCGCGGCGACGATCTTCAGGCGCGGGTTGAGCTGACGCGCGGTCAGCGTGACGAGCACAGCGGTGTCGTCGCGCTGTGTCGCGATGACGATCTGCTTGGCCCGCCGCACCTCCGCGCGGGCGAGCACGTCGCTGCGGGTGGCGTCGCCCGCGACGCTCACGTACCCCTCGTCGTTCGCGGCCTTCGCCACATGGTGGCTGGGATCGATGACCACTATCCGGTCCCGGCCGACCCCCGTGGAGAGCAGTGTCTGAGCCGCCGAACGGCCCTTCGTACCGAAGCCGACGACGACTGTGTGGTCGCGCAACTGGGACCTCCAGCGGGACAGGCGCCACTGCTCGCGGGTGCGGTCCGTGAGCGCCTCGAGCGTGGTGCCGATGAGGATGATCAGGAAGAGGACGCGGAGCGGGGTGACGAGCAGGATGTTCGCGATGCGTGCCCCGTCGCTGACAGGGGCGATGTCGCCGTAACCCGTCGTGGAGAGCGTGACGGTCGTGTAGTAGACGCAGTCCAGGAAGGAGACGCCGCCGTCGTCGGCGTTGTCGCGGTATCCCCCGCGGTCGAAGTAGACGATCAGAACGGTCGACGTCAGGACCAGGAGCGCGGCCAGCAGCCGCCTCCCGACCTGGAGTTGGGGGCTGACCTTGGAGCGGGGCAGCAGAACGCGGTACTGATCGGTCACGTGAGTACGTTACTCACCAGCCGTGCCAGGGGAGCGGCAGCACCGGAACCCCGGTCCCGGCGGTGGCCCCACCGGGCGGTACGACGGCGAGGGCGGTCGCGGTGGCGATGCCGCGCAGCATGGCGGGCCCGTTGTAGAGGAGAGGACGGGCATGCGACTGCTCCGGCGAGCAGGTGACCGGTACGAGCCTGGTGTCGCGGGGATGCCCCTGCACGTCGTCGCTGAGAGAGGCGGACGGCGGCTTCTCGGCGGGGCGGTCCGCGAGCGTACGGATCAGAGGTGCGGCGAGCGTCATCAGACCGGAGAGCGCGGCCAGGGGGTTTCCGGGCAGGCCGACGAGGTACGGCCCTGAGCCGTCGGGTTGCCGGCTGCCGCGCCCCGCCGGAAGCCGCGCGAGAAGCATGGGGTGGCCGGGCCGGACGCGTACGCCCTCGACGAGGAGGCGCGCACTCGCGCGGGTGAGCGTGGGACGCAGATGGTCGACCGGGCCCCGCGCGGTACCGCCCGTGGTGACGACGACGTCCGCCGTGGTCGTGGCCACCGCCTCGTGGAGTGCTTCGGCGTCGTCCCCGAGTCGCCTGGTGACCAGGACGTCCGCACCGAGCGCGGTGAGCCAGGGCTCGACCATCGGCCCGAGCGCGTCCCGGATGCGGCCCTCACGGGGGACGCCCTGGTGCAGCAACTCGTCACCCAGTACGAGGACTTCGGCCCGGGGGCGCCTTGTGACGGTGAGCCGGTCGTACCCCGCGGCGGCCGCGAGGCCCAGCACGGCGGGCGTGACGTGAGTGCCCGTGGGCAGCAGGCGGTCCCCGGAGCGGCACTCCTGGCCGCGGGGGCGGATGTCCGCGCCTGGCTGCGGCCTGTTCGTGGCGCGCAGACGGCTGCCGTCGAGTTCGCCGTACTCGTACCGCAGCACCGCGCTCGCGCCCGGAGGTACGCGGGCTCCCGTCGCGATGCGGACGGCGCGGCCGTCGGGCAGGGTGCGCGGCCGGCGCCGGTCTCCGGCGAGGAGGCCGTGGCTGTCGGGGCGTTCCCCGTCCGCGAGTTCCCACGGGCCGGGCCCGGAGACGGCCCAGCCGTCCATGGCGGAGGTGTCGAACGAGGGCAGATCGGTGAGGGCGTCGAGAGGCGCGTCGAGAGTGTGGTTCAGCGCCTGGCTCAGGGGGAGGGTGCAGGACGGCACCGGGCCGGCGGCGCGGGCGGCGTACGTACGGGCGTCGGCCCAGGGGAGGTCGTGGGAGTGGGGCTCGCGCCCGCCCGCGGGCGCCTGAGGACGTCCTTGCCCCGTCCGGGGGGCGGGGCCCCGGCCGCCGGTCGAGGGGGAGGCGGGCGTGAGCCACTCCGGAGCGTCGAGCTCGTCGCCGTCGCTGTCGCTGTCCCCGCGGCCGTGCGCCGCGGCGCACGCCCCCGTCGCGGTGCGCGCACGGGCGGCGGGGTCGCGCCGGCGGACGGAGTCGTTGGCCAGCGCGAGCGCCTCGTCGAGCTCGTCCGGGCCGCTCATCGCTCGCCGTCGGCTTCCCCGGCCTGTCCGGCTTCCTCCGCTTCCGCCGCCCAACGCGCCGCCAGCTGTACCGCTTTGCGGGACGCCTCCGCGACGTCCTGCGGCGAGCCGCCCTGCGCGGCGGCCGCGTAGCCCACCAGGAATGTCGTCAGGGGCGCGGCGGGGCGCGCCACACCGTGCGCGGCGTCGCGGGCCAGGTCCAGGAGCATGGCGGTGTCGACGTCCAGCTCCACGCCGAGTTCGGCCTTCGCGGCGGTCATCCACTCGTCCAGCACAGCGTCACGCTCCCTGATACGGGCCCTCGCGGCGGCGACGTCGTCCCAGGTGTCGCAGTCGAGGGCGTCGGATGTGTCGGACGACGCGCGTACGCGACGAAGTCTCAGCTCAGGAAGGAGAAGCCGCAAGGGGAGACCGTGGAGACTTCCGTACTCGGTGTGCAGCAGCGCCAGTTCACGACGGAGTGACTCGGTGCGGTAGGCGGCGAGAAGGGGCTGGTCGCGGCCGTCGTCGACGAGGGCGCCCTCGAAGCCTCCGGGCTCGCCCGCCGCGGCGTTCCCGTCCGCCGCGGCGTCCCCTTCCGGCGCGGAGCCTCCTTCCGGTGCGGCGTCCACGCCGGACAGCAGCGTCCGGACGGTCTCTTCCCGCAGGAACGGCAGATCGGCGGAGAGGACGAGCACCGTCGGCTCGGTGGTGTGCCGCAGCCCCGCGTCGAGCGCTGCGAGGGGACCGCCGCCCGGCGGCTGCTCGCGCACCCACGTCACCGGTCGCTGCGTGGCTCTGCGCGGACCGACGACGACCGTGGTCGTCGCGTCCGCGCAGGCCGACAGCACGCGGTCGAGGAGCGGGCGGGCGCCGACGGTCACGGCGGGCTTGTCGGCGCCGCCGAGACGTCTGGCCCCGCCGCCCGCGAGCACGACGGCATCGTGTCTGCGGACGGCGTGGCCGTCCGCAGAACACCGCCCGTCCGCGGGGCGACGGCTGTCCGGGAAGCGCTGGCTGTCCGTGGGGACGTCGGGTGTCACGCCCTAGAGCGTACGGAGCAGCACCGCCGGCTGTTCCACGCAGTCCGCGACATGGCGCAGGAACCCGCCCGCAGTGCCTCCGTCGCACACCCTGTGGTCGAACGTGAGCGACAACTGCACCACGTGCCGCACCGCCAGTCGGCTGTCGACCACCCACGGCTTCTCCGTGATGCGCCCGACGCCGAGCATCGCGGACTCGGGGTGGTTGATGATCGGCGTCGAGCCGTCCACGCCGAAGACGCCGTAGTTGTTCAGGGTGAAGGTGCCTCCCGTCATCTCCCTGGGCGTGAGCGTGCCTTGACGGGCGGACTCCGTGAGCCGGGACATCTCCGCCGTCAGCCCGCCGGCGTCCAGGGCGTGCGCGTTCCGCACGACGGGGACGACGAGCCCGCGCGGCGTCTGCGCGGCGAAGCCGACGTGCACGTCCGCGTGCCGGAGAACCTCACGGGCGTCGGTGTCGACGGTGGAGTTCAGCTCGGGGAAGCGGGAGAGAGCGGCCGTGCAGATGCGGGCGAGGAGCGCCAGCAGCGAGATCTTCCCGCTGCCGTGGGCCGCTCCGTGTGCGTTCATGGCGCGGCGTGCGGCGAGCAGCTCTGTCGCGTCGGCGTCCACCCAGCAGGTCGCGTCGGGGATCTCACGGCGGCTGCGCGACAGCTTGTCGGCGACAGTGCCGCGGAAGCCCGTCAGCGGGATGCGGGTGGGCGCCCGGCCAGTGCCCTGCTGGGACTGCTGTACGGCGGCGGGGACGGCGTCCGTCCGCGCGGTGCCGGCCGCCGGGGCGGCCTCCGTGCGGGAACGGGCGGCACGCTCGACGTCCGCGCGCAGGATCAGGCCCTCCGGGCCGGAGCCGGTGACCCGCCGCAGGTCGAGGCCGTGTTCCCGGGCGAGACGCCGCACGAGCGGCGAGATGACGGGGACCGGGCCCTGCCGGGGCGTCCGGGGGGAAGGCCCGGCCGGCGGCGACTGTGCGGGCGGCGCAGGCGGGGGCGCGGTGCTCACGCTGCCGGCCGGCTGCCCGTCCGCCGGGAGGAATCCGTCGACGGCACGGGTACGGCGGCGGCGACCGGTGGAACCTGCCGTGCCGTAGCCGACCAGCACGTTCCCGGAGGAGTCCGCGGCGTCGGCGGTGGACGTGGCTGCTGTGGACGTGGCTGCTGTGGAGGTGGCGGCCCCGGGCGCGTGGGTCTCGCCCTCGGCGGTCTCCCCCTCGCCTGTGCGCCCGTTCCCGGATGCTCCGCCGCGCTGCCCGGGCTCCTCGGACGCTCCGACGGCGACCGTCAGCAGGGGCGCCCCCACGGGGAGTTCGGCGCCCTCGTCGCCGTAGCGGGCGGTGACGACGCCGCCGTACGGGCAGGGCACGTCCACCAGCGCCTTGGCCGTCTCGACCTCGACGACCGGCTGGTCGACCGCCACCACGTCCCCGACGGCGACCATCCACCGCACGACCGTGGCCTCCGTCAGCCCTTCGCCCAGATCCGGAAGGTTGAACTCGCGTACCGACGGCATCAGCGCACCCCTCCCTCGGGCCGTCCGCCGGCCCGCCAATCGCTCTCCCACTGGAGACGGGACACCGCGTCCAGCACCCGGTCCACGTCGGGAAGATGATGCTTCTCCAGCATCGGCGGCGGATAGGGGATGTCGAAACCCGATACGCGCAGCACGGGTGCCTCCAGGTAGTGGAAGCAGCGTTCGCTGATCCGCGCCGCCAGTTCCCCGCCGGGGCCGGCGAAGCCCGCCGACTCGTGGACGACCACGGCGCGGCCGGTGCGGCGGACCGACTCCACGACCGTCTCCTCGTCGAAGGGCACGAGCGACCGCAGGTCGACGACCTCCAGGTCCCAGCCCTCGTCGCGGGCTGCGGCCTCCGCCGCCTCCATGCAGACGGGCAGCGACGGCCCGTACGTGATGAGCGTCGCCGACGTGCCCGCCCGCCGGACGCACGCGCGGCCGATCTCCGGGACGCTCTCCGGCTGCTCCTGCGACCAGTCGGCCTTGCTCCAGTACAGCCGCTTGGGCTCCAGGAAGATCACCGGGTCGTCACTCGCGATGGAGCGGCGCAGCAGCCCGTAGGCGTCCGCGACCGTCGCCGGTGTGACGACGTGCAGTCCGGGCGTCGCCATGTAGTACGCCTCGGAGGAGTCGCTGTGGTGTTCGACGCCGCCGATGCCGCCGCCGTAGGGGACGCGCACCGTTATCGGCATGGGGAGCCGGCCCCGTGTGCGGTTGCGCATGCGGGAGACGTGCGAGAGCAGCTGCTCGAAGCCCGGGTAGGCGAACGCGTCGAACTGCATCTCGACGACCGGCCGCAGCCCGTACATCGCCATGCCCACCGCGGTGCCCAGGATTCCGGCCTCCGCGAGGGGGGTGTCCGTGCAGCGGTCCTCGCCGAACTCCTTCGTGAGGCCGTCCGTCACGCGGAAGACGCCGCCCAGAGCGCCCACGTCCTCGCCGAGCACGTGCACGGCGGGGTCCTCGGCGAGCGCGTCCCGCAGGGCGCGGTTGAGGGCCTGCGCCATGGTCGCGGGCTTGCGGGCGGCGGCAGGCCGCTGCGCCCCGGCCGCGGGTACCGCGTCGCCGTTCGTGCCGGCGTTCACCGATGCGCCCGTCGCCGTACTCATCAGGCGTCCTCCCTCGTGCTGCCCGTGTGCCTCGCCGTGCCGTCAGCCGTGCCGTCCGTCGCTGTCGCGTCGAGTTCGGCGCGGAGCTGCCGGGCCTGCTGCTCCAGCTGTGCCGTGCGGCGCTCGAAGACGTGCTCGAAAAGGTCCATCGGCTGCAACTCGGGGTCCTGGTTCATGCGTTCGCGCAGGTCCCGGGCCATCGCCTCCGCCGCCTCGGCGGCCTGCCGCACACCCGCGTCGTCCAGCAGCTCCCGGGAGCGCAGTTCACGCTCCATCAGCGCCACCGGGTCGTGCTCACGCCAGGCTTCGACCTCTGCGGCGTCGCGGTACCGGGTGGCGTCGTCGGCGTTGGTGTGGGCGTCCACCCGGTACGTCACCGCCTCGACCAGCGACGGGCCCTCGCCACGGCGGGCGCGCTCGACCGCCTCGCCGAGCACCTGGTGGACGGCTGCCGCGTCGTTGCCGTCGACGAGCCGGCCCGGCATGCCGTAACCCACACCCTTGTGGGCGAGGCTCGGCGCCGCGGTCTGCTTCGCCAGCGGCACGGAGATCGCGAAGCCGTTGTTCTGCACGAGGAAGACGACGGGGGCCTGCCAGACCGCGGCGAAGTTGAGCGCCTCGTGGAAGTCCCCCTCGCTGGTACCGCCGTCGCCGACCATGGCGAGCGCGACCACGTCGTCGCCCTTGAGACGGGCCGCGTGTGCCAGGCCGACCGCGTGCGGCAGCTGGGTCGCGAGCGGGGTGCTCAGGGGGGCGACGCGGGTGGCACGCGGGTCGTAGCCGCTGTGCCAGTCGCCCCGGAGCAGTGACAGCACCGCCACGGGGTCGAGGCCGCGGGCGACGGCGGCCAGGGTGTCCCGGTAGCTCGGGAAGAGCCAGTCCTGCTCGCGCAGTGCGAGGGCCGCGGCGACCTCCGCCGCCTCCTGGCCGGTGGAGGAGGGGTAGACGGCGAGCCGGCCCTGCTTGGTGAGCGCCGTCGCCTGCTCGTTGTAGCGGCGTCCGCGCACCACGTGGCCGTACAGCTCCAGCAGGAGGTCGCCGTCGAGCTGCGCTCCGGTGCCCAGCAGCCGGTAGGGCTCCTGGTCGGGCAGGAGCGGGGCGGGGTCACGGCGAGGGCGCCAGGCCGGGGGCGGGGCGAGGTGGTAGGACCCGGACTGCTCGAGGACCGTCAAGACGAGCACCTCCTCGTGGGAGTGGCTGGTGGACACGGAAGCGGTTCGCTTCCCTACCGATTGTTCGGTCGCTGGGGCGTTTTGGCCACAGGCGGCCCCAGCCTGTGGACAACTTGAGCGTCTGTGCGTTCGATGGGAGCAGGACGTCCAACGAGGGGAGGCCACCGGGCATGCCGGACGGACAGATTGCCAACACGGCCGACACGTCCGGCGGCGACGGCGGCACGGGTCCGGGCAGCGGGCCGGAAGGCACGGAGCCGTTCCCGGCGCCGGCGGAACTGTCCCAGGCGCAGACGGAGCCTCCCCTCGCCCCGGCGGAGCAGTCCCTGCAGCCGTTCCTGGACACGAGACCTCCGGCGCGCCCGCTCGATCCCGTCGACAGGAACATCCTGCGCCTTCTGCGGGCGGACGGCCGGATGTCCGTACGGGCGCTCGCCGACCAGGTGCACGTCTCCCGCGCCAACGCGTACGCCCGCATCAACCGGCTGCTGGACGACGGCGTCATCCGTGGCTTCAGCGCCAGGATCGACGAGGAACGCGCAGGTCAGGGTGCTTCTGCCTACATCACGCTGAAGATCGTGCAGGACTCCTGGCGCAGCGTCCGGGAGCAGTTGCTGCGGCTGCCGGGCGCAGCGCACATGGCGCTGGTCAGCGGGGACTTCGACGTGCTTCTCCTGGTGCACACCGCCGACAACAGGTCGCTCCGGGACCTGGTGCTGACCCGCATCCAGTCGATTCCCGAGGTGATCAGCACCCGGACGCTGCTGGTCTTCGAGGAGACCGACCTCGAACCCGAGATCTGAACGGTGGAGGCAGCGCTGCGAGAAGGCCCCTCGAAGGCCCCTCCCCACGCGGGCGACCGTCCAGTAACTTGGCGAGCCCAGCGCCGCGAAAGGGTCCTCAATGGCGACGACGACCGTCCCGTCCGGAGCAGCCAGATCCTGGTGGGGCTGGGGACGTACGGACAGAGCGCTCCCCGACAGTGAGTGCGCCGAGCTCGCGGCTCTCGTTCCCGGGCTGCCCTCCCGGCCGCTGCCCGTGCCGGACGTCGGCGGCCTCACGCTCGCGCCGCCGCGTGCCCGGCCCCCTGCTTCGCTCGCCCACCGGGTGTCCGCCGACCCGGACGTACGCGCCGGCCACACCTACGGCAAGGCCTACCGCGACGTCGTCCGCGCGCTCCACGGGGACCTCTCCGCCGCACCCGATCTCGTCGCCTTCCCGCAGACAGAGGCGGAACTCGTGGATCTGCTGGACTGGGCAGGTTCGCGGAACGTCGCCGCGATCCCCTACGGGGGCGGCAGTTCGGTGGTCGGCGGCGTCGAGTACCGCGGGGATTCCCACGACGCGGTGCTCACCCTCGACCTGTCCGCGATGGACCGCGTCCTGGAGGTCGACACCGTCAGCCGGGCAGCGCGTATCCAGGCGGGTGTGTTCGGCCCGGCCCTGGAGGCACAGCTCCGCGAACACACCGGCGGTGACGGGCCGGGGCTGACGCTGCGGCACTTCCCGCAGAGCTTCGAGTTCTCCACGCTCGGCGGCTGGCTGGCCACCCGGGCGGGCGGGCACTACGCGACGCAGTACCAGCACATCGACGACCTGGTCGAGTCGATGCGGGTGGTCACCCCGGCGGGCGTCTCGGAGTCCTGGCGGCTGCCGGGCTCCGGAGCCGGCCCCTCGCCGGACCGGTTCTTCCTCGGCTCCGAGGGCGCCCTCGGAGTGATCACCGAGGCGTGGATGCGGCTGCAGGACCGTCCCGTGCACAAGCGGTCGGCGTCGGTCTCCTTCACCGATTTCGACGCTGCCGCCGAAGCCGTGCGCGCCATCGCGCAGTCCGGTCTCCAGCCCGCCAACTGCCGGTTGCTCGACCCGGGCGAGGCGGCTGTGTCCGGTGTCGCCGAGGACGGCACGAGCGTGCTGGTCCTCGGTGTGGAGTCGGCGCACCGTCCGGTGGACGGGCGGCTGGCGGAGCTGACCGCGCTCGCAGCCGATCACGGCGGGCTCGTCCGTACGTCCAGGGACGCGGCTGCCGGCCGAGACGGCGGGGGCGACGGCATCGGCGACGGCGGGGGCGACGGGAGCGGCGACGGCGGGCCGGACGGGCCGTCGGCGGCTGTCGGCGCCTGGCGCTCCGCGTTCCTGCGGATGCCCTACGTACGGGACGGGCTGGCCCGGATGAGCGCGATCACCGAGACCTTCGAGACCGCCTGTACCTGGGACCGGGCGCCCGGTCTCATCCGGGAGGTACGTGCCGGGATCGGCGCCGCCGTCGAGGAGGTCACGGGACGGCCCGGCCTGGTCAACTGCCGCTTCACACACGTCTATCCGGACGGCCCGGCCCCGTATTTCACGGTGATCGCCGCCGGACGCCGCGGCAGCGAACTCGCCATGTGGGACGAGATCAAGGCCGCGGCCATGGAGACGCTCGCCCGGCACGGCGCCACCGTCACCCACCACCACGCCGTCGGCAGGGACCACCGTCCGGGCTACGACGGGCAGCGGCCGGAGCCTTACGCACTGGCCCTGAAGGCAGCGAAGGCGGCCCTCGACCCGCACGGAGTCCTCAACCCCGGCGTACTCCTGGACGCTCCCGCTCCGGCTCCCGCCCCATCTCTCGCACCGTCTCCGGCTCCCGCTCCCCCGGAACCGGGCGGGCACGGGCACGGCTGAACTCCGAGCGCGGGGCCCCGGACGGCGCACCCTCCGTGCGGCGCCCGGGCCTCCGCCCGAGCAGGCCTAGGGTGCGACGTGCCCTAACTGCGCAGACCGGCGAACGCCGTGAGCACCACGGCCTCGGCGACCTCGTCGCTCGTGGCCGAGCCTCCGCGTCCCGCACGCCCGGGCCTGTACCACTCGACGATGGAGTTGATCATTCCGAAGAGCAGCCGCGTAGCCAGCCGCACGTCGACGTCCGAGCGCAGATCGCCGTCCGCCACGGCCTGCTTCAGCAGTTCCGAGACCCGCTGGTCGAACTCGCGGCGCCGAGCCATGGCCCAGCGCTCGGTGTCCGTGTTGCCGCGCACCCGCAGCAGCAGCGTCACGTAGGGCAGCTCGGTCATCAGCACCTCGACGGTGCGGCGCGTGACGTGTTCGAGCCGGTCCACGGCGCGGCCCTCGCGGGCGCGCGGTTCGTCCAGGACGCCGAAGAGCCCGTTCAGCGCGCGGCTTATCGCACGGCGCAGCAGTTCTTCCTTGCCGCGTACGTGGTGGTAGATCGAGGATTTGGAGATCCCCGCGGCCTGGGAGAGATGCTCCATGGACGTGCCGTCGTAGCCGCGCTCGATGAACACCTCCACGGCGACCTTCAGGAGCGAATCGGGTGTGTAGGTGTCGCGCTTGGCCGGCATGCCGCCGATGCTATCCAGGTTATCCACAGGCTCTCCGGCCCCCCTTGCCCCGACCGATCGTTCGGTAGCAGTATCTACCTGTTGCCGTAAGACAGACAGCCCCAGCCACCCAGTCCGACGAGGAGTTGGTCGTTCGTGACCGCACCCGTGACCACACCTGTCACCACGTCCAGTGACACTGCGCTCTCCGCGGTCGAGCTGACCGAGAGGCACCGTCCCACACTCGACCGTGCGCTGGAGGCGATCCGCACCCGGGAGTACTGGTCGCCGCATCCCGAGCACCCGAAGGCGTACGGCGAGGGCGTGGAGGGGGCCCCGGAGGGCTCGCTGAGCGCCGGGCAGGGGCAGGCCGCCTTCGACGCGCTGCGCGGCAGCCGCTTCGAGATCGACGGGCAGCCGGGCGTCACGGGCCCGGAAGGGGGCTGGACGGCGACGGAGGTCTCGCCGTACGGCCTGGAGATGGGCATCGAATACCCCCGCCCCGAACTGGACGTGCTGCTCCCCGCGATGCGTGAGGCGATGCCCGCCTGGCGTGAGGCGGGCCCGGAGGTGCGGGCGGCGGTGTGCCTGGAGATCCTGGCCAGGATCAGCGCCCGCACGCACGAGTTCGCGCACGCCGTGATGCACACCAGCGGACAGGCGTTCATGATGGCCCTCCAGGCGGGCGGGCCGCACGCGCAGGACCGCGGCATGGAGGCCGTGGCCTACGCCTACGCGGAGCAGGTCCGCACTCCCGGCGTTGCGGACTGGTCCAAGCCCCAGGGCAAGCGTGACCCCTTGAACCTCAGCAAGCACTTCACGCCGGTGGGCCGGGGCATTTCCCTGCTCATCGGGTGCAACACCTTCCCCACCTGGAACGGCTATCCGGGATTCTTCGCCTCCCTGGCCACGGGGAATCCCGTCCTCGTCAAACCGCATCCGCGGGCGGTGCTTCCCCTGGCGCTGACCGTGCGCATCGCACGCGATGTCCTCAGGGAAGCCGGTTTCGACGCGAACCTGGTGGCGCTGGCCGCCGAGCGCGAGGGGGAGGGCATCGCCAAGGAGCTGGCGCTGCGGCCCGAGATCCGCATCATCGACTACACCGGCTCCACCGAGTTCGGCGACTGGCTGGAGAACAACGCCCGCCAGGCCCGGGTCTTCACCGAGAAGGCCGGCGTCAACACTGTCGTCATCGACTCCACCGACGACTACAAGGGCATGCTCGGCAACCTCGCCTTCTCCCTCTCGCTCTACAGCGGCCAGATGTGCACCACGCCGCAGAACCTGCTCATCCCCCGCGGCGGCATCTCCACGGACGCAGGTGAGAAGACCTACGACGAGGTCGTCTCCGATCTGGCCACCGCGGTGGGCAAGTTGCTCGGCGACGATGCCCGGGCGAACGCTCTGCTGGGAGCGATCGTCAACCAACAGGTCCGAGAGCGGGTCGAGTCGGCTCCTTCGCTGGGCGAAGTCGCTCTCGAATCCCGGCCGGTGGAGCACCCCGACTTCCCGGGGGCGACGGTGCGCACGCCCGTCATCGTCAAACTGGAGTCCGCGAAGCCCGGGTCGGAGGCCGTCTGCTTCTCGGAGTTCTTCGGGCCGGTCTCCTTCGCCGTCGCCGTCGACTCCACAGCCGACGCCGTCGCGCTGCTGCGGCGTACGGTCCGCGAGAAGGGCGCGATGACGGTCGGGGCGTACACGACGTCGCCGGACGTCGAGCGGCTGATCGAGGACGCCTGCCTGGACGAGTGCGCGCAGCTCTCGCTCAATCTCACGGGCGGGGTGTACGTCAACCAGACCGCGGCCTTCTCCGACTTCCACGGCTCCGGCGGCAACCCCGCGGCGAACGTGGCTCTGTGCGACGGGGCGTTCGTCTCCGACCGCTTCCGGACGGTGGAGGTGCGGCGACCTGCCGACGCACCCTAGGCGCGGCTGACGGAATCCCGTCCATGTCTGACGGAACTACGTCCGCCTCGTGGCCTCCGGCCGGTGCCCCGGATCGCCCCTCCGGACCCGTGCCCCGGCACGCGGGGCGGGCCCCGTCCGAGCGGCAAGAAGGCGCCCGTACGCACGAGTTGATGCGTACGGGCGCCCGATCGTCTCGCAGGCCGAAGCGCCGCCGGTCTCAGCCGGCGGCGAGTCCGGTCAGTCCGAGGGCTTGCCGGTGGAGACCGTCAGCTCGATCTTGTCCTTCTTCGGGTCGAAGGCGTCGATGCCGTCGGGCGACTGCTGCAGGACGGTGTTCTTGCCCCAGAGGTTCTCGTCCTCGTACTCGATGTCGTCGAGCTTCCAGCCGGCACTGCTGATGCACTTCTTCACCGACGCGAGGTTCTTGTAGGTGAAGTCCGGAAGGATCTTCTTGCCCTTCTCGGTGTAGCTGTCCGACGCCTGCGTGCACCGGGTTGTGTCGATCGTCTTGGACTTGTCCTCGGGCTTGAACCCGTCGCCCCCGCTGTCGCCGCCGCTGCTGCCCGAATCCTCGGACGGCGTCTCGGACGGCGCTTCGAGGGACGGCGACGCCGTGATGGTGTCGCCCCCGGTGGTCTTCGGGTCCTCGTCGTCCTGGGGGATCAGCACGGCGAAGCCCACCGCGATGACCGCCACGAGCACCGCGACCAGCGACCCCACGATCACGCCGGCGTTGCTCTTGCGCCCCCCGTTCCCGCCTGCCGCGGTGGGAGTGAGCGTGTACGGCGGCGGGGTGTGCGACGCGCCGCCCTGCTGCCCGTAGGGCGCGACGGGCTGGTACTGGCCCATCGGCGTCTGGCCGGGCGGCGGAGGTGTGGACGGTCCGAAACCGCCGTACGGCTGCTGGTAGTGCTGCTGACCCGGGGGCGGCGGCGTCCCCGTGTCGTTGACCGGGGGGAACACGGCCTGGCCGACGCCGGCGCCGCTCTGCGCCCTCGGCCCGCCGCTGACGATGATCGGAGAGGTGCCCGACGCCGCACCCGAGCCGCCGATGCGAGAGCACTCCTCGCCCATCGTCTCGGCAGTCGGGAAACGCTCGTTGGGGTTCTTCTTCAGCGTCCGCGCCACCAGGGCGTCCACCGCGGGCGGCACCGACTGGTTGATCGAGGAGGGGACGGGCGCCTCCTCCTGGACGTGCGCGTAGGCGATGGCCAGTGGGGAGTCGGCGTCGAAGGGCAACCGCCCGGTCAGCAGCTCGAAGAGCATGATGCCGACCGAGTAGAGGTCCGAGCGCGCGTCGACGCCGCGGCCCAGCGCCTGCTCCGGGGAGAGGTACTGCGGAGTGCCGACGACCATGCCCGTCTGTGTCATGGATGTCACACCGGACTGCATGGCCCGCGCGATGCCGAAGTCCATCACCTTGACCACGCCGCGCTTGGTGATCATCACGTTGCCGGGCTTGATGTCTCGGTGCACCAGGCCCATCTCGTGGCTGACGTCCAGCGCCGCCAGCACGTCACCGGTGATCTTCAGCGCCTTCTCGGTGGGCATCGCGCCGAACTGCGCGATGTCCTCGTCCAGGACGGTGCGCAGCGGCTTGCCCTCGACGTACTCCATGACGATGTACGGGACGAGCGTGCCGTCGAGTTCGTCCTCACCGGAGTCGAAGACCGAGACGATGTTGGTGTGTGTGAGCTTCGCGACAGACTGCGCCTCGCGGCGGAACCGTTCACGGAAGGACTGCTCACGCCCGAGTTCGGTGTGCAGCGTCTTGACTGCGACCTGACGGTCGAGAACGGAGTCGTGGGCGAGGTAGACCGCGGCCATACCACCGGCCCCGAGCAGACTCTGAAGCTGGAAACGGCCGTTGCCGACCGCACGGCCCAAGTACTGTGCGGCGTTTCCGCCGTCGTCGCT
This sequence comes from Streptomyces ovatisporus, assembly GCF_042653885.1. Taxonomy (NCBI): domain Bacteria; kingdom Bacillati; phylum Actinomycetota; class Actinomycetes; order Kitasatosporales; family Streptomycetaceae; genus Streptomyces; species Streptomyces ovatisporus. The sequence goes on from NZ_JBHSFH010000007.1 coordinate 582,074, forward strand.
CATCTCTGCTGCTCCCCCTCGGGCGGCGCGCCCCCCGCACAGGTTTTTCAGGGCAGATTTCCAGCCCCGGTGTCCGATGATCCTGGTACTCGCCCAAGTCTGCCGGAGGGCCCCGTCACGTCAAGCTCAGTGCCCGTTCCGTAACACCGGGCGCGCAACCTGTGCCACAACTGTGGCAGCTTGGTCGATTTCACACCGCCACCGACAGGGGGCCCGCCGGGTCCCTGCGGACCGTGCGCACACGCACTCCGGGCCCGTGGCGGGGGCGCCGGAGGGGCCTGAATCCGGCCGGGCACCCGTCGCCTGCGAACTTGCCAGCCGGGCACCGCAGCCGATTGGATGGCTGTTCGTCCCCATCCATGTAACTCCCCTGAGCCTGTAGCCTCCAATGCGGAGCGGGGCGTCCCGGTGCGCGTCCGGTGAGCCGGGTGCAGAGCCGGTGCAGGTGACCGCCAGGGGAGACGCAACCGCGCGACCCACGGCATTTCGATCCACGGCGAGGACAGATGGCACAGACGCAGGCCGGCGGGGGTCCCTCCGACCCCGACGCCATGGGCGGCTCGATGGCCGAATCGCCGGAGCTGTGGGGCAACAACGGACTTGTCGGCGACGGCCGCTACCGCCTCTCGCACCGCCTCGGACGGGGCGGCATGGCGGAGGTCTACGCAGCCGAGGACCTGCGTCTCGGCCGTACGGTCGCGGTCAAGCTGCTCCGCTCCGACCTCGCCGAGGACCCGGTCTCCAAGGCCCGCTTCACGCGTGAGGCGCAGTCCGTGGCGGGGCTCAACCACCACTCCGTGGTCGCCGTCTACGACTCCGGCGAGGAGACCGTCGGCGGCAACGTCACGCCTTACATCGTGATGGAGCTGGTCGAGGGCCGTACGATCCGCGACCTGCTGCTGAACGCCGAGGCGCCGCCGCCCGACCAGGCCCTGATCATCGTCTCGGGGGTGCTGGAGGCCCTGGCCTACAGCCACCAGCACGGCATCGTGCACCGGGACATCAAGCCCGCCAACGTCATCATCACGAACTCCGGCGCGGTCAAGGTGATGGACTTCGGCATCGCCCGCGCCCTGCACGGCGCCTCCAACACCATGACCCAGACCGGCATGGTGATGGGCACGCCGCAGTACCTCTCGCCCGAGCAGGCCCTCGGCAAGACCGTCGACATCCGTTCCGACCTGTACGCGACCGGCTGCCTGCTCTACGAACTGCTCACGCTCAGGCCTCCGTTCACCGGCGAGACGCCGCTCTCGGTCGTGTACCAGCACGTGCAGGACGAGGCGGCGCTGCCGTCCGAGGTCTCCGACGTCGTGCCGCCCGAGCTGGACGGCCTCGTGATGCGCGCCCTGGCGAAGGACCCGGACGACAGGTTCCAGAGCGCCGAGGAGATGCGCGGTCTCGCGCAGTACGCCCTGCAGATGCTTCAGGAGCAGGGCGGCCACAGCGGCGGCATGTGGAACACGGGCCCGGTCGCGCACGGCGGCGGTTCCACCCCCGCGATGGGCGTCCCCGGCGCCGACGCACGGCAGCACCCCGGCCACGGCGACACCTCGCAGCTGGCACCGCCGATGCTGATGGGCCGCCCCGACCGGGACGACGGCGGCTTCGAGGGGGACCGGCGCGGTGACCGCCGCGGCGGCAGCGGTTTCAAGTACGCGCTCCTCGCGTTCCTCGCCGTGATCGCCGTGGCGATGGGCATCTACTACGCGGCCACGCTCAACCAGGACGGCGACAAGAACGACGTCAAGCCGGACTCCTCGACCTCCGAGCCGAAGGAGAAGGAGACCACCGACGAGCCCTCCGCGTCGCCGACGGAGACCGAGGAGGACCCCGGCACCAGCACGGGCGACACCGGTGACGTCACACCCTCGCAGACGCCCTCCGAGACGAGGCCGAGCGAGACGGAGAGCTCCCCCTCGGAGGAGCCGTCGGACACTCCGAGCGAGTCGGACTCCAGCGGCAACGGCGGTTCGGACGGCAACACGGGCGGTCCCACCGACCCGACGGACGACCCGACCCCGACGGACGGCGCCGGCGGCAACGACCAGGGCGGCGGCGAGAACGGCGGCACCGGCATCTCCGGTGGCGGCGGCCCCGAGGACTGAGCCCGCCCCTTCGCGTCACCGGCCCCGGCGGCGGTACCCGGGCCGCTCGCCAGAGCCTCCTGCCGGTCCCCTGCGCCCGCGCCGGGCGCCCGTACCCGTACGGGCGTACCGGGTGCGGTCACACAGATTCGTCCCGCTCCGCCTGGATCCGTGCCAGGTAGGCCGCTGCCTGCGTCCGGCGCTCCATGCCCAGCTTCGCCAGCAGCTGGGAGACGTAGTTCTTGACGGTCTTCTCCGCCAGGTTCAGCTCGGAGCCGATCGCGCGGTTGGTCAGGCCCTCGGCGATCAGGTCCAGGATGCTGCGCTCCTGGGGCGTGAGTGCCGCGAGGCGGTCGTGCCCGTCCTGGCCGGTGCGGCCCGTACGCAGCCGCTCCACGACCCGGTGCGCTGCGGCAGGGGGAAGCAGGACCTTCCCGGCGGCGGCATCCCGTACGGCGTTCTGCAGCTCCTTGCCCCGGATGCCCTTCAAGACGTAACCGGACGCTCCCGACAGCACCGCGTGGACGAGCGCCTCCTCGTCCGAGAACGACGTGAGAATCAGGCAGGCGATGTCCTGGTCGAGGGAGCGCAGCGCGCGGCAGACCTCGATGCCGCTGCCGTCGGGCAGCCGTACGTCGAGCACTGCGACATCGGGGGAGAGACGGGGGATGTGCTCCAGCGCGTCCGCTGCGTTGTCGGCCTCGCCGATCACCACGATGTCGGGCTCCGCCGAGAGCATCTCTCGCACGCCCCGGCGGATCACCTCGTGATCGTCGAGCAGGAAGACGGTGATTTGCGCGATTTCTTCCATTTTTTCAGTCTCACATACTGGTCCGCGCTCTGCCCTTCCCGCATTCTGGAGCTGCGGGATAACGTGCAGGGGACTATGAGGCCCGCGAGGCCGTGACCAGTGATGTCCCTGATTCTGCGGCTTGGTTGGGCTTCCGATTCGTTTAGTTGGAACTCCGATCAAAGTTGCAGGTCAGGGCAGCTTCATGCATGTATGGAGGTCTGGGCACGGCTCCAGCGGGCCTCAACCGAGAGATCAGTCACCGCTCGGTTCGCGTCCGTGCCGCACCCACCCCGTGCGCCGTACGGGACCGGGCGAGCCTCCCTCCGCCTGACGGGCGGAGGACCCCCAGGCCGCCGGCGACCCCGGAGGCCGGACAGAAGAGGAGCACACGTGACCGTGGAGAGCACTGCCGCGCGCAGCAAACCGCGCCGCAGCGGCACCGGAGGCAAGCGCGCGACGAAGAAGACGGCGTCCGCCCAGAGCAACGCCGGGAGCACGACCGGCACCACAGGCGCAACGGGCACCACCGGCGCGGCGGGCGACACAGCCGGGAACGGCGCAGCGCGCAGCGGCACCCGCACCGGGGCCGCGAAGTCGGCAGCCAACGGCAAGGCGGCGAAGGCGGCGAAGAGCACCAAGGCGGCGTCGACCAGGGCTGCCAAGACCGCGAAGTCCGCGAAACCGGCCAAGTCCGCGAAATCCGCCAAGCCCGCCAAGTCCGGTGCCAGGACGAGCGGTTCGGCCCGTCGCGGCGCGGCCGCCGGGAAGACCGGCGCAGCCGCACCCACGGCCGAGGTCGCCGGACCCGAGATGGTGCAGTTGCTGACGCCCGAGGGCGAGCGGGTCGAACACCCCGACTACGCCATCGATCTGACCCCGGAAGAGCTGCGCGGCCTCTACCGCGACATGGTCCTGACCAGGCGCTTCGACGCCGAGGCGACCTCCCTCCAGCGGCAGGGTGAACTCGGCCTGTGGGCCTCGCTGTTGGGCCAGGAGGCGGCGCAGATCGGTTCCGGCCGCGCCCTGCGCGACGACGACTACGTCTTCCCCACCTACCGTGAGCACGGTGTCGCCTGGTGCCGGGGCGTCGACCCGACGAACCTGCTGGGCATGTTCCGCGGTGTGAACAACGGCGGCTGGGACCCGAGCGCCAACAACTTCCACCTCTACACGATCGTCATCGGCTCCCAGGCCCTGCACGCCACCGGCTACGCGATGGGCGTCAACCTGGACGGTGCCGACTCGGCGGTCATCGCGTACTTCGGCGACGGCGCCTCGTCGCAGGGCGACGTGGCCGAGGCGTTCACCTTCTCCGCGGTCTACAACGCCCCGGTCGTCTTCTTCTGCCAGAACAACCAGTGGGCCATCTCCGAACCGACGGAGCGCCAGTCCCGCGTCCCCATCTACCAGCGCGCCAGCGGCTTCGGCTTCCCGGGCGTGCGGGTCGACGGCAACGACGTGCTGGCCTGTCTCGCCGTCACCCGCGCCGCGGTCGAGCGGGCGCGCAGCGGCGAAGGGCCCATGCTGGTCGAGGCGTTCACGTACCGGATGGGCGCACACACCACCTCCGACGACCCGACGCGCTACCGCCGCGACGAGGAGCGTGCGGAGTGGGAGGCCAAGGACCCCATCTCCCGGCTCCGCACGTATCTGGAGAAGGACGGCCTGGCCGATCCCGGTTTCTTCGCCGAGATCGAAGAGGAGAGCGAGGCCATGGGCAAGCACGTGCGGGAAGCGATCCGCACCATGCCGGACCCGGACACCATGGCGATCTTCGAGAACGTCTACGCGGACGGGCACGCGCTTGTGGACGAGGAGCGCGCCCAGTTCGCCGAGTACCTCGCGTCCTTCGCCGATTCCGCCGAGGAGGGCCGCTGACATGGCCGCTGCCGTCACTTCTTCCACCGCCGGTCGCTCCACTCCGACCCCCACGGCGGACGTACGCAGGATGCCCATCGCCAAGGCGCTCAACGAGTCGCTGCGCACCGCGATGGAGAACGACCCCAAGGTCCTGATCATGGGCGAGGACGTCGGCAAGCTCGGCGGCGTCTTCCGTATCACCGACGGTCTGCAGAAGGACTTCGGGGAACAGCGGGTCATCGACACCCCGCTCGCCGAGTCCGGCATCGTCGGCACGGCCATCGGCCTCGCGCTGCGCGGCTACCGGCCGGTCGTGGAGATCCAGTTCGACGGGTTCGTCTTCCCGGCGTACGACCAGATCGTCACGCAGCTCGCGAAGATGCACGCCCGCGCACTGGGCAAGATCAAACTGCCTGTCGTCGTCCGCATCCCCTACGCGGGCGGCATCGGAGCGGTGGAGCACCACAGCGAGTCGCCGGAGGCACTGTTCGCGCACGTCGCCGGCCTCAAGTGCGTCTCTCCGTCCAACGCAGCCGACGCGTACTGGATGTTGCGCCAGGCCATCGAGAGCGACGACCCCGTCATCTTCTTCGAGCCCAAGCGCCGCTACTGGGACAAGGGCGAGGTGGACGTCACCGCCATCCCCGCCCCGCTGCACGCGGCACGCGTGGCGCGAGAGGGCGGCGACCTCACGCTGGCGGCCTACGGGCCGATGGTGAAGACCTGCCTGGAGGCCGCGGACGCGGCGCGGGAAGAGGGCCGCTCCCTCGAAGTGGTCGACATGCGCTCCATGTCGCCCATCGACTTCGACACTCTCCAGAAGTCCGTCGAGAAAACCGGCAGGCTTGTGGTCGTGCACGAAGCGCCCGTCTTCCTGGGGACCGGCTCGGAGGTGGCCGCCAGGATCACGGAGCGGTGCTTCTACCATCTGGAGGCTCCGGTGCTGCGTGTGGGCGGGTTCCACGCGCCGTATCCGCCGGCCCGGCTGGAGGACGAGTACCTTCCGGGGCTGGACCGGGTGCTCGATGCCGTCGACCGCGCCCTGGCGTACTGAGGAGAGTCGTGACGATGACTGAGAGCGCCACCCGCATCCGCGAGTTCAAGATGCCCGATGTGGGCGAGGGGCTGACGGAGGCGGAGATCCTCAAGTGGTACGTCCAGGCCGGTGACACGGTCACGGACGGCCAGGTCGTCTGCGAGGTCGAGACGGCCAAGGCAGCGGTCGAACTGCCCATCCCCTTCAACGGTTCCGTGCACGAACTGCGCTTCGAGGAAGGCACGACGGTGGACGTCGGCACGGCGATCATCGCCGTGGACACCGACCCGTCCGCGGGCCCCCTGGACGGCGGGGCGCCGGCCGGGGCGGGCGCGGTGCCCGCTCAGGCGCCGTCGTCCGAGCCCGTGCCCGAGAGCCCGGGCGACGGCGGCGGTGGCGGCGAGAAGCGGCAGCCCGTGCTGGTCGGTTACGGCGTGGCCGAGTCGCCGACCAAGCGCCGGCCGCGCAAGCAGCCGGCCGGGCAGGCCGCCCTGCAGCGAGAGCTCAACGGACACGGGGAGGCCGCGGCAGTCCCGGCGGCGCCGGCGGAGCCGGTCCCGGAGGCCGTCCCGGACAGCACGGCGAACGGTTTCGCCGGAGACGGCCGGCCGCTCGCCAAGCCTCCCGTGCGCAAGCTCGCCAAGGACCTGGGCATCGACCTCGCGACGGTGATACCGACCGGTCCCGGCGGTGTCATCACGCGCGAGGACGTACACGCCGCGGCGGCACCCGCCCCGGCGCGGCCGGAGCCCCCCACGCGGCAGGCGGCACCCGCCGGCGCTGCCGCGTCCCGTGACGCGGGCGCGGAAGCGGCGCCCGTCGCAGGGGACGCGCGCGAGACCCGGATCCCGGTCCGCGGTGTACGCAAGGCCACGGCACAGGCCATGGTCAGCAGTGCCTTCACCGCTCCGCACGTCACGGAGTTCGTGACCGTGGACGTGACGCGGACGATGAAGCTCGTACGGGAGCTGAAGCAGGACCCGGACATGCAGGGGCTGCGCGTCAACCCGCTGCTGATGGTCGCCAAGGCGTTCCTGGTGGCGCTGCGCCGTCACCCGGAGGCCAACGCGTCCTGGGACGAGGCCAACCAGGAGATCGTCCAGAAGCACTACGTGAACCTGGGTATCGCGGCGGCCACGCCGCGCGGCCTGGTCGTGCCCAACATCAAGGACGCCCACGCCAAGACGCTGCCCGAACTGGCCCAGGCCCTGGGCGAGTTGGTCGCCACCGCCCGTGAGGGGAAGACCAGCCCGGCAGCGATGAACGGCGGCACGGTGACGATCACCAACGTCGGTGTGTTCGGCGTCGACACGGGCACGCCCATACTCAACCCCGGGGAGTCCGCGATCCTCGCCTTCGGGCAGGTGCGGCAGCAGCCGTGGGTGCACAAGGGCAAGGTCAAGCCGCGCGATGTCACCACGCTCGCGCTCTCCTTCGACCACCGGCTCGTGGACGGCGAGCTGGGGTCCAAGGTGCTCGCGGACGTCGCAGCGGTGCTGGAGCACCCCAGGCGGCTGATGACCTGGACCTGAGCGACCGGGCCGGTACTGCGCACCGGCCCGGCGCCCGAACTTCCGGTTGCCGCCCGGCTGTCCGTACGGCGACGGGGGGCCGTGCGGGCAGCCGGGCGGTCCGGAGAGGTGATGCCGGGTGCCTTCCGACGCGGAAGGTGCCCGGCATCGTGCTGCGTGGACCCGCCCGGACGCGCCTGCCCGCGCACTCGCCCGCTGTCCTGCTCGCGCGGTCCGCATCGCGGACGAGGAAGGCACACGCATCTGTGTTGTATCTAAGGTGTGCACATGTCCGTTTCCGTCGACGTCCCCGCCGGCCCGCTCCGGCAGCCACCCGCCGCCGAGCGTGTCTACACCTACGTCAAGCAGGCCGTCCTGGACCGCCGTTACGCGGGCGGAATGCTGCTGACGGAGGGCGAACTCGCCCAGGCCGTCGGCGTCTCGCGCACACCCGTGCGGGAGGCGCTGCTCCGCCTGGAGGCCGAGGGGCTGCTCAGGCTCTACCCCAAGAAGGGCGCGCTCGTGCTGCCCGTCTCGGCGCAGGAGATCACCGACGTCGTCGAGACGCGGCTGCTGGTCGAGCAGCACGCGGCGCGCAAGTCGTCCGATCCCGTGCACGCCGGGCTGATCAGCCGCCTGGAGGAGCTGCTGGAGGAGCAGCGCGCCCACGCCGAGGCCGGTGACCTGACGGCGTTCGCGGTCAGCGACCGCTGCTTCCACGCGGAGATCGTCCGGAACACCGGCAACGAGATCCTCACCCGGCTCTACGACCAGCTCCGCGACCGGCAGCTGCGGATGGGCGTCGCCATGATGTACGCGCAGCCCGACAGGATCGCGAAGAGCATCGCCGAACACGCGGAGATCATGGAGGCGGTGCGGGCGGGCGACGCGGAGGCGGCGGCCGGCGCCGTGCGCCGCCATGTGACGTGGGTGCGGCACCTGGTCCACGGTGATGTCCGGTGAGCGGTGCCAGCTCCGCGGGCGTGCCCCAGGTCCACAGCGACCCGCCCGGCGGGCCCCGCGCGGTGGCCGTTTGGGGCCTGGGCGTCACCGTCTACTTCGTCGCGATCACCTACCGCACGAGTCTCGGCGTCGCCGCACTCGACGCGAGCGAACGCTTCGACATCAACGCCTCCGCGCTCTCCACCTTCTCCATCCTCCAACTGCTCGTCTACGCGGGCATGCAGATACCCGTCGGGCTGCTCGTCGACAGGCTCGGCACGAAGAAGGTGCTGACGCTCGGCGTGGTGCTCTTCACCGCGGGGCAGTTCGGCTTCGCCCTCTCGGAGTCGTACGTGGCGGCGCTCGCCTGCCGTGCTCTGCTGGGGTGCGGCGACGCCATGACGTTCATCAGCGTGCTGCGGCTCGGCTCGCGCTGGTTCCCGGCGAAACGCGGCCCGATCATCGCGCAGGTCGCTGGGTTGATCGGCATGGCCGGGAACCTGGTGACCACGCTCGTACTGGCCCGGGTCCTCGGCACGTTCGGCTGGACGCCCACTTTCGCGGGCAGTGCCATGGGCGGCGTGCTGATACTGGTGCTGGTGGCGGTCTTCCTCAAGGACCATCCGAAGGGCCATGTGCCGCCGCCCGCACCGCAGTCGGGCAGCGGCTACGTACGCCGGCAGATCCAGCAGGCATGGCGGGAGCCGGGCACACGGCTCGGCATGTGGGTCCACTTCACCACGCAGTTCCCCGGAATGGTCTTCCTGCTGCTGTGGGGGATGCCGTTCCTCGTCGAGGGCCACGGTCTCTCCCGCGCGACCGCGGGCGAACTGCTCACGCTCGTCGTGCTGTCCAACATGTGCGTCGGGCTGGTCTACGGGCAGGTGATCGCCCGGCACCACGCCGCCCGCGCCCCCCTGGCGCTCGGCACGGTGGCGGCGACGGCGGGTGTCTGGGCGGCCGTGCTGCTGTGGCCCGGACATGCGCCCATGTGGCTGCTGGTGACGCTGTGCGCGGTGCTGGGAGCCTGCGGTCCGGCGTCCATGATCGGCTTCGACTTCGCGCGGCCCGCCAACCCGCCGCAGCGGCAGGGAACCGCGTCGGGGATCGTGAACATGGGCGGTTTCACCGCCTCGATGACGACGCTGCTGGCGGTCGGCGTCCTGCTCGACCTGACCGGCGGGAACTTCAGGGTCGCCTTCGCCTGCATCTTCCTGCTGGAGGCGCTGGGGATCTGGCAGATCCTGCGGCTGCGCCCGCGTGCGCACCGGCGTGAGCGTGAGCGGGTGGTGGCCAGCCGGGTGGAGGCCGTGCACGTCCCGGTGTGACGTGCCGCGGCGTCGAGACGTCCCGGTACGGCGCGGCGGCGGCACCCGCGCGGGGTGCCGCCGCCGTACGGGGCCGGCCACAGTCGGCGCCCGTCAGTCGCCGATGCCGCCGAACTTCACGGCGTGACCGGGAAGTTCTCCAGGATGGCCTTCGCCAGCTTCGTGTCACCCTCGGTCTTCACCTGGTCCGCGACCGTGTCGGGGCGTACGCGTCCTGCCGCGAGCCGCAGATACGTCTCCCAGTCCAGTGAGAACGTGACCGCCGGGCCCAGCGAGGGACTGCCGTCGACGGTGCCGCGTCGGTCGGCGTCCACCCTGACCGTACGCATGAACTCGAGCGGCCCGCCGACATCGAAGACCACCGCCGTGCCCGGAGGGGCACCGGCCTTCTTGGCGACGACCTTCGGAAGGCCCTCCACCATCAGGTCCCGTGCGACGGCCGCTCCCGCCGAGTCGAGACTGCCCGGCTTGCCCAGGGCCCGGCGGAGATCCTGCTCGTGCACCCACACGTCGAACGCCCGCAGCCGCAGCTGGTGTTCGAGAGTGACCTTCCCGCCGCCCGGCATGATGTCCCGCACCTCGGCGTCCGGCCCGCGCTTCTCGTTCCGCAGCTGCCGGGACCGCCGGATGATCGTGTACTCCAGCTCGCTCGTCATCTCGGGGCCGGTGTGGTGCCGCCGTACGTCGACCTGGATCTCCATGTGACGGCTGGGCTCGTCGACGACGTGGTAGAGATCGCGAGGCAGGGTGTGGATCGGCCGCGGGTCACCCAGAAGCTCGCACTCCATGCCGATGATGTGGGAGACCACGTCCCGCACCGACCATCCGGGGCAGGCGGTCCGCCGGTTCCACTCGCCTTCGGCGAGCGGCCTCACCAGCTCGGATATCGCTTCGATGGACTCGGTCCAGGCGTCGACGTATGGCTGCAGGCTTGGGTGGTCGGTCACGAGACCCCTCGGGCGGTACGGACGTTCGCGGTCTGGATGCGGTGCTCTCAAGTTACGCTGCGCGCGGGCAGGGCGGCAGTGGTTTCAGGTGACGATGCTAGGCCCATTCGACCCGCTCCAATGCACCGTCGATGGTACTGTGCGCGCTTGTTCGGGCCGGAAGTGGACGGAACTGGACGAGACGCCCGATTCGCCCCGCGGGTACGGGAGTTGGGAGCGGAGCCTGCCGCGGTCAGTCGCCGCTCGTCAGAGCTTCGATGCAGACCGCGAGGGAGAGCAGCAGCGGCACGTCGGCGTCCGGCCGGCGTACGTCCACCGCGTAGGTGTCCCGCACCCGGAACCACTTGCGGGACACACGGGCCAGCCGGTGGCCCCCGGCCTCGATGTCGTACTCCTTGTCCAGCACACTCCCGTGCACGGTCAGTGTCGTGCCGTCTGCGAGGCGGGCACGGAACCGGTGGCGGAGGGGTGTGAGCCTCTTCCTGCGCACCGTCGCCAGCGCCTTGCCGTCACGTTCCACCTCCATCGTCCCCCAGAGGCTGATCATCTTCCGGCGGATGACCGCGACGACCTCGCCCTCGGCGTCCTTGAGTTCGAAGGTCTGCCGCACGCGCAGCGCCTTCCCGTCGACGAGGAAGGCGCGCCGGCCGTGCTCGTCGTCGATCCAGAAGTCGTCACCGATGCCGAAGATGCGTTCCCGAACGAGGTATCTCATGGGTTACGCCTTCCCAGGCAGCGGCGGAATGCGCATGGCAGGCCCGCGGGGATGCGGGAACCGGCACGCCGGCCCCGGCGGACGTCAGTCCCCCGCTCCGTCCGGGTCCTCCGGCTCGGGGTCCTCCGGCCACGGCCACGGTGAGGGGTCCGGCTCCGGCGGCGCCGGCGGCCGTCCGGCCCCCGGCGCTGCGACGTCCGGCCCGTCCGCGGAGGACTCGCAAAGCCGCGGCAGGACGTACTCGCGCTCGTTCACAGTCGACTCCCGTTCGCGTGACAGCCCAGCATCTCCCGCGACGGGCTCGGTGCGAACCGGGCCGCGTAGGTCCGCACCGTCCCGGCAGCCGCTCCCTGGCACCCTTGGCGTCATGACGAAGCGCCCCCGCGTCCGCGCCCCTGAGCTGCAAGGTCGTACCTGGATCAACACCGGTGGCAGGAATCTGCGGCTGTCGGACCTCAGAGGTCGCACGGTGATTCTGGATTTCTGGACCTTCTGCTGCGTGAACTGTCTGCACGTCCTGGACGAGCTGCGCGAGCTGGAGACGAGGCACCGGGACACCCTCGTGGTCGTGGGCGTCCACTCGCCGAAGTTCGTCCACGAAGCCGAGCCGCAAGCCGTCGTGGACGCGGTCGAGCGCTATCAGGTCGAGCATCCGGTGCTGGACGATCCGGAGTTGGCGACGTGGCAGCAGTACGCGGTCCGGGCCTGGCCGACCCTCGTGGTCGTCGACCCCGAGGGTTACGTGGTGGCTCAGCACGCCGGGGAGGGCCACGCGCACGCCGTCGAGGCGCTGGTCTCGGAGCTGGAGCGCGCGCACGAGGCGAAAGGGACCCTGCGGCGCGGCGACGCCCCGTACGTGCCGCCGGAACCGGAGCCGACCACGCTGCGCTTCCCCGGCAAGGTCCTGCGTCTGCCGGGTGGGGGCACCTCCCAGGCCGCAGGTTCCGGGGGAGAGCGCTTCCTGGTCTCGGACACCACCCGGCACCAGCTGGTCGAGCTGGCCGCGGACGGTGAGACCGTGCTGCGCCGCATCGGCACGGGCGAACGGGGACTGCGGGACGGCGGCCCGGAGAGCGCCCGGTTCAGCGAGCCCCAGGGCCTCGCGCTGCTGCCGGACGGGCGGACGGTCGTGGTCGCGGACACCGTCAATCACGCGCTGCGCGGCTGCGACCTGGCGACCGGGGCCGTCAGCACACTGGCCGGGACGGGTGAGCAGTGGTGGCAGGGTGCCGCGACGCGGGGGCCCGCGCGGGAGGTCTCCCTCTCCTCGCCCTGGGACGTCGCGTGGTTCGACGGTCGGCTGTGGATCGCGATGGCGGGCGTGCACCAGTTGTGGACGTACGCGCCGCCCGCGGACGGGGACGCGCAGGGCACCGTGCGAGCGGCGGCCGGAACGACCAACGAGGGTCTCGTGGACGGGCCGGCAGCCGAGGCGTGGTTCGCGCAGCCGTCAGGGCTGTCGGCCTCGGCGGACGGCGAGCGGCTGTGGATCGCCGACTCGGAGACGAGCGCTCTGCGCGTGCTGGAGAGGGCGGACGACGGCGGATACGTCGTGCGTACGGCAGTGGGAACCGGCCTCTTCGACTTCGGCCACCGCGACGGGCCCGCCGAAGACGCCCTGCTCCAGCATCCGTTGGGCGTGACGGCGCTGCCCGGCGGAAGGGTCGCGATCAGCGACACCTACAACCACGCATTGCGCTGCTACGACCCGCGGAGCGGCGAAGTCAGCACACTGGCAACGGACTTGCGTGAGCCCTCGGACGCCGTGCCGGCCGGCGGCGGTCCGGGCGGGGCGGGGGCCGCCGAGATCGTCGTCGTGGAGTCGGCCCGGCACCGGCTGACCCGGCTGCGGCTGCCCCAGGAGGCCGTACGGGTGGCGCCCGTGGCTCACCGGACCCGGCGCTCGGCGACCGAAGTCGCTCCGGGGGAGGTGCTGTTGGACGTCGTCTTCCAGGCGCCGAAGGGGCAGAAGCTCGACGACCGCCACGGGCCCTCGACCAGGCTCGTCGTCAGCTCCACTCCCGAGGAGCTGCTGGCGGAGGGGGCCGGAGCGGGCACGGACCTCGGCCGCCGGCTGCGGCTGGCGGAGGGCGTGCGCGAGGGCGTGCTGCACGTCTCGGCGACGGCGGCGTCGTGCGACGACCCGGACGCCGCGGAGGGGGAGCCGAACGAGTACCCGGCGTGCCACATGCACCAGCAGGACTGGGGCGTTCCGGTGCGCGTCACGGAGTCGGGAACGTCCAGGCTGCCGCTGGTACTCGCCGGTCTGGACGGACAGGACGGTCTGGACGGGCACGACGGTCTGCACGGGCACGACGGTTAGGACGGTTCCACCCGGGCCGCCCCGTCCGGACCAGGTGCCGCGTGCGGGGACGTGGAGTGCGCCCAAGTGCGGCCCATGGCACGGCTGTTCGCAAAAAAACCCTGCGGCGGGAGGGGGCAAGGTGCGCGACACTGAACTTGACCAACTTGACGCTCATATCAGGCTGAAAGGTCTGGAGCGTCGCGATCACAGGGGGAAGGGAGAGCCCATGCGGCGTCAAATCGCCTGCGTTGCCGTGTTTCTTGCCTTCGGCACGGCCCTCGCCGGTGGCGGCGTGGCCGTCGCCGACTCGGCGGGGCCGTCCGGCGAGGTGGCCACGAAGGGCCCGTTCGAATGCAGGGAATGGGGACGGTCCGGGGTGACCGACCGTCGCACCGCGGTACACACAGGTCCGAGCGCTCGCTCGAAGGTGGTCGGCCACATCGGCAAGGGCCGGACGGTCCGTGGCTACTACCGGTGCGTCAACTCCGCGGGCAACGTCTGGTACGAGATCACCGGTGACTTCGACAATTCGCCCAGGTTCATCTGGTCGGGGAACGTGTAACCGGACAACCGGACGTCTCCGCCACGTCTCGGCCCTCCTGCGGACGCCTGTCCGCCGGAGGGCCGCTCCGCTTCCGCAAGCGGGCCCGCACGCGCAGCGCGGCCTGCGACGTCCGGTCCCGGACCCCGCAGGCCGCGTCCGCCCGCTTTCCGCGCCGCACGCGGCGGTTCGGCGGCGTGCGCCCTTGACCGGCGCGTGCTGCCGCCGCGCCCTCACCCGCCGCTGCCGTCTCAGCGCAGGTGGTGCCGCTCTTCCTCGACGACCACCGGTGCCGCCGGGGACGGCGGCTGCGTCTTGCGGCGCTTGAAGATGCTGACGTAGACGGAGAGACCGATCAGACCGGCGGCCATCAGGACGAGACCCACCACATCGAGGTTCACGACGTCTGTGTTCCAGTCGACGGCCAGAGTGAGGATGGCCCCCACGGCCAGCATGCCGATGCAGAAGACGATGCCCATGGATTCCTGCCTCCGGTTGGCGATTGCCCTGCTCTCGTACGGATTCCGGGTACCCGGGGGCAGGCCTGTCATTCAGCGGCGGACCGGAACGTCCTGCGGAAGTGCCAACGGGGCCCGGCGGCCGGGTGGTTGACCGTCGCCGGGCCGTCGCCGCGCTGCACGCGGTCGCCTGCCCCGCCGCACGGCGGCCTGCCGCACCGTCACATGGCTCCGCGGTCAGGCCCGTCGCGAGCGGCGAGAACGCCGCCGTGAGCGCCCGGGACGGAGGCCGCCCGGAGCGCCCCGGAAGCTCACGGAGAGCCGTCAGGAGCCCGTCAGGAACCCGTCCATGCACTGGGCGAGCAGGAACGGGTCCTCCGCGCCGCACAGTTCGCGTGCCGAGTGCATCGAGAGGATCGCCACTCCGATGTCCACCGTCGAAATGCCGTGCCGCGCCGCCGTGATGGGGCCGATCGTCGTGCCGCAGGGCATGGCGTTGTTGGAGACGAACGACTGCCAGGGCACGCCTGCCCGATCGCACGCCGAGGCGAAGACGGCACGGCCCGAACCGTCCGTGGCATAGCGCTGGTTGACGTTGACCTTGAGGATCGGCCCGCCGTTCGGCATCGGGTGATGGCCCGGGTCGTGACGTTCGGGGTAGTTGGGGTGCACCGCGTGCCCCGTGTCCGACGAGAGGCAGACGCTTCCCGCGTACGCGCGGGCCCGGTCCTCGTACGTGCCGCCGCGGGCGAAGACGGAGCGCTCCAGCACGCCGCCGAGCAGGGGGCCGTCGGCGCCGGTGTCCGACTGGCTGCCGTTCTCCTCGTGGTCGAAGGCGGCCAGCACGGGGATCGCGGTCAGGTCGTCCCGCGCGGAGGCCGTCGCCAGCGCCGTGGCGCCCGCGTGGACGGAGAGCAGGTTGTCCATGCGCGGGCCCGCCAGCAGCTCCTGGTCGCGGCCCAGGTAGGCGGGCGGTTCCACGCTGTGCGCCATCAGGTCCCAGCCGGTGACGTCCTCGGCCGGAACCCCGGCCTCCTCGGCGACGCAGCGGACGAGATCGCCCTCGACGGGGGTGCCGAGCCCCCACACCGGGGTCATATGGCGCTGACGGTCCAGTTTGAGGCCCTCGTTGGCCTGGCGGTCGAGGTGGATGGCGAGTTGGGGCACGCGCAGGAGGGGACGGTCGATGTGCACCAGGCGCGTCGAGCCGTCGCGGAGGGTGAGCCGTCCGGCCAGTCCGAGGTCCCGGTCGAGCCAGGTGTTGAGCAGCGTTCCGCCGTAGATCTCCACGGCGATCTGGCGCCAGCCGCCGCCACCGGTGTCGGGAACGGGCTTGACCCGCAGGTTGGGGGAGTCGGTGTGGGCGCCGATGATGCGGTACGGCGTCGAGGGTGCGGCACCGGCGGGGACGTACCAGGCGATCAGCGCGCCGCCGCGCAGGACGTAGTGGCCCTGTCCCCGGGCGCCGCCCGTACCGCTGCCCGTACCGCCGTCGTCCGCGGAGTGGGCCGCCGCCCAGGAGTCGGTCTCGTCGAGCTGCCGGAAGCCGGCCTTCTCCAGCAACTCGGCGGCACTGCGCACCGCGTGGTACGGCGTGGGCGAGTCGGAGAGGAACCGGATCAGGCTGTCGGCGTGGGCTCGGCCCGGGCGGTCCTCGGGGCGCTGAGGGCTAGGGGTCATACGGCCAGCATACGAATGCGGAACGCCCTCCCCGTCCCGGCCGGGGAGGAGAAGGGCGTTCCGCATGGGGGATCTCGGGCGGCCGGTCCGCGGCCGGTGGATTCCGGCCGCGGACGCCGCTCAGAAGGCTGCTTCGTCCAGCTCCATCACGGAGGAGTCGACGTTCTCGGCCAGTCCGCGTTCCACCGCGAGAGCGGGAAGGACGGTGGTGGCGAAGAACTTCGCGGCCGCGACCTTGCCCTCGTAGAAGGCCTTGTCCTTGGCGGACAGGGGCTTCGCGGACGCCTCGCGCAGCCTGTCCGCGGCGACGGCCGCGCCGCGCAGCAGCAGGTAGCCGATGACGACGTCACCGGAGGCGAGCAGGAAGCGCGTGGTGTTGAGCCCGACCTTGTAGATGGACTTCACGTCGTTCTCGGTGGCGGCGAGGTCCGTCAGCATGGTGCCGACGATCGCCTCCAGGTCCACGGCCGCGCGGGAGAGCTCCTCGCGGGCGGGGGCCAGCTCTTCGCCGCCCTTCGCCTCGGCCAGGAACTTCTTGATCTCCTCCGAGAGCGTCGTGAGCGCCTGGCCCTGGTCGCGGACGACCTTGCGGAAGAAGAAGTCCTGGCCCTGGATCGCGGTGGTGCCCTCGTACAGGGTGTCGATCTTCGCGTCCCGGATGTACTGCTCGATCGGGTACTCCTGCAGGTAGCCGGAGCCGCCCAGGGTCTGCAGCGACTGCGCCAGCTGCTCGTAGGACTTCTCCGAGCCGTAGCCCTTCACGATCGGCAGGAGCAGGTCGTTGAGGCGCTGCGCGGCGGAGGCGTCCTCGCCGCGGAACTCCTTCATGACGATCTCGTCCTGCACCGAAGCGGTGTAGAGGACGAGGGCGCGCATGCCCTCCGCGTACGCCTTCTGCGTCATCAGCGAGCGGCGCACGTCCGGGTGGTGGGTGATGGTGACGCGCGGCGCGGTCTTGTCCGTGAACTGCGCCAGGTCGGCGCCCTGTACGCGCTCCTTGGCGTACTCCAGGGCGTTGAGGTAGCCGGTGGAGAGCGTCGCGATGGCCTTCGTGCCGACCATCATCCGCGCGAACTCGATGATCTTGAACATCTGGCGGATGCCGTCGTGCTTCTCGCCCAGCAGCCAGCCCTTGGCGGGCGCGTTGGCGCCGAAGGTCATCTCGCAGGTGTTGGAGACCCGCAGGCCCATCTTGTGCTCGACGTTGGTGGCGTAGACGCCGTTGCGCTCGCCGAGTTCGCCGGTGTCCCAGTCGAAGTCGTACTTCGGGACGATGAACAGCGAGAGCCCCTTGGTGCCCGGGCCGTGGCCCTCGGGACGGGCGAGGACGAAGTGCACGATGTTGTCGGACATGTCGTGCTCACCGGAGGTGATGAAGCGCTTCACACCCTCGATGTGCCAGGTGCCGTCGTCCTGCTGGACGGCCTTGGTGCGGCCCGCGCCGACGTCCGAGCCGGCGTCCGGCTCGGTGAGCACCATGGTCGAGCCCCACTGCTTGTCCGCCATCAACTGGGCGATCTTCAGCTGCTCTTCGGTGCCCTCTTCGTGGATGACGCCGGCGAACGCCGGGCCCGAGGCGTACATCCACACCGCCGGGTTGGCGCCCAGCACGGTCTCGGCGAAGCCCCACAGCAGCGAGCGCGGCGCGGTGGTGCCGCCGATCTGCTCCGGGATGCCCAGCCGCCACCATTCGGCGTCCATGTAGGCCTGGTAGCTCTTCTTGAAGGACGCCGGAACAGGCGCGGTGTTGGTCTCCGGGTCGAAGACGGGCGGGTTGCGGTCGGCGTCCTCGTAGGACTCGGCCAGTTCGTTCTCCGCGAGGCGTGCGATCTCGGACAGCACGCTCTTCGCGGTTTCCACGTCCATCTCCGCGAACGGTCCGGTGCCGTACACCGTGTCGCGGTCGAGCACCTCGAAGAGGTTGAACTCGATGTCGCGGAGATTCGACTTGTAGTGCCCCATGGCAACGGCTCCGTGTGGTGGTCTCACTCGACGGACAAGTAGTCAGCTGTCTCTACACCCGATGATGCTACCCGTCGGTAATAAGAAGCAAGCCCTCTCCGCATATCTGTGACTCGTTACTCTTTCTTTCATGTACGGCTACGACCAGACCGCGTCCGCGGGACAGGGCTACCCGCATGCCGGGCAGCAGTACGGCCATCAGCAGCCTGGCCACCAGCAGTACACGACGCAGCATTCGGCCCCGCACCACTACGGGCAGGCCCAGCACGGCAACGGACAGCCGCTCTACCCCGAGCCGTCGTCGCCGCCGTCGCTGCGCGAGACCGTACGGGCGTTCACGACGGGCACCCTGACCTCCGAGGACTTCCAGTCGATCTTCTCGACCTCGAAGGTCTACTGCCCGCGCGGTGAGACCCCCGGCTTCCTGGCGCTGCACGACACCCAGCAGCCGGTCATCCCCATGTTCACCACGCTCAAGGAGCTGCGCCGCTACGCCGGCAAGGAGTCCCGCTACTTCGTGATCACGGGCGCCGAGGTGCTGGACCTGCTTCCCTCCGGCTACGGCTTCGTCCTCGACATGGAGGGCGACCACCGCGTCGTCTTCGACGCGAAGGCCGTCGAGGAGATGGTGGACTTCGCGATGCGCCGGATGTACGGCTGACGCTGCCGGGCCGCGCCACCGCGTCCACGATGCCGCCGGGCCCGTTCAACTGCCGTGTCCCGGCGTCGGGTTGAAGGTCCGTGACGGTGCGTGGCAGCTGCGCCGGAGGTGCCGGTACGCGGCCCCTCCGGACGGGCTTGCCGAGAACGCCTCACGACCAGTCGGGCGGTGGAGCGTTCTCGTGCATCTCGAACCAGATGCACTTGCCCTCGCCCCGCGGGTCGACCCCCCACGCGCCCGCAAGCATCTCCATCATCACCAGGCCCCGCCCGGAGGACGCCAGTTCGCCGGGCGTGCGGCGGTGCGGCAGGGCGTCGCTGGTGTCGGCGACCTCGACGCGCAGCAGCCGCTCCCCCCGCGTGCCGCTGCACTCGGCGATCACCCTGGCGTCGCCGTCCGTGTGCACGAGGACGTTCGTCAGCATCTCCGAGAGCATCAGTACCGCCGCGTCGATCTGGCCCTCGTTGACCCAGTCGAAGAGCATGCCCTGAAGCTGGTGCCGGGCCTCTCCGATGCGTTCCGGCTCGGCCTGCGCCACGGTGAGCGTCGTACGGCGCGAGACGCCCTCGGCCACCGCGGCCCGGTGGACGGCGAAGCGCGGGTCGAGGGAGAGCAGCAGCAGCGCGATGTCGTCCTCCCGCCGGCCGGCGAGAGGTCCCGCCGAGTCACCGGGCAGCGGGCGCGTCGCCGAGCGGACGAGGGCGTCCGCGAAGTTCTCCAGGTCCTCCGGTGCGTGCGGCCCGTCGGCCGTCTCCTCGGCGATCTGCCGGATGCGGCGCCAGCCGGACTCCATGGTGTGCCCGCCGGCCTCGATCAGTCCGTCGGTGCACACCAGCAGCGTCTCGCCCGGCTCCAGGACGAGCCGCGTCGTCGGGTACTCCGACCCGGGGTCGACCCCCAGTGGCAGGCCGCCCGCGGTGGGCCGGATCAGCATGGTGCCGTCGGAGAGCCACAGCGCCGGGTCGAGGTGGCCGGCGCGGGCGATGTCGAGGGTGCCCGTGAGCGGGTCGGCCTCCAGGTAGAGACAGGTGGCGAAGCGGGTGTCGCTGGCGGCGGCCTCCCCGGTCTCCCCGGCCTCCGCCTCGCCGGTTCCGGGGTCCGGACGTCCCAGCCCGGCCAGGAAGCGGGAGGTCCGGGAGAGCACCGCGTCGGGGCGGTGGCCCTCGGCCGAATACGCGCGCAGGGCGATCCGCAGCTGCGCCATGATGCCCGCGGCCCGCACGTCGTGGCCCTGGACGTCGCCGATGACGAGGGCCGTACGTCCCGAGGGCAGGGGGATCACGTCGTACCAGTCGCCGCCCACCTCCAGGCCGCCGCCCGCCGGTACGTAGCGGGCGGCCAGCGACATGCCTTCGACGGCCGGCCGCCGCGCGGGCCGCAGGGTGCGCTGAAGCCCCGCGGACAGCTGGAGCTCCGTCTCGTGCATGGACGTCCGGGCGATGGCCTGGGCGAGCATCCGGGCCACGTTCGTCAGCAGCGCCCGGTCCTCCGCGTCGAACTCCACGGGCTGGGCGAAGGCCACCATCCAGGCGCCGAGAATCCGGCGGGAGAGGGTCAGCGGCAGGAAGGCCCAGGCGCGGTTCCCCAGGCGTCTCGCGTGGGGCCAGACGGTCGGGTACCTCTGCCGGTAGTCGGCCGGAGAGCGCAGGTATACCGCCCGGCCGGTGCGTACGACCTCGGCGGCCGGATAGTCGGCGTCGACGGACACCTCGATGAAGGGCAGCAACTGCTCGGGCACCGGCCGCTGGCCGAACGTGCCCGCGAGGGAGAGCTGGTCGCCCTCCAGGCTGAAGACCGCGAGCGTCCGGGGCATGAAGCCGGGCATGGCCAGGGAGCCCGCGACCCGGAGCACTTCGGCGGTCGTGCGCGCCTCGGCCAGGGCCCGTCCCGTGTTCAGCAGGAACGCCTCACGCTGGAGCTGCTGGGTCTCCGTCGGGGCCAGCTCCTCGGCGGACGTCTCGGGCACCTCGGAGACCGTCCCGATGAGGGACAGCGACGGGCGTTCACCCAGGGGGACCATCCGGCTGCGCACGGTCCGCAGCACGGCGCCGTGCTCGTCGACGACGCGGACCTTGGCCTCGACCAGCGTTCCTTCGGTCAGGGCGAGCGTGGCGGTGGCCATGAGGTCGACGTAGTCGGCGACGTGGATGCATGAGCGCACCGCTGTCTCGGAGAGCGTGAGGGTCTGCCCGTCGTCCTCGAGGGCGTCTGCGGTTCTTCCCTTGCCGGCGCCGGTGCCCGGGTCGGACTCCGAGCCCGGGCCGGAGACGGAGATGGAGTGGGAATCCGTGACCTGCTGGACGGGAACACCGAGGAGGTCTGCCGCGCAGAGGTCGAGGGTGGCGACGCCGGTAACGCTGTCCCAACGCCACAGGCCGACCCTTGCGGCCCTCAGCACGTCCTCGGTGCGCATTGCCCCACTTTATGTGGGTTGAGGAATACGGGGCGAGTGGGGCTGAGCCAGGGCGGTAGTCTGAGGGGTCGACCCCCGAGTAACTGTCCCAGTGACTGACGAGCCAACGACTGGATGAATGATGCATCGGTACCGTTCCCACACCTGCGGTGAGCTACGTGCCTCGGACGTCGGCACAGACGTCCGGCTGAGCGGCTGGCTGCACAACCGTCGGAACCTGGGCGGCATCCTCTTCATCGATCTGCGCGACCACTACGGAATCGTCCAGCTCGTCGTGCGCCCCGAGCAGACCGAGGTGCACGAGCGGCTCAGCTCCCTGTCGAAGGAGTCGGTCGTCCGCGTGGACGGCAAGGTCAGCGCCCGCGGCGCCGACAACGTCAACCCGGAACTGCCGACCGGCGAGGTCGAGGTCGAGGTCGCCGACGTAGAGGTGCTCGGCGGCGCCGAGCAGATCCCCTTCACGATCAACGCCGAGGACGGAGTCAACGAGGAGCGGCGCCTGGAGTACCGCTTCCTCGACCTGCGGCGCGAACGCATGCACCGCAACATCATCCTGCGCTCGCAGGTCATCGCGAAGATCCGCGAGAAGATGGTGCGGGAGGGGTTCAACGAGCTGGCGACACCGATCCTGTCGGCCACGTCCCCCGAGGGCGCCCGCGACTTCCTCGTGCCCTCCCGGCTGCACCCCGGCAAGTTCTACGCGCTGCCGCAGGCCCCGCAGCAGTTCAAGCAGCTGCTGATGATCGCCGGTTTCGACCGGTACTTCCAGATCGCGCCCTGCTTCCGTGACGAGGACGCCCGCGCGGACCGCTCGCCCGGCGAGTTCTACCAGCTCGACATGGAGATGAGCTTCGTCGAGCAGGAGGACGTCTTCGAGGTCATCGAGAAGGTGATGACCGAGCTCTTCCAGGAACTGGGCGACGGCCGCGAGTGCACCTCCCCGTTCCCGCGCGTCCCGTTCCGCGAGGCCATGCTCAAGTACGGCTCGGACAAGCCGGACCTGCGGGCGCAGCTCGAACTCGTCGACGTCTCCGACGTGTTCAAGGGCTCGGGCTTCAAGGCGTTCGCCGGCAAGCACGTACGGGCCCTGGCTGTGCCGGACACCGCGGACCAGCCGCGCAAGTTCTTCGACCAGATGGGCGAGTTCGCCGTCGAGCAGGGAGCCAAGGGCCTGGCCTGGGTGCGCGTCGGCGAGGACCGCACGCTCACCGGGCCGATCGCCAAGTTCCTCGACGAGAACGACGTCTCGCAGCTGCTGACGACGCTCAAGGCCGAACCGGGCACGGCGGTCTTCTTCGGGGCCGGGGAGTTCGACGAGGTCTCGAAGATCATGGGCGCGGTCCGCGTGGAGGCCGCCAAGCGCACCGGGCACTTCGAGGAAGGCGTCTACCGCTTCTGCTGGATCGTCGACTTCCCGATGTTCGAGAAGGACGAGGAGACCGGCGCGGTCGAGTTCTCCCACAACCCCTTCTCGATGCCGCAGGGGGGTCTGCAGGCGCTGGAGACGCAGGACCCGCTGGACGTCCTCGCCTGGCAGTACGACATCGTCTGCAACGGTGTGGAGCTCTCCTCGGGCGCCATCCGGAACCACGAGCCCGAGATCATGTTCAAGGCATTCGAGATCGCGGGCTACTCCAACGAGGACGTCGAGCGCGAATTCGGCGGCATGCTGCGGGCGTTCCGCTTCGGCGCGCCCCCGCACGGCGGCATCGCCCCCGGCATCGACCGCATCGTGATGCTGCTGGCGGACGAGCCCAACATCCGCGAGACGATCGCGTTCCCGCTCAACGGCAACGCGCAGGACCTGCTGATGGGCGCCCCGAGCGAGGTGGACGCGGCGCGCCTGAAGGAGCTGCACCTCGACGTGCGCAAGCCCAAGCTGTAACCCTTCGCAGGGCAGCACACCAGTGAACCCCCGGGCCCGGCCCGGGGGTTCACTCATGCCTGCTCGTCCGCCTCGGCGCCGGCTACTTCGTCTCCTCCAGGCGCGGGAAGAGCACCGCGCCCTTGGTGACCGTGGCGCCCGCGGGGAGCTGCCCCCAGCGGGCCGCGTCGCCCACGCGCTGCTCGGAGACCGGGCCCAGGTGCGGCTCGGCGCCGAGGGAGTCCCACAGCTTGGCCGAGGACTCCGGCATCACCGGGTTCAGCAGCACGGCACAGGCGCGCAGCGACTCGGCAGCGGTGTAGAGGATGGTCGCCAGCCGGGCCTGCGCCTCGTCCGAGGAGTCCTTGGCCACCTTCCACGGAGCCTGTTCCGTCAGATAGCCGTTGACCTGCTTGACGAAGTCGAAGACCGCCGCGATGCCGCCGGAGAAGTCCAGCTCGTCGCCGATGCGTTCGTCCGCCTCGGCCACCGCCTTCGCGAGACCGCCGACGACGGCCGCTTCCGCGTCGCCCGCGGCCTTCGCCTCCGGCAGCGTGCCGCCGAAGTACTTGCCGACCATGGCCGCGACGCGGGACGCGAGGTTGCCGTAGTCGTTGGCGAGTTCGCTGGTGTAGCGGGCGGTGAAGTCCTCCCAGGAGAACGAGCCGTCCTGCCCGAAGGCGATGGCGCGCAGGAAGTACCAGCGGTAGGCGTCGACGCCGAAGTGCTCCGTCAGCTGCTGCGGCGAGATGCCGGTCAGGTTCGACTTGGACATCTTCTCGCCGCCGACCATCAGCCAGCCGTTCGCGGCGATCTTCCCCGGCAGCGGCAGGCCGTTCGCCATCAGCATCGCCGGCCAGATCACCGCGTGGAAGCGGAGGATGTCCTTGCCCACCAGATGCACGTCCGCGGGGAACGTGCCGTCGAAGCGCTCCTGGTCCGAGCCGTACCCCACCGCGGTGGCGTAGTTGAGGAGCGCGTCGATCCACACGTAGATGACGTGCTTGTCGTCCCAGGGCACCTTCACGCCCCAGTCGAAGGTCGAGCGGGAGATCGACAGATCCTCCAGGCCCTGGCGCACGAAGCTCACGACCTCGTTGCGCGCGGACTCGGGCTGGATGAACTCCGGGTGCCGCTCGTAGTGTTCGAGGAGCTTCGGGCCGTACTCGGAGAGCTTGAAGAAGTAGTTCTCCTCCTGGAGCATCTCCACCGGCGTGCGGTGGATGGGGCACAGCTTCTGGCCCGCGAATCCCCCGGAGGCTTCGCCCTGGGAAGTGCCCCCACCCCCATCGCCGTCCAGCAGTTCCCCGTAGGTCTTGTACTCCTCGCAGCCCACGCAGTACGGGCCCTCGTACCCGCCCTGGTAGATCTCGCCCTTGTCGTAGAGGTCCTGGACGAACTCGCGGACGCGGTCGGTGTGCCGCTTCTCGGTGGTGCGGATGAAGTCGTCGTTGTGGATGTCGAGATGCTCCCAGAGGGGCTTCCACGCCTCCTCGACGAGCTTGTCGCACCATTCGCGCGGGGAGACCCCGTTCGCCTCCGCGGTGCGCATGATCTTCTGACCGTGCTCGTCCGTGCCGGTGAGGTACCACACCTTCTCGCCGCGCTGACGGTGCCAGCGCGTGAGCACGTCGCCTGCGACGGTCGTGTAGGCGTGGCCCAGGTGCGGAGCGTCGTTCACGTAGTAAATGGGGGTCGTGACGTAGTACGCCTTCGATCCCGTCTGCTCAGTTCCAGTGGCCGCCATGCCCGAAATCCTAACGGCCCGCAAGCACAGCTTTCCTACGGATAACTCTGGGTGAGCGGCTGTGCGGGGCTGTGCGGGAGAGGCCCGTGCCCCGTGGCGCCCGGCAGGCTCTGTTGACGCCCTCCCCGGGCCTCTGCATGCTTGCGCGCGTACGTCTGCGGACACGCGGAACCCCAGCACCCGGGACGACCGGGCCCGGACCGATGGAGGGCGCCATCCGACGCGTGACCGTAGCGCTGTCCGGTGCCGTGGCGGCCGCGGGCGTGGCCGCCGCCGTGGTGCTCGTCGCGGAACCGCCGTCCCCGTCCGCGAAGTCCTCACCCGACGGATACGTCATCGGCCAGTTCAACATGGCCGGCGGGACGACCGAGCACGGCGGCAAGGGCAATCCGGTGCCCGACGACCTCGCCGAGGACGTCGACGACCGCAGGCCCGCGGTGCTCTCCCTGCAGGAGACGTGCCGCGACTGGGACGAGCGGCTGGAGGACCGGCTGCCGGGCTACGGCGTCGTGTTCGCCCCCGTCGACAACCTCGCCAGGAACCCGGGCAGCCCCGCCCGGTGCCACCACCCCACCGACTTCGGCAACACACTGGTCTTCCGCGAGGACCTGGGCTTCGAGAAGGACACCGCCCGGAGCCACCTGCTCGGCTCGACGGCCGGCGACGAGTACCGCGAGATGGTGTGCGTACGCTCCGAGCCGCGGAAGCTGGTCGCCTGTTCGGCGCACCTCACGCCGGGCGAGGGCGAGTACGCCGGGAGCCGCGGGAAGGAGGCCGCGGAGGCCCGGCGGGTCCTCGCCACGCACTACAAGGGCTACACGGCGGTACTGGGCGGCGACATCAACGACGTGCCGCTGTCCGACGTCCTCGACGGCTTCTACCACCGCGACTACGGGGACGGTGCACGCGGGGCGTTCAAGGAGGCGGCGGGCCCCTGCGGTGACGCGATGAAGCCGCGGCAGCGGCGTGACTCGCTGCCGCGGAACAGGTACACGCACTGCCGGTCGGGCGAACCGACCCACAGCAAGGGCAAGATCGACTATCTCTTCGTGTCGCCGTCCGTGCGGGTCGAGTGGAGCGGTGTGAGCCACTCCGAGCAGTCCGACCACAAGCAGCTGTGGGCACGCGTGGTCTTCTGACCGGACGGGCCGCCGAACCGTCGGCGCCGCCGGCACCGCCGATGCGTCAGCACCTTCGCCGGTCCGTGGCCCCCGCCGGTGGTTCGCCGTCGTGTCAACTCCGGTCGGGCGGCTGCGGACCGGACTCCTGGAATAGAGCGGCCGACTCCTGCCAGTGGCTCCGCGCCTCCTCCTCGCGTCCCAGCTCCGAGAGGCGGTCGCCGAGGTTGTCGAGCGAGCGGGCGAGAACCGGGCGGAAGCGTTCCGGTGCGTCCTGCGCCAGCTCCCGCCGGATGGCGACGGCTTCCTGCGCGGGCTCCAGCGCCTCCTTCGTACGGCCGAGCTCCGAGAGGACGTTGCCGAGGTTGTTGAGCGAGCCCGCCAGCCGCGGCCGGAAGCGTGCCGGTGCGTCCTGCGCCAGCTCCCGGTAGAGCTCGGCGGCCTCCTGCGCGGGCTCCAGCGCCTCCTCGGCACGCTCCAGCTCCGAGAGGACGTTGCCGAGGTTGTTGAGCGAGCCCGCGAGATCGGGGCGGAAGCGTTCCGGTGCGTCCTGCGCCAGCTCCCTGTGGAGTGCGACGGCTTCCTGCGCCGGCTTCAGCGCCTCTTCCAACTGCCCCGCCCGGCTGTACTGAAGTCCGAGCGTGGTCAGCCACAGCGCGCGCTGCTCGGGTCCCGTGCCGCGCGGCAGCCGCTCGACGATGCGCCGCGTGACGGCGATGCCGGCTTCCGCCAGGGCGGCGGTCGGGTAGGGGATGGCGCGCTGGATGTGCTCCAGGACCTCCGGGCGGACGTCGGTGACGGCCAGGGCGCCGGCCAGAATCCCGCCGAGGGGGCCGGGCGTCTCGATCGCGACGGTGATCGCAGCCCCGTGCAGGTCCGCCGTCCGCCGCCGCAGCCAGTCCTCCAACAGGCCCGCCGCGTGGGGGTGGTGAGCCGTGGCCCGGGTGAGGAGCGTGAGGGCGCGCAGCGCCTGGACGACGTCCAGGCGGTCGCGTATCGCGGCAGCGAGTTCCGGGCTCTCGTGGAGGCGGGTGGTGACGTGACGCTCGGCCAGCAGAGCCGGCTGAAGGGGCGCGACGGCGCCCTCCACGGGAGCGGGGTGGAGGCTGCCGAGCCAGCGGGCGGTCCTGCGCCGGAGCCCGGCGCGGGACTCCGCGCCGAGGCCGGGGACGGTCCGCAGGAGCTCCGCGGCGCTCTCCTCGCTGTCGGCTGCGAGCAGGCTGGTGACGGCGACGCAGTGCTGCACCGTGGCTTCATCCAGCTCCTGAGGACCTGTGAGGCCTGCCTGCGCGGCGCTGTCGTGCCAGGAGCGTGCCGCGTGTCGCAGCAGCTCGTCCAGGACGTCCGGGCCCACGCCCACCCGCAGCGGCGCCGCGCCGTCACCGGCACCCTCGCGGCTGCGCAGGACGGCCACCAGAGCGGCCGCGTGCAGCACCAGCATCGGCACCGGGTGGGGGGCGGGCTCGACCTCGACGCCGTCCGGCACGGGGAGCTCCAGGTGGCGGGCGAACTGCGGCACGGCCCGGGCCACCAGCTCCCGGCTGTCCGCCCCGGCTCCCGGGTCCGCCTGAAGCTGCACGGTGACGGCGCCCGAGGCGGCGGGCCCGATGGGGGACGCCGCGGCCTTCAGGTGCTCCCACCACTCGCCTTCGTCCCGGGCCAGCATCAGCACCCGCAGCCCGGCCGCGTCGCTCGTCACGGCGGAGGCCAGCAGCTGCGGGAGCCCGGGGCGGGTCTCCGCGTGGTCGACCAGCAGCAGCACGGGGCCCGGCCGGGAAGCCTCCACCACCCCGACCACGGCGGCGTCCTCACCGTCCAGGACCCGCCGGCACCTCCACCCCTGCTGCTGGAGCTGCTCCGCCAGGTGCAGTGCCAGACGGGTCTTCCCCACGCCCCCCGCGCCGGTGACCAGCGCCAGCCGGGCCGACTCGCCCCCGGGGCCGCACCAGTCGTGGAGGAGGCGCAACTCCTCGGAGCGGCCGATGAATTCGACGACTCCGCGAGCCGGGGTGAGCGCATCCGTCACGCGGTCCGCCGTACCGACCGGCACACCGGCCGGGTGCCGGTCGTACGTCACCGGCTCGGAGACCACGGCGAGTTCCGGATCGGTGTCCGGGAGTCCGTCGTCCGCGCGTCTGTCCTGGAGGTGCTCCCAGGCGGTCGAGACGATGAAGCCGGCCACTGCCGCGATGGCGGCGATCCAGACGAGGTCGAACCACCCCCCGGCGGCGCCGCCCACCGCGCCCAGCACCATCAGAACCAACGCCGTACCGATCAGCGGCCACTTCAGACTCCCACGCATCCCCCCAGCATCCCCTCGCACAGGGGTCACTGGCAGCCGCTCGGACAAGCCGATCCTTCGACCGTGATGTTCGCGGGACGGCACCGAGACCTTCCCATGCCCGCCGGAGCGCGGTGTCCCGGCGCAACCGGCCTGGTCAGACCCTGTGACCGGGTCGTGGGCGAGCACTGCCGGACGAGGCGGACCCGGGCGGGGGGGGGAATCGCGGGCCGTCACATCGCTCCGTCGCTGCGGCCGTCGCCGCGGCCGTCGCCCTGGCTGTGGCCCGGCCGCCCCGTGCGGGTCGCGTACGGGTACGTGCGCAGTCACGCACGCCCCGGCAGCTCTCACCCGGGCTGTCATACTGCCCCGCTGTGAAGGCACTGCTCTATGAGGAGTTCGGGCAGCTCCCCGTGCTCCGCGACGTACCGGACCCGGCCCCCGCACCCGGCGGAGCCGTCATCGAAGTGGCCGCCACCGGACTGTGCCGCAGCGACTGGCACGCCTGGCAGGGCCACGACTCGGGCGTGCGGCTGCCGCACGTCGGCGGGCACGAGCTGGCCGGCACCGTGACCGCGGTCGGCGCGGGGGTACGGGACTCGTGGGTGGGGCGGCGCGTCACCGTGCCCTTCGTGTGCGGCTGCGGAACCTGCCCGGAGTGCGTGACCGGCAACCAGCAGGTGTGCGCACGGCAGACGCAGCCGGGCTTCACCCACTGGGGCTCCTTCGCGCAGTACGTGGCCGTCGACCATGCCGAGAGCAACCTCGTCCCGCTCCCCGACTTCGTCGGCTCGGAGACCGCCGCGTCCCTCGGCTGCCGCTTCGGCACGGCCTTCCGCGCGACGCTGCGCCAAGGGCGGGCGGCAGCGGGGGAGTTCGTCGCGGTGTACGGCTGCGGAGGGGCCGGGCTGTCGGCGGTGATGATCGCCGCGGCCTGCGGTGCCCGTGTCGTCGCCGTGGACATCTCGTCCCGGGCGCTGGAACTCGCCCGGGAGTCGGGGGCGGAGGCAGCGGTGGACGCGTCCGCCGTGGCGGACCCCGCTGCGGCCGTCGCCGAACTCACCGGCGGCGGCGCCCACCTGTCCCTCGACTGCCTCGGCCGGGCGCAGACGTGTACCGCCTCCGTGCGCAGCCTCCGGCGGCGCGGCCGGCACGTGCAGGTGGGGCTGCTGCCGCCCGAGGAGGCGGCCGTCGGCATTCCGATGGACCGGGTCGTCGCCTACGAACTCGAAGTGCTGGGCAGCCACGGCATCCAGGCGCACGAGTACCCCGCGCTGCTCGGCCTGCTGGAATCCGGCACGCTGCGGCCGGAACGTCTGCTGCGCAGGCGCGTCCCGCTCTCCGGCGCGGCGGAGGCGCTGGCCGGTATGGACGCTCCCGGAGCGGGGGGAGCGGCCGGGGTGACGGTCGTCGTCCCCTGACGCGGTGGGTGCGGCTCCCTCCGGAACTTCCCGCAACTCCCCTCGGACAAAGGGTGCTTCACGGTCCGTGCCGGCTCTGTCCTGCCCTTCTCACGCCCTGTCGGGGCACTTTCGGGTGAACCCCGCCCATACCGCCCCGCCCGGGGAAGGGCCGACTCTACGGTTCCAGCCAGGTGACACCTCTGCCCCGCGTCTCCCGAGGAACCGCATGCCCCTCACGTCCAAGAGCCTCCCGGAGTACTGGAACACGTACAAGCCGCACAAGGGAGAAGGCCGGCCCTCGCCTCCCGTGGTCGACTCCTTCGAGTGGACCCAGTACCCGGGCCACGGCCCCGGCCCCGACTTCCTGGGACAGCCCCGCACCGCGCTCGAACTGGGCTCCGCCGAAGGCAAGGAGGCGTATTACCTCGCCTCCAGGGGCGTGGAGGTGACGGCCGTCGACTTCTCCCCCGCGCAGACCGCCCGCGCACGTCTGTGGTGGGAGGGCACCCCCGGCCTCTCGTTCGTCAACGCGGAGGCGTGCGACTACCTCTCCAGCTCCGCCACCACGTACGACGCGGTCTACTCGCGCTGGGGGGCCGCCTGGTTCACCGATCCCGCCGTCCTGGTCCCGCTGATCGGCCGCCGTCTCGCCCCGCGCGGTGTGCTCGCCCTCTCGCAGGCCGAGCCGATCGACGGCTTCTACGGGCCTCAGGCGATGTACGGCAACGGCCTCAGCGGGCGCAGGCTTCCGGTGCTGCGCTGGTCCTACTCCCCCGGGATGTGGACCGACCTGCTCGCGGAGAGCGGGTTCACGGACATCGACGCGTACGTCCTGCCCGCCCCGGAGCCGGACAACGTCGGCACGCTGATGGTGCGGGCGCAGGCCCCGGTGAAACGGCGGAAGCCGCCTGCGCAGCGACGCCGCGGCGCGGAACTCCCCCCGGCGGGCTGAACCGGGCCCCGTCCCGTACCGGACTGCCGTGCACGCGCGTGGATCTCCGCTGTCCGCGCTGCCGAACCGGGCCCGCACGGCGCCGCCCCGCGCGGCGGCGCCGTGCGGGACGCGCCGCGCACAGCCCCGGCCGCGGGACGGCGGCGATCCTGACGTCCGCCTTCCTCGGCACGGCCCGCGAGTCCGGGCGGCGCACGGGCTCGACGCCTCCCACGCCCCGGCGGGGTCGCCTCCCACGCCCCGGCCGGGCTGCCTCCCACGGCCCGGCGGGGCCGGGTGAACCCGGCTCTGCGGCGGGAGATGTGAATGCGGACGTGGTTCACCCGCGGTTCACTCCGTGGTCGTCCCACGGCGGGAATGCGCCCATAGCGTCCACGCACAGAAAAGCTGAGATCCGGAGGGGACCATGCGCAAGCTGCTGCCGATACTCGGCTCGCACCCGGGCGGCCGGTCGGCCATGACGTGCCGGTACCGCTGCGGCGACGCCTGCTTCCACGACGCGCCCAACACGAGCGGCAACGAGTACGCGGGCGACATCATCGCGCGTGTCCTCTCACGCCGTTCGGTGCTGCGCGCCGGGGCCGTGGCGGGCGTGGCGGCGACGGCGGTCGGGACGGGCGCCTGCAGCGGGGAGCACGGCACCGCCTCGGCGGCGAGCCGCACCAAGGGCAAGCCCGCGAAGGGCCTGCGGTTCACGCCGGTCGAGCCGAACACGAAGGACGAGGTCACCGTCCCCGAGGGCTACGGCCAGAACATCGTGATCCGCTGGGGCGAACCGATCCTGCGCGGTGCACCGGACTTCGACCCCGAGAAGCAGTCGGCCAAGGCGCAGGCCGGTCAGTTCGGTTACAACAACGACTTCCTCTCGCTCCTGCCGCTGAAGGAGCAAGAAGGTGACGGCGAGCGGCAGTTGATGGTCGCGAACCACGAATACACCGACGAGGTCCTGATGTTCGCCGGTTACGACCCCGACGAGCCGACCCGGGAGCAGGCCGAGATCGGCTGGGCCGCGCACGGTCTGTCCGTCGTGGTCGTCGAGGGCGGGAAGTCTTCCGGCGCCCTGGAGGCCGTACCGCGCCACCGCCTCAACCGCCGGATCACCGCGACCACTCCCTTCGAGGTCGCCGGTCCGGCAGCCGGCAGCAAGTGGCTGCGCACGTCCGCCGACCCGGAGGGCCGCACCGTGCTGGGGACCCTCAACAACTGTGCGGGCGGCACCACTCCCTGGGGCACGACGCTGCACGGCGAGGAGAACATCGACCAGTACTTCGCCAACACCGAGAAGGTGAAGGACGAGGAGCACCGCAAGAGGCTGGAGCGGTACGCCCTCAAGGGCACCGACACCGAACGCAAGTGGGAGCGGTTCGACGACCGCTTCGACGTGACCAAGGAGCCCTACGAGCCGCACCGCTTCGGCTGGGTGGTCGAACTCGACCCGTACGACCCGGACTCCACGCCCCGCAAGCGCACCGCGCTGGGCCGCTTCAAGCACGAGGCCGCGCAGCCGAGGCTGACCCGCGACGGCCGTGCCGTGGTCTACATGGGCGACGACGAACGCTTCGAGTACCTCTACAAGTTCGTCTCCTCGAAGCGGATGCGGAGCGGCAGGAGCCGGGCGGACCACGAACACAACCTGACGCTGCTCGACGACGGCACGCTGTACGTCGCCGAGCTGAACGGCGACAGCCCGCGGGACGACATCGACGGCTCGGGAGAACTCCCCTCCGACGACCACGAGTTCGACGGCACCGGCAGGTGGATCCCGCTGGCGACCGGGGACCGCAGCCACGTGGAGGGCATGACGGCCGAAGAGGTCTACGTCTTCACCCGCATCGCCGCCGACAAGGCGGGGGCCACGAAGATGGACCGACCGGAGGACGTCGAGCCCAGCCCGCGCACGGGACGCGTCTACGCGGCCCTGACCAACAACACCGACCGCGGAGCGGCGGGCAAGGCCGGTCCCGACGAGGCCAATCCGCGCAAGGGCAACAAGCACGGCCAGGTGCTGGAGTTCAGCGAGCACGGGGACGATCCGGCGGCGCGGCGCTTCAAGTGGCGCCTGTTCCTCGTGTGCGGCGACCCGGACGACCCCGGCACGTACTTCGCGGGCTTCCCCAAGGACCAGGTCTCCCCGATCTCCTGCCCCGACAACATCACCTTCGACTCGTACGGCAACCTGTGGCTCTCCACGGACGGCAACGAACTCGGCTCCCACGACGGCCTGTTCGGCGTCGCCACGGTGGGACGGCGGCGTGGCGAGGTCCGGGCGTTCCTGACCGTGCCGACCGGAGCGGAGACGTGCGGCCCGGTCGTGCAGTCCCGGCGCGTGCTGGTCGCCGTGCAGCACCCGGGTGAGGTCGACGGGGCGAGCGTGGAGAAGCCCGCCTCGCAGTGGCCCGACGGACCCGACGCGTACGTACGGCCCTCCGTCGTGAGCGTCTGGCGGAAGGACGGCAGCGACATCGGCGTGTAGCCGCGACATCGGCGTGCAGCCGGCCGCGCCGGCGTGCGTCCGCTGAGCGCGTCGCCTGCGGGCAGGCACCGAGCGGGCCCCGGACGGTCACCGTCCGGGGCCCGGCGTATTCCGGTGGGCGGCCCGGTCGTCCGTGTGATCGACTGAGCCGGAGAGCGAGAGCGGAGCGGCACCGGGCGAGGCGACGGTGCGCGCGGCGGGCGGCGGTGAGCGGAGGTGGGCGCATGGGCCTCGCCTGGGCGGTCCTCATCGTTTCCGGCGTGCTGGAGACCGTGTGGGCGGGCGCACTTCAGGCGTCCGGCAACTTTCACAGGCTGTGGCCGTCGCTGCTGTTCGTCGGCGCGCTGGCCTGCAGCATGGTGGGCCTCTCCTACGCGGTGAGCCACATCCCGCTCGGCACCGCCTACGGGGTGTGGGTGGGTACGGGCGCCGTCGGCACGGCCCTCTACGGCATGGTCGTGCTCGGGGAACCGGTGACGGCCGCCCGGCTGCTCTGTCTGCTGCTCATCGTCGCCGGCGTGGTGGGGCTGGAGCTTCTCCACTGACGCGGGGCCGCGCCCGGCAGGCCGTCAGGGAGGCCCGGACGGCGAGCGGCGATGCCGCGGTCTCCGGCAGACGGGCCGCGTGGGGTGATCTTCGGGCGGGACGGGTTACCCGTCCTCCGGCCGAACCGCCCCCCACCTCCCCCGACCTGACCGAAAGGCGGCCCACCCGTGTCCGCACCCCCGCTCCGCCAGAACCTGCGCTTCGTCGCCGACGGCGTGGACGTCTACGGCTACCTCGCACTGCCCCCGGCCGGTACCGGCCCCGGCGTCCTCGTCATCCAGGAGTGGTGGGGGCTGACCGACCAGATCGCCGGAGTGGCCGACGACTTCGCCGCCGAAGGGTACGTCGCCCTGGCCCCCGACCTGTACGGCGGCCGTACGACGCACGACAGCGACGACGCGGCACGGCTGGCCTCGGAACTGCCCATGAACAAGGCGGTGGGTGAACTCACCGGCGCTGTCGACTACTTGCTCGCCCACGAGGCCGTGCGGGGAGACGCCGTCGGCGCTGTCGGCTTCTGCATGGGCGGCGGATTCGTGCTCGCGCTCGCCGCGGCGGCGGGGGAGAGGATCGCCGCTGCCGTCCCGTACTACGGCGTGACGGGTGACGACGAGGCCGACTTCTCCGGGATGCGCGCGGAAGTCATGGGTCACTACGGAGAGTTCGACGAGAACGCCTCACCCGCCCGCGCCGAGGAGATCGCCGGGCGCATCCGGGCCGAGTCGGGTGCGCAGGCGACGGTCCACCGCTACCCGGCCGGTCACGCGTTCGCGAACGAGGAGAACCATCTGGGTACCTACGATCCGGAGTCGGCGCGGCTGGCGTGGGAGCGCACCCTGGAGTTCCTCGAGGCCAGGCTGTAGGGGGCCGGAGCAGCCGTCCCCGCAAGGCCCCGGCCGCAGCGGCCTCCGGGGCTCCGGCCGTCTCCGGGTCCCCCGCCGGGGTCGTCCGCCGGGGTCGCCTGGCCTTTCGCGGCCTCCGGCCGTCTCCGGGTCCGCGCCCGCTCAGGGGAGCAGTACGACCTTGCCGCCCGGGTGGCCCTCCGCGAGGAAGCGGTGGGCCTCGGCAGCCTCGCTCAGCGGGTAGGTGCGGGCGACGACGACCTCGACCTTGCCGACGCGCGCCAGAGGTACCAGGTCCCGCCAGGCTTCGCCCCGGATCTTGGTGCCGGGGTCCGCGCCGGGAGCGTTGCCGATGAGTTTGATCCCCGTGTCGGCGCGGTCGAAGGCGAGGACGGAGACGATCCGGGAGGGCTCCGGGACCAGCGACAGGGAGACGTCCACCGCCTCCGGGGTGCCCGCCGTGTCGACCGCCGCGTTCACACCGTCCGGTGCCGCGGCACGCACCCGCTCCTCCAGGCCGGCGCCGTAGACCACGGCCGTCGCCCCGTAGCGCTGCACGAGTTCCCGGCGCTGCTCGCTCGCCGTCCCGACCACCTTCGCGCCGACCGCCACGGCGAGCTGGACGGCCATGAGCCCCACGCCTCCCGACGCGCCGTGCACGAGGATCGTCTCGCCCTGGGACACTCCCACGACGGCGAGGGCGTGCACCGCCGTCGCCCCCGTCAGCAGCAGACCGGCCGCGGTCTCCCAGCTCATCCCGGGAGGCTTGGGCACGACCTGTGAAGCGGGGACGGTCACTTCGGTGGCGTACGCGCCGGAGACGGGGAAGGCGATCACCTCGTCCCCCGCCGACACCGGTCCGCCCGGCCCTTCGGCGTCCTCCCCGACGGCAGTCACGACCCCGGCCAGCTCCTGCCCCACCGGCATCGGAAGCGCCGAGGGGTCGTCGCCGAAAGCGCCGCCGTAGAGCTTGTAGTCCACCGGGTTGACGCCCACGGCCTTCACCCGGAGGGTCACCTCCCCCGGTCCCGGAGCCGGCACGTCCACGTCGACGAGGGAGAGCACCTCCGGCCCGCCGTAGGACTCGGCCACCACTCGCTTCGCCATACCGCGACCTCCCGGGCCTCACCTGGCACTACCAGGCACTGTCTCACCGGGCGGTGTGCTCCGCCTGTCGGAGGGGCCTGTCGGAGGGGCACGTCCACCGGGCCCGCGCGGCAGCGGTTCAGGGGGTCAGCGTGCGCAGGGGCGTGCCCGCGAGCCAGGCGGCGACGTCCTCGGCGGCCTGCCCGTAGAAGACGCGGTACGTCTCCTCGGTGACGTAGCCGAGGTGCGGGGTCAGGACGGTGCGGGGTGCCGTGCGCAGCAGGTCGCCGGCGGGCAGCGGCTCCATGTCGAAGACGTCGAGTCCCGCGCCGGCGATACGGCCCTCGTGCAGGGCGTCGATGAGGGCATCGGTGTCGATGAGCGGGCCGCGCGAGGTGTTGACGAGGTACGCCGTGGGCTTCATCCAGGACAGTTCCTCGCGGCCGATCAGTCCGGTGCTGCGCTCGCTGAGCTTGTAGTGGACGGTCACCACGTCGGACTCGGAGAAGAGGGTCTGCTTGGTGACGGGTTCCGCCCCGTGCTCGCGGGCTGCGGCCGGGTCGAGGTTGGCGCTCCACGCCAGTACGCGCATCCCGAACGCCTCGGCGACGGCGGCGACGCGCGTCCCGAGCCTGCCGAACCCGACGACGCCGAGGGTGCGCCCGTGCAGGTCCCCGCCGATGGTGTTCTGCCACTGCCCCTCGCGCATCCCCGTGGACTCGGCGGGGATGTGCCGCACGAGGGAGAGGATGAGCCCCCAGGTGAGTTCGGGTGTCGCGGTGGCGGGGCTCTGGGTGCCGCAGACCGTCACACCGTGCTCGCGGGCGGCGTCCAGGTCGATGGCCGCGTTGGCCATGCCGGTCGTCACCAGCAGACGCAGATCGGGCAGGCGGGCGAGGCGTTCGGCCGTGAAGGGGGTCCTCTCGCGCATCGCGACGACGATCTCGTAGCCGCGGAGGGCTTCGACGAGGGCGTCGGTGTCCGCCAAGTGATCGTGGAAATAAGTGACTTCGGCGTCCAGGTTCTGCCAGTCGGCGAAGTGGTGGGCTGCCTGCTGGTAGTCGTCCAGGACGGCGACGCGCACGGTTCGCTCCTCTCTGCCGGTTTCCGGGTGTCACCGGGCTCGACGCGGAACTCCAGCCTGCGGCCGGGACGGCCTCCGTGTGTAGTACCCGAGGGGGAGATCACGTGAGGGGACCGGGGACGGATGCCGGTGCCCGGCCGCTCTCCATATCGTCGCCACATGATTCTGGAACGACCACACGGAACGGCCACGGACCGCCGGCGGGCGGCAGCCGCCCCGGCGCTCAGCAACGCCCTGCGGCACGCTCCGGGGTCACCCGTCCGGGTGGAACTTTCCCAGGGCCTGTCTGAGCCATGGTGCCGGGCACGGCGTCAGGGGTATGCGGGAGCGCGTCGCGATGCCCGGCCGAGGCCACCACGGACCTCCGCGCCCGCCCGCCACGAGAGACGTTCCGGCGTCGTCCACTGAACCGACCGATCCCGCGCAGGAGTCCGGCACCGGCTCCTGCACCGGGCGCACCCGCGCACTCGCGGGGCGCACTGCACAACCACGCGTCGATCGCACGCGACGCCCGTCCTCGCGCGTGCGCGCTCAGCCGCGCGCTGCCTTACGCTCGGCCGCGAACGTGTCGGACATGGCCGGGCATTCGGCCCGGCCCGTCCCAACTCGCCTCGAACGGCCCGCATCGGTACGCCGTCGAGGAGACCGCAGCGCCGAAGGAGTACGTCCCAGATGCCCAAGAAGACCCCGCGCTCTCTCGCAGCGAACCGTGCACGGCTGTCGCACAAGGCCGCCTACGCACTGCGGAACCCGGCACGGGTCGTTCCCTACCTGCGCCGTGCACTGCGCGACCGCTGGCTGAGGATCAAGCACCCGGACCATGTCGACTACTACCGGGCAGTGATGGCCTCGGACACCGCCGCGAATCCGGAGGCGGCCGTCGGCAGCCGCAGCCACGACCGGTGGCTGGCCCTGGGGCAGATGCAGTTCGACTTCCTGCTCGAGCACGGGCTGCAGAAGGAACACCGCATGCTGGACATCGGCTGCGGCAACCTCCGCGCGGGCTGGAGGTTCATCCAGTACCTGGACTCCGGCAACTACTACGGCATCGACATCTCGCCCGACATCCTCATCGCCGCGAAGAAGACCCTGGCCGGTTACGAACTGCAGGAGAAACTCCCGCACTTGACCCTCACGCACGACCTGACCTTCGACTTCCTCCCGAGCGGCCACTTCGACGTCGTGCACGCGCACAGCGTCTTCTCGCACTCACCGATCGAGGTCATCGACGAGTGTCTGGCGCACGTCGGACGGATCCTGACCCCGCGGGGCTTCTTCGACTTCACCTTCGACCGCACGGAGGGCGCCGAACACCAGGTGCTGCGGGAGGACTTCTATTACAGGACGGAGACCCTGACGGCCCTCGCCGAGAAGCACGGGCTGACCGCCCGCTTCATGGACGACTGGGAGAAGCTGCCGCACGGACAGTCCAAGATCCGCGTCACGGCAGCCGAAGCGCCGGCCCCCGTGGCCGACTGACGTCCGGCGTCTGCCTCCGGCAGCCGCACCCGCCCTCCCTGCGGTGCCCTCGCGGGCGCGGGCGTGTGCAACTGCCGGCACGTCTCAGACGAGTTCGCGGGGTGTGGCGTTCTCCCGCGCCGTCCCGCGTTCCCGTACGGCGAGGGCCGCCGGGGTGATCAGTGCGGCGAGGAGCCCGACGACTCCGATCGAGACGGTGAGGCTCGTCAGGGAGGCGACACCGCCGATCATCGGCGGCCCGCCGAGGAAACCCGCGTAGGCGACCGTCGTCACGAAGCCGAGTTCCCGTTCGCCGCCGCTGCCGTCGGAGCGGCGTCCCGCGTCCCCCGCGAGCGCCATGGCCACCGGGAAGCAGAACGCCAGACCGACCCCCGCCACCGCGAAGCCGGCGTAGGCCACCGCCCCGAGCGGGACCGCGGCGGTCACGGTCAGCCCGCAGGCGGCGACGAGCCCGCTGCCCGCCAGCACCCGGTGCGGCCCGAACCGGGCCTCCACGCGCTCCCCGAACAGCCTGGTCAGTGCCATCGTCACGGAGAAGACCGAGTACGCGGTCGCCGCCACCGATTCCGTGAGGGCGCGCTCCCGCACGAGGAAGAGCGCCGACCACTCGGCACAGGTCCCTTCGGCGACCGCCGCGCACAGCGCCACGGTGGCCAGCAGCCACAGCCGCTTGCGGAAGACGACGGCGCGGTAGGAGCCCTCGGTCTTCCGGTGCGGGCCGGGGCGCTCCCCGGGCACCGAGCGTACGGTGCCGAGCAGTGCCAGCAGCCCCGCCGCCGCGACGAAGCAGAAGTGCCGCGCCGGGGCCACGGAGAGCGCCGCCGCCAGACCGGCGCCCAGCGATCCGAGCAGCCCGCCGAAGCTGAACCCGGCGTGGAAGAACGGCATGAGCGGACGGTCCAGCTCCCGCACGGCGGCGACGGCGGCGACGTTCATCGCCACGTCGACCGTCCCCATGAGCGCACCGAGGGCGGCGAGTGCCACGCCGAGCAGCAGGACGGAATCGGCCAGACCCAGCGTCGGCAGCACCAGGCAGGCGCCGGCGAGCGCCACTGCGATGACGAGCCGCGCCCCCCACGCGGCGCAGGCGCGCGCCGCCAGGGGCGCGGTGATGATCATGGCGATGGAGGGGCCGAGCAGCGCGAGGCCCAGAGCGGCAGGGTCCGCGTGGGCCTGCGTGGCGAGGGCCGGGACCCGGGCCGCCCAGGCGCCGTAGAGGCCGCCGTTCACGACGAAGACGGCGGCGACAGCGGTGCGTTGGGAAACCACTCGGCACCTTTCTCACGAACTCCCGTGCGGGTTCAGGTTATTGGCACGGAGATCACAGGGAAGGAATTTCACCGAAGCGCGGTCTTCTCAGGCCGCTCCACCGGTGGTCTCCTCGACTGGGGCCCCGGAATGTCAACTTCCCCTTCACGGTGGCCCCTTGAGGGACAACCGGCAGGCGACGGCAGGAGCATCTGGATTCCATGACCGTTTTGTGGGGAACATCTTTCGACGCCACACCGATATCCGGGGTGGTGGTGGAGTTCGTCAAGACCGCGAGATCGTTCCGGGAGCAGGGCTACCGGGTGCATCTTGACCTCGGTTACGACGTGAAAGCCGACAAGAACGCCTTCTTCCGCCCGTACCGTGACGAGGCCGAGCTCCTCCCCGGCTGGGTGCGGCTCGACCGGATCGACAGGCTCGACGAAGTACCGGGCTACGGCCCGCAGTTCGTCTCCGACGTGCTGCGCGAGTACGTACAGCAGGGCGCCGGCGAACACCTGCTGCCCGCGATCGACGCCGCGGCCGAGGCGATCAGCGAGCGGATCGTCGAGACCTGGGAACGCCGGAACGTGTCGTTCGTGATGGTCGAGAACGGCACCCTGCCCGAGAACGTCACGTACACCAGAGCCCTCTACTCGGCGATCGAGCGCTACGGACGCCGCCACCGGCTCGGCCGATTCGTCCTGTGGCGCGACCACGACCTGATGTGGCAGAGCGAACCCGGCATCAGGAAGTACGGCGAGTTTCCGTATCCGCGCACCGTCGCACCGCGCAACTCCCCCTGGATCCACTACGTCGCGCTGCACGAGGAGGCCCGCAGGCGCACCCTCGAATGGGTGCCGGGCCTCGCGAACATCGACGTGCTCCCCAACACCTTCACGCACGCGCCCGCCGGCACCCCACGCCCGGGAGGGGCCGGCGGATTCCGCCGCGAGCACGGCATTCCCGAGGACGTGCCGCTCATCGCCCGCTGCACGAGGATCATTCCGCAGAAGCGCATCGACCGGGACATCCACCTGCTCGCCGGGCTCGCCGGCCGCACCGGCGCGTACCTCTTCGTCGCGGGGGACACCGCCGAAGCACCCGACGAGCACGCCCGGCTCTGCGCGCTCGCCCGGTCGCTCGGCGTCGCGGACCGGGTGGTCTTCGGCGGCCGGCTCGCGCCGCACGAGGCGGACATAGGTTCCGCCAGCGGGGACGGGTATTCGGTACGGGACCTGCTCGCCCACACCGCCGTCGCCTCGTTCCTGACGTCCTACGACTACGAGAGCTACGGAAACCCGATCGGGGAGGCCATCGCCTCCCGCGTCCCGTACCTCACCACCCGCTACGAGCTGTACGACACCGTCTACGGGGACAAGGGCTTCCGCGCCCCCGTCATGGAACTCACCGACGGAGACCTGCCCACGCCGTCCTTCGTGGACAGTGTGGCCGAGCTGATCCTGGACGAAAGGAAGCGCGAGGAGATGGCGGACCACAACCACCGGCTCGGACAGCGTCACTTCGGTGCCGACCGGGCGGGGGAGCTGCTGGCCGAGCTGTTCCTGACCCCGATGGGCGAGCGGACGCGCATGAGCGTCGTGCTGCCCGTCTACAACGAGGCCGACAACCTGCCGGCTGTGCTGCGTTCGCTCTGCGAACAGCGCGGCGCGAACGGCCCGCTGGACAAGTCGCTGTACGAAGTCGTCATCGTGGACAACAACTCCACCGACGACACCGTGCAGATCGCCCGCGGCTTCGCCGCCGAACATCCCGACCTCGCCCTCCACATCGTCCCGGAACCCGAACAGGGTGTGGCCTGCGCACGCAGGACCGGCATGGACTTCGCGTCCCGGCGCAGCGCCCGGCGCGGGCAGACCGACTCCGAGCAGCGCTTCTACCTCGTGTCCGCCGACGCCGACTGCCGTGTGGACGAGCGCTGGCTGTGGGAGCTGTTCACCGCGATGGAGACGGGCAAGGCCGCCATCGGCGTGTGCGACTACTACTACGCGCCGGAGCACTTCACGCGGCGGCCGCGCCTGTGGGAGGCCATCCAGAAGACGCTGCGCTGCCGCGCCGTGACGTTCTCGCTGTTCGGCGGCTTCCCCGACGGGAAGGGTTTCGCCGTCGACCGCGACGCCTACGACAAGGTCGGAGGGGTCGAGATCTTCTACCAGCTCCAGAACGGCCGCTTCGTCAACCACCTGTCCGACGACTGGGACTTCGGCATCCGCGTCCGCGGCTCCGGCGAGGACATCGCGTACGTTCCCGCCTCGCGGGTCGAGATCAACCCGCGGCGCGTCAACCACGCCATCGACGAGGTGATCACCGGGCGGGCGTACGGCTCGGACGGCATCATCGTCATGCGCGACATCCGGGTGCCGGAACCGGCGCCCGACCGCGAGGGAGACCTCACGGAGGAAGAGGCCCTGCAGGCATGGGAGTTCTCCATCAAGGACTTCACGCCGAAGAACACGATCCTGCCGGTGCTGCTGACCCCCTCCCTCCTGGACGACGACGCCGTCATCGAGTTCTTCGGCCCCTCACTCGCCGAGCGGCTGGGGCAGCGGATCGCCGAGATCAAGGACGAGATGCGGATGGCCGACTTCACCCCCATCCACTCCTACAAGACGCCCTCGTACCGGCTGTACTTCGAGTTCGCCGACGAGATCTTCGCCCGGCTGCGCGCCACCGTCGGCGAGGACATCGGCCACCCGCCGCCGCTGCCGCCCTGTCTGCA
This sequence comes from Streptomyces ovatisporus, assembly GCF_042653885.1. NCBI lineage: Bacteria > Bacillati > Actinomycetota > Actinomycetes > Kitasatosporales > Streptomycetaceae > Streptomyces > Streptomyces ovatisporus. The sequence continues at coordinate 624,176 of NZ_JBHSFH010000007.1, forward strand.
GGACGTACCGCCGGAGAGGTTCGACGAGTTCGTCCGGTACTTCTGCGAGGACCGCGAATCCGGCGAAGCACACAACTACTTCGGCAACGGGGGTGTCTTCTGATGGACATCGCCCGAAGGCAGAGCTACGAGGAATCCCTCGTCTCCCTGCGGCAGACCGACCCCGCTCATCCCGTACCGGCGGTGCTGGAGACGCTGACCGACCCCGCCAACCGGCACCTCGTCGAGTACGTCACCGAGGACCCGTTCGGCGCGCACGTCTTCCCCGGCAACATCCCCGGCCACTCCCCGCAGGACTTCCTGGCAGACCTCGACCGTCAGCTCGCCTCCACCGCTCCGATCCACCTGTGGTCCTACATCCCGACCTGTGCGTACCGCTGCCGCTTCTGCCAGTACCCGGTGGTGCTGGCGAAGGGCTCCCCGGAAGCGGTCGACAGCAAGGCCGCACAGTGGGTGGACTGGAACATCCGCGAGGCCCAGCTGTGGCTGCGCGACGTGCCCAGCCTGGCGTCCGCTCCGATCGGCGAGTTCAACGTCTTCGGCGGTACGCCCTCGCTGCTGCCGCCGGACGCCATCCGCAGGCTGCTCGACTTCTACCGCGAGAACTTCGCCTTCACCGCCGACACGGCGATCCGGTTCGAGGGCGACCCCAGCACGTTCACACCCGAGAAGCTCGAACTCCTGGCCGAGCTGGGCTGCACCAAGCTCAGCAGCGGGGTGCAGTCCTTCGACGACCCCGTCCTGGAACAGTGCGGCCGGGAGCACACCGCGCAGATGTGCGTGGACTTCGTGCGCAACGCCCAGTCGCTCGGATTCGAGTGGATCAGCATCGACCTCATGTACGGGCTCCTCGACCAGACCGTGGACAGCGTCCGCCGGGACCTCGACATCGTCGTCGAGAACGAACTGACCGCGGTGGTCTGCACGAAGCTGCACCTCGCGGACTACAGCGACACCAGGACGGGCGTGGCCGGGGAGAAGCCGGCGGCATGGCAACTCCCGGAGTACCGCGCCAGGCTCGTCGAGAAGGGACACCGCTGGCCCACCCTCGGTGAGCAGTACCAGATGCGCGAACTGCTCACCGAGGGGCTGCGCAGCGCCGGATACAGCGAGCGGCCCACCATGTACTTCGCGCGGGACGGCCTCGGGCCGGAGAAGTGGAAGGCCATCATGGTCGACCAGGACAAGCAGGAGGCCGAGGTCGCCATCGGCCTGGGAGGCAGCTCCAGTTGCCGTGCCTCCGAGGCCATCACGGACGTGAACTGGAAGAAGTACAGCGAGGCCGTCGAGGCGGGCCGCGTCCCGCTGGGTTCGGCGACCCGCTTCTCGGAGGAGGCGCAGGAGTCGCGCGCGGTCAAGATGGCGCTCTCCACGCTCCGTCCGCTCGACGACCGGCTGCATCAGGAACGCTTCCCCGGCTGTTCCCTCTTCGACGAGCCGTGGCGGAGCCGGTTCGCCTCGCTCCAGGAGCGCGGGCTCGCCGTCGTGGACGGCGGCAGCAAGCAGATCAGCCTGACGGCGGACGGCGAGGTGCTGGTCGAGGCAATCATCAACTCCGAGCTCTGAACGGGGTGTTGGGCGGTGCCGGGTGCCGTACCCCCGGCACGGCACCCGGTACGTCCGCAGCCGCCGGGAAGTGCCTTGCGCGGTATTGACGGCGGGGCGCGGCGGCGATGGGGTGGCTGTCTCCGAATCCCCCACGACGGAAGGCAGTTGCAATGCGAGGCATCACCACCCCCTCGCCGTCCGGCAGCAGACCGGGAGGCATACGCAGGGCCACGCGACTGCTGGCCACGCTGGCAGTGGTGGCGCTGGCTGCCGGAACGGCAGGCGCGGGCGCGTCATCGGCGAAGGAAGGACCGGAACGCTCCGGCAAGAGCTCCGCACAGCAGCGTGAGGAGACCTCACCCTTCACCGGGCTCCCCGCCGAACCCGCCCCCGTGATGGCGGTGAAGATCGACAACCACAAGGACGCCCGGCCCCACACCGAGCTGGAGAACGCCGACATCGTCTTCGTGGAGAAGGTGGAAGGCGGCCTGAGCCGGCTTCTCGGGGTGTTCTCCAGCAAGTTCCCCGAGGGGATCGGCCCGGTGCGCAGCGCCCGCGCCTACAACGTCGAGCAGCTTCGGATGTTCGACCGCCCGATCCTGGCCTATTCGGGTGCGCGGGAGGGCGTCGTCGATCTGATCGAGAAGTCCCCGCTGTACGGCGTCTCGCACGACGACTACCCGGACGCCTACTTCCGCGGTGGCGACAACGAGGCGCCCCACAACCTCTACGCACACCCCGACAAGATCCTCGCCGCGGCCCCGGAAGCCAGCAAGAGCAAGGACATCGGCTTCCGCTTCGCCGACGACGCTCCCGAAGGCGGCGAGGCGACGGACGAGCGCACCGTGGACTACGGCTCGGCACAGACCACCTTCAACTGGTCGGCGGAGGAGGACCGCTGGCTGACGTCCTTCGACGGCGAACCGGCGGAGACCACGGGAGGCGCACGGCTCGGCGGGCAGACCGTCGTCGTGCAGAAGGTGGACATGCCGCCGGACGACGGCGGGACGCCGTACGAGAAGACCGTCGGCAGCGGCGAGGCGACGGTCCTGCGCGACGGCAAGGCGTACGAGACCAAGTGGGAGAGGCCCACCGAGGAGTCGGGCACGACCTTCACCAAGTCCGACGGCGAACGCATGGCCTTCGACCGCGGCCAGGTGTGGGTGGTGTACGAGGAGGCCTGACACGGTCCCGGCGTCTGCGACACCGGCAGCGGCGGCCGGCTGTGGGCACCACGCCCGCAGCCGGCCCTTTGCTCGAATTTGCTCGATTTTGCTCGAACGCCGCCCCGGTCTGCGGGCGCGGGCTCGTCAGCGCAGCGGGATGCCCTCGCCGCGCTCGGACTCCGGACGCGGCCCGAAGATGCGCCGCTCGCTCTCCTCGATACGGACGTCGTCGATGCTGGCCTCACGGCGGGCCATCAGGCCGTTTTCGTCGAACTCCCAGAGCTCGTTGCCGTACGAACGCCACCACTGGCCCTCCGCGTCGTGGCACTCGTACTGGAAGCGCACCGCGATGCGGTTGCCCTCGAAGGCCCACAGGTCCTTGCGCAGCGCGTAGTCCAGCTCCCGCTGCCACTTGTGCGTCAGCAGCTCCCGGATCTCGGCACGGCCGGTGACGAAGGCGTCGCGGTTGCGCCACACCGAGTCCTCCGTGTAGGCGAGGGAGACCTTCTCCGGGTCGCGGGTGTTCCACGCGTCTTCGGCGGCCTGCACCTTCTGACGTGCGGTTTCGAGGGTGAACGGGGGCAGCGGGGGCCGGGTGCTCATGCGGGTGCCTTTCGGACGGGATCTCCCGGGGCGGTGGCTGGTTCCGCCCCGGCTCCCCTCAGCCCGCCACGACGTACACCGCGCTGTCCAGTCCCCTGAAGTCGTCCGGGTCACCGGTGAAGAGGGGGAGGCCCCGGACGGAGGCGACCGCGCGGGGTCCTCGGCCATGGCGGCACCGGCCCTCTTCCTCACGGGACGAGGTACCGCTCGTCCCGTACGTCCGTGATGAACATCCGCCCGGGCGCGTGCGTGATTGCGAACGGCGGGCGGGAGGCCATGACCGCCGCCTGCGGTGTCACCCCGCACGCCCAGAAGACGGGCACGTCCCCCGGACGTGCGTCGACGGCGTCGCCGAAGTCGGGGCTGCCGAGGTCCGCGATCCCTATGCGGGACGGGTCGCCGCTGTGCACGGGCGCTCCGTGCACAGCGGGCATCCGGCCCGTGATGCGGGCTGCCGTCCCGACCAGTTCTTCCGGGACGGGCCGCATGGAGACCACCATCGGCCCGTGCATCTGCCCCGCGGGACGGCACGGGCGGTCCGTCACGTACATCGGGACGTTCCGCTCCTGTTCCAGATGGCGCAGCGGTACGCCCGCCCCGGCGAGCGCCCACTCGAAGGTGAAGCTGCACCCGATGAGGAACGTGACGAGGTCGTTGCGCCAGCGGCCCGTCACCTCCTCCGGCTCCTCCACGAGTTCGCCGTCCTCCCAGACGCGGTACGCGGGCAGGTCGGTACGGAGGTCCGCCCCGGGTGCGAGCACCGTGGAGGTCTCGCCGGGGTCGGTCACGTCGAGGACGGGACAGGGCCGCGGGTTGCGCTGGCAGAACAGCAGCACGTCGTACGCCCAGTCGCGGGGCACGGAGATGATGTTGACCTGTGTGCAGCCGGGCGCCCATCCGCTGGTCGGGGCCGTCGAACCGGCGCGGAAGGCCGCCCGTGCCTCCTCGGGGCCCGCCGCGGCGGCCGGACCTCCGGGAGGCGATGCCGGGCCGGGAACGGCCGGAGTGCCTTGTGTCGTACGGGACATGGCGGTGCGGTCCTTCCGGTTCGGGTCGAGTGGTCGAGCGGGCGGGCGGCGGGCGGGGGCGGCGGGCAAGCGCGCCGGCCGGCCGGGTCCGGGCGGTCCGGGTCTGTGCGATACGGACGGGCGGACGCGGCGCCCGCCCGTCCGTATCGCCCGTCCGTATCGCACGCCGCCCGTCACAGCAGCGCGCGTCCCCGCGTCTCCGGCAGTCCCAGCAGGGCGACGAGAGCGACGCCGTACCCCACCGCGCCGAAGATGAGCGCACCGCTCACGCCCCAGCTGCCCGCGAGGAACCCCACGAGGGTGGGGAAGAACGCGCCGACGGCACGGCCGGTGTTGTAGACGAACCCCTGCCCGGTGCCGCGCACCGCGGTCGGGTACAGCTCGCTGAGGAAGGAGCCGAATCCGCTGAAGATCGCCGACATGCAGAAGCCGAGCGGGAAGCCGAGGAGCAGCACCACCGTGTTCGAGCCGATGGGCACGTTGGTGTAGGCGACGACGCAGATCGCTGAAAGCACCGCGAACAGCGCGACGTTGCGCTTCCGGCCGAGCTTGTCGGTGAGGTAGCCGCCCGTCAGGTAGCCGATGAACGCGCCGGAGATCAGAAACGTCAGGAACCCTCCGGTGCCGACGACGGTCAGCCCGCGGTCCGTCTTCAGATAGCTGGGCACCCACGTGGCGAGCGTGTAGTAGCCGCCCTGGACACCGGTGGAGAGCAGCACGCCGAAGAGCGTCGTACGCCGCAGGTCGCGGGTGAAGATCGCCCGGAACGAACCGCGGTCGCGGCTGCTGCGGCGCTGCTCCGTCGCCTTCGGTGCGTCGGTGACGTTGCGCCGCACGTAGAGGATGAGCAGCGCGGGCAGCGCGCCGGTCCAGAACAGCACGCGCCAGGCGATCTCTTCGTCGAGGAACTGGAAGACGAGGGTGTAGACGACGACTGCCAGCGCCCATCCCACTGCCCAGGAGCTCTGGATGACGCCGAGCGTGCGGCCCCGGTTCTTCGCGGTGGCGTACTCGGCGACGAGGATCGCGCCCACCGCCCACTCGCCGCCGAAGCCGACGCCCTGGAGGGCGCGGAAGACCAGCAGGGTCTCGTAGTTGGGGGCGAAACCGCACAGCAGGGTGAACGTCGCGTAAGTGATGACGGTGAGGATCAGGGTCCGCACGCGGCCGATCCGGTCGGCCAGAATCCCCGCGAGGGCGCCGCCGAGCGCGGAGAGGACCAGCGTGACGGTGGTGAGGAGACCGGTCTGGCCCGTGTCGAGGCTGAAGTAGGCGCCGATGGCGACCATGCCGAGCGGCAGGGTGAAGAAGTCGTAGGAGTCCAGGGCGTAGCCGCCGAACGCTCCGGCGAAGGCGCGTCGTCCGGACGTTCCCAGCTCGCGGAACCAGCCGAACCAGCCCGAGCCGCCGGGCTCCTGTCCGCCGTCGGCCGGACCGCCGTCGGCCGGACCGTCGGGGCGGGAGCCGGGGGCGGGATCAGCGCCGGGATCAGGCCCGGGCTCCGCGCCGTGGCCGGTGCCGTCCTGGGGGACGCCGGATATCGGATTGCTTTTCATGTGCACCTCGCTGAGGGAGTGGGTGCCGCCGAGAGTTGGGGCCGGCTCGTGGGGGGTGCGGTGCTGATGCCCGGCTAACGTAGAGGATCGTTGAACGATCCTTCAAGGGGTACGTTCACGGGAACTGCCCGGCGAAGTGCCGCCGGACGCGGCCGCCATGGCGTGCGCCGGTGACCCTCGGCGCACGACAACGGGCTGCGCCGACAGAAGTCGGCGCAGCCCGGCGGTGGTCGGAAGGGTGCCCGGAGACGGAAGGCGGGCGGAAGACGGGCGGAAGGCGAACGGAACGCAGCCGGACGCGAACTCAGCCGATGGGTTCCGGCATCCGCACGACGTCGTAACCGAGGGAGATCTCGTTCCCCGTGGCCGGATCGGCGAGCTGCACGCGCCAGCGCGCGGCGAACTGGTCCACGCCGTGCCGCATCGGCACGGTCCCCGAGATCAGCACCGTGCCGGGCTCCAACTCGCCGCGTTCGCGGAGCACTTCGGCCCAGTGGTGGGGGGTGAGCAGTTCGGCCGCGGTGGAGTCCTGGATGAGCTCCTCGGTGCCGTCCTCGTCCGTGACCCAGGCCCGCAGGGTCAGGCTGTCGATGCGGTCGGCGACGTCGGCCAGCCGCCAGGCGTGCCCGGCGAGCACGTCGGGTCCGGCGTTCTTGCTCCAGGCGACGCCGTACGTCTCCAGGTCGCGGTCGGTGTGGTCGCAGGCGGCCGTCAGCAGCAGGTCGCCGGTGTCGTCCACGACGAGCGCCCACTCGGCCTCGCCGGAGGTCCGCCCGTGCTGGGCCGGGACGCTCCCGGTCTGCTGTGCGAGGTAGGGGGCGACGGGGTACAGGGCGGGCGTCGTGGCGGGTGCCGGCACGCCCAGCTCGGCCAGTTCCGCCACGTGCGCAGCCACGTCCTTCTGGCTGCGGCCCGCGTATCCGGCGTTGAGCAGACGCGCCACGGTGACGGTGCGCCGAGTGCCGTCGGGCAGCGTGAAGGCGAGGCTGGACATGGTGATTCCTCCAGGTCGGGCTGGGTTTCGCGGGCGTGAATTCTGCCCCCGAGGGTTGCGCATACGAGCTGTATACAGCAAGTATGCTCCCGTACCCAAGAGGTCCCCGACCGTGAGGAAGCCCCGTGGACCACAACTCGCCGAAGCAGTCGGCAGCGGAGGAGCCGGCCCCGCGCCACGGCCCGGAAGAGCCCGGTGCCGCGTCCGCCGGCCGCTCCGCCGGACCCTTCCCCCAGGACCGCAGAACGCTGTTGAAGGCATTCACCGCCAGCCTCACCGGCACGTCGCTGGAGTGGTACGACTTCGCCGTCTACTCCGCGGCGTCCGCGCTCGTGTTCGGCAAGCTCTTCTTCCCGTCCGGGGACCCGCTCACCGGCACCCTGCTCGCCTTCTCCACCTACGCGGTGGGCTACGTCTCCCGTCCGCTGGGCGGTTTCGTCTTCGGACGCCTCGGCGACGTCATCGGACGCAAACGTGTCCTCGTCGCGACGCTCGTGCTGGTCGGCGCGGCCACCTTCCTGATCGGCTGCCTGCCCACCCACGCCGTCGCGGGCCCCGTCGCGCCCGCCCTGCTGGTCCTGCTGCGCTTCGCACAGGGCGTCGGCGTCGGCGGCGAGTGGGGTGGAGCGGTCCTGCTCACGAGCGAGTTCGGCAGTTCACGGCAGCGAGGGTTCTGGGCTTCGGCGGCTCAGGTCGGACCGCCCGCGGGCAACCTCATGGCCAACGGCGCACTGGCCGCGCTGGGTGCGGTGCTGAGCGAGGAGCAGTTCCTCTCCTTCGGCTGGCGGATAGCGTTCCTGCTCTCCGGCGTCCTGGTCGCCTTCGGGCTGTGGGTGCGTACGCACCTGGAGGAGACCCCCGTCTTCAAGGCCGTGGAGCGCACCGGGGAACGCCCCGAAGCCCCCATCCGCGAGGTGTTCGCCACCCAGCGCCGTCCGCTGGTCGCCGCGATCCTCTGCCGGGTCGCGCCCGACGTGCTCTACGCGATGTTCACCGTCTTCGTCCTCACCTACGTGACGGAGCAACTCGGCATGCCGCAGGGGGAAGCGCTCACCGCCGTACTGATCGGCTCGGGTCTGCAGATCTTCCTGATCCCGCTGGCCGGTGCCCTCTCCGACCGCTGGAACCGCAGGCGGCTGTATCTCACCGCCGCCGTCGCCGCCGGCGTGTGGCCGTTCGTCTTCTTCCCGCTGGCCGAGACCCGCTCCTGGGGACTGATCGTGCTGGGCGTCGTGGGCGCCCTCGTCATCCACTCGATGCTCTACGGTCCCCAGGCGGCCTTCGTGGCCGAGCAGTTCAGCCCGCGGCTGCGCTACACCGGCTCCTCGCTCGCCTACACGCTGGCCGGCGTCATCGGCGGCGCCGTGGCCCCGCTGATCTTCACGGCGCTGCTCGGAAGCTTCGGCACCTGGCTGCCGCTGGCCCTGTACATCGTGGTCACGGCGGTCCTGACCGTGGGCGGCGTGCTCCTCGGGCGGGACGCGGACCACGTGGAGGACGAGGAGTACACCAAGCTCATGGGGGACGGCCCCGGCCCGCGGGAGGCGGAGGGGTACGCAGTGAAGACGCAGTAGCGGTACCCGTGACGACCAGCCCCGGCGAGCCGCCCGTACGTACGGGCCGAAAGGAGACGCAGTGACGACGCTGCGCACGGCACTGTGCCAGTTCACAGCAGGCACCGATCCGGAAGAGAACCTGCGCACCATCGACGGCCTGGCCGAACGGGCAGCCGCGGAAGGCGCGCAGCTGGCCGTCTTCCCCGAGGCGTCCATGGTGCGGTTCGGCATCCCCCTCGCCCCGGTGGCGGAGCCGCTGGACGGGCCGTGGGCGGAGGGAGTACGGGACTCGGCGCGACGGCACGGACTGACCGTCGTGGCCGGGATGTTCCGGCCGGCCTCCGACGGGCGGGTCGCCAACACCCTGATCGCGACCGGTCCCGATGTGGACACCGGCTACGACAAGATCCACCTCTACGACGCCTTCGGCTTCTCGGAGTCCAGGACGGTGGCGCCCGGCGCGGAAGTGGTCACCATCGACGTCGCCGGGGTCAGGGTCGGCCTGGCCACCTGCTACGACGTGCGCTTCCCGGAGCTCTTCCGGGCGCACGCCGACAAGGGAGCCGTGCTGTCCGTGCTGCCCGCCTCCTGGGGTGCCGGTCCGGGCAAGCTGGACCACTGGGAACTGCTGTGCAGGGCACGTGCGCTGGACGCCACGGTCTGGCTGGCGGCCGTCGGGCAGGCACCTCCCGGACCGGACGCGGACATCACACAGCCCACGAAGGCGCCCCTGGGGATCGGCCACAGCGTGCTCGTCGGGCCGGACGGCCGGATCCGGGAACGGGCCGGTACGGAGCCGGAGCTGATCGTGGCCGACGTCGACGCCGACGAGGTCGAGCGGGTGCGCCGGGCGGTGGCGGTGCTGGACAACCGGCGCCTGTGACACGGCAGTTGATGACCGCCGCGGTGGAGGCGGCTCCGCCGGAGGAGCCGGTCACGCCGGCTCCTCCGCCGCGGGTCAGCCCTCGGCGAGGATGCGGCGGGTGGCGGCGATGTGCTCGTCGATCGCGGCACAGGCCAGGTCGGCGCGTTCGGCCGCCAACGCCTCCAGGATGCGCCGGTGTTCGACGCAGACCTCCTCCTGGCGTCCGTCGGCCCGGTAGAGCGCGGTGACTCCGGCGCGGACCTGGCGGCTGCGCAGCGCGTCGTACTGCTTGGTCATCAGGCTGTTGCCCGCGGCTGCGACGAGCGTGGCGTGGAAGCGGTGGTCCGCTTCGATGAACTCCTTGGCCTTGCCGTCGCCGCGCAAGGCGGCCTGCTCGTCGAGGATCCGGCCCATCTCGGCGACGGGCGCGGCACCGCGGGCGATGGCACGCTCGGCTGCGTAGCGCTCCAACAGGGCGCGCATCTCCATCAGTTCGGCGATCTCACGGCCGGAGAGCGGTGCGATGTACGCACCGCGCTTGGGCACGAGGCTGACGAGGTCCTCGGCTGCGAGCAGCAGCAGCGCTTCGCGGATGGGCGTACGGGAGATGCCGATGCGGTCGGCGATCATCTGCTCGGAGAGGAACTCGCCCTGCATCCCGGGATCGGTGAGGACGGTGTCCTTGAGGTAGGTGTACGCCTTCTGACGTCCCGACATCACAGTCAGTTCTCCCCACCGACGTCTTCCACGTCAAGGCGCTCTTGCATACAGGCTGTATACACATTACACGCCATCACCACATCCAGAACACCCGGATCCGCCACCCCGCGACCCCCGGACCCGGAACCCGACCCTCCCCGGACCTGACCTGACCTGGACCTGGACCTGGACCTGGACCCGACCCGGACCGGGTTCCTGCCGTTGGGGTGGATGCCGTAGGCACGGTGGCGTGGTGCATCCCCGCCGCGCGGGCCCGCTCCCTATGGTCGCCGCTGACGGGCCGGGCCCGGCCCGGCGGAAGCCCGCCGGACCGGGCCGCAAGGGACGGCCCGTCACGTGAACGGCGCCCCCGGTGCTCCTCGACCTGTCGGTTCTGCGACGCCGGGGGCGTTCGCCGTCTCTGCGGGCCGTACGGCGCGAGCCGGCGGTCCAGAACAGGTGGGTGTGCCAGTGATTCGCTCCTCCGTAGTCCCCCGTTCCCCCTCGCGGCGCGGACGCGGGCCGTCGCCGGTCCGGTCGTCGCGCCGCCTCACCGCGGTGACAGCCCTCGTCGTGCTCTGCCTCGCCTGGCTCGTGTCCGCGGCGGCGGCCGTGCCCGGCTCCGCGCCGAAGACCGGGAACCCGGCACCCCGGCCGGGCAGCGCACCCCTGTACGTGTCCGACTACACGGCCAACGAGATCCTGAAGCGCCCCGCGGACCGCGGTCCGCAGGAGACGGTGCCCACGACCGGGCTGACCCGGCCGACGTACATGGTGCTCGACGCGGCAGGCGATCTGTACATCTCGGACACCGTCAACAGCCGCGTGGTGAAGGTGCCTGCCGACGGCGGCCCGCAGGAGACGGTGACCACCGACGTCCTGCGCCCCCTCGGGCTCGCTCTGGACGCCGCGGGCAACCTCTACGTCGCCGACAGCTTCAACGACCGAGTGGTGAAGGTCCCCGCGGACGGCGGACCCCAGGAGACCGTCCCGACCAGCGGGCTTCTCCACCCGGCGGGGCTGGCGCTCGACAGCGGAGGCCGCCTCTACATCGCCGACTTCGTCAACGACAGGGTGGTGCGGGTACCCGTCGACGGTGGTGCGCAGACGACGGTCCCCACCAGCGGACTCTCCCAGCCGACGGGGCTGGCGCTCCACGAGCCCGCCGAAGGCGAGGGCGACGCCCGCCTGTACATCGCCGACTCGGGCAACGACCGCGTCGTACGGGTGCCCGCGGGCGGCGGTCCCCAGACCACCGTTCGCGCCAGGGGACTGAAGAGTCCGCAGGGCCTGGCCCTGGACCCCGCCGCCAACCTCTACATCGCCGACTTCGGCAACGACCGCGTGGTGAAGGTCCCCGCGCGGGGCGGCCCGCAGCGGACCGTGCCCTTCAGCGGCCTCACCACCCCCGTGGGCGTCGCCCTTCCGCCGGCACCGGTCCCGCCCACCGGCGTGACGGCCGCAGCGGGCAGGGGCAAGGCGACGGTGTCGTTCACACCCAGCGCTTCCGGTTCGGTCACCGAGTACACCGTGACCGCCAGGAACCTCACCCACCCCTCCCACCGCAACCCCTCGGCACAGGGCGCCGGTTCGCCCGTCACCGTGAAGGGGCTGAAGGCGGGGGACAAGTACACGTTCACCGTCACCGCCACCAACGCCGCCGGTGCGACGAGCCTGCGCTCCGACCCGTCGCTCCCTGTGCGGCCGAGGCGATGACCTGACCGGCCCGGCCTCCTGGCCAGGGCCGATCCGATCCCATCCGACCCGATCCCATCCGACCCGATCCCATCCCATCCGACCCGATCCGGCGGCGGCCGGAAGATCTTCACCGAGTGCGATGAATCCCCCGTCCGGGGGCGGTCCGTACATGTGCAGCCACACAGCACGGGAGGTACCGATGCCCCAGCGAGGATTCACCACTTGCCTGTGGTTCGACGGACAGGCAGAAGAGGCGGCGCACTACTACACCTCGATCTTCAAGGACTCCGAGGTCGGGAGGATCGCCCGTTACACGGAGGCCGGTCCCGGACCCGCCGGGACGGTGCTGACGGTCGAGTTCGAGATCAACGGCCAGAAGTTCGTCGGCGTCAACGGCGGCCCGCAGTTCGAGTTCGACGCAGCGATCTCCTTCCAGATCCACTGCGCGGACCAGGACGAGGTCGACCACTACTGGAACAAGCTCACCGAAGGGGCCGGCGAAGAAGGCCACTGCGGCTGGCTCACGGACAAGTACGGCCTGTCCTGGCAGGTCGTCCCGGACGGACTCGTCGACCTGATCACGGACCCGGACCCGGAGAAGGCCAGGCGTGCCAGCGAGGCGGTCTACTCGATGAAGAAGCTCGACATCGAAGCGATCCGCAAGGCACACGCGGGTAGTTGACGGTCCGTACCGGGCGTCCCCTCCGGCCCGCGTCGTGACGCCCGCCGCGGTGCTGCTCCCGCCCCCATGCGGACGTCGGCGCCGCAAGCGGAACGAACCGGACGGGCCTGACTCCCCAACGCCTGGGTAACCGGGGATTCATGGAGATCAGGGTGGGGATCGCGTGAGCCAGGAATCCGCCGACCGCAAGACCCGTACGACGGTCTTCGTGGCGCTGGGCGCGAACGTGTCCATCGTCCTCGCGAAGGTCGTCGGCGGGATCTTCGCCGGTTCGCCTGCGCTGCTGTCGGAGGCGGCGCACTCGGTCGCGGACAGCTTCAACGAGATCTTCCTGCTGGCGGCGCTGCGCCGCAGCCGTAAACCGGCGGACAGGAAGCATCCGTTCGGCTACGGCAAGGAGCGCTTCTTCTGGTCGCTGCTGGCGGCTGTCGGGATCTTCGTCATGGGCGGCTGCTTCTCGTTCTTCCAGGGCTACGAGGCGCTGCGCAGCGGCGCACAGGAGTCCCGCAGCGGCTACGCGGCCGGGCTCGCCGTCCTCGGCGTCGCCCTCGCCGCGGAGGGCGCGTCCCTCGTCAGGGCCCTGCACCAGGCACACAAGGACCCCGACACGGACGGGGTGCGCGACCCCGCGCTGCGCACCGTCGTCGCGGAGGACGGCACCGCGGTGATCGGTGTCCTGCTCGCCATGGCGGGCATGGTGCTGCACATGGTCACCGGGCAGGTGGTCTACGAGGCTGCCGCCTCCTGGGCCATCGGGGCGCTGCTGGTGCTGGTCGCCTTCTGGCTCGGCAAGACCAACCGCGACCAGCTGATCGGCGAGGCGGCCGATCCCGAACTGCGGCGCGGGGTTCAGGGCGTACTGGAGGCGCAGCCGGAGATCGACAACGTCGAGACGCTGCTGACCATGAAGCTCGGCATGGAGTCGACGCTGGTGGCGGCCCGCATCGACCTGGCGCCCGGTCTGGACAGCGAGGAGGTCGAGCTGGTCTCGGAGCGCATCAAGAACTCCGTCATGGAGAAGCTGCCTTCGGCGGATCAGGTCTTCCTCGACATCACCGAGGCGCCGCCGGACAGGACGAGCCTGACGGCTCCGGGGCCCGCGCTGTCGGTCGACGAGTGAGGTACGGACGGTGCCACCGGTCAGTGGGCGGCGCCGCGTCGGTCCGCCCGGCGGGTCGCGCCACGTGAGCCGCGACGCCCGGGGTGCGGACGGTGCGATGACGGAGTACGGGAAGCTACTGCGGGTTCGCCCGGCTCGTCACTCCAGGTCCGAAATGCACCCCGAGTGGAAACCCGGTGCTGATGTATCGTCGCCTGGTGTAGTCGGGGGAACATGGGTACGCTTCTGGCGACCGCGACACCGGACATCGATGCGTAGCGGAACTCGCAGGCAGCGGGATCTGACCGGTCGCTGCCGCCATCCCGTATTTGCAAGCGTTGCTCTGCGTGTCCGAACTCTTTATGCGGGACAACGGGGGTGGCCGCTCAATGGAGATTCGCAGTGCCCGGTACTTCGTGACCGTTGCCGAAGAGCTGCACTTCGGGCGGGCGGCCAAGCGATTACATATCACGCAGCCCGGCCTTTCCCAGGGTGTGAAAGCGCTCGAGAAGACCATCGGCGTGCCGCTCTTCGAGCGGGGCAGGCAGGGAGTGGCGCTCACGCCCGAAGGGGAGGCGCTCCTTCCGGAGTTCCGGGAGTTACTGGCGCGGGCGGACGCCGTCGACGCCTTCGTGAAAATCCTCGTGGAGCAGTTCCACGGAAGTCTCACCGTCGGATATACGAGGTCCGCGGGCCTGGGGCAGGCCTTCGAGTTGATCAGCCGTTTCCGGGCCGCCCATCCCCGCCTGCGGCTCCAGTCCTCGAACGCTTCGAGCAGTGACAATCTGGCGGCCATCCGCGAACGCCGCCTCGACGTCGGGTTCGTGCGGCCCCCGCTGCCGGAGGCGCCGGAAGTGGAATCACTCAGAGTCGGCAGGGAAGCGGTGCTGGTCGGGCTGCCGCAGGGCCACCGGCTCGCACGTCCGGGTGAGGTGCGCAGGCAGGACCTGGTGGGTCTGCCGCTGGTCTACTTCAGCAAGTCCGCCGGTGGCCTGTGGCAGGCGATCCTCTCCGCGGTCTACGAGGACCGCTACTTCCCGGAGATCTGCCGGGAGGAGCCGGACGTGCCGCACATGCTCGCCGCGGTCGCCGAAGGGGCGGGCATCACGCTGGTCACCGAGAGTTCGGTGGCGATGCTCGACGTTCCGGGGGTGGTCCTGCGCAGACTCTCGGGCTCGCCCAGCGTCGGACTCGATCTGGCGTGGCGCCGGGACAACGTGAACACGGCGCTCCATACGTTCGTCGAGTTCGCCCGCTCCGCCGTGGCCGCCGCGGCGGCTTCCGGGCCGAGGCCCGCCCAGCCCCGGATGGGGTAGGGCCGGCCCCGTGCCGCCGCGCTCACTCCAGGGGCGAGTCCTTCACCAGCAGAGGCGTCTTCTGTGAGCGCTCGTTGATGCTGAACCTGCCGGTGACGCGCACCGAGAACGCCTGCGGCGCCTCGGTCTCGACCTCGTAGCCCATCCGGTAGACCTGCGTCAGCACCGTCTCCCCGACCCGCGCCTCCACCTCGGCGGCGGGTGCCCCGTCGCGTACCTTCACGCGCAGCTCCATGCGTTCCGAGGGTGAGCCGTGGTCGAACAGCGCGATCTGTACGCCCGTGACGTCGGGGTCCGTCAGGGCTGCCTCCTCGATCTCCTGCGGGGTGACGAGGATGCTCAGGAACTTCATCTGCGGGTCGTCGCGCCCCAGGACGCGCAGCGCGGCATCCGTACGGCCGCATGAGCAGGCGGTGAACTCGCCCCGGTCGCCTATGCGGTAGCGCAGCACGGGGTTGACGCACTCGGGGTGGAGATTGGTGACGAGTACGAGACCGTCGTCGAGCTCCACGTGCTGGTACGGCACGAGGTGGAAGGTGTCCAGGTCGCAGCCGGGCCCGTTGTGACCGATCACCCAGGTCTCGGTCGAGCCGTAGCAGCCGTACAGCTCCGCGTCGGGAAGGATGCGGCGGGTGGTTTCGAGCGCGGCGGCGCCGAACGGCTCACCGGTCCAGAGCAGTTTGCGGAACCCGGGCGAGATGCCCGCGGCCACGCAGGTCTCCAGCAGGTGCGCGATCTGACTCTGCGTCGCGTTGAGAGCCGTCGCGCCGAGACGGTGCACCATGCCCATCCACTCGGGCAGTTGACGGTCCTCGATCGCGCCCAGCGGTACGGAGACCGCTCCGGAGGAGTGGGCGAGCGCGTTGAAGAACGCGTGGGAGGAGCAGAGCCTCCCGGGGGTGTCGTAGTTGACCAGGACGTCGTCGGAGTCCAGCGGGTCCCAGACCTCCCGGATCTCCCCGATCATCTGTCCGCTCGGCACGAGGCTGAGTTTGGGCGCGGACGTGGTGCCGCCGCTGCCCAGCACCAGCGAGCCGTGACCCCGGGCACGCGCGCGGCGCACGGTGTCGGGCAGCGCCGAACGGAAGTCGTCCTTGGTGAGGACGGGGAGGTCGCCGAGGCGGGGTGCGGGCAGCGACCGGGCCTTCTCGTAGAGCGGGCCGAGCGAGGGCATGTCGTCCATGCGGGCGAGGAGTTCGCGTACACGCCCCGCGTCCAGTGGCTCGCGGCCGCTCGCCGGGGTCGGTTCTTCGGAGGCAGTGAGGGACATGCGGGAGGTCTCCCGTCGCACGTTGCCGCAAGGAGCACGGCAGGAAAGCAGGACTCCCCGAGTGCGCCACGAATCACAAGAGTTGTCCAAGAGAACTTCGCACGCCGTGAATAAGGCCGTCTTATTGCGCCAGTTCGCGGCGGTGCGGGGCCGCAGGACCGTCCGGCTCCATAACGAACGCTTCTGGCGAGGTTCGAGGTTCGTATTGGACGGCCCTCCCGCCGTGCTGCAACATTGCCACCGCTTCCGGCACTTCTGGGCGATGGATGGTTTCGCGGACCGACCAACCGCGAAAGCATCCATCTTTTCTGCGAATTGAGGGGTGGCTCGTGCTCGTCCGGGACCGTGCGGGACTGGAAATGATGCGCTGCGCTCAGGAGGAAGTGCGTTCGCTGCGGGGGAATCCCGTCCCGGACGATTTCCACGGGGGAAAGCTCGCCGCGGTCTGGGCCCGGGCGAGGAAGTCCCCCGCATTCCGCGGACTCCCCGAGTTCTCGTGGGAGAACTTCGAATCCCTTCCCGTCATGACGAAGGAGGGACTCAAGTCGGACCCCTGGCACTATGCGGTGACCGACGTCTCCGGCGCTGCCAAGTACTACGAGACCACCGGGACGACGGGGCGCGTCACCCCCACCCCCCGCCTCGCCGAGGACGTCATCTGGAACACGGTCTCCGTGGCCGAGGCGTGGCGGTCGATCCTGCGTGACGGGGACCGGGTCGCGGTGCTGCTGCCCTCGGACGTCGTACCGGTCGCAGACCTGATCGTCTCGGTCTGCGAGTACCTCGGCCTCCCCCACAGCAGGCTGTATCCGTTCGCCACGGGGATCTCGGACTGGGACCGGCTGCTCGGCTTCTGGGAGAACCTGCGGCCCACCACCCTCTTCGCCTCCCCCGGAGTCGTGCTGCAGCTGACGCGGCTGCTGAAGCAGCGGCAGCTGATGGCTCAGCACAGTTCCGCCGTGCGCGACATCATGCTTCTCGGCGAGGTCAGCACTCCCCCGCTGCGTGCCAGGCTCGGCCAGTGGTGGGACGCCACGGCACACGACGCCAGCTACGGCAGCACCGAGACCGGCACCCTCGCCGCAGCCTGTCCCCGGGGGAGGCTCCACCTGCTCACCGGCACCAACTACTTCGAGCTGGCCACCGATCAGGGCCTGGTGCCCCTGCCCGCTCACGGCAAGGGCCGGCTGGTCGTCACACCGCTCAACCTGTACGCACGGCCGATGCTCCGGCTGGACACCGGCGACGATGTCGAGATCGACACAGGGGGATGCGACTGCCCGGACCGCGCCCCGGTCGTCGTCGTATGCGGCCGCAGCAGCGAGACCATCGAGATCCACGGCGCCCGGCTGACGATCCTCGGGGTGGAGAACGCCGTGTACGGAGCGACGGAGGCCACCGGCTACCTCGTCGAGGTCGACTCCACGGGCCAGTTCGGCCGCCTGCTGCTGGAGCGCGGCATCGGCGCCGACCGGGCCGCCGAGCCCGCCGCGATAGAGGAACTGCAGCGGCTCTCGGAGAACGAACTGGGACTGCACTGGGACGCGGTCGTGTTCGTCAACTCCCTTCCCAGCACCACCAAGAGCGGTGGTTCCCAGAAGAGCTGGAAACGCTCGAACATCCGAGTGGTGGAGCCCGCCTGATGAGCATCCCGGCCCCCGCACAGAACCGCCCCGCCCCCCAGGGGCAGACAGGCACCGGCGAAGCGGACCTGTGGTGCACCTATGCCGCGACGCGCACCCTCGCCTGGCTGGGCCGTACCGGCGAGGCCGTGAACGCCGACGCGACCGCCCGCTACCTGCGCAGCAGACGCAACTCCGACGGCGGCTACGCGTGGTCGGCGGGCATGCCGTCGGACGCGTGGGCCACCTTCTACTGCACCCAGGCACTCGGCGACCTCGGCCTCCCGCTGTCCGGGCCCGAGGCCACCGCCCGGTGGCTGGACGGGACCTGGACGGGGGAGGCGTACGCGATGTCGCCGGGCCAGGCCCCGGACGTGTGGGCGACCCACTTCTCCACCCGCAGCGCCGTCCTCGTCCCGGGCGCACGGATCCCGGAGGGGAAGAAGCTGCTGGACTGGCTCGGCGGCCTGCAGCGACCGGACGGCGGACTGACCTGGAGCCCCGAGTCGAAGACCTCCGACGTACGGGCCTGCCACTACGGCGCCGCCGCCTGGTACGCGCTCGACAGCCTCTCCCCGGTGGACCTTCCGTGGGACGTGCCGGCGCTCGTCCGCTGGCTGGGCGCACAGCAGAACAACGAGGGCGCCTTCCGGTTCGCGCCCGGCGCAGAGGTCCCCTGCATGTGGGCCACGTACCGGGCCACGGCGGCGCTGAAGATCCTCGGGGCCCGGCCGCCCCGCCCTGTGGAGCCGTGGATCCGCGAACGCCGGGGCGGCTCGGGCGCGTTCGTACGGTGGGAGGGCTACGAGGTCGAGGACGTATGGGCGTCGTTCTGTGCGGTGGGCGCGCTGGAGGCGGTCGGTGCGCCGACCGCGGACATCGGTGACGCCGTCGTCGCACGGATCGGCAGGCTCGGCTGCGAGCAGGGCGGATACACCTACCGGGAACCGGAGTCGGCGGCCGACGTGCTGAGCACGGCGGCCGCGGTGCTCGCCGACGAGGAGACCTCCCCCGCCCGACCGGGGCGCACGGCCTGGCTCGAGAGCTGCCAACTCCCCAACGAGGGCGGCCTGATGTACATGCCCGCCCGCGGCAGCGAGATCCGCTGCACCCTGTGGGGGCTGACGGCCGGTGCCTTCGCCGGTGCCGGACACGAGGGCGCACGCCGGCGCGTCGCCGAGTGGCTGCGCACCGTGCAGAACCCCGACGGAGGCTTCGGCTTCTGGGAGGGGCGCGGTTCCGAACTGCTCTCCACGGCCGCCGCCGTCGGTGTCGTACGCCGGCTCGGTGCCACCGTGCCGCAGCTGCTGGACGCGTCCGCGCTGCGCGGGTTCGTGGCACGGTGCGTGCTCACGGACGGGGACGGAGCCGCGGCGATGCCCGGCACGGAGCCCACCCTCCGGCAGGGGCTCCAGGCCCTGCGGATCCGCCACGGCCTCGACGACGCCGATCCGGCTGCCCTCACCTCCCTGCTCGGCAGGCACCGGGTCCGCGGAGGCGGCTGGGCCAACAGCGGGGCCCGGCTGCCCGACCTGCTCTCCACCTACGAGGCGGTGGCGACCGCGGACCTGTACGGACTCGACGTCGACACCGCCCATCTGCGCCGGTTCGTCGAACGCGTCCAGGGCGAGGACGGCACGGCGTGGAGCCCGCTGGCCCCCTCGGGCGGCGGCCCGCTGGCCGACGCGCTCGGCGTGCTCCTGCGGCGCCGCACGGAAGGCGCTCTGCGCACGCTCCCCGACCTCGTCCTCTCCTGACCAGAAGGCCCCCATGCCCACGATCGAAGTCAGCAGCCCCGCGCTCCCCGTTCCCGCGCGCCGCAGTGTGGCGCTCAGGCTCACGCGCTGGTTCACCAGCCGTGGAGTGCCCGCCGGTCACGTGGTGGTCCGCTTCACGACCCCGGACCCCGGGACGGTCTTCAGCGGCGGGATGCCCCTCGAAGCGCTGCCCCACGACGGGGAAGGTCTGCACCACGCCTCGGTGACGGTGTGCGTCGGTCCGGAGCGCGACGAGGAGTTCCGCTCCGGACTCGCCGAGGAGATCGCCTCGGCCCTGGGGCTGACCCCGGGCACTCCCTTCCTCTACATCGAGTTCCGGGAGACCGATCCCGGCCACGTCTATCTGGGTCACCAAGGAAGGCTGCGACGGGCATCCGAAGCTCTCGCCGCCGCTGAGGGAAAGGCACACCGATGAGCAGCCGAACCGTTCCCGCCTTCGACGAGACGCTCTCCCGAGTACGGGAGGTCCTCGGCGAACTCCTCGGCGACGGCGTCAGGTCCGCCGGTCAGGACGAGGAGCTGACCCGGGCGCTCGGCGACCGCTACGACAGTCTCGCCGCGCTCGAGTGCGTCTCCAGGGTGGAGAACGCCTTCGGCATCGAGGTCGACTTCGTCGCGCACGACGTGCGCTACTCCTTCGCGACGCTCGGGCGGATCGCCGAGTTCGTCCAGGGTGAGCTGGAGGACCTGGCCGTACTGGGGAACAGCGGATGAGCACGGGCACGACCTCCCCGCCCCAACCCTGTGACAACGCTGTCCCGTTCGCCACCTCCGGGCACACGGGCGAGCCCGTGCGGTGGTGGCGGACCCGCGAACAGCTGCGTGCGGAAGTGGAGTTGCTCGTCGACACGGTGATCGGTGACGTCGGCCAGGTGGTCGCCCTCGCCCCGCCGGAGCATCTCTTCGGCCGGCTCTTCGGCGTCGAGCTGCCCCGGATGTACGGGATCGAGGTCCACTCGGCCTGGCAGGACCCCGTCGTGCCGCCGGCCTGGCGGCCGGGCGTACCCACGCTGTTCGTCTGCCTGCCGGCGAGCTGGCTTCCGCTGCGCAGCCTCGCCCCGCGCATCGCCGAACTCCCCCGCGCCGTCGCCCTCCACAGCGCCGGGCCCACCACCCCCCACACGCGGCGACTGGTGAAAGCGCTGCGGGACAGTCCGTTCGAGGCCGTGGAGCTGTTCGGGTCGACCGAGACGGGCGCCGTGGCCGCGCGGGAGATCACGCCCGGCGACGCGGAGCAAGGGCCCTGGTCGCTGCTGCCCGACGTGGTCGCCGAAGTGCCCGGGCAGCCCGGCGGGTCCTGCCGGCCGGACGAGCCCTGGGGCCCGGGCGGAGGCGGTGAACACCGGCTCACCGTCCGGTCCGGGAGGATCGCACGCCGCGACGGCGAGGACGCCCCGCCCGCCGTCTGGCAGACGGGCGACCTCGTACGGCCCGCCGGGGAGCGGCGGTTCACCTTCGTGGGCCGTGCCACGCGGCTGGTGAAGGTCAACGGACTCCGCTGCGACCTCGGACTCGTCGAGCAGGCCGTCCGGGCCGCGCTGCCCGGCCTGGACGTGGTGTGCCTGCCGACGCGGGACGCCGTACGCGGGGAACACTACGAGCTGGTCTACGCCGCCTCCGGCAGCCTGGACCCCTCCTCGCTGTGGCCGCGGCTGCGCCGCGCGCTCGGCGACGCCCCCCTGCCCCGGTCGCTGCGCCGCGTACCGCACATCCCGCGCAGCTCCACCGGCAAGCCGCAGCTGCACCTGCTCACCGGCGCGGCCGCTCCTTCCGCCGGGCCGGCAGGTGAGGGGAGTTGACGATCCCGACGGAGATCCACCGCGAACACCCCTGCCCCGTGGAGCAGTTGCTCTCCCGTACCACCCCCGGGAGCAAGCTGCTGCTGACCGGGGACGAGGAGCGGCGCATGCGGGCCGGGGCCTCTGCCCTCGCCCGAATCGCCGCGGAGCGTCCGGTGTACGGACTCACCCGGGGCTTCGGCCCGTTGGCGGAGTACGCAGCGGACGAGGACCCGCGGTCGCAGGGCCTCGCCCTGCTCGACCACCTCACCGCCGGGCAGGGCGAGCCGCTGCCCCGCGACGTCGTACGCACCATGGTCTGGCTCCGGCTGCGGGGCATGGCCAAGGGGCACTCGGCGGTCGGCGCGGGAGTGTGGCGGACGCTCGCCGCTCAGTGGAACAGCGGGCTGACCCCTGTCGTCCCGCAGGAGGGAAGCCTCAGCGCCAGCGGCGACCTGGTGCCCCTCGCACACGCGGCGCAGGCTGCCGCGGGCCGGGGCTGGGTGTGGTGCGAAACCGACGGCGGGAGCCGTCAGGTGCCGGCCGCCGAGGCGTTGGCGGCGGCGGGTCTCGATCCGGTGCGGTGGGACGCCCGCTCGGCGCTCGCCTTCGCCAACGGCTCGGGAGCGTCGCTGGCCCGCGCCATGCACAACCATGTGCGCCTCTCCGCCCTCGCCAGGGCCGTCGCCTCCGCCACCGGCCGGCTGGCCGGCCTGCTCGGCTGCAACACCGAGGCATACGCGGACGCGCTCTCGGCCGTACGGGGGCATCACGGGCAGCGGGTCGCGGCGGCGTGGATACGGGAGGAGCTGCCGGCCGTCGGCAGCGAGGCCGGCACGGGCGGCGGACCGTCCTCCCCGCCGCGCAGACTCCAGGAACCGTACTCCCTGCGGTGCGCGCCGCAGGTGATCGGTGCGGTGCTCGACCAACTCGCCGCGCAGGGCGGCATTCTGGCTGCGGAGGCCGAGGGCTGCACCGACAACCCGGTCCTCGTCGAGGACGACGTCCTGCACGGCGGCAACTTCCATGCCGCCCCCGTGGCCCTCGCCAGTGAGCAGCACGCCCTGTGCGTGCACCAGATCGCCTACCTGGCCGAGCGGCAGCTGGCGCTGGTACTCGACCCTGAGCACAACGGCGGACAGCCGCCGCTGCTGGCCGAACAGCCCGGCCGCCACAGCGGTTTCGCAGGGGTCCAGATCGCGGCCACCTCGCATCTGGGGGCCGTGCGGCAGCGGGGATATCCGGCGTCCTTCACCCCCGTCCCCACGAACCTCGGGAATCAGGACCACGTGCCGATGGCGCTGAACAGCGCGAACACGGTGGCGGAGATGCTGGAGCGGTCCTGGTGGATCGTCTCCTCGCTGTGCCTCGCCGTCACGCGGCTCACTCACCTCACGGGGGCGGCGAAGGGCCGGGGCCTGTGGCGCCGGCTGGCCGAGGAGTGGCCGGAGCTGACGCGCGACCGTCCCCTGGCCGCCGAGGTCGCCGCGGAGGCGGGACGCATCGAGGCCCACTACTCCGGCGCCGCGGAGCGCCGCGGAGCGAACGACGACGAGCAGGAGTACAGCCGGTGCCCAGCCTGACACTCGGAACCGAACGCGCCGCGGCCCAACAGCCGCAGTGGGAGGACGCCGAGGAACTCGCCCTGGCGGTCAAGGAGTTGGCATCCCGGCCGGAGCTGGTGAAGGCGAGCGACTGTCACGCTCTGCGGCGCCGTCTCGAACAGGCCGTCCACGGCGCGGCGTTCGTCGTACAGGGAGGGGACTGCGCCGAGCGCTTCGCGGACTCCTCCCTCCGGCCCGTGCTGGGCAAGGCGGACCAGCTGAGACGGCTCGGTGCTCTCGTGCAGCGGGTATCGGGACGCGAGAGCGTCCTCGTCGGAAGACTCGCGGGGCAGTACGCCAAGCCGAGGTCGAGCCCCACGGAGACCGTCGCGGGGCACGGTGAGCTGCCGGTCTACCGCGGTGACGCGGTGAACGCCCCCGAGCCGCACCCGGAGGCCCGCCGCGCCGACCCCCGCCGCCTCCTGCACGCGTACGACCACGCGCTCGAGGCCCTTCAGGCTCTCCGGCAGCCCGGAGCGGAGGTCCGCACCGGAGCCGGTGACCAGGCGGACGAGGAGAGCGCGGCGGTCTTCACCAGCCACGAGGCGCTGCTGATGGACTTCGAGCGGCCGCTGGTACGGGAGGACCGGAACGCGGGGGGCTCCTACGGTTCGTCCGCCCACATGCTGTGGATAGGCGAGCGGACCCGTCAGCTCGACGGTGCGCACGTCCACTTCGCCGAGCAGCTGAACAACCCCGTGGGGATCAAGCTGGGGCCGTCGGCCGACCCCGCCGAGGTGCGTGAACTGTGCGAACGGCTCGCGAAGGGCAGACCCGCCGGGCGTCTGACGCTCATCAGCCGGATGGGACGCGCGGCGGTGACGGAGCGGCTGCCCCGGCTCGTGGAGGCGGCCGGCCCGTACTCCGGCAGGGTGGTCTGGCTGTGCGACCCGATGCACGGAAACACCGTTCCGCACGTCTCGGGGCTCAAGAGCAGGGTGCTGGCCGACATGTCCGAGGAGATCCGGGGTTTCTTCGCCGTACTGCGCACGCACGGAGCGCACCCGGGGGGCCTGCACCTGGAGTTGACGCCCGACACCGTCACCGAGTGCGTAAACGAACGCGTCCAGCTCGACGAGCCGGACTCCCTTCCCCGGTACGAATCGGCCTGCGACCCGCGTCTGAACGCCGAGCAGGCCGAGGAGTTGGTGACTGTGGCGGCGGAACTGCTGTGACCGCCGCCCCCGTTCGGCGGGTCCCTGCCGGAACGGGGAGGTGCTGCCCGCGGCCGGCGCCTGCTACGAGTACGTGGAAGGACGGTTCCGTTCCACAGGCACCCGGAGGGCGGGACCGGAACCGGACAGCCCGATCGAGAGCAAGAGCAAGAGGAGACGTGAGATGGCACGAGTCGTGATCGTCAGCGGTGGAGGCACGGGGATCGGTCGCGCCGTGGCCCGCCGGTTCGCAGCCGAGGGCGACAAGGTGCTGCTCGTCGGGCGGCGTGCGGAGGTACTGCAACAGGCCGCCGCAGCGCTCTCCGCCGACGACACCGTCGAGGGGGAGATCCAGACCCTGGCCGCCGACCTCGGCGTGGCAGAGGAGGCCGGACGTGTGCGTGCGGAGGTAGAGCGCCGCTACGGACGGGTCGACGTGCTGGTGAACAACGCCGGCGGCAACGTGGAGATCGGCGCACCCGACGACGTACCCGGCGGACTGGAGGGAGTCGCCTGGAGCTGGACCGGAAACTTCCGGTCGAACGTGCTCACCGCCGTGCTGCTCACCGAGGCGCTCCGGGAGCAGCTCCAGGCTTCCGGTCGGAGGGTGGTGCTGCTCTCGTCGATCGCCGCGTACCGCGGGTCGGGCACGGGTTCCTACGCGGCGGCCAAAGCCGCTCTGCACCCCTACGCCTACGACCTGGCCGGCCAGTTGGGCAGCCACGGAGCGACCGTGAACGTGGTGGCGCCGGGCTACATCGAGGACACCGAGTTCTTCCGCGACCGGATGACTGAGGAGCGGCGCAAGGTGCTCATCGCCCAGACCGACACCGGCCGCGCGGGCACTCCGGACGACGTGGCCGACACCGTGCACTGGCTCTCCTCGCCCGGTGCCGGACATGTGACGGGACAGATCGTGCAGGTCAACGGCGGCGCCCGGTACGGCGCCTGACCGCAGTGGCACAGGCGTGCGGCGGGCCGCACGCCAGGAGGGAGACGCAGAGTCATGCCGGAGCAGGGCCAAGTGGCCGTCGCGGACGCCCACACCGCAGGAGGGACGATGCGAGCGCCTGAGAGTGCCGTGGCGGAGTTCGTCGACCGTAACCGCACCCATCCGGCAGGCACCCCGGTGCCGGAAGTGCCCGGGGTACTGGCCCTTCCGCTCGCCGAACGGGACGAACTGGTGCGGAAGGGCGAGCTGTCCGCGGACGAATTACGGGACACCGCCCTGCGGTGGGAGCGCGTCGCCGACCAGCGCTACCGGGCCTGCGCCGAACTGCGCGGCCCGGCAGCCGGCAGCAGAGACGCGGCCGGCCGGGGCGCGTTGCGCGTCGGCGTCAAGGACACCGTCGACGTACGGGGCTTCGCGACCCGGCTGGGACTGCGCCACTACCGGCACCACCCCCGGGAGTCGGCGGCGGTGGTCGCCTCGCTGCGTCATGCCGAGGTGAACGCCAAGGTGGTCACCACCGAGCTCAACATCGGCGTGGGCTCCGGATGCGTCAACCCGTACTTCCCGCAGTTCGATCCGGCCGGCTCCAGCACCGGGTCGGCCGTCGCCGTGGCGGCGAACATCTGCGACATCGGCCTGGGCACCGACGTGCTCGGCTCGGTGCGCTGGCCCGCGGGACGGTGCGGGGTGGTGGGCCTGCGCACCACGCACGACCCCCGCAGGCTGGCCGGGATCTTCCCGCTGAGCCCTTCCATGGACGCACCAGGGTGGGTCGCACGTACTGCCGACGACCTCGCCTTCGCCTGGCGGCACCTGGGGCTCGGTGACGAGCCGTCCGCGGGCCGGGACTCCGTGCGCGTGGGAGTACCCGAGGAGCTGTACCGGCCGGGCGTCATCGACGCGGAGATCGCCGAGGCACTCGACACGACGGGCGCGGCCCTCACCGGCACCGGGCATCAGGTGGTCTCCCGCGCCCTCGGCGAACTGTGGGACTGCCGTGCCGCGGCATGGGAGTTGTGCGCCCGTGACGCCTGGGACGCCCATCAGGTGTGGCGGGACGAGCTGGTCGACGAACTGAAGCCTTCGACACGGACCGCCCTGGAGACGGGCGCCGCAGTGAGCGACGAACGCCAGGCGGAGATCCGTGCCCGCATGGCGGGGCTGCGCGCGAACGTGGAGGCGTTCTTCACCGGGCGGTCCGTCGACGTGTGGCTGATGCCGCTGGACCCGGGGGTGCCACGCCCCAGGGGGACCGTCGTCGCCTCCTCCACGATTCCCGACGCCGACGATCCCGCCTACGAGCGTGAGGTGGGATTCACCCCGGTCGCCAGCTTCGCCGGGCTGCCCGCCGTCACACTGCCTGTCGGCCGCGGCGCGGAGCACGGTGCGCCGCTCGCCGTGCAGTTGATCGGACGGCCGGGGCACGACTTCGCGTTGATCCGTCTCGCACAGCAGCTCACCTCGGCGCTGGAGCCGATGGCTCTGCGTCCGAGCTGAGCCGCCGGCGGGGAGGCGCCGAGCCGGAGCAGAGCCGAGTCGGAGCAGCGGGAACCAGGGGCGGGCAGCTGCCGGCCCACCGATGTCAGACGAACCGGAACCGATGGGAAGAAGATGACCACTGCGGCGCCACACGCCACACCGCCAGGCTCCCAGGGCCCGCCCCGGCGCAGCTTCCTGCTGATCTACCTCGCCGTCTTCGGGGGCTACACGGGGCAGCAGATCCTCACGCCGGTCCTTCCGCCGCTGGCCCGTGAACTCTCCCTGAGCGAGTTCCAGTTCGGGGTGGTGATGAGTGCTTCCGCGGCGACGGTCGCACTCGTCAGCCCGTGGTGGGGGAGGCGGAGCGACACGCACGGGCGCAAGCCCCTGCTCGTCGTCTCGTTGTTCGGTGCGGCGGCCGGGCTCCTCGCGTTCGCCCTGTCGGCCCACTTCGGCCTCCGCGGCCTGATCGGCACGGCGCTCACCTTCGCCCTGCTGCTGTTCACGCGGGGCATCCTCTTCGGCAGTGCGCTCGCTGCTCTGCCGGTGGCGGCGCAGTCCTACGTCGCGGACGTCACCCCGGAGGAACAGACGCGCGTCAAGGGCATGGCCCGGGTGGGGGCGGCGATCGGCCTGGCACTGGTCCTCGGGCCCGGACTGGGCGGTCTGCTGGCCGACTTCGGCCTGGTCGCAGCCCTCTACCTGGCACCGGTGCTGATCTTGATGCCGGCCTTCGCGGTCTGGGCCGGGCTGCCCAGGGACTCGCGCGCCGGGGGCGGCAGGAGCAAGGCACCCAGGCTCAGCCCCCTGGACGGACGGGTGTGGCCGTTCCTGCTGGCAGGTGTCGGGATCTACCTCTCCGTCAGCATGCTGCAGATGAGCGTCGGATTCCTCCTCCAGGACCGGCTGGGCCTGACCACGAGGGAGACGGCGGAGTTCTCCGGGTACGTGCTGCTGGCCGGCGGGCTGCCCATGCTCCTGGTGCAGGGCGTCCTCATCCCGTTCCTCAAGTGGCGTCCGCTGCGGCTGCTGCGCGTGGGCGTGCCGCTGACGGGCATCGCGTTCGTGCTGATGGTCTTCGCCGACAGCCTGCCCCTCTTCTTCGCCGCCACCACGCTCTCCGGCGTGGGCCACAGCCTCGCCATCCCCGGTTACAACTCGATCCTGAGCCTCAAGGTCGGCGCGGACGAACAGGGAGGCGTCGCCGGGCTGATCAACTCCACCAACGGATTCACCCTCGTCCTCGGGCCGCTCGCCGCCACCGCCCTCTACCAGACGGGGGTGTCCCTGCCGTTCGTGTGCGGAGCGGCCGTGCTCGGTCTGCTCGCCGCTTTCCTGCTGCTGCACCCCAAGGTCCGCGACAGCCCCGGCCCCGGCGGAGAGTCACCGGATTCCGGCCCGGACGGCGCCGACGGCACCGGCCCGGACTCCGTGGAGGAGGGGCGGAAAGAAGCGCGCTGAGGCCACGCCCGGCACTTGCCGAGTGCCGGCATCGGCACAGCAGCACCACAGAGCAGCAGCACCGCAGAGCACAACAGAGCAGCAGCACCACCACCGTCCGCGCTGTGTCCGCAGCGTTCCAGCCGTGTCCGACGGCCGTCCGCGGAGCGGGAGACGGGCCCTCGGAGGAGAGCCCGCTGCTTCGCCCTGCCATCACCCATAGGGGGAGACGTATGTCCGCACCACCGTTGGAGCACCGCCCGTCCGCCGACCTCCCGGGGCGCGGCGACGACGCGAGGTTACGCCGGGACCTGGGGTTCTGGAGCCTCACCGGAGTCGCCTTCGGCGGCATGATCGGTTCAGGCTGGCTGTTCGGCGCGTACTACGCCGCCAAAGGCGCGGGCCCGGCCGCGCTGTTCTCCTGGCCGCTCGCCGGCGGCGCACTGATCCTGGTGGGCATGGTGCTCGTGCAGCTGGGCGCCACCAGGCCACGGGCCGGCGGCATGGTGCGCTGGCCCATGCAGGCCGGCGGTCCGCTCGTGGGAGCGGTGATCAGCTGGGGGGTGCTGCTGGCCGTCGCCAGCGCCCTGGCGGCCGAGTCGTCGGCGATCGTCCAGTATGCCGAGCGCTACATACCCGGCCTGTACGCGGACGACAGGCTGACGACGAAGGGCACTCTCGCCGCCGTCGGGCTGCTGGGAGCGCTGGTCCTGCTCAACTGGTTCGGGGTCGCCCTCTTCGCCAGGGTCAACATGCTGGTGACGGTGGTGAAGACGGCCGTGCCGCTCCTCACCATCGTCGCCCTGTTCCTCTCCGGTTTCCACACCGGCAACATCGAAGCGGGCGGCGGCTGGGCCCCGTACGGATGGTCGGCGATGCTCAGCGTCGTCGCCACGGCGGGGATCATCTACGCGATGAACGGCTTCGGCGCCGCCGTCGAGCTCTCCGGCGAGGCGCGGAACCCGCGCCGCGACCTGCCGCGCGCGGTCATCATGTCGATCAGCCTCGTCGTCGTGCTCTACATGCTGCTGCAACTGGTCTTCCTGCTCACCGTGCCGGAGGGCCGGCTGGGCGGGGGATGGCACGGTGTGGACTTCGCCTCCCCGTACGGCGAACTCGCGCTGACTCTCAACCTGGGCTGGCTGGCGACGGTCATCTACGCGGACGCCGTGGTCTCCCCGGCGGGCGCGGTGTCGGTGTTCGTCGCCTCGGGGGCACGGGAGACGTACGCGGCCGCCCGCAACGGGGTGCTGCCCGCTTCCATCGGCGTCGTCCACGGCCGTTCCGGGGTGCCCCGGCGGGCGATGCTGGGCAACTTCTTCCTCAGCGTGCTGTTCCTGCTGCCCTTCGGGGGCTGGCAGGACATCATCGCGGTCGTCGGCGTGCTGTCCCTGCTCAGCTACTCCGCCTGCGCCGTCGCCGCGGGGACCTTTTACGTCAGCGACGGCGACAGCGCGGAGTGGACGCTCCCGGGCCTGCGGTGGATAGCTCCCGCGGGATTCGTGGTCTCGACCGAACTGATCCACTGGGCCGGCTGGGACCATCTCAGCATCGCCCTGCCCATGGCGGCGTCCGGCATGCTGATCTTCGTCGTACGCCGCCGCTCCCGCAGCGGTCTGACTCGTGAACTCGCCCTGGGCATGTGGTTGTTGGGGTACATGGCCATGCTGTTCCTGGTGTCCTGGGCGGGCAGTTTCGGCGGCGAGGAACTGCTCGCGGCACCCTTCGACTCCCTCGTCGCCGCCGCCGCTGCGCTGGCCGTCTACCACTGGGGCGTGCGCTCCGGGGTCGGTCACCAGAGCCGGCTGAAGGGACGTCAGGCCGGCGAGGAGGAGTCCGGGCCCGCCGCAGAGCCCGTTCCGTGACGGGCACGACGCCGGACCCGGTCCGAACGGCCGGCCGCCCCGCGGGAACTGGTCCGCCGGCCGGTCCGCAGAGCGTTCAGATCAGCAAGCCGTCCCGGCCGGCCCCGTGCGAGGGGGCCGGCCGCAGGAGAGCGAGGGAGAGCAACGATGTCCGAGGAACCCCAGCAGAGTTACGTCGCGATCGTCGACACGTACCACCCGACCCGGCGCCTGATCCCGGAGTTCCGCAAGGCGGGCCACGCCTGCGTGCGCGTCCAGAGCGGCCCCGAGGTTCCCGAGGCGTTCCGCAGCGCGCTCGATCTGAGCGACTACGAGGACAACATCGTCCACGAGGGAGATCTGGAGGAGACGATTCGGGCACTGTCGGCGTACCGCCCGGTCGCCGTGGTCCCCGGCGGCGAACACGGCGTGGAGTTCGCCGACCGGCTCAGCGAGCGGATGGGCCTTGCCTCCAACGGCACCGCACTCAGCGCCGCCCGCCGCGACAAGTACACGATGATCGAGACGATCAGGGCTGCGGGAGTTCCCGGTGCCGCCCAACTCCTCGTCGAGGACGAGGAGTCCCTGCGGGAATGGCACATCGCGCTCGGCGGCCGGGCAGTGGTCAAACCGCTCAGCAGCGGCGGCGGGGACGGGGTGTTCTTCTGCGACACCCCGGAGCAGTCCGTGGCGGCCTACCGGTCGTTGCTCGGCGCCGCGCACATCTACGGGGGCCACAACGAGGGTGTCGTCGCACAGGAGTACCTCCGCGGCGGCGAGTACATGGTCGACACCGTCAGCCGGGACGGAGAACACCGGGTCTGCGACATCTGGAAGACGTCCCGGCTCTCGGCGAACGGCGTTCTCGACCTGTGCGACGCGATCCATGTGGTGCACCGTCACTCGGCGAAGGGGCGGGTGCTCGCCGAGTACGCGGAGTCGGTGCTGGACGCGCTCGGAATCCGCCACGGACCCGGGCACCTGGAGATCAAACTGACTCCCGGCGGGCCGCGTCTGATCGAGATGGGCGCGCGCATCGCGGGCGGCGAGATCCCGTACTACGCGGAACTCGCCCTCGGTGAGAGCCAGTTGGGCTGGACGGCGAAGGCCTACTGCGACCCGGAGGGTTTCCTCGCCGAGTACCGGCGGGACTACAGCGTCCAGCACTACTTCGCCTCGATCGCGATGATCTCCCCGGTGGAGGGGACCCTGCGGGGCTACAGGCACCTGGAGACGCTGGAGAACCTGGAGAGCCTCCACGAGATCCGGACCCTGGTGCCCCCGGGCTCGACGATCCGGCGCACCGTCAACGACCTGACGTATCCGCTGATCGTCAACCTCCGTCACGAGGTGGAGGAGACGGTCCTGCGGGACGCCGGTACCGTGCGCTACCTCGACGGGGAAGGCTTCTACGAACTCGCCTGAGCACACGGGGAGTTCGGAATGACGAAGGTGGGCCCGGCAGGGTGGCGGGTGCTGCTGCCGGGCGTCGCCGGACCGGCGTCGTCCCGGCGGCGTGCGCGCGGCGCCCGCGCCGCCGCCGGGGAACCCCGTGTTCAGGGGCGGACGTGCACGTCGGCATCAAGCCGCCGTCCAACATTGCCGGAACCAGGCAATGCGGCGGTCTCCCCTCCCGTGGAAAGGTGGCGCTGGCCAGGGAGATCAATGCGCAAGGGGGGTGTCGGCGGTGTTCTTCTTTCTCGCTCTCGGCATCGCGGGTGTTCTCGTCCTCGCCCTGTCGCTGGTCTTCGACGGGGTTCTGGAGGGGCTGTTCGACTCGGGCGCGGCGGCGGCGGACGGACTTCTGTCGCTGCCCGTGGTCGCGGGCTTCGTCTCGATGCTCGGCTTCGGCGGGGCACTGGTGCTGGGCACCACGGGACTCGGAGCGGGCGCTGCGAGCGCCGTGGGTGTGTGCGCCGGCGGCGTGGCCGGATGGGGCACCTGGCGGTTCAGCACGGCGCTGATGAGCGACCGGTCCGCGGCGGCGCCGCGCGGTGAGGACATGGTGGGCGTCACGGGTTCCGTGGTCACGCCGGTCCCCGCCGACGGCTACGGCGAGGTGCTGCTGTCCGTGGCGGGTCAGCCGGTGAAGCTCTCGGCGCGCAGCACCACGCCCTTGGGGCGCGACACCGAGGTCTGGGTCGACGCCGCGTTGTCGCCGACCTCCGTCTCCGTACGGCCGGTCAAGCGCTGACGGGACGGTACGCATCCGGTCCGTGGCCCGGGCCGGCGGAGCGTGCCGGCTTCCGGGCCGGGCCTGCCGTCCTGGTGGGCCCCCGTGGGGCCCCGTCGTACTCGGAACAATCGACTGCCGTCCCGGCACGGACGGCTGAGGGGGACACATCATGAGTCCAGTCGTGATCGCAGTGGCGGGAGTCGTCGTACTCCTGGTGCTTCTCGCGCTCGCCGTCGTCACGCGTTACAAAGTCGCAGGCCCGAGCGAGGCGTTCATCGTCACCGGGCGGCGCGGCAAGAAGTCCACCGACCCGGACACGGGCCGCGTCTTCACCGACAACAGCGGCCAGAAGGTCGTCGTCGGCGGCGGTGTCTTCGTGGTGCCGTTCGTGCAGCAGAAGTACACGCTGGAACTGTCCAGCAGGCACATCCCGGTCGCCGTGCGCGGCGCGGTGACGCTGCGGGGTGTGAAGGTCAACCTCGACGGCGTCGCCATCGTCAAGGTGGGCGGCAACGAGGACTCGATCCGCGCCGCCGCACAGCGTTTCCTCCAGCAGCAGAGCGGGATCGTGGGGTTCACGCAGGAAGTGCTCTCCGGCGCCCTCCGGTCGATCGTCGGACGGATGTCCGTGGAGGACATCATCCGGGACCGTGCCGCGTTCGCGGGGCAGGTGGCCGAGGAGGCGGAGGCGAGCCTGTCCGGGCAGGGGCTCGTGCTGGACGCCTTCCAGATCCAGGACATCACCTCGGAGGGCTCCTACCTGGAGGACCTCGGACGTCCCGAGGCGGCCCGCGCCAAGCAGGAGGCCGACATCGCCGAGGCGGAGGCCCGTCGTAGCGCGGAGCAGGCGCGGCTCCGGGCCGAGGAGGAGATCGCCGTCGCGCAGCGGACGTTCCAGCTGAAGCAGGCCGAGATCACGGCCGAGACCGACGAGGCGTCCGCTCGTGCCGCTGCCGCGGGCCCCCTCGCCGAGGCGGCGCGCCGCCAGGAGGTGCTCGCCGAGCAGGAGAAGGTCGCCCAGCGCCAAGCGGCCCTGACGGACCGCGAGTTGGACACGAAGGTGCGTAAGCCCGCCGACGCGGCCCGGTACCAGGCCGAGCAGGAGGCCGAGGCGCGCCGTATCTCGCAGGTCAAGGAGGCCGAGGCGGAGGCGGAGCGGGCCCGGGTGACCGGTGAGGGCATGAAGGCCCGGCGGGCCGCGCTCGCCGAGGCCGTCCGTATCGAGGGCGAGTCGGAGGCCGCGGCGATCGGCGCCAAGGGGCGGGCCGAGGCGGAGGCCATGCAGAAGAAGGCCGACGCCTTCGCCCAGTACGGCGACGCGGCTGTGCTCCAGATGCTGGTCGAGGTGCTGCCGCAGGTCGTCGGCAAGGCGTCCGAACCGCTGAGCGCCGTGGACAAGTTGACGGTGATCTCCACCGACGGGGCCAGCCGGCTCTCCCGCACCGTCGCGGACAACGTCGCCCAGGGCGTCGAGTTGCTCAACTCCACCACGGGTGTGGACCTTGCCGGGCTGCTGAAGGGCATGGCGCCCAAGCCGGCCCCGGCCGGGGACTCGGCAGGGGCGGGGAACGGCGCCGTCCCGGCACCGGAGAAGGCCGTGGCGTCCACCGACGGCAGGATCGCCGTCGGCGACTGACGAAGCAGGGGGGACAGGGGGCGACGGGCCCGGCGTTGATGCACGCACGCATCGGCGCCGGGCCCTGTTCGTGCGCCCGGGCACCCGCCGTTCCGCGCTGCCGCCGCCGCTGACGCCTTACGCCAGACGCAGCGAACTCCGCTGTGACCAGGGAATGTTGACATCCGCGGACCCTTGCATCACCCTTTCACTACTTGATTAGTGAAAGGGGGGTTGAACGGGTGCTCGAGTTCCGCATCGACCGCCGCAGCGGCGTCGCGACGTATCTCCAGATCGTTCAGCAGACCAAACAGGCAATGCGGCTCGGCCTGTTGGAGCCCGACGACAAGCTGCCCACGGCACGCGAGGTCGTGGAGGCGACTGCCGTCAACCCGAACACCGTCCTGAAGGCCTACCGCGAACTGGAGCGCGAAGGACTGGTCGAGGCCCGGCGCGGTCTCGGCACCTTCGTGCGCAGGTCGCTGGTCGGCGCGTCCTCGAGCTCGCCGCTCGGCAGGGAGCTGGCGGACTGGATGAAGCGGGTCCGCGAAGACGGACTCGACCGCGAGGGCGTAGTGGCGCTGTTCCACGCCGCACTGGACACGGAATTTCCCGAGGGGGAGCAATGAGCAAGGAGACAGCCGCACTTGAGGCTGTGGACCTGGGCATGACGTACGGGCGCAGGAGCGGGCACGTACTGCGCGGCTGTACGTTCCGGCTGCCCACCGGGAGCGTCTGTGCGCTCGTCGGCCCCAACGGCGCGGGCAAGTCGACGCTGTTCGCCGTCGCGGCCGGGCTGAGGCGACCGACCGAGGGGACGGTGCGACTGCTGGGGAGCGCCCCCGGCGAGCACCGCGAGCGCATCGCGTACGTCGCGCAGAACAAACCGCTGTACCCGCAGCTCACCGTCGCCGACACCCTCCGGCTCGGCGCCGAACTGAACCCGGACCGCTGGGACCAGACCGCCGCCGAACGCATCGCCTACGGAGGCGGGGCCGACCCCGGCGCGGCGATCCGCAAGCTCTCCGGCGGCCAGCGCACCCGGGTGGCTCTCGCCCTCGCCTTCGGCAAGCGCCCCGAACTGATGCTGCTGGACGAGCCGATGGCCGATCTGGACCCGCTCGCACGTCATCAGCTGACCGGGGCGCTCATGGCGCAGGCCGCCGAACACGGCACGACCATCGTGATGTCCTCGCACGTCGTGGCCGAGCTGGAGAGCTGCTGCGACCACGTGCTGCTGCTCGGCTCCGGAAGCATCCGGCTCGCGGGCACCTGCGACGGCATCCTCTCCGCGCACAGCCGTCTCACCGGTACGGGTACGGACTTCGCACCGCACACGGTCATCGAGGAGCGAGGCTCCGGACGAGGACGTACCGCACTCGTGCGCCCGTACGGCGAGCCGGACACCGGCGTATGGGCCGTCGAGCAGCCCAGCCTGGAGGAGATCTTCCTCGCCCACCTCCGCAATCCCGGCGCCCCCGCCCTGTTCACCGGGAGGGCCGCACCCGCACCGAGCCAGGAGGCCGCGATATGACCACCCCGACCGAGCTCGATCGCCACCAACCCGAGGGACTCGGCAGTGCGGGTGCTCCTGGTCCGCACGCGAAGCGCCGCCTTCCCGGCCCGGCCCGCTCAGTGCTCCGCGTGCACCGCACGGGGCTGCTGATATGGGCCTCGTTCCTCTCCGCACTCGCCGGAGGACTCGTCTGGCTGTACTTCACAGGGCAGCAGGCCGAGCGTTTCGACTCCGACGTCTGTCTCGCACGCGGTCACGAACCCGGCGTGCCGCGCTGCGCCGACGCGGACGGCCTCAGCGCCCCCGAGTTCTACAGCACCCTGCTCGAACTCGCCCAGACCATGATCACGTACCTGCCGTTCGCCGTCGCCGCGTACGTGGGCGGTGCGCTCGTCGCGCGGGACTTCGAGAGGGGCACGGCTGCTCTGGCCTGGACCCAGTCCGTCACACCTGCGAGGTGGCTCGCCTCCAAACTGGCCGTGCCCGGACTGCTGATCGTGGGCGCCACCGCGGTGTTGATCGTCCTCCAGCGGTGGGTGTGGAGGTCCGGACCCCAGGACCCGGTCCGCTTCTGGTGGGAGCAGGACGCCTTCCACGCCGGCGGCCCGGTCGGCCTCGCCTTCGCCGTCCTGGGACTGGCCACGGGAGCCCTGGCCGCAGTGCTGACGCGCCGGGTCCTGCCCACGATGGGCCTGTCCTTCGCGGCCCTCGCGGCGGCTCACGCCGCTCTCGGCTCCTTCAGGGACCAGTTGTGGCCGAAGGTCAGGGTGACCGGGACCGAGGCGACGGGCCTGACCGACAGGGAGGCCGAGAAGTTCGACGCAGGCATGATCACGGAGAGCGGCACGCGGGCCGGGACGTTCTGCGACGGGAAGCAGTCCTCGGAGGCCCTCCGGCAGTGCCTGGCCGAGCACGACGCCCTGGGCGTCTTCGCCGTGATCCACCCGGAGTCCCACTTCTGGCCGCTCCAGCTCGTCGAGACGGGCGTCGTGCTGGCCCTCGCCGCCGCCCTCACCGCGGCCGCCTTCCGGCTGCTGCGTTCCTCCAGCGGCCCGCAGTCCACTCCCGCCGCCGGTCTGGAGACGCCCGCATGAGCCCCGCACCGAACATCGCTCCCGGCCGGACGGGCGCGACCGAAGGGGGCGCCCGCAACCGTCCGGCCGCCCCGTCCCGCTCACGCCTGCCGCTCGGTCCCCGCGGCCTGACCTGGGTGCTGCTGCGCGTGCACCGCGGCGCCCTGGCCCTGTGGGGGATCTTCGTCACCTGCACCGCTCTCGCGTTCGTCTACCTCCACTTCCTCGGGAAGGAGGTGGAGCGGTCGCAAGCGCCCGGCTGCGGCAACGCCCGCGAAACCGCCCTGAGCTGCGGGCCGGCGGAGATGAACGCGTACGACTCCTACGGCGGCCTGCTCGAAGTCGGAGCCGGCCTCTTCACCTTCCTGCCGTTCGTCATCGCCGTGTGGGCGGGCGGTGCCCTCGTCGGCAGGGAATTCGAGCGCGACACCACGGCGATCGCCTGGACGCAGTCCGTCTCGCCAGTGCGGTGGCTGGCCACCAAGGTGGCTCTCTCCGCGCTGCTGATCACCGTGGGCACGGCCGGACTGACGGTGCTCTTCCGGTGGATATGGCTGTCGGCCGCCGACATCCGGACCCCGGTGTGGTACGAGGCCGACTCCTTCCACGCCACCGGGCCGGCCGGTCCCGCCTACGCGCTGCTGGGCCTGGCCGCGGGCGTGTTCGCCGGAGTGCTGCTGCGGCGGACGCTGCCCGCGATCGGCGCCGCCGCCGGGGCTCTCGGCCTGGTGTACTTCGTCTGCGAGGCGTACAGGTTCGACCTGTGGCCGAAGACCAGGCTGACCGGGGACAAGGCGTCCAACCTTCCGTCCGACGCCTACCAGGCCGAGCTCGGCGTGATCAAGAACAGCGGAGAGCGGGTGAACGAGCTCGTCTGCTTCGACACCGAGCTGCCCGCCGTCCTGCAGAAGTGCCTGGCCGAGCACGACGCGCAGGGCGTCGTCGCCGTGATCCACCCGGAGTCCCACTTCTGGCCGCTCCAGCTCGTCGAGACGGGCGTCGTGCTGGCCGTCGCCGCCGCCCTCACGGCGGCTGCCTTCCGGCTGGTGCGGCGCCGTACACCCTGACGCGGCCGCGGGCCTGCCCGGACGGCCCTTCGGGCACATCTCGGCCGCAACGCGTCGGTAGCGGCGCTCCGCGGGGAACGTTCACCCAAAGGCGAGAGAGGGAGGCGGGCGGCCATGGTGTGGACGGGATCCCGGCGGACGGTGCTGGTGGCGGCGGGACTGTCGCTGCTGGCGGCGGCCTGCGACTCGGAGGACCGCGACGGAGGCGGCGGCGGAGGCGGAGGCGGCGGGGAGGACGACGTGAAGCGCTCGCCCTTCACGGGCGGGCGCACGATCGGCAAGAAGGTCCTCGCCGTGAAGATCGACAACGTGCAGGCGGCGCGGCCCCACACCGGCCTGGACCAGGCCGACATCGTCTACATCGAAGAGGTCGAGGCCGGCCTGTCCCGGATACTGGCCGTCTTCGCCTCCCGCCTCCCCGCCACGCTCGGGCCCGTGCGCAGCGCCCGGGAGTCCGACCTGGAACTGCTGCGGCAGTTCGACAACCCGGTGCTGGCCTACTCGGGCGTCCAGTCCAAGCTGCAGGCCATGGTGGATTCCGCCCCGCTGATCCCCCTGCCGCCCGGCCGGCTGCCCGAGGCGTACACCCGGGGGTCCGACCGGCCCGCGCCGCACAACCTGTACCTGCGTCCCCGTAGTGCCCTGTCCGCGCCCGTCGCCGAGGACGCGGGCGCGCCCAAGGACATCGGTTTCCGCTTCGGTGCCGCCCCGGACGGGGGACGCAGGACGCGGGCCCGCAGCGTCCGCTACCAGGCCGCCCGCTTCGACTTCGCTTGGTCGGCGGAGAGACGCAGGTGGCTGGTGAGCATGGACGGGCGCCAGGCCCGTACGACCGGCGGAGCTTCGCTGGGCGCGTCCACCGTCGTCGTCCAGTACGTCGACGTCCGCGACTCCGAACTGGGCGACAGTTCGGGCGCCGTCACGCCTTACACCGAGACCGTCGGCTCGGGCCGGGCGCTCGTGCTGCGGGACGGCAAGGAGTACGAGGCGCGCTGGAACCGCCCTTCTGCCACCGGCGGCACGACCTTCACCGATTCGAAGGGGAAGCGGCTGCCGTTCGCCCGCGGGCAGGTCTGGGTGGCCCTGGCTCCCGAGGAGTGACCGGCGGCCACTCTCCTCCTCCTCAGCCGCCTCCTCCTGCGCTCGCGCGCTTGCCCGTCCGCTCGTCCGCCCGTTCGTCCGTCCGCCCGGAGGAGCGTCCCGGTGGGACGGCGAGAGTGCCTGGACGCCGGTCGGGATACCGCGATCCCCCCGAACAGGGGCCCTTACGGGACGGCACCCCGGGTGGCAGGCGTGAACAGGACGGGCAGGGACGTCAGACCGCGCGTGAAGATCCCCTCCTCCACCGGCGTGCAGCCCTCCCTCAGGCGCAACTCCGGCATGGCGTCCAGCAGTTGGCCGACGGCGACCTCGACCTCCGCCTTGGCGAGCAGTGCGCCCACGCAGAAGTGCCTGCCCAGCGCGAATGCCAGATGACCGGCTGCGGCGGAGAAGGAGGTCCGAGCGGGAAGGTCCGTGCGGAAGATGTCGAAGGAGTCGGGGTTCTCGAAGCGTGCCGCGTCCCGGTTGGCGGCGCCGATGAGGCAGTTGACGGTGGAGCCCCCCGGAATGACACCGCCGGAGACTTCCACGTCCTCGGACGTCTCTCGGATGATCATGTGGACGGGAGGGGTGTACCGCAGGGTCTCGGCGAGGGCCTGCGGGATGAGCCCGCGGTCGTCCCGCACGGCGGCGAGCTGCTCGGGATGGCGCAGCAGGTTCCCGAAGATGCCGGAGACGGCCTTGTCGGTGGTCTCCCCGCCGGCGGCGAAGAGGAGGCTGATGAAGGCCTTGATGTCCTCGTCGCTCATCCGCTCCCCGTCGATCTCGGCGGCGCACAGTGTGGAGAGCAGATCGTCGCCGGGGTTCTCGCGGCGCTCCCTGATGACGGGGATCATGTAGGCGGCGAGTTCGTCCCGCGTACGGTGACCGGCCGCCGCGACCTCCGGGTCCTGGGAGAGGTTGCTGAAGTACGCGACGATCGCCGTGTACCACGCGTGGAACCGGGGGTGTTCGGACTTGTCCAGCCCCAGCATGTCCACGATCACGTTGATGGGGAAGTGCGTGGCGAAGTCGCCGACCAGGTCG
Organism: Streptomyces ovatisporus; assembly: GCF_042653885.1. Lineage (NCBI taxonomy): Bacteria > Bacillati > Actinomycetota > Actinomycetes > Kitasatosporales > Streptomycetaceae > Streptomyces > Streptomyces ovatisporus. The sequence goes on from NZ_JBHSFH010000007.1 coordinate 663,481, forward strand.
GCCGTTCCCGCGTCGCGCAGCGGCGCGATGAGTTCCCGCGCGTTGTCCTCGATGACGGGGAGGAACTTCTCCTCCAGCATCCGCCCCCGGAACGCCGGCGCCACGAGCGCCCGCCGCACGGCGTGTTCCCTGCCGCTCATCTGCACGAGGGTGCGGCCGTGCACCGGTTCGAGCTGCCAGTCGTAGTTGCGGGTCGTGAACGCCTCGCTGCGGAAGGCCTCTTGGACGTCCTCGTGCCGCGAGACGATGTAGCTGCCGGTGGCCTCGTGCCAGAGCAGCGGGAAGTCCTCCCGCAGGACGCGGTACGCGGCGTAGGGGTCGGCGCCGAACTGCGGCGACAGGATGTCGGGTGCTTCTCTGACCGATGACAAGGCGCCCCCTCGGCTCGTCAGCATCCCTCGGCGGGGCGCTGAGCGCGGCAGTCGGTGCCGCCAACGTAGGCGCGCAACGGACCGCCGATACAGGGGACTTCGCCGTCCCATGGGTGCACGGGGGGCGCGCGGAACGCGACGGCGGCTGCGTTCGCCTCCGGGGCGGTGGCCCCCGGGGTGGCTATCGCGCCACGAACGCCGTGAGGATCGCCTGCACCTCGTAGATGTCGACGCCCTTGGTGAAGGTCTTCTTCAGCGGCGTGGGGCTGCCCGACACCCAGATCTTCAACTCCGCGTCCAGGTCGAAGGTCCCGGCCGTCTCCACCGCGAAGTGCGTGATGCTGCGGTACGGAACGGAGTGGTACTCCACCTTCTTGCCGGTCACGCCCTGCTTGTCGACGAGGATCAGGCGCCGGTCGGTGAAGAGGATGGTGTCGCGGATCAGCAGGTACGCGGCGTGCACCTGCTCGCCCTGCCCCAGCAGCCGCGCGTACTCCTGCTGCGCGGATGCCGGATCGACGGTGTGCGCGTTGCCGAACAGTGCCATGGCAGCCCCCGGTTGGTGAGTGCGTCCGCGTCGCGCGTCCGCCCTTCGAACCGTAACTCACCGGCCGGAGCCGGGAACCGGCGTGGAGACGGGCGGCGTCCTGCGCGGGGCGCCCTCAGCCCACGGGCGCCGGCTCCCTTCCCGCGGCGCGGCTCCCGCCCTTCTCCGCGGGCGCTGCCGCGTTGCCCGCGTCCGAGCCCTTGCCCGCGCCCTTGAGCCCGGCCAGCGGGAACGGTGCCGGAAGCAGCAGTTCGGCGTTGCGGTCGTCTACTTCACCGCGCTGCGTCTCGTCGAGCTGGATGTCGTTGACCGCCAGCTCGCGTGCCAGCGACGCCAGCGCCCTGGGGCTGCCGAGGTCTCCTCCGCCGGAGAGCGGCGCGTCGATGTCCAGCACGGTGGTGAAGATCGCGAGCGCTTCCTCGCCCGCCGCGTCCTTCCCCGCCGCGATCTCCACGACGCGGCTCTGCACCGGCCAGTCGATGTGCGCCGCCGCGGAGACCTCCCAGAATCCGCCCGGCTTCTCGTGGTCCGCGGGCCTGGCGTGGGGCGTGATCTCGTTGCGGTGCGTGTGGCCGTTTGCCATCAGCACGACGTTCGGGAAGCGCAGCAGCAGCGCCTCCACCTCCTCACCCGTGCGGTGGCCGTCCGCGTCGTTCGTCATCGTGCGGATCGGGTGATGGCAGAAGACGACGATCAGCCTGTCCTCGACGTCCTGCTGCCGGACGGGGTCGCCCGACTCGGTGAAGTACGTGCCGCTGAACTCCTTGAGGCGCTCCTCCAGCCAGCCGAACTGGTCCTCGTCGATACCGCCGTCGGCGTTGTTCTGGATGTTGGTCAGCCCGGCGGGGTTCGTGGAGTCCAGCGTGATGTAGCGGATGGGGTCCTTCTCGGCCGCGGGGAACACGTAGTACGCCTTGTCGCTGCCCTGCTGGAAGCCGTGCCCCACGGGCAGTCCGCTGGTGCGCTGGTGCTCGTCGACGAACTCCGCGGGCGTGAGCAGACGTCGGCCGGGGTCCGCCGTGACGTCCTCGGACTCCACGCCGTCGAATACGGCCTTGATGACGTCGATGAGGTCCAAGTCCTCCATCTTGTCCGGGAGTTCAGGACCCTCGGACCACTTCGAGCCGCCCTCGGTGTGCTCCTTGATCGAGCCGACGAACGGCAGGTCGGTGTCGGTCCGGATGTTCCCCTGCACCATCACGTCGTGATTCCCGTACACGGCGTACCAGGGCATGCCCAGTCCCGTGGAGGTGAAGGCGGTGCGGGCCGCGCCCAGCGCGCCCTTGATCTGCGGGAATCCGCGCGCGCTGTACTTGTTGCCCTCCTGCGCGGGCTCTTCGGGACGCCAGTAGTGCACGTCCTTCCCGAAGACCCCTCCCGCGAGGCTTTCGTCGCGGTCGGGCGAACCCGAGTCGGCGCGTACGGACTTGCCGCCGTCGAGCAGGTCGATGTACCAACGCGTCTCGTTCAGCTGCGCGTTGTCGACCGCGTCGCCCGTCACGACCGTGAACGCCAGCGGCAGACCGGTCCTCGGTCCTTCCCCGAGTTCCTTGAGCGAGCGGCACATGGCGTCCACGAGGTGCAGCGAGAGGAACTCGTGCGGACGGTAGGCCGAAGTGAAGGGGTAGCCGGAGTCCGGATCGTCGTTGGAGCGGTCGAGGAACTCCACGCGTGAAGGCGACTGGTCGTCGATGACGTGGAGATCGCTGAGATGCCCGAACGCCACGAGGGGCTGCGGCTTCTCCGGGCGTACGGACGTGATGTCGCTGCGGAGCACGTGCTCCTCCCCGGCACCTTCGACGAGCTTCCGGAACCCGTCGGGCCCCGGCGGGCCGGGCAGGACCGTACGGTCGAGCGTCGTCCCGGCACCGGCACGCGCCCGTGCCTTGTCGGGAGAGGCCAGGTCGGCGGCGGCCACCGCCGCACGGCCCAGACCGCCGGGGTCGATGGCTGCGGCGGCGACGCCCGCCGCGGCGAACGCGAACAACTTCCTGCGTGAAACCGACACCTGGCCACCGTTCCTCAGCTCGAACTCACCGGTCACGGCGGAGACTTCGAATCCCCGGCCACACGGCGACGGATCCGTCGCGACCGACGCGCGCTCCCGGCACCCGGCCCTTCACGCCCCGGGCGATCTACGCGTCGGTAAGTTACCGGCAGTCCACCGGGACCGGGAGTTTTTGTGGCATCGGTACAGAGTCCGCTCCAAGGTCCGCTCCCACGCGTGCGCCGCGCGAACGTGGTCATACTGCCCGCAGGGGCCCCATACGGGATCGCAGTACGGGATTGCAGTACGGGACCGCAGAACACGGGATCGCAGAACACGGGATCGCGGGCCGGTGACCCGGCCGCCCGGATCCGCCGTCGACAGCGAGCGGAGGCGCAGCCTGATGAGCGGCAACCACGCCGGCGACCTGACCGAGGAGACCGTCTTCACCTGGGGCGCACCGCCCCTGAAGTTCGGCGCGGGCGCTTGCGACGAGATCGGCTTCGACCTGGCGCAGCACGGGGCCCGACGCGTACTGGTCATCACCGACCCGGGCGTCCTCGCTCTCGGCATCCCGCATCGCGTGGCCGACAGCCTGCGGCGATACGGCGTCACGGCGGAGGTCTTCGACGGGGTGCACGTCGAACCGTCGGACGCGAGCTTCGCCGCCGCCGTCGAGTACGCGGAGTCCCAGGGGTCGTGGGACGGCTTCGTGGCCGTGGGCGGAGGCTCGTCCATCGACACCGCGAAGGCCGTCAACCTGCTCACCTCGTGCCCCGGCGAGCTGATGGACTACGTCAACAAGCCGGTCGGGCGTGGCAAGGCCCCCGACCGCCCGCTGAAACCCCTGGTCGCAGTCCCCACCACAGCGGGCACGGGCGCGGAGAGCACAGCCATGTGCGTCCTGGACGTGCTGTCGATGAAGGTCAAGACCGGCATCAGCCACTGGCGGCTGCGCCCGGCGCTGGCGGTCGTCGATCCGCTGCTGACGATGAGCCTGCCGCCGGAGGTGACCGCGTCGGCCGGCATGGACATCGTCTGTCACGCCGTCGAGTCGTACACCGCCCAGTGGTACGGCCGCTTCGAGCGGCGCGCACCCGAGGAGCGGGTCACCTACTGCGGCTCCAATCCGGTGTCCGACCTGTGGTGCGAGAAGGCCATGAGCCTCATCGCGAAGTCGTTCCGCCGCGCGGTGCACGAAGGAGCCGACGACGTCCGGGCCCGCACGGACATGATCATGGCCGCGACCTTCGCGGGCATGGGATTCGGCAACGCCGGTGTGCACATCCCGCACGCCAACGGCTACCCCGTCGCCGGCATGGTCAAGGACTACCGGCCGCGCGGATACCCCCAGGACGAGGCGATGGTGCCGCACGGCCAGGCGGTCTCGCTGACGGCCCCGGAGGCGTTCCGGTTCAGCTTCCCGGCCGCCCCGGAGCGGCATCTGCGTGCGGCCCGGCTGCTGGCTCCGGACAAGGAGGAACTGGCCGATCCCGCCGAGCAGTTGCCGCAGGTCCTCATCGACCTGATGCGGGACATCGGCATCCCCAACGGCATCGGCGCCGTCGGCTACGGCGAGAGCGACGTACCGGCGCTGGTGCCCGGCACGATGAAGCAGCAGCGCCTCCTGGCGACGTGCCCCCGGCCCGTCGGCGAGGAGGAGATCACGCGCATCCTGCTCAACTCCGTGCAGAACTGGTGACGTCGGCAGGACGACGAGCCCCGTGCCCTGCCGCAACACCGCTGTGGCGGCCGATGGGTCCGAGCGCCCCGCTGAGCAGCGGGTCCCAGCGGCAGACCGCAGGTGCGGGACGCGGGATGTAGGACGCGGGACGCGGGACGCAGGAGGCCGGAGAGCCGACGGGCCGCAGTGCCGCGCGGGTCCGGAGCAGCGCGGGCCGGTCCAGAACGGGACGGGTCGGCCCGTAACAGGACAGGTCGGGCGAGGAGTACGGTCGAGGGAGAAGGTCCTGACGCCGTCCAGGTGCAGCGCGCTCCGAGCCGGGAGGCGAACATGTCGGTGGATTTTGAACGTGTGCCGGTCGAGCGGTCCGAGTTCGCCACGTCGGATCCCGGTGCGGCGGAGGTACTGAGCGCCGAGATGTACGGCGCCTTCAAGCCGCGGTACGGCCCTACGGAGGGGTTCACGTTCGACGGCCGGCGTACGGCCGCCGGCAGCATGAGCCTGGATCACGTCGTGCATTCGCGCATGAGCATCGACGTCGCACCCCTCGACTACTTGATGTTCGTCTTCGTGACGGGCGGCACCCTGAACGTCACAGCAGGCGACCTGGAGACGCGGCTGCGGATCGGCGACACCGCGGTCTTCCCCGCCGGCGTGCCCCTCTCGATGAGCTGGGACCGACTCGGCAAGGAAGTCATCTCGGTGCCGCTGAAGGCCGCCGAGCAGGCCGCAGCCGAGACCGGCGGCGGTGACGGGGTGAACTTCGTCGGGACGACCCCCGTCTCCGCCGCCATGGACCGGTTCTGGCGCTCCACGGCCGGCTTCGTCGCCCACCAGCTGGAGACGCCCGACAGTCCTCTCTCCGAGCCGCTGGTCTACGCCCAGACGCTCAATCTGCTCGGCGCCGCGGCAGTGAAGACGTTCCCGAACACCACCATGACCGCCGACTACCAGCCCGGCCCCGGCACGATCACGCCGGCGGTGCTCCGCCGCGCGGCCGAGTTCATCGACGGCAACGCCGAGAAGCCCCTCACCCTGACCGACATCGCCCGTGCCGTGTCCGTCACCCCGCGTGCGCTGCAGGACGCCTTCACCGGCCAGTACGGCACGAGTCCGCTGGGCTACCTGCGGCGCGTCCGGCTGGAGCGGGCCCGCCGCGACCTGCAGGCCGCCGACCCCTCCACGGGAGAAACCGTCGAATCCGTCGCCACCCGCTGGGGTTTCCTCAACCGCGGCAAGTTCTTCGCGTCCTACCACGAGCACTACGGCCAGCACCCCGCCCGTACGCTCCGGTCCTGACGGGTTTCTCGGGCCCGAGTGAGGAACGCCACGACGGCGGGGTGGCCCCGCCGTCCGCAGCGCCGCTGAACTGCGCGGCAACTACGGGGCGTCCGGGCACACCGGCCCGCGACGACCAGGGTGAGTACGTCTACTCATGTCGGACCTGGCACGCCGTGCCACGCTGGGTCCATGCGAATACAGGGGATGCATCAGCTGGCCGCCGGCGTTCTGACCGTCGCCGTGCCCGTGGCCACCTGGGGTCTGATCGGACGGCAGGACGAGCAGGGCGTACCGCCCTCTCAGCTCGACCGTGCCGTCCAGCCGCCGGACATCCCGGCAGGGGTGGAGACCGCGCTCGGCATCGGCGGCCTCGTGCTGGCGGTGGCGAGTGCGGCACTGCTCGTACGTGCCACACGCCGCGGTTCGTTCGACGGCCGCTGGTGGCAGGTGCTGGCGCCGCTGGTCGCGGCCGGCCTGCTGGCAGGCGCGGGCTGGCGGGTGGTGACCGCCGGGGTGATCGGAGCCAACATCGGAGCCGGTCTGATTCTCGTCGTCGGCACCCCGCTGGTGGCCGGGCTGGTCCTGTGGGCGATCGGCCGCGGGGTCTGGCTGGCACGCCCCTCCGGCGGCGGCGGTCTCGGCAGCGGTTTCACGCCGGGAAGCACGGCAGGCTCCGGCGCCTGACCGCCTGACCGCCTGACCGCCTGACCGCCTGACCGCCTGACCGCCCGACACCCTGACAGCAGGACGGCACCGGCGTGACGCGCCGCGGCAGGGACCCGGATCCGGATCCGGGCTGTACGGCAGTGGGGCGCCCAGCGCCACGGCAACCGGCCGGCGTCCGCCGTGGCGGCAGACCCCTCGGACGCCCGGCTGTGGTGCTTCGCCGCGGTTCCCCCGTCCGGTAGGGACGAGCGCATGCAGACCTTCCTGCCCTGTGCGGACTTCGTGGAAGCGGCGCTGGTCCTGGACCGCCGCCGGCTCGGCAAGCAGCGCGTCGAGGCGCTGCAGGTACTCCGCGGCCTGACCGTGCCGGGCTACGGGTGGCGCCGGCACCCCGCCGTGCGGATGTGGGCCGGGTACGAGGAGGCGCTCGTCCGCTACGGGCTGGAGGTCTGCCGGGTGTGGAGTGACCACGGCCACCAGGACAGCTGTGCGGCCTCACTCGTCGCGGATCTCACCGCGTTCCGTCCCGGCACACCAGTACGCGACCAGCCGCAGCTGCTGGCGGCCGGCGAACTGCCTCCCTGGCTGGGTGACGAAGCCTTCCACCGCAGCCACCAGTCGGCGCTGATCCGCAAGGACCCGGCCACGTACGCACCGCTCTTCCCGGGCGTCCCGGACGACCTTCCGTACGTCTGGCCGCCGTCGGACCGGACCGGTCCGCTCGCCGGCGGCTGACGGGACCGCGCCTCCCGGCCGGTCGCGCCGCGAACCCGCGAGATCCGGACGACGCGCCCTATGTCGTCAGCAGGTCGGCCAGCCTGTCGTGAACACCTTCCTTGCCCTCCGCCCGGCTCGGCGCCAGATCCGTCCGTACGCGTGAGTCCCGGGAAAGGACGTGCAACCGTCCGTGGCTGCGGGCCAGGACCAGATCGGTACTGCCTTCGGCGACCTCGGCCGACCCCTGCGTGGTGTAGTGGGTGACGGTGACCAGCGCCGACCGCTCCGCCCCGGCCAGCACGTCGTCGACGTCCCCCGCCGCGACCGGGTCCGCGGAGCGGCCGCGGGGCAGCCAGTCGATGAGCATGTCGAGTGCCTCGTCGAGCTTGTACAGACCGATCTCGTGGACGCCGAGCGCGTCGATGCGGACCGTCAGGCAGATCCGCTCGGGCTGGGGGAGCAGCAGAATCCGCCACGGCTCCCCCGTGTCCGTGCCGGTCGTGCGGGCGTCGAGCACTTTCCGGGCCCTGCGCTGGAACGCCACGACGATGCCCAGGTCTCCGCGTACCTCGACCTGCTCGCTCGTCGACCCCGCCAGCAGCAGCTGACGGGCCGCCAGCGAGCGGACGGCTTCGGCGAGCACGTCGTCAGCGGGCCGGGCCTCGAGGAAGTCCACGATCGCGTCCACGGCGGTGAGCTCGGCCACGGTGTAGGCACCGAGCTGTACCGGTCCGGTGCCGACGAGGTTCACCACGGCCGACACCAGCCCCTCGGGGACGGACGCGTCTCCGGGTTCCTGCGGCCCGGGCGAAGGGCCGTTCCGCTGGGCGCCGTTCATGCCGCTCCTCTCTCCTGCCACTCGTCCACCGCGGGCGGACCGGGGCTCTCCCGCAGAATCGCGGCGGCGCTGCGCGACGGCGTCTCCGTGATCCACACCTCGGAGTTGCCGAACAGCCCCCGCCCGGCCCTGCCGGACAGGGCCCGGCCCAGTTCGCCGACCAGGTCCTCCCGGTCCGGCGGGGGGAACCGGGCCGCCAGGTCCTGGGACACGGCGGTGACGTCGTCGTCCTCCTCGATCCGGCGCAGTGCCCGGGTCAGCGACCGCGCGACCGGGGGCGTCAGGGAGGTGGGCACTGCCAGGGCCGGTGACAGGTACATCGGGCGCCGCTCGGTCATCCGCGACAGACCCCAGGGGCCGACGTTGCTCCGGGTGATCCGGTACACCACGTAGTCCGCGAGGTGCCGGAGGTCGTTCAGGCTGGGCAGCTTGCGCTCGCCGAAGGCGGCCGGGGTCTTCTCCAGCTGTACCCAGGTGCCCTGCGCGGTGCGCCCGTGCAGCTTCTCCCGCACCACCTGACCGCGCATCCCGATGTCGGGATAGAGGTTCTTGTCGATGTCGCGGTGGTGGCTGGAGACGCGTCGGCGGCTGCCCTTGGCGGACCGCCATTCCTCGTACAGCCGGCGGTCGTCCACCAGCACATGACCGCCGCACAGCACGTCGTGCAGCTGGGGCACCTGGAGCCCGTTCCGTTCGAGATCGGCGAGGACCGCCGCCTCGTCGGCGCTGAGGCGCCTGACCGCCGCCAGCAGCCCTTTCCGGTACGCCCCTGCCCTGGCGGTGATCTCGATCATGAGCCGGACCCTGCGGCGCTGCTCCTCGGCCTGCCGGGTCCGTACGGCGTCGGAAGGCGCCTTACGTCCTCGCCCGGTGCGCGGGAACGGCACCGGTGTGTGCTTGCGCTTCACCTGGCCAGTACAGCACCGCCGGCAGCAACGCGCCCGGGCTCGGCTCCCCCGGGGGCCCGGCCGTTCCGGGGGAGGCGGCGCCGGCCCGGCGGCTCTCGGCGCGGAGCGTCGGGGACGCGCGGTCGCCCCTGTCCGTACGGCCTGTGTCGTCCGGCGGGGTGAGGGGCCGCCTCGTCGGCTCCGGCAGCAGGCCGGCTGCGGGGGCCGTTCACGGCGGGCGCCTTCGCCGCTCGCTCCCGTTAGTGTGTGAAATCAGACTTTTACCTCGATTTCGGGAGGTTCTCATGGGTTCGCAGCTCAACCCGTATCTCAGCTTCGGCGGCGACGCCCGCCAGGCGATGGAGTTCTACAAGACGGTCTTCGGCGGCACGCTGGCCCTGCACACCTTCGGCGACTTCGGCCGGAGCGGCACACCGGAGGCCGACAAGATCATGCACGGCACGCTGGAGACGCCGAGCGGCTTCACCCTGATGGGAGCCGACACCCCGCCGGGGATGGAGCACACCCCGGGCAACAACTTCTCCGTGAGCCTCAGTGGCGACGACGACACCGAACTGCGGGGCTACTGGGAGAAGTTGTCCGCCGGCGGCTCCGTGGCGGTGCCGCTGGAGAAGCAGATGTGGGGCGACGTCTTCGGCATGTGCACGGACAAGTTCGGCGTCCCCTGGATGGTCAACATCGGCGAGCCGCGGGGCTGACCGTCCGCAGGCAGGGCCCGGTCGTCGTACAGGAGGCCCGCGCCTCGGCTTGGGTTCCAGTGGTCGTCGGCCGGCAGCCGCAGCCCCCCGCGCCGCGGCTGCCCGACCGGCGTGGGTGTCAGGGCTGCTGCTTGACCTTGTCGACGACGGCGTAGTCGGTCAGCCGGATCCACTGGTCGTAGCTCTTCTTGTTGTTCAAGGTGGTGCGGATGTCCTTGTCTCCCAGGTATTCGTGACTGTCCTCGTCGAAGAGGAGCTTCTGGTCCCGGGTGAACTTGTGGTCGTACGCGACTCCGACCGCGGGACGTCCGTCGCCGTCCTCCACGCCTGCTTCGGCCTTCATCCCGGGGACCATCGCGAGGGCCTCGTAAGCGGCGGGCCGCAGGCCCTTGGGCGCGAGGGGCAGGGTGGCCAGCTCCTTCAGGGAGAACTGGATCATGAACCAGTCCTTCTTCCTGATCTCCTTGAGCGACTCCGGCTTCTTCCCGGCCCCGCCCTGTCCCGCCGCCAGGTAGCGGATCAGTCCGGCCGGGTCCGTGCCGAGCTTCTCCAGCGCTTTCCAGCCGGGAGGCGGGAACGTGGACTCGTTCTTGCCCAGCGGCTCGCTCCACGTGCCCGTGCCGCCGATCTCATCCACCCACCCCCGCTTGGAGCGGTCCACCGACTCCCAGTTCTCAGTCGTCCTGACATCGGTCCTGCCGGTCTTGCGGTCGGTCTCCCTGACGGTTTCCCTGGTGTAGATGAACTGGTCGTCCCGTGGGACGTCGATCTCCGCGCCCTTCTCCTCCTCCCGCACACGGTCCGCGGCGGCGTCGAGTGTCTTCTTCGCGCTGACCGACCGAGTGCTGGTGTCCGAGACGGAGGGCGTCGAACCGCCCTCCCCGCCACCGATGTTGCCGGCGACCACGGCGGTCGCGGTGACAGCGACCGCCGCGGCGACGGCCACCGCGGCGCCCAGCAGAGGACGCCGGTGAAGGAGCTTGCGGGAGCTGTGCCCGGTGTCGCCCGTGATCCTTATGTCGTTCAAGATTCCCCCTGACGTTCGTCGGTCCGAGGCAGTTCGGTGTGCGGTCTCCTCCTCGTCGATGGCGGCCTGCAGTTGTTCCCGGCCGGTGGTCAGCCGGTCGGGGTGGGGGCGGGGGATCTCCGCCCGCATACGCCGGAGTGCTGTCATCTCATCCACGTGTGAACTCCTCGCGTGCCGCGGTGGGGTCGGCCCCACCGAGCGCTTTCCGGACCTTCTTGCGAGCCCGGTTCAGTCGGGAGCGCACTGTCCCGATGGGGATCTCCAGCGCCTGTGCGACCTCGTCGTAGGTCAGCGACTCCCATGCGACGAGCAGGAGTACGTCCCGGTCGCCCTTGGAGAGGCGGGCCAGAGCGGCGCCGAGCTGACGGGTGACGGCGGCTGCCGCCACCCGGCTGTCGGAGCGTTCGTGGTGTCCTTCGACCACGGGGTCCACCGCGGTTCTGGCCAGGAGGCGGTACTGCATGACTTCCGAACGCCGGTGTCCGGCGATGAGGTTGCCGGCTATTCCGTACAGCCACGGGCGCGCGGCGCCTCGTGAGGGGTCGAAGCGGTCGCGGCGGCGGAAGGCGATCAGGAAGGTCTCCGCCACGACATCGTCGGCCGCGGTGTCTCCCAGGCGTCGTGCGGCGTATCTGTGAATGTCCGGTGCGTGGCGGTCGTACAGTTCGGCGAACCGCTGCGGATCGGTCTGTGACGCCTGCACCAGGACCGAGTCCTCCAGGGGGTCCGGCCGGCGCTCCACTCGGGAGGGCGCTGTCACATCGGGCTCCGTTTCGTCTCGCCTCGCCGGGCGAAACAGAGCCCGGTCACTCCCTACTCCGCACGAGTCCCCGAGCGAGTTCACGGGCAGTTCCGGGAGCGCCCTCCCGAGCACTTCCGACCTCTGCCGCGGCCCGGCCGGCGACGCGGACTCCGGTCCCGAATTCCGGTGCGCGGACGGGGCCGGGGACTTAGCATCCGCTGAAGTTCACATACTGGAGGTACGGCGGTGGACGACGTCGAGTTGCGGCACCTGCGGCGCTGCGTGGAACTGGCGGCCGAGGCCCTGGAGGCGGGCGACGAGCCGTTCGGCTCGGTGCTGGCCGCTGCGGACGGGACGGTCCTGGGCGAGGACCGCAACCGCGTCGCCCTCGGCGACCGGACCCGCCATCCCGAGTTCGAGCTGGCCCGCTGGGCCGCGGCGAACATGACCCCCGGACAGCGAGCGGCCGCGACCGTCTTCACCTCCGGTGAGCACTGCCCGATGTGCGCCGCCGCGCACGGCTGGGTCGGGCTGGGGCGCATCGTCTATGTGAGCTCTTCCAAGCAACTGGCCGGTTGGCTCGCGGAGTTGGGAGTACCGGCGCCTCCCGTGCGTACGCTCCCGATCCGGGAGATCGTCCCCGGCGTCGAGGTGGAGGGCCCGGTTCCCGACCTCGCGGAGCAGGTACGAGCGCTGCACCGCCGCTTCCACGGCGCACCTGACTGAACGGCGTCCTCGCCCCGCTCGTCGGCAGGACGGCGATGCCGACCGGCGGTGCCGACCGGGGGCGCCGACCGGGGGTGCCGACCGGGGGTGCCGAACGACCGGTGTGACCGGGGTTCTACGGGTTTCCCGGAACGGCGGAGCTCACTCTGGGAGCGTGCCCCCGGCAGCCGTAGGTTGGTGCCATGCTCGATTCAGAGGACGTCCGCCGTATCGCGCTGTCACTCCCGGAAACGGTGGAGAAGGAGGCGTGGAGCATGCCTACGTTCCGCGTCGCCGGCAAGATGTTCGTCACGGTCCCCGACGACGAGACGTCGTTCGCCGTGCGTTGCCCGAGGCACGAGCGGACCGAACTGATCGCCGCGGAGCCGGAGAAGTTCTGGGTTCCGCCGCACGAGGCAGGCACCCCATGGGTGCGCGTGCGTATCGCCGCTCTCGACGACCGGGACGAACTGCGCGACATCCTCGTCGACTCCTGGAAGCAGGCCGCTCCTGCCCGTCTGCTGGACACCTTCTCCGACCCCGGCTCCGACGAGGGGGCCGGTACGCGCTGAGCCCGGCCCCTTCCAGTACGTCCGCCCGGTACGTCCGCCGCTCGGAACCTCAAGCCCTCCCTGCGTCACCGGGTTCCCTGTCGGCACTCGCACCGTGCCGCGAACGCTCACAGCCGCAGCATCAGGCGCACCAGGCGGACCGTGACCTGGCCGAGGGACGGAGCGGCCCGGTCCAACTCGGCTGCGAGCAGGGCGCGTTCGGCCGCGGGGAGCGCCGCGCAGAGCGCCGCCGCGTCCGGTGGTGACCAGCGTGCGGCGAGTGCGCGGGCCCGGGCGCGCAGGGCCGGGTCCCGGTCCTCGACGAGCGTCAGCGCTGCGCGGAGCGGCGTCAGCCCGCGGCTGCCGGCCGTCAGGAGGCGCAGGGCGGCGCGGCGGACGTGGGCGGGGCGCTCGGCCGCCAGGCGCGTGCGGAGATCGCCGGCCGGTAGCGCGGACGCGTCCGGTTCGAGGGCCGCGACCACGCGCCGTACGACGGCGGGCGACGGATCGTCCAGCATCGGTGCGAGGCGCACGTGGTCAACCGCCCCGAGGTGGTGCAGGGCCCCGACTGCCGCTGCGCGTACGGCAGTTCGCGGGTCCTGGAGCAGCGGCCGAAGCAGTGCCGCGTCGTCCTTGCCGCCGCACTCGCCCAGCCCCGCGACGGCGCCGCTCGTCACCTCCCTGCCCTGGGAGAGCAGCGCGCGGTAGTGATGCACGGGTTCCCCGTCAGCTGTACGGACCACCCACTGCGCGCAGGCACGCACCGAGGCGGCGCGGTCGCTCAGCAGCGGCCCGGCCTTCAGGTGCCGGTGCGACCTGCACGGGTGCGACCTGCGAAGCGCGGTCACGGCGGCGGCGCGTACGCGGGTGGCGCGTGCGGCGAGGAGACGGTCGTGTACGTCCTCCGGCACCGGATTCGCGGCGAGTGCGGCAGCCGCGCACACCTCCTGGACGATCACATCGGTGTCGCGGACGGCGGCCTCGGCGAAACCCGCCGACGTCAGCCATCCGCCGTCCGCGGCCAGCCGGAACACCCACCGGCGCACCCGACGGGAGCGGTGGGTGAACGCCCGCTGCCGCAGCGCCTGTTCGCCGTCCGCGAGCCGGGCCTCCAGCAACTCCGCGGCGTACCCGCCGTGCCGGCGTGCCGACAACCGCAGCACGGTGTCCGCAACGGCCACGAGCGCCCCGCCGGAGGCTTCGGCGAGTACGTCACGAGCAGCCTCCCTGACCGGCTCTGCCCAGTCGGCGCAGCGAAGGATCACCAGCGGGAGCAACCCGTCCGGTACGCCGCTGCGCAGTGCCGCCTCCCGCACCCGCCCGTCGCCGTGGCACAGCGCCACCGACTGTGCACGTACGCGCTCCGGCGCGGTGCCGGGCTGCGGAAACCAGTCGTGCACGCGACGGACGGACAGGTCGTACCGCACCCACTCATGGGCGGGCGCATCCGGCTGCGGCTGCGTCGGTTCGTACGGCATGGTCCGGCAGGGTACGGGCACGCCGTGCGCATGCTCGAACGGGTTTTCCCGGAGCGGAGGCGCAAGGCGATGACAGACAGGCAGGGGCGGAGTGGGTCGACGCTGCTGAACCTCGCCGTGCCGGACCTGGACGAGGCTCTGGCGGAGCTCGCGGAGCGGGGCATCGAGGCGGGTGACGTGCAACCGGGCGCTCGGAAGGTGCGGTTCGCGGCTGTGCACGATCCCGACGGCAATCGCGTCACGCTGATCGAGAGCCCCGTGGCGTCGTGACGGTGGCGCCCGGGCGGGCCAGCCCGGGAGGAAGGATCTCGCGGTGACGACCAGTCACCGGACTTTGGCCCGACCGGGGTGACGGTCCCGCCCTGCCTGCGCCGGTCTGCGCCTCCTGGACCACCGGCCGCAGGCGCCGCCGGTGAATGCGCCGGGCGGAAATTCCCTACCGTGGCGGCCGGAAAGGGCGGAGACTCCTCTCATGGCCGGCATGGGGACGTTCCGCGACGCGGTCACCGCGTGGGCGGCCGGTGGGCCCGGCGGCCCGGCGCGCGAGCTGGCCGCCCGACTGCCCGTCCGGACAGCCGTCCTGCTCGAAGGGCCGAGCGACGCCGAAGCGGTCAGCGCACTGGCCGCGAGCCGCGGCCGGAACCTGGCGGCCGAAGGAGTCTGCGTCCTGCCGATGGGCGGTGCGATGAGCGTCGGGCGCTTCGCCCGCCTCCTCGGGCCGTCCGGCCTGGGCCTCCGCCTCACGGGACTGTGCGACGAGGCGGAGCGTCGCTACTACGCCCGCGGTCTGGAGCAGGCCGGTTCGGCCCACGGGTTCTTCGTCTGTGCGGCGGATCTGGAGGACGAGCTCATCCGCGCACTGGGCGTGACACGGGTGGAGGAGCTCGTCCGGGCGGAGGGCGACCTGCGTGCCCTGAAGACCTTCCTGCGCCAGCCCGCCCAGCAAGGCCGCACCTCGCAGCAGCAGCTGCGGCGCTTCCTCGGCACGAAGAAGGGGCGCAAGATCCGCTACGGCCGCGTCCTCGTCGAGGCCCTCGACCCCGACCGCATACCCGCCCCGCTCGACGGCCTGCTCACCAGTCTCTGACCGCCGGGCGACGTCCGTCCCGGCCGAGGACCCGGCTCTGCCCGGGGGAAGGACGGGCTCTGCTTCGTGCCTCCCGGGCGGCTACTGCCCCACCCGGCCGTCGATGCGTTCGCGCAGCAGATCGGCGTGCCCGCAGTGGCGGGCGTACTCCTCGATCCGGTGCACCCACAGCTCCCGGACAGCGATGCCGTCCCGACCCACCCGCGCGCCCAGGTCCGGGAATCCGGCCAGCGCCGCATCGGTTGCCGCCTGTTCGCGAGCAAGATCGGCGAATGCGTCCTCGACCAGGGCCTGTTCCGCAACCGCACCCTCGAAGTCGGCATCACCCGCTCCGTACAGCTTCGGTGCCGGGTCCCCCGGCAGAATCCAGTTGCGCCAGTCGCGCTCCACCTCGACAAGATGGCGGACCAGACCCAGCAGGGACATGGTCGACGGCGGCACCGACCTGCGCGCCAGCTGCCCGGGATCCAGCCCCTCGCACTTCATCCGCAGGGTCAGCCGATAGTTCGCCAGGAAGTCCTGGAGAGTCGCCAGCTCGCCGTCCGGGCTGGCTCCGTCGTTGTTGCGGGGATCCTCGTCGGGGTCCGCCCACATGTCGGGGTGGACGCTTGCCTGGCTCCACCGCTCGGGTGCGTCGCTCACCGTGTTCACGATCCAGAGCAGCGGCCCGGCGTGCAAGCGAATATCCAGGTGTACCGGCGGACGCGGGTGGTCTCGTCGAGGCCGGCAAGCTCGGGCGCCGGCGTATGGCGGGAAGCTTTGGTAAGTGCTAGCTTACCGTTAGTGGAGACTTACCAAGTAGACGGCGGACGTGCGCTGGAAGCCCTGGGCGATCCGACCCGGCGCACGATCTTCGAGAGCCTCGTCGCGGCCCCGAAGCCCGTGGTCGAGCTGGCCGAACTGCTGCCCGTCAGCCGCCCGGCCGTCTCCCAGCACCTGAAGGTGCTCAAGGAGGCCGGGCTGGTGACCGGCCAGGCCGAGGGCACCCGGCGGGTGTACCGCGCCCGGCCGGCCGCTGTGGCTGCGATGCGTGAGTACCTCGACCGGATGTGGGACCAGGCGCTGGCCGCCTTCGCGGCGGCGGTCGAGCAGGACACGGAAGCGGAACGAGACGCACGAGAACGCCCCGAACCCATGAAGGAACAGAAATCATGAGCGAGCCCACAAGAACGCAGGACTCCGTACGCAAGACGATCACTGTCGCGGCCGCGCCGGAACGCGCGTTCCAGGTGTTCGCCGAGCAGTTCGGCACGTGGTGGCCGCGGGAGTACCACATCGGCAAGGTGGACATGGCCGACTTCGTCATCGAGTCCAGGGCCGGCGGCCGCTGGTACGAAGTCGGAGTCGACGGCAGCGAGTGCGACACCGGAAAGGTGCTCGCATACGAGCCGCCGGACCGGCTGGTGCTGGCCTGGCACCTGGACGGCGAGTGGCAGTACGACCCGGACCCCGCCCACGCCAGCGAGGTCGAGGTGCGTTTCCTCGCCGAGGGCGAGGGCCGTACCAGGGTGGAGCTCGAGCACCGGCACTTCGAGCGCCACGGCGCCGGGGCGCCCGCGGTGCGCGGCGGTGTGGACTCCCCGCAGGGCTGGGACCACTGCCTGGCCGCCTACGCCGGACAGTTCGCCGAGTAGTGCCGTGCCCGGCCGGACGCTTGCCGCGTCCGGCCGGGCCCCGGCGGGATGCCGTGCGCTGCGCGGCACGGTGAACCGGCGCCCCCGATCGCGGCGGCCGGGGGACGCCGGTCACCGGGGAAGGTGCCACGCCGACAGGCAGGGCGTATCCCGGTCGATGTGCCTGCCGTGCCGTGCCCGCGGCCTGCCGGCCGCCACGTGCAGTTGCAGTCCCGCTGCCTCATCGCGCAGGACGGTGCCGGTGCTCGGCCGCTGCCGGGCCGCTACCCGGCCGCTACCCGGCCGCTACCCGGATGATCGAACGGACCTGATCGATGATGTCCTGCCGGTTCTGGAGGAACTCCGGGTCGGTGATCGTGCCCGTGGCCGGGTCGGTGTTCTCCGAGCCGAACTCGAGGACCGGGGTGTGCACATGGCCGCCGGGAATATCCAGATCCAGCCGGTCGCGCAGCAGCGTCGCACGGTAGGCGATCTCGTTGGACAGGTAGTCCCCGCCTCCCCCCTCACGCGCGGTGGAGCCCTCGGTCGGACCGTCCGGCCGCGTCACCGGCTCGCTCTCGCCCGCCGGGATCTCGACCACCTCCGTGTTGTCCTGCACCGGGAAGCGGCCCGTCGGGGCGGACACGATGTCCTGGTGGGGAAGCGTGGTGGTCGTCCACTGAGGCTGCGCGGGGTGGTCCGGCACGGGGACGGTCCCGGGGGCCGAGATGTTGTCGTTGTCGGGGAAGGTCCCCCGCCAGGCCCCGTTGTGGCGCTCGATGTCGAACCGGCCGGGACGTCCCTGGCTGACGGTGGCGAACAGGTCCACCTCCGGCAGATGCGGCCCCAGCGCCTGCTCGACCATTCCGTTGGTGAAGTCCGCCCAGCGCACGGGGAACACGGCCGTCTCGATCCTGACCCGGCCCGCCTTGGTGCGCACTACCGTGCCGTCGAGCGCCAGCGCACTGGCCCCGGACGGATTGCTGATCCGGATGTCCTCGTCCAGCGTGAACGGGTCGAAGCCGGTGACCAGCACTCGCTTCAGCTCTTCCTCCCTCCCGCCCGGGAAGCCGATGGCGTCGTGACCACGCGAGCTGTGCTCCAGCCGGTCACGCAGTGCCGTGCGCCGGGCGTCGGAGAGCTCGAAGCCGGGCTGCCATTGCCGCAGCGCCCCTGTCATCCCCAACCGCGCCCAGTACAGCGGGCGGTCGTCCACGCGGCTCAGGTCCCCGCCCGCCGGACCGCGTCCCTGGGCCCGTTCCACCGCGCGCTGCCACAGCCGCTGACCATGCCGCTCCACGATCTCCCGCGCCTGACGGTAGGAGTTCGCACCGCACAGAGCCCGGGTGAACCTGGAAGCCACCGAGTCGAAGCCGGAACGCCGCAGGATCTCCTCGGGTACGGGCCCCGCCGAGCGCCGCTCCTCCACGGTCAGCGGCACCGAGGCGTCAGTACACCCGGCGGGCTGCTCGGCCAGCGCGGGCGTTACGGGCAAAGCCATGCTCACGACGACTATGGCAGCAAGCTGTACGCGCAGTCTGCGCATCCGGATCTCCTCCGTTTGGCATTGTCGACCGGGACGAGGGTGAGAGGTGGGTGGAGTGACAGGCAGGTGCACGGGGCCGGACGGCCCGGGTGGTGGTGTCGTGGCCAGGAGGCCGGGGTGGCGGCGCCGTGGCCGGGAGGGGTGTCGGCAGACCGAGCCGCCGGCCTGCCTCTCCCGTGCCGGGGCAGCGGACAACGGACAACGGGCAACGGGCAGTTGCGGTCACGTGACCAGGCGGACAAGCCCACGGCGGTGGTCAGGTCAGCCGCCTGCCGGCAGGGACTTGGGCCTGCGCAGCAGCCACTGTCCGAATGTCCGGCGCTGAGGCCGTACCACCACGCGGCCGTGGACCTTCTTGCCGGCCAGCTCCACGCGCAGAATGACCGGTGTGTCAGGATCCGCCGGAGCGCGACGGTAGTCGACCTTGCTGTGGGCCAGTGTCAGGGCATCGGCATCGACCACGATGCCCGGCTTCGTGATCAGCGTCAGGGTCTTGCCGTACATCTCCATGTCGATCCGCAGGGTGTCCTGCGTGATCACTGCCTGGGTGAAGTCGAGTGTCATCTTCGACCATGTCAGGGCAAGTTCCAGCCTCCGCGGCACCACCCAGCGCCCCACGCGTCGGACCGTGCTGTGCGTCTGGTCGATCCGGAGTACGTCCTTGACCTCTGTACGAGTCGCGCCGACCGTACCCGGTACGGGCGGCAGGTCAGCGGTGAGCGTGGTCAGTTCGCCGACGGTGCGCGCCGACAGGGCGGCCTCCAGGCGCTCGTCCAGTTCGGCCGCGGTCAGCCGGCCGTCCCCCGCTGCGACGCGCAGCACGTCCACCACCCGGTCCCGGTCCGCATGAGAGGCCCGCAGCTCGGGCGGCGAGCCGTGGCCGGAGTGCTCCCCGGTGGGCGAAATCTCTCCCGGCATGCTTCCGTCCTGGTCCTGTCGAGGCGTCTCGCGTGATGCCGCCGGTGGCGCGGCCGGAAGGCCCACGCTATAGGGCGACATGGGTCCCGGCCAGGCCCGCTCAAGAGGCGAGGCGGTAGTCAGCGACGGTCCGTCACACCGGGGTTGGGGCCCAACGGGGTGCGGTGGCAGCAGGCGCCCGCCTCCGGCGTCGGAATGCTTGCCGCGCCCCGGCCGGGGCTGCCGAAAACTCGACCCGTCTCGACAAAATAAGTTTTCGGTGGGACCTTGGGGTCATGCTGGAAGTGACCGTGATCGAGGACCCCGCGGCGGCCGCCGTCTCGCTGGACCAGACCCGCGCCCGGCTGCTTGCCGAACTGGCGGCCGGCCCCGCGTCGGCGGCCATGCTGGCCGGGAAGGTCGGGCTGCCCCGGCAGAAGGTGAATTACCACCTCAGGTCGCTGGAGCGCCACGGCCTGGTCGAGCTGGCGGGCGAGCGCCGGAAGGGCAACGTCACCGAGCGGCTCATGCGGGCGACCGCTGCTTCGTACGTCATCTCGCCGCTCGCTCTCGCCGCTGTGCAGCCCGACCCGGACCGCTTCCGGGACCAGCTCTCCGCGCGCTGGCTGCTCGCGCTCGGCGCCCGGCTCGTCCGGGATGTGGGCGCGCTGATCACGGGCGCGGCGAAAGCGCGCAAACGGCTGGCGACGTACGCGCTCGACGGCGAGGTGTGCTTCGCCTCGGCCGACGAACGGGCTGCGTTCGTCCAGGAGTTGACCGCAGGAGTCGGCGCCCTGATCCGCAAGTACCACACAGCCGACGTCGGCGGCGGACGGGACCACCGGATCGTCGTTGCCGTCCACCCCGCGGCCGGACCGCGCTCTGCCGCACTCACTCGCTAGTACGACCAAGCACATTCAAGGAGCCTGCCATGTCAGAGGAATTCGAGATCGCCCGCGAGTTCGAGGTCGACGCCGAGCCGCAGCAGGTGTGGGACGCCATCACCACCGGCACCGCCGGCTGGCAGTGGCCGAGCGAGCCCGAGCCGCGCGAGGGCGGCTCCGCCGGCATGGGCCACACCGTCACGGCCTGGGATCCGCCGCACCACTTCGCTGTCCGCGCCGAGAACCTCCAGGAGATCATCCCGACCCTGGCGCTCAACCAGCTCGACCACACCATCGAACCCCGTGACGGCGGCCGGCGTGCCTGGGTGCGGTACGTGCACAGCGGCATCTTCACCGACAACTGGGACGACCAGTACGACGGCGCGAGCAAGCACACCGACTTCTACCTGCACACCCTGCGCGAATACCTCACGCACTTCGCCTCCCGCCCGGTGGCGTTCTCCACGCTCGACGGACCGGACGCCTCGACGGCGCCGGATGCCTTCGCCGCCGTAGGGCGTGCCCTCGGCCTCGCCGCCGGCACCGCCGAGGGCACGGGCGTACAGGCCCGCGGGCCCGCGGGGCAACTCCTGGACGCCGTCGTCGACTTCCTCAACCCGTACTTCATCGGACTGCGCACCGACGAGGCCCTCATCCGCTTCTTCGGACGCAACCACTGGGGCGCCCCGGTCGGCATCTCCGTGCACAACTTCGCACCGGACGCCGACGCCAAGGCGGACGAGACCGCCTGGCAGGCCTGGCTGGACGGCATCTACGCCTAGGGCACGTCGTTCGGGTCTTCGCGGGCTCGCGACGCCCGGCCCGCCCATCTGCTGCGTTGTCGGAGTCGCCCGAGTACGCCCAGTACGAGGGCGATCCTCCGCCTGGTGGCCAGGGGCGACCGTGCCGCGTTCGCCGGAAAGCGCGGTCGGAGGGACAGCCGTCGCGCATGGCGCCGTGTTCCTGGACCGGGGTCCCCGGTCCTAAGCTCGCCGGGAACCCGGCAGCGAGCTCACCAACTCGGCGGCGGAGGACGGAACATGGACTTTCAGCGTGTCGGCACAGGAGCACACACCGTGCTGGTTCTGCACGGTTGGTTCGGCTCGTCGCGGTCGTGGCAGGCGGTGCTGCCCCACCTTGATCAGGAGGCGTTCAGCTACGTGTTCCTGGACTACCGCGGCTACGGCGAGCGTCGCGGCGAGACCGGGCGGTACTCGGTCGCCGAGGCGGCGTCCGACGTGCTGACGGCGGCGGACGAACTGGGGGCGGAGCGGTTCTCGTTGCTCGGGCACTCGATGGGCGGATCCGTCATGCAACGGGTGTACGCCGACGCGCCCGAGCGGGTGCGGGCACTCGCCGGTGTGTCGCCGGTGCCCGCCGGCGGTGTGCCGTTCGACGAACAGAGCTGGCAGCTGTTCTCCAGCGCCGCCGACAGTCCCGAAAGCCGCCGCGCGATCATCGACTTCACCACAGGAAACCGGCTCACCGGCACCTGGCTGGACGCCATGGTGCGGCATTCGCTGGACAACTCGGACCGCGACGCGTTCGCCGCCTATCTGCCTGCCTGGGCACGTACCGACTTCCACACCGAGATCCAGGGCGGCGACGTGCCGGTCCTGGTGATCGCCGGGCGGCACGACCCGGCGCTGGGCCCCGAGACCATGCAGGCGACGTTCGGGGCCTGGTACCCGAACCTGGAACTCGAGACATTCCCCGACGCCGGGCACTACGCGATGGACGAGTCCCCGGTGGCTCTCATCAGCAGCGTGGAGCGCTTCCTCAGGATGCACTGATGGCCGCCCCCACACAGATCCCCGACGTGTTCGACCCCCGCGTGTTCGCACGCGGCATCCCGCACGACAGCTTCCGCCTGCTGCGCGACGACGCGCCGGTCTGCCGGCAGGACGAGCACGAAGTGCTCGACTGGCCCGCCGGACCCGGATACTGGGCCGTCACCCGCTACCACGACGTCCGCGACGTGCTGCGCGACCCCGCCGGGTACTCGTCCTGGCTCGGCGCCACCCAGATCCGCGACCCCGCCCCCGACGACCTCGACTTCATCCGGCGCATGATCCTCAACATGGACCCGCCCGAGCACAGCCGGATCCGCCGCCTCGCTGCCGCCGTGTTCACCCGGCGGCGCCTGGAAGGCTTCACCGAACAGATCACCGCACGTGCCACCGCCCTGCTGGACTCCGTTGCGGGGCACGGCAGTTGCGACCTTCCCGTCGAAGTCACCGACGACTTCCCCCTCGCCAACCTCGCCGAGCTGCTCGGCGTCCCCGCCACCGACCGCGGCCTGCTGCTGAAGTGGACCAACCGGGTCATCGGCTACCAGGACCCCGAACACGCCGAGGTCATACGCGACGCCGACGGACGGCCCGTCGACCCGCGCTCGCCCGCGATGCTGCGCGACATGTTCGACTACGCGCACGAACTCGCCCGGCACAAGCGCAGCCACCCCGCCGACGACCTGATGACCGCGCTGGCCACCGCCACCCTCGACGACGGACGCCCCCTGACCGGGGACGAGTTGGCGATGTTCTTCTTCCTCGTCGTGATCGCCGGCAACGACACCGTGCGCAGCGCCCTGCCCGGTGGTGTCCTGGCCCTCCTGGAACATCCCGATGCCTACCGGCGGCTGCGCGCCGACCCCGGCCTCGTGCCCACCGCCGTCGAGGAGATGCTGCGCTGGCACCCGCCGGTGCTCAGCTTCCGCCGCACCGCCACCCGGGACACCGAACTCGGCGGACAGCGGATCGACGAGGGGGACAAGGTCGTCGTCTACCACGCCTCCGCCCACTTCGACGAGCGCGCCTTCCCCGATCCGTACCGGTTCGACATCACCCGCACGCCCAACCACCACCTGGCCTTCGGTCAGGGCCCTCACCTGTGCCTCGGCGCGCACTTCGGCCGTCTGCAGATGCGGATCTTCTTCACCCAGCTGCTCACCCGCCTGCCGGAGCTGGAACTCGACGGTTCGCCGGTCCGCCTGAGCTCCAACTTCATCAACGGCATCACGCATCTGCCGGTGCGCTGGGCTCGGCCGCACCGCTGACCGGCGGCGGAGGAGGAGGCGAGGGACCAACGGGCGCCGGATGGACGGGGGTCCGCCGGGGTGGACCGCGTTCAGGGCTGCGGCCCGTCGAGGGGTGCCGACAACGGCTCTTCGGCCCTAGCGATGAGTTCGCGGGCCCGGAGCGGTCTTCCCAGCATTGAGCGGATCAGGCCGCTCACCGCGAGGGCGACGGAAGGTCGCCACCAGGAGGACGGCCCAGTGACCACACGTTCCGGCAGGGTGACCTGCGACCTCTCGATCTCCGTCGACGGATACTCGGCCGGGCTCAACCAGGCCGAGCAGCGCCCGTTCGGCGACGACGGCGGCGACGGCTGGGGGGACAGGCTGCACGCCTGGATGTTCGAAACCCCGGAGCAGCGGCAGGCCGAGCTCGACCGGCTGGCGGCGGCGGGCGCGTTCATCATGGGGCGCAACATGTTCGGCCCCGTACGCGGCGCGTGGGATCGGCAGTGGAAGGGCTGGTGGGGTGACGATCCGCCGTACCACGCACCGGTGTTCGTGCTCACCCACCACCCGCGCGACCCGCAGCCGATGGACGGCGGCACCACGTTCCACTTCGTCACCGACGGCATCGAATCCGCGCTGCGGCAGGCTCGCGAGGCGGCGGGGGACCGCAACGTGTCGATTCACGGGGGCGCGACCACCGTCAACCAGTACCTCGCCGCAGGCCTGATCGACGAATTGCGGCTCCACATCGTGCCGTTCACGCTCGGCGCCGGCACACGGCTGTTCGACGGTGTGCCGTCGCTGAACCTCGAGCAGGTGGAGTCGCGAGCAGCGAACTCGGTCACGCACGTGACGTATCGCGTGCTGTCCTGAGAGCAGGGGTGGTGCCACTCGCGGCTGCCGCTCAAGCTTCGAGGACACTCGTCCGAGGTTCAGGACCTCCGGTTCGACGACGACGGGGAACTGGCAGCTCGGACAAGTCGAAGGCGTCGCGAGCACGGCGACGTCGAGGTTCCGGCTGTGCCGGTCGATACCGGGGAAGGCCAGCCGGGAAATTCAGTGGATCGGTCCGGACAGGCCGTGAAACGGTCCCGGCATGCCGAGCGCGGTCGAGTTGCCAGAATCCTCCGGGTCGTTCGCGTCCTTCGACGGGACGGCCATCGGCTGCCGCCGGATCGGATCCGGGCCGCCGGTCATTATGGTTCACGGTTCCGGTGGAGGGCTGCACTCCTGGCAGCCGGTCGCCGAACAGCTCGCCGACCGGTTCGAGCTGTGGTTGCCGGCCAGGCGCGGGTACGCCCCGAGCGGGTCGGGCCGGTCGGGGAAGCGTTTCGCCGACGAAGTGGGGGATGTCGGAGCACTGATCGACAGCATCGGCCGCCCCGTGCATCTGGCCGGCATGTCCTACGGCGCCACGGTTGCCCTGCACGCCGCGGCAGCGGGGCTCCCGGTCCGCTCCCTCGTGTTGTGGGAACCGCCGCTCTATGCGGCGGGTGAGGAATTGGCCCCCGTCCTGGACGAGTTCGAGCAGCTGACCGCGCAGGGTGACCGGCGGCGGGCCGACCGGCTACTGGCGGAGAAGGTGGCGCGCGTCCCGGCCGCGCTCCTGGACCTCATGGACCAGGGTGAGCCGACCGACGTGGCTGAGCCGACCGACGACGAGCCCGCGGACGCGCCTGGTTGGTGCCGGGACCTCGCCTCGATGGCCGCCGACACGGCGGAAGTGGAGCGCTGGTCCGCCGTCACCGTGCCGACGCTCCTGATGCGGGGGGCCGACACCTGGCAGCCGATGCCGGAAACCCTCGACCGGCTCGCGACCGCACTGCCCCGCGTCACACTCACGACGTTCCCCGGGCAGACGCACTTCGCGCCGTCGGTGATCCCCGAAGCCGTAGCAGCGGAGATCGCCGACTTCCTGCCGCGTCACTGAGGCACAGGTTTGGCGTGGGCCTTCGTCATGGCGCGGGGACGGGACCGAACCCGCGCTCAGGAGCAGCGACGAAGTCGGACGGGCCCGCACCCCCTGCCCGGCTCCGTCGGTCAGTCTCCATCCGGCTTCGCCAGAATCTTGATCTGCTCGGGGGAGAGCGCCTTGTTGAAGACTTGGACGTCCTTGATGCTCCCGGGGAACCAATCGGTGGCCTTGCCGTCGGCACCACGTGCGCGGCCGATGAACAGCTTGTCGCCGGGAGTTCCGACGGCGGGAGCAGCCGCCCTGTGGGACCGCTGCTCGACCCCGTCGACGTAGAGGTGCAGCTCGTCGCCCCTGCGCACACCGACGAGGTGGGTCCAGGCCGAGATCTCGGGATGGTCGCGGGACGTCGCACCGCCGTCCCTGTCTGCGAAGGCCCAGCGGCCGTCTGTGGACGAGTAGCGCAGATAGAAGTTGCTGGTGTCGCCGACGGGCTGGCTGACAGCGGTGGCGAACGAGCTGGGCGTCCTGCTGAGGTACACCCACGCGGAGACGCTGAATTCCTTGCCCGGCCCCGTACTCACAACCCTGTCCGGGATGACGATGTCACTCCGGCCGTCGAACAACGGGGCCCCGCCGTCCCCTTCTCCCCAGAGCACCTTCCCGTACGCCACTCCGTCGTTGCCGCCGATGCTGTCGGTGGCTCGCGACCGTTCGTCGAGCGGCCAGGCCGCAATGGGATCCGGCACCTCCTCGCGTGTGAGGTAGAGGCCGGTCGGGATACCGGCGACGACGACGAGGCCGAGTGCGGATAGCAGTGCGGTGCGGCGAGTGGGGCGGCCGCGTCGCGGCTCCGGATCAGGCTCGATCGGGGGCGTGGTGTTCGCCGGGGCGTCGAGAAACTCGGCGGTGTCCCTGGTGACGGTGCCGGCGTCGGCGATCGCCTGCTCGGAGCTGCGGACGCGGTCGGCGGCGGGCAGCCAGGCCTCGTTGTCGAGGAGCGTGGAGAGTCCGCCGTCGAAGCCCGCGCGCATGAGGATGTCCCTGGGGGCGGGGCGCTGTTCGGGGGTCTTGGCCAGGCATTCGGCGATGAGACTGCGCAGGGCGGGCGGACCGACGGCTTCGAGGTCGGGTTCCGTGTAGACGGCTCGGTAGCCCATCGCGTGGGCCGGGCCCTCGCCGAAGGGATTGATGCCGGTCGCCGCGTAGGCCAGAACCGTGCCGAGGGAGAAGACATCGCTGGCCGGGGTGATCTCTGCGCCGTTGATCTGCTCGGGAGACATGAACCCCGGGGAGCCGATCATCATGCCCGTTCTGGTGATCCTGCTGGCCTCGTCGATGCGCGCGATACCGAAGTCGATGACACGCGGTCCGTCCTCGGCGAGCAGCACGTTGGAGGGCTTGAGATCGCGGTGCACAAGGCCCGCGTCGTGGATCGAGATCAGGGCTTCGGCCAGCGCCGCCGCAAGGGCCAGCACCGTCTCCGGAGGGAACGGCCCCCGGTCGGCAACGGCCTGCTGCAGTGACGGTCCGGGAACATAGCTGGTCACCAGCCACGGAGCAGGCGCGTCGGCGTCCGAATCGACCACCGGGGCGGTGTATGCCCCGCTCACCAGCCGGTTGGCGAGAACCTCCCGGCGGAACCGGGACTGGAACTCCGGCTGCTGGACCAGCTCGGGATGCACCACCTTGACCGCGACCCGCCGCCCACCCGGGGACATCCCGAGGAAGACCTGGCCCATGCCACCCGCTCCCAGGCGGCTCAATAACCGGTAATCCCCGACGGAACGTGGATCCCCCGGCTCCAAGGCCCTCACCACACAACCTCCTGGCATCGCGCGCCGCTGATCAGGCTTCCACGTCCTGACAGCACAAGTACCCTAACGCTGCCTGTATGGCTGGAATCAGGTGCCGAAGAGCTTGTCTGCTGCTCGCCAACGAGCGCTGCCCCGCTGCCTGTTCGCGGAGGTGGCCACCACGGCTACTCGCGCGGACGGGCAACGCGTACGCGGAGGCCGGGAGTTGGGGCAACGAGCAAGCCCCGGGCCGCTGGCCTGGGGCTTTGCGCCGGCGGCGTCGGCCCGGCGATGACCGCGTCGCGGTCTCGGGTGCCCGCAGCATCGAGGTCCTCGCCCGCCCGGCGTCGATCCGCGCCAACCACCCGTGAATTCGGTACAACCAGCTCCTCCCTTCGACGGTCACACCAGATACCCCCCACCCCGTCGACCGAGTGGGGGCCTCCGTGCCACGCAGCTGCCGCATCCTGACGTACGCCATCGCAACCGCAGTCGCGGCCACCGCCGGGTTCGTGTTCCCGTCCGGCGCCACCGCTGCCGCACCCCGTACCGCCACGAGCGACTTCAACGGCGACGGCTACGCGGACCTCGCCGTCGGCGTCCCGGACGGGACCGTCGGCGGCGAGGCCAAGGCCGGGTACGTGAACGTCGTCCGGGGCGGCCCGAAGGGCCTCGGCGCCCACGGAAGCATCCGTGTCACCCAGGCCACTCCCGAGATTCCCGGCACCCCGGAGGCGGGCGACCGCTTCGGCGCATCCGTGACCCTGGTGGACCTCAACGGGGACGGCATCGCGGAACTGCTCGCCGGTGTCCCCGGCGAGGATGTCATCGACCGCGGTACGGACGCGGGCATGGTCATCGCCGTCGGCGGCTCGAAGAACGGGCCTGGGCCGGGGTCGACGGTCCTCACCGGGCCGTCTCCGTCGGCTGCGTACGGCAAATCGGTCGCGGCGGCCGACCTGACCGGCGGCACCGACGGCACCGACGGCAACAAGGAGATCGTGATCGGCGGTACGGACAAGGTCGTCGCTCGTGTCATCCAGGGTGAGGACAGCATGGTGACCACCGTCCTCGCCGCCCCCATGGGCGGCCGCGCCCCCGTCCTGGACACCGGCGACTTCGACAGCGACGGCACGGCGGACCTGGCCGTCGCGTACTGGACCGCGGGCGACCCCAACACGCAGTCCCACGTGCGCCTGTGGAAGTGGGACGCCGACCGGTCCGCGATGGCCAACTTCTGGAACACGGACAACGCCGGGGTGACCGCGCTGGCCGCCGGCGACTACGACGGCGACGGCAACGACGACCTGGCGCTCGGCGAATGCCGTGAGATCGCCGACGAGAACATCGACGACCCGTGCGGCCCCGAAATGCTCGCCGAGGGGGGCGGCATCCACATCCACTACGGGAGCCCCGCGGGCGGCTCGTTCGGCAGCCGCGCCCAGACCCTCAACCAGGACACGGCGGGCGTCCCGGGCGTGGCCGAGGACGGTGACCGCTTCGGCGCAGCCCTCGCCGCCGCCGACGTCGACCGCGACGGCCGCGACGACCTGATCGCGGGCGCCCCCGGCGAGGCCATCGGAAGCAGATCGGGGGCGGGTGCCGCATGGCTGCTCCACGGCGGCGCTCAGGGCCTGCTCGACGCCAACGGCGCTGCCACGGCCGCCACTTGGAACCAGGACACGCCCCGCGTCCCGGGCGTCGCCGAGGCGGGCGACGCCTTCGGCGCGGCGGTCGACTCGGGTGACTCCAACGCCGACGGCGTACCGGATGTCACGGCCGGATCCCCCGGCGAGAACGCCTCCCTGGGCGCCGTATGGCTCCTCCCCGGCGGCTCGGCCGCCGGCTCGGCGGCCTTCTCGCCCCGCACGCTCGGTCTCCCGTACCTGTCCACGGCTCACAAGTACGGCAAGCCGCTGAGCAGCCGCTGAGTGCGTCTACGGACGTTGTGCCCACCCCCACAGCGTCGGTCCGCCCGATGGGAGAGGGGCCGACACCTCCCCGCCCGGGGCACTCGACGTACACCTCGGCAGCTGCGCGGCGCGGAAGCGCCGGCAGACCAGCTCCGCGGCGCCCGTGACTTCCTTCGTCGAGCGCGGTGGGCCAACTGCCCTGAACGGGATGCGGAGCGGGGCCAGGGCGGCCGCAACGATTTCAAGGCCGTATCCGAGAAGGGTGCCTTCTCGGTGAAGGCCGTCCGGACGTAAGTGCCACCGGCGCCGACATCACGCGACTACGCAGCAGCCCTGGCTCCCGGACCAGCGGCGAAAGGGGCCGCCACAGCTGCGCTGTCAGTCTGCTGACGTAGCCTTCCCGCCTGCTGTACGCCGCCTGGGAGGACCAAGAGAATTGACTGGCCTGTCTGCTTTCCCGCTGCCCTTTCGTGCTTCCCGTTCCATATCGTTCGCGACCCCCAGAACGCTGCGGGAACTTCAGATGATGCGGTGCAGCTCAGCCCTTCGGGCGAAGCCGGGGTGGTTCGACAAGATGAACGATGCCGACATCGTCGCCAGGTGGACGCAAGAAGCGGTCGCCCAGGGCCTCACCGAGGCGCAGGTTCGTTACGTGCTTGCCGAACTCCGGCATTACGCCGCGCTGCGGGACGGACGGACCGGCATCGAGGTGTCCGCCGTCGACGGGGTGTGGCAGTCGGACACGCTGGTCGACGAAAGGCTCAGATCCCGGCTGCGCGAGGCAGTCCGGGTTCTGGAACAGGTCCCCGAGGCAGAAAGGGACTGGCATCCCGGATCCGGCGGACAGGTGCTGAATCTGGTTCACCCCTCGCTGTTCTGCCTGGTGAGAGAGGTGAGCGGTGCGCCCGAGAGCGCTTGGCAGAACCCGGCGGACCGCTACTCGAAGTACGAGTTCTCGGAGAGATTCCAGTGGCTCCCCACGGACGTCGACGTCAGTGCCGACGGCGATGTCGCCTTCCGTTCGTACGTCAACAACGTCCACCCCGAGAACCATCGCGAACTGGCCTCCGTCCTGCCGGACTTGTTCGCGAGCCTGCGCCCGCTGCTGGAGAACGTGCTCACGGATCTGCGCCATCCGCGGCCCCTGCGGATCGAGGCGGATCCTTACGGGTGGTACGACTCGGAGCCCGAGTATCCGGACAAGTCCTCCTACGGCGATGACGGGGCATACGCAGAAGCCCTCCGCGCATGGGAAGAGGCCCATGAGGACTGGTGGCAGAACCGCCGCCCGGTCATCCCGGACGCCCCGGCCTTCACCTCGCCCGAGTTGCCCGACGAGTCCGCCCGAGTCGACCTGCGCGGCCGTCGTCTCCAGGTCATCGTCAAGCTCGCCACGATTCATCTCACCCCGGACAAGCCCGAGTACCCCGGCGGTTCCTGGCATGTCGAGGGGATGATGAACGAGCGGATCGTCTCGACCGGTATCTACTACTGGGACAGTGAGAACATCACCGAAAGCCGGCTGAGTTTCCGGGCGGCACTCGACGACCCGTACTACGAGCAGAACGACGACAACGGCCTTCGTGAGGTGTACGGCCTGGAGGACGAAGACGCACTGAACCAGGTGCTGGGATCGACATCCACCCCGGCGGGCCGCTGCCTGGCGTTCCCGAACATCATGCAACACCGCGTCGGCTCATTCCGTCTCACGGATCCCACCCGTCCGGGACATCGCAAAATCCTCGCGTTCTTCCTGGTCGACCCGTCGCAAAAGATCGTCTCGACATCCGAGGTACCACCGCAGCAACCATGGTCCGCCACGTCGACCATGACGCTTGAGCAGGCCGAGAACTACCGCGAACAACTCATGCAGGAACGCAAGTT
Source organism: Streptomyces ovatisporus (assembly GCF_042653885.1). Taxonomy (NCBI): domain Bacteria; kingdom Bacillati; phylum Actinomycetota; class Actinomycetes; order Kitasatosporales; family Streptomycetaceae; genus Streptomyces; species Streptomyces ovatisporus. The sequence continues at coordinate 694,238 of NZ_JBHSFH010000007.1, forward strand.
CTTTGTCGACGAACACAACGAGCAGCTCTATGAACGAGAATTCTCCCTCTGCGAACACTGAAAACCCTCACTGATTTTCGCCTCGACGGAGCTGACCACGGGGGGACAGGGAGAAAGGGGCGCCGTTCCGCCGCAGCTCCTTCGGCCGGAAGTGGCGTCGGACCCGGGCCAAGGTCGGGATGCCGCAAGGCTTCCGCTTCTACGATCTTCGCCACACCGGTCACGCCCTGCCGACGCGGGACGCTTGAGCGTCAGCGTGAGATCGCCGCCCGGCATGGACGTCCTGGCCGAGCGGCAGGCCGTCGAGCAGCGTCGGACCGGCGAGACCGGCGACGCTACGGACTCGCAGCGGGCACGAACCCGTTCGGCAGGGCCGGAACAGCCCTCACAACAATCAAGCCCGGGGTCGCTGGCCTGGGGCCTTGTGCTGGAGCGGGTGACGGGAACCGAACCCGCGCTCCGAGCTGGGCAATCACCGTGCAACTTGGGACAGTTGGCGTTCTGACCTGCATGGAGACGCCTCTGTTCAGCTGCCGAACGGCTCCTCCCACAACCTGTGTTGGCCGGGATTTACCGCCTCTTCTGGCGCGCATCTGGTGCGGTGGTCGGGCTGCCTAACAAGGCGATTGGCGCGCGCACTTTCCCGCGAAGGATCATGCAACTGTGACGGAAGTTCTTGCCGCCCACATCCGTCAGCCTGCTCCAGCGTCCGGGGTAGAGACTGATGCTGACCCAAACGGCGAGTAACGCCGGTCTGAAGAGCATGTGCAGGCTGCTCTTACTGTTCTGGACAGCCGACCTCCGTGCGGCGAGAGGTTTCGTCTGGTATCTCACCCACCCTGACCTGCGGGACGCAAGCTTGCCTAAGGCCCAGTTGAAGGATGTGCACCTGATCAGTGTCAATCTGGAAGGGGCACACCTGGCCTGTGCCCACCCGGAGGGCGCCGAACTGGGTGGTGTGCCCAGCTCAGGGGCGCCAATATGGGCGGGGCCAATCTTGAGGAAGCTTTCCTGGTCGGTGCTCAGTTGGAACGCGCAGACCTGCCAGGCACCCATCGAGGACGCGAACTTGGACGGTGTTGACTTTTCAAGGCGTGGGGATTGAGCGCTGATCAGTTGGGCTGTCGTCGTGGTGTCGTCTTCGACGAAGCCCCCAGGTGAGTTTGCAAGCGGCCGACATATCCATGTTCGCATCGCCCAGTATATTGGGGGGCGCCGGAGGATCGCTTGTGGGGTCACGGAGAGGGACTCAGCGATGAAGTGCTAGCTAATACAGAGAAGGGGAAAGGAATCTTATGGAAAAGAGCGGCGATGGGCAAGACGCACTCGCCCGCAAAGTAATGTCCTGGCTGTCAGACCAGGGATATCCGCTCGAAATGCGAACTGCTGAAGCGTTTCGGAGTCGAGGACTTGCCGTACGCCAGTCCGAGTACTATTTCGACTCAGATTCTGGCGGCCACCGGGAGATTGATTTAGTGGCCAGGATTCCACTTCATGAAAGAGACTTCGAAGTCGACCATTCATTTCTCTGTCCTGTAATCGAGTGCAAGAGCTCCCCAGGAAAACCTTGGATAATCTTCTCGGGCGGCGAGAACATTGACGCTGTGGATTGTATCGCACAAAGATTCGTTCTGCGATCGGCGCGAACAAAATGGGAGGAATTTGCTCGAAGATTGACTTTCAATAGGGACTCCCTGCTCCACGCACCCCTGCCCCTGTTTCGTGTGGAATACGATGTGGGCTATTCGGCGGTACGCTCAAGCCTGGGGAAAAGTCGAGAAGACGTTGCATACGGTGCGATGACCAGTGTATCTAAAGCTGCCTATGCCGTGGCTAACATGCTCTCTCCCGCCCTTGCGATGCAGGTAGCGGTGCCCATAATCGTCGTGGATTCCCCTCTGTTTAAATGCACGCTCGACATGCAAGGAAACGCGCAGCTTGAGCGGATTGCGATGGGCTCTGTTGCTTGGCGCAACAAAATTGCCGACGCTTCATTATCGCATTCGATAATCCGTGTTGTTACTGAAAGTGGCCTCCCCCAATTGGTCTCTGATATTTGCTTAACTGCCGACACCTTGCGTGAGCTGCGGTGGCGCTTCTCAAGCTCCCAATGATCCGTGTCGTTGCCTTCGAGGTCGGTGATTGCTCAATCGGCGAGTTCGGCAGCCGCGTGGTCAGAGGTGGCGACCTGCTTGCCCATGCTGTGACCGTGCTTGCAAGCGGCCACTCAGTATCGCCGCACCCAAGGTTGCAGCGGAGCCTACGGCGGTACCGAGAAGGGCACTGCGCTTCCTGCGTCCATGCGTTGAGTCTCGGCCATCGATTCGCCCCTGTGACACCCGGTTTCCCGGTCCCCGGGGACTGATGCACGGGTTGGTGACAGCGTCACCAGACCCTGCATCAGCGCCAACTATGACGGTGTCCTGTCGGTACCACCCGGCTGTCCGGCGCCGGATCCTGTCCGGTGATCAAGAACGATCCCGGCACGGTCACAGCCACCAAGGGAGGCCCATCGGGGCCCGGTTGAGCCAGCTTCGTGAGCAACCCGTCTGTCGTCATCAGCCGTCATGCCTACGACGTCCGGAACAACAGCGACTTCCGCGATCCGGTCTCTGTCCATCCAGCCGTGCCCCGCCCCCGGCAACCGTCGGCCAAGGCGTTCTCGGTGACGCAGTGCCCGCCCCACTGGGGTCGTTGAGCGCTGTGTGCGCCGCTCGCATGAACGCGTTCGATGCCCTGTTGGAGATGCGGATGAGGTCAGCTGCTTCCGGCGGCGTGTGTGTACAAGGCAACTGATCCGTGTGCACTGCTTCGTTGACTTGTCGCAATGCTTGACGCACCATGTTGAGACAAGACTTGAGACATAGAGCCATGATGAAGGAAGGTTGGGCGATGACTGACCAGTCGGTGCGTCCGGCGGACTTGGAGGGGGCGGGCGCGTGGTTGGCCATGCACGGCCTGACCGACGTCCGTCCGACACCGTTGCTGGCCACGCGTCTTGCGGCCCGGCAACGTGCCCGTCTGGCCAATGCTGTCCTGCTGGCCGCGTTCATCATCGCGGTCGCCCTTATCTACACCGTCGACCGGTCCATCGGCGCTGCGGCCGGCGAGTCCGGGTCGTACGGGCATTGGTCGCTGCTGGTCTTGATGGCGGTGGTGGTGGGGTTGGTGCTGGCCCAGTCGCTGCTGTACGGGCGGGTGCGGCGGGTCGACCGGCGGGCCGGCGCGACGTTGCAGCGACGGGCGGCCCATCCGGTCCGGCCCGGCTGGCGCACCGTGCTGGGCTGGCCGCGTGCCGTGTTCGCGGTTGCCACGTTCGCGGGGGCGATGCTGCTGGCGATAGGTGCCCTGACCGTGCTGGATTCCACCACGCGGTATGGGGCACTCGTCCTGCTCATCGGGCTGTGCGGGGTCGCGGTCGTGATGGTTGTCCAACTGCGCCATGTTCTGACGCACCCGGTCGTGGCCGACGATGAGGCCTCGCTGACCACCGACTTCATCATGCGCGTCGAGGACGCCCGCGATGCCACTACACCAAGCGTGGTGTGGTGCCTTCCCGTCGCCTCGGTGCTCGATACCGTGCCCGGTTGGTGGATCCTTGCCTGGTGTCTCTTCATCGCCCTGGGCGCCATCACGCTCGCCCTGATCACCGTGTGGACCGGGCTGGCGGCACGGCGGCGCGGCACGCCACAAGCGTCCCGGTGAACCGATGATCGTCATCGACTCGGCCTCGCCCACCCCGCCGTTCGAGCAGCTCCGTGCCCAACTCGCCCGGCAGATACAGGACAACACGCTGGCCGTGGGCACCAAGCTGCCGACTATCCGCCGCTTGGCCGCGGACCTCGGCCTGGCCGTCAACACCGTCGGCCGGGCCTACCGGCAGTTGGAGGAAGCCGGGCTGATCGAGACCCGCGGACCGGCCGGCTCGTTCGTCTCCGCATCCGGCGAACAGGGACGCGAACGGGCACGCCGCGCCGCCCGCGAATACGCCGCCGTCATCGCCAGCGTCGGCATCGACACCGACGAGGCCATCCGCATCGTCCAGGCGGCAATGACCAACGGCACCGCGGCACCCTCGTCACGCCTGACCACCTCGCACCTGCCGGACGGCGAACGCGACGCTTAGAACCATGGGAACAGTCCGCACAACAAACAAGCCCCGGGCCGCTGGCCTGGGGCTTTGCGCTGGAGCGGGTGACGGGAATCGAACCCGCGCTCTGAGCTTGGGAATCACCGTGCGACTTGGGACAGTTGGCGTCCTGACCTGCACGGACGGCCTGTCTACCCGCTGGGCGCCGACTCCGCAGGTGGCCCGCGTTGACCGTGGCTTACCGCCTCTTCTGGTGCGCATCTGGTGCGGTGAACGAGAGGGAGACTCCGGGCACCGTTCCACGTGGAACGGCCCGTCCTCGGCACCGGGCAGGCACCGGGGCCAAAGGGGGCCAGCCCTCCCGTGACTCGACGCCTGAAGGCCTGTTGCGATGCACGATGCTGCCGAAGATCCAATCCAAGTAGCGATCGGGATACGGCTGGTGACTACACGTCAGTTCATGGGTAGCCTCTGAGCATGCCGGCCGCTAAGCAGTCCATCAACCCAGACGTCCTGGCCTGGGCGTTAAAGCAGGCAGGCGTGTCCAAGGACGAACTTGCGCGCGATCTAGGGGTGTCAAGCGATGTCCTAGAGCGTTGGTTCTCCCGAGATGACGCACCAGGCATGACGCAATTGAGGAAGATCTCGCGGAAGCTTCGGCGGCCTACTTCCTTCTTCTTCCTCCCTAAGGTCCCGCGCCACTCACCTACCGAGGCGGCCTTCAGGCACCCGCTAGGTTCGAAGGGAAAGCGTTCCTTAAATAGCGATGAGGTTGCCGAACTTCGCAGTGCTCAGCGACGACAGAAGATCGCAGCGTGGGCTGCAGAAAATCTTGAGGAATTAGCACCCGAGTTACCCAAGCGTGAAAAATCTGCTGAGGCCACAGCACTTCGAGTGCAACAGTGGCTCTTGTGGAATGTTGAATTCCAAGTCAAGGCGACATCGAAGAACCGCGTTACGAAGCTTATTCGGCGAAGCCTGGAGGACCAGGGCGTAATGGTTCTCCAAGTATCAATGGGCCGAGATTCATGCCGGGGTTTCTCGATCTACCACCAGCGCGTTCCGGTGATTGCCTATAACGGGAGTTCACAAACTGCCGCTGCTAGAACGTTTACTTTGCTGCACGAACTCGGCCACCTATTGGCGCATGAGCAAGCAGTTTGCGCATCACCGCAGGACGCAGAGGAGCGATGGTGCGATCGTTTTGCAGCTGCCTTCCTTCTCCCCAAATCTCATCTACGCGACTATCTCGCATTCAAGAAATATGACTACGTTGAGCATGATGATGTAGACATCGTTCGACTAATCTCTCAACGGTATAAAGCAAGTTTCCAGTGTGTCGCGCTTCGCCTCATCGATTTGGGAGTGGCAGATTGGTCGCTATACGAATCCGTCCGCAATAGCCCTCTTGAAATCGAGAAGGGAGGATTCGGAGGAGAAGCGCAAACGACTGAAATAATTCGTATGCGCGAGTACGGGCTGACCTTCCCACGCCTGGTTCTTGCGGCAAGAGACAGGGGGAAGCTTGCAGAGATCGATGCACGCAAGTATCTGAATGTAGACGGGGAACAGATGACCTCGCTGCAACACCGCCTCACTGAGGTGTGAGCTTGGAAATCTACGTTATAGATACGCATGCCGCTCTAGCCCTGCCTGAACTCTGTCGAGATGTAGAGGATCGCCACCTCTTCTTTAATACATTCACCGAGATGATCAGGGGCGGAACCTTAGCCTTCCCCGAGTTAGTGGTGAAGGATTGCCAGCAATTTGCGAGCGGCGAGTACATATACACCTGGATAAATGCGGCTGCAGGTCACAGAACTTGCAAGGCAGTCAAGAGCCACTGGCAGGAAGAGGTTCTGGGAGTATGCCCAGAGATCTTGGACCAGGACAGCGAGATGGAACAGACACCGGTCCTGGTCGCCTCGATGGCTTTGATGCTGAGCGATGATCTACTGACTGACGTTTATGTTGTTACTGAGGACAGATTAGAGGTCCCTGAGCGAAAATGCCTGGCCATGGCATGCCAGGATCTTGAACTAGAAACCATGACAGCTAGGGAATTAGCCATCAAGGCAAGTTTGGACGAGTACATCTAGCTCGGTTGTGGTAGTTCTGCCATTTCCCTGGCAGGAAATTGGAGATAGTGTCTCAATATCGAAGTTGGGACGGTTCGTGTCGAGCTCAGAATGTCCATAATGGCAGCGCAGAAAATGAGTAGCGCACGTCCGGGTTCACCTACAATTCGATCCTCTTGCTTTCCGCTCAGTCGAGCAACAGGGAAAGTTGACCCTTTTCTGAGAACGCGAGCGCGCTCGGAAGCCGTCGGCTTCTGCCATTCACCGGGAATTCTGTCTTCGGAATCTGAAGTGCTATGCAATCCCACGACTCCGATGCTGTAGCCTTGCTCAGCAGCTGGGTCCAAGAGTACTGCATTTCCAGCCATAATGCCTGGCTCTACGACGCAAATTAGTTCCGGCAACCTTGCATTGTCGTGCTTTCTTACGTGTTTGGCGACAGTAGGAGGCGTCCCCTCTGCGTGATAGGCAAGAACGAGAAGTGGTGGACACTCGCGATCTCCACACGGCTGCAGTCTCTTGATTGATTCACTCTTCTCGATGCAGTCTTCAAGCTCATCTTCTGTCAATGTAGTTTTAACCTCAATGGCAAGAAGAACACTCTCTATTGGGAAAATTGTCTGATTCGTTTGAGCCATTATGGTTGGCTGGTTTGCCGCGTCATAGATAATGATGTCCATTTGGCGTGAGTAGTTTCCCGTGGAATCGATGATCATTCCGCTCCCCGTGCCGATGGCTGAGGGTAGAAGGTTCTCCATCAATCGAACCAGCGAAAGTTCATTTTCCTTCCCCTGTTCCCCGGAGTGGCCAATCAGCCTATTAAAGGTATTCACTTCCTCCTGCAGGCGGCGCGCAACTCCGGACCAGTATTCTTCGACGATTTTGCTCATGCCCTGCCCTGTGGACGCTCGATCTCGGCTAGAGACCTAAATTCTATGCCCAACTCTTGGGGGCTCAGGAGGCAAAGGGCGGCGTAGCGGCTTTGGGCTGGAGCTGCCTTGGGGCGAGAGATCAGGGGCTCGTAAGCTTCCCGTGACTCGGGCAGTCTCCTGACCTGCCCGCAATAGCCCGAAGTGAGCCCCTGATCTTCGAGGCTCGCCCCAAGGTGGCTGCCTAAAGCCGTGGAGCCGACCGTCCCAGCCACGATGGCGCCCTCTTCTTCTGGCTTGCCACCGCGCGCGGGCCGGCGGCCGGGCCGGAGCGGGGCGGAGACATGAGCGTCGGCCCGGCGGCAAGCCGGGCCGCGCGGCGAGCGGAGCGAGCCCTTGAAGTAGCAAAGAAGGTTGTTACTCACCGCTGAGGAAGCTGAGTGTCCGGTCTCGGGAGATGCTTTACAGGTTGGCTTCGGTTGATGCTTGACACCGCTTTCCTCGGTTGGCTGTGCGCGTCTGTTGGCGTGTGCGGGGAGGCCGGGGCTTGTGCTGGTGGAGTTGAGCGTGGTCGAGCAGCGCTATCACGCGGTCATGGAGGTGGCTGCTGGTGTCCCGGTCGTCCAGGTCGCGGCGCGGTATGGGGTCTCACGGCAGTCGGTGCACACGTGGCTGCGGAAGTACCGGGAGTCGGGTCTGCCGGGGCTGGCGGACCGCTCGCACCGGCCGGCGTCGTCGCCGGGCCGGATTGCCTCCGAAGTGGAGGCGGCCGTATGTGAGTTGCGTCGGGCTCATCCTGGCTGGGGGCCGCGGCGGTTGGTGCACGAGCTGACCCGCAAGGGAGTGCAGCCGGTGCCTTCCAGGGCGACGGTGTATCGGGTGCTGGTCCGCAACGGCCTGGTGACGCCTGGAGTTTCCAAGCGGCGTCGCTCGTCGTATCGCCGGTGGGAGCGGGACGGTCCGATGCAGCTGTGGCAGATGGACATCGTCGGCGGCGTCTGGCTCGCGGACGGGACCGAGTGCAAGGTGGTTACCGGCATCGATGACCACTCCCGGTTCGTGGTGATCGCGAAGGTGCTGTCCCGGGCGACGGGCCGGGCTGTCTGCCTGGCCTTCGGCGAAGGGCTCAAGAGGTTCGGGGTGCCGGGTGAGGTGCTGACGGACAACGGGAAGCAGTTCACGGCCCGGTTCGGCTCCGGCCGTCCTGCCGAGGTGCTCTTCGACCGGATCTGCCGGGAGAACGGCATCACCCACCGGCTGACCAAGCCTCGCTCGCCCACGACGACGGGGAAGATCGAGCGTTTCCATCAGACGCTGCGACGTGAACTCCTCGACACCTGCGGCCCGTTCCCCGATATCGAGGCCGCGCAGAAGGCCGTGGACGGCTGGCTTGCCGAGTACAACCACCAGCGTCCCCACCAGTCCCTGAACATGACCGCCCCTGTTGGCCGCTTCACCGACTCCACCTCTCGGGTCGAGGAGACGGCGCTGCCGGTGAAACTGCCACCGGTTCTGGCGGCTGCCGCAGAGAGTCCAGCACCGCAGCCCGAGCCGGCACCGTCCTGGACAGCGGCTGCGGAGAAGGTGGAGACGATCGAGGTGGAGCGGGTGGTGCCCTCCTCGGGCAACCTGAGTCTGCGCGGTCAGCAGCTCTGGTTCGGCCCGGCCCTGGCCGGCACCCACGTGACGCTGCGGATCGATGTGAACCGGCTGCACATCCTCATGGGCGGTGCCCGTCACAAGACGCTGCCGTCCAAGCTGTCCAAACGCGACCTCAGGGCACTGCTGGCAAGTGGAGACGCAGTGCCTGCGGGGCCGTGGCCGGAGGAACCCGGTCCCGTCGACCAGACCAGCGGTGCGGTGGAGGTGGACCGCACCGTCAACCCGGTCGGCTACGTCGGCCTGGGCGGCGACAGGGTCAACATCGGCTGGGCCTTCACCGGCCGGCGGGTCACGCTGCGGTTGGACGGCACCCTCATGCAGGTCCTCAACAACGAACGTGTCCTGCTGGCGTCTCTGTCCTGCCCACTGCCGGCCACCCGATGCGCACGCCTGAGAGGCGCCAGGCCCGCGGGCCCGCCTCCGGTCATCCCGCCACCGGCACCGCAGATCGCCGAGCGCACCGTCAGCAGCGCAGGCGGGTTCGTCGTGGCCGGCCAACGCATCCAAGCGGGCAAAGCCTTCGCCCGCCGGATCGTCACCGCCCACCTGGACGAGGACGTCATCCGCGTCTTCCACGGCGACGACCTCATCACCACCGTCCCCCGCGTCACCACCAAGGAGGTGGTCGTCACCAACTCCGGAGAACACACACGACGCAAGATCGTCTAGGACAGACGTCAAGCATCACCTGACGCCGAACCGTCAACCCTCACCTGAGACTCGACAGCTGAGGAAGCTGAGTTGAGCCGTTGAGTGTCGCTGCGTGCATGCCGGGAGCGTCCTGCCTTGGCGGTGTGCCATCGGTAGGAAGGTGACCGGTCGGGCGGTCCAAGTGATCTGCGTGGTGCGGTGCTTGAGGGTGAGGTCCTGCGGCTCGCCTTGGCGGAGCGCTTCGAGGGCCTGCGGCTGCTCGTGGGCCTTCCAGTGCTGTGCCTGTCGGAAGGGCTCGTCGTCCAGGGCGATCGCGATCGTCATGAGGCTGATGCGGACCCAGCGGAGGGCCTGTTCCGGGCTGGTGGCATCGAATGCGCCGAGGTGGCCGCCGTTGACAGTGCATTCGCACCAGTAGCCCCGGATGAGAGGTGCCTCCGGTGATGACTGGGGGCCGGCCTTCAGCTCGGCTGTGACGGTGTGGCCGTTTTCGTCGTCACCGTAGACGTGGAGTCGTCGGGCGAGTGAGGCGACGAGGGCCAGGCCGCGGCCGTGGGTGTCGTTCTCGTCGGGGTGCTCGACGTGGGGTGTGGTCCGTGTGCCGCCGGAGTCGGTGACGGACACGGAGACCGCCTGTGGTGTGCGGGAGATCGTGAGGTTGAAGCCGTCGCCCTGATTGCCGCTGGCGCTGTGCAGTAAGGCGTTGGTGCCCAACTCGGTCACGATCAATGCCGCGTCGTCCGCGTGGTCGCTGTCGCTGAGGACGTCGCGCGTCCATCGGCGTGCGCGGCCGATCTCTTCCAAGTAACCGGGGCAGGAGAGTTCCCAGATCCGCACCGTGCTCGTATACTCGTGCATACAAGTTCCTTCGTGCTGGTGGCCGCTATGGACAGTGAGTTAGAGCTAGACGAGTTTCACGCCGTCGTGCGCACGCACGGCCGGCGGGGATGTTGCGTCGAGAGCGTCCAGGACACGGATCGCGTATGCCTCGTCGGCCAGTTCGGAGACCTCTTTGCGGGTCGCCCAGCGAAGTGCGTAGGTCTCCTCCCCCGTCGTCGGGGCCCCGTCGACCGCTTCGCAGCGGAAGACGAGCGAGACGATCAGGCCGGACATGTTCTTGTAGACGCCGGTGAGGGTCGCCGGAAGCGCGATCTTGAAGCCCGTCTCTTCGAGGACTTCGCGCTGAAGAGCGTCCGGGATGGTCTCTCCTGGTTCGAGCACGCCACCGGGCGGCTCCCACTGGCCGTTGTCACGGCGCTGGATCAGGAGAGCCCGGCCGTGAGCGTCGACGATGACTCCGGCGACGCTCACGGAATGGGGGCGCTCTACAGTGCTCACGTTCCTCGGCTTCCCTCTGCTGGCTAGGCTCTCCACCGTAGCAATGACACTCAGCTTCTCGTCTAGATATCTGAAGGAGTACACATGGCGGCTCTCCCCTCCGGCGTTCTCGGAGCGCTGGACCCGACAAGTGACCGCGCGGTGTTCCGGCAGATCGCTGACCAGCTGCGGGAAGCCATCGACAAGGGGCGGTTCAAGGAAGGCGCCAAGCTGCCGTCCGAAGCGGAGCTGACCGAGCACTTCGGGGTGTCCCGGATGACCGTCCGCAATTCGCTTTCCATCCTTCAGAGTGAAGGGCTGGTCTCCTCCGAGCACGGACGAGGGGTCTTCGTGCGGCCCCGGCCCCCGGTGCGGCGTCTGGCGTCCGACCGCTTCGCCCGGCGTCACCGTGATCAGGGGAAGTCCGCGTTCACCGTGGAGGCCGAAGCCGCGGGGAGCCGTCCCGAGGTGGACAGCCTGGAGGTGCGCGAGGAGCGCTCCACGCCGGAGATCTCCGCCCGGCTCGGCTCTGCCCGGAAGGTCCTCGCCCGCCGGCGCCGGTACCTGCTGGACGGCAAGCCGGTCGAGTTCGCCACCTCGTACCTGCCGCTCGACATCGCCCGCAACACCCCGATCGCCGAACCGAATCCGGGCCCTGGCGGCATCTACGCCCGGCTGGAAGAACTGGGGCACCGCCTGGAGCATTTCGACGAGGAGGTACGGGCCCGGATGCCGGCACCGGATGAGGTGAAGACCTTGCGCCTGGCCTCCGGTGTGCCGGTGATTCACCTGGTGCGGACCGCGTACGACACCGAGGGGCGTGCGGTGGAGGTCTGCGACACGGTGATGGCCGCTGACGCCTACGTCCTCGCTTACCAACTCCCGGCCACCTGACGGGTCTCGGAGGCTGCTGCACTGCAAGTGGGGCCTCTTCTCCGGGACTTGTACACACGCAGAGGCATACTCGTATAGACGAGTGGGCAAGCATGTGGCACAGTGGTTCGTGTTCCCAATCGAACCGGGGCTGTCACGACGCATCTTGTCTAGACGACTAGGCGTTGGTGGTCCCGGCCGTGAACTGAAGGAGAAGAGAGACCTTGAAGACCATCCGTGTGCAGACCGAAAACGCCACGATCCTGCTGACCGAGGTGCCTGAGCCGAAGGTGCGGGACCGCCAGACCGGCGAGATCGCCAAGGACGCTGTCAGTGGTGAGGCGTTGATGAAGGTCGGCGTCGTCTACATCGACGAGGGGGAGTCCTCGCTGATTCACGTGACCGTGCCGGAAAGCGGCGTCTCCGACGGGTTGGCCCTGGGGGCTCCGGTCTCGCTGCCGGGGCTGATCGCCCGGCCGTGGGACTCGGTGTTCAACGGGCAGCAGCGGCACGGCATCGCCTACCGGGCGGCGGCTGTCGCCCCTGGTGCAGTCCCGGCCGGTGTGGGGGCCTGACCTGATGTCGGAACTGATGACGATGATGGAGGTGGGTGGCCCCCTCGCCGTTGCTGGTGGCGGGGCCGCCTACCTCCGGGCCCGGCATCCGGCCGCGTACTGGTCCACGGTGGGCCTCCCGGTGTCGGTGGCCCGGCTGTTGGGCTCTTACGGGTCCGTCATGGACTCGTGCGGGCTGACCGTTCCGCCGTCCCGGCTGCGGGTGTTGGCCACGCGGGCGACGACTCGTCGTGAAGTGCGGCCGGTGCCTCCTCGCCGCGGAATGCTGCGGCCTACCTCGACGGGGATGCGGCTGCGGTTGCGGCTCGCTCCGGGGCAGGAACCGGCGGACGTGGCGGCCTCGGCCGAACGGCTCCGGCACGCCTGGGGTGTTCACGCCGTCTACGTGGACGTGGTCAAGCCCGGTGTGGTCGAACTGCGGCTCGTCGGCTTCGACGTGCTGGACCGGGTGCGGATGCCCCGTAAGGTCGGTAGCGGCTTCCTGCGGGTGCCGGTGGCTCTGCGGGAGGACGCGACAGCGTTCGTACGGGACTACCGCGCGATACCCCATCAACTCACCCTCGGCGCAACACTGTCGGGGAAGTCGATGTACCTGCGGCACCTGGTCGCCGGACTCGCCGGTCAGCCGGTGGCGCTGGTGGGGATCGACTGCAAACGCGGTGTGGAGCTGGCGCCGTTCGCTTCGCGGCTGTCGGCGCTGGCGACCGAACCGGGGGAGGCGGCCGAGCTGCTTCCGGTCCTGGTGCGGCTGATGGAGGAGCGCTACGACCTCATCAAAGCCCGGCAGGGGATAGCTCCGAGTACGCCGGATGAGGAGATCACCTCGGACGTGTGGGGGTTGCCCGAGAGCCAACGCCCGGTGCCGGTGGTGCTGTTCGTGGACGAGATCGCCGAACTCTTCCTCGTCGCCACGCGGAAGGACGAGGAGAGGCGGGACGAGATGGTCACCCAGCTCATCCGGCTCGCCCAGCTCGGCCGCGCCGCCGGCATCTACCTGGAGGTGTGCGGCCAGCGCTTCGGTGCCGAACTGGGCAAGGGCGCCACCATGCTCCGTGCCCAGCTCTCCGGCCGCGTCTGCCACCGCGTCAACGATGAGCCCTCGGCCAAGATGGCCCTCGGCGACATCGCCCCGGAAGCGGTCGAGGCCGCCTGCGCCATCGCTCCGGAACGTCCCGGCCTGGCCGTGGCCGGTGACACCTCCGGCGGCTGGTCCCGCATCCGTACGCCGTACCTGTCGCTGGCGGATGCTGCCGCCGTCTGCCAGCAAGCCGCGCACCTGGTGCCCGACGTGCCCGCGTTGGACCCGTTCCGGCCCGTCGTTCCGGCTCAGCCCGTCGAGCGGCCGATCTCGCTCGTGAAGCCCTGGCCCGTCACGGACTGACCCACACCCCGACCCGGTCGGCGTGACCGCCTCACGCCACGTCCCTACCCCTCCCATGCCTGAACACAGAAAGGAGGCTCCCTGTGCGCGCACAACTGGCCCGTGTCGATGCCGTACTCGTCCAGGCCGTCATCGCTGCCGCGCTGTCCTTCGCGCATCTGCACGACCTGGCCTCGGCTGCCGGACAGGACGGCTGGAAGGCGTGGGCCTACCCGGTCTCGGTAGACCTGCTCCTGGTCGCCGCGTGGCGGCGGCTGAGGTCCGGAAAGGACAAGGCGGCGGGCTGGTGCTGGTTCCTCATCGCCCTGGCTGCGTCGCTCGGCGCGAACGTCTCCACCGCCGGTCTCCTCGACCTGAACGACGTCCCCGACTGGCTCCGCATCCTCGTCGCCGGGTGGCCCGCACTGGCCTTCCTCGGCGGAACGCTTCTCGCCCACGGGTCGAACGAGACTGCTGCGGCTGAGAGTTCGGAGCCCGTCGTGACCGCCGAGCAGGAGCCCAACTCTCCCGCCGAGCCGGTAGCCGAGCAACCGCCAGCGCTGGGGCCCGCCAAGCCGGAGAGCACTGCTTCAACAGTCCCGGCCGCGCTCGTCGAGCACGCCCGGAAGGTCGCCGAGGCACATCAGGCCCGTACCGGCGCTCCCATCGACACCGGCACGCTCCGCGCCCGCCTCGGCGTCCCCGCGCCCCTGGCAGAACAGATCGCCGCCCAACTCACCTGACCCGACAGGAGAACTCGCCATGCCGCTCAATCGCCGCTTCCGCCGCGTGACCCGCGTCGGCCCCGTCCAGGTCGGCACCGCCTACGACAACCGCGGCCGTGAGAAGCACACCGCCGCCTGTACCGCTCCGCGCTGCGGCTTCTCCGCCGACTACGACTCGCGCGCCGCCGCCGAACTCGCCGCCCGTACGCACCGCTGCCCCGTCCGCTGAAAGGAGACCTGACCTCGTGAACGTGACTCTGCCCCTGGTCGTCGTCCTCGGCCTCATCACCTGGGGAGCCGTGAAGTTCCTCGGCGTCCGCGTCTGGCTTGTCGTCGTGATCGCCCTCTTCGGCTTCTACCTCGCAGACACCTTCCTCGCCCCCGCCATCGACAACGGCACCCGCGACGGGGTCGACGTCGTCAACGGCACCCACGACTGAACGGAGAACCAATCATGCTGCTCAAGCCCCAGCTCCCGCAGAACCCCACCGCGAATGTCGCGGGTTCAAGTCCCGTCATCCACGGTGGCCACCCGGCCGCCCCGGCGCCCGCACGCCGTTCGCTGCCCTCGGTCAGCACAGGAGCCGTTGCCACCGTGCTCCTGGGCGGCGTCGTCCTCACGGCCCTGCTCACCGCCGTCGCCGTCTCGGCCATCTCCGTCGCCGTGGCCGCCGTGGTCCTGCGCTCGCTCCTGAACTCTCAGAACCGCCGCTGAGCGGCTGCCGGGGCGGTCTCGATACCGCCAAGCATCCACCGCCCCGGCAGCCCGACCCCTTCCGACCGAAGCCGAAAGGAGAACTCCCATCATCACCCGCAAGAGCCCGACGCCACTCAAGGAACTCGGGACGCTCGCCTCAACGGGGACGCTGCCCGGTATCCTCCGCCAGCTCTCCACGCTCGGCGGCTGCACGCACCCCGTACGCCTTGCCGGCCAGCGGACCGAACACCGCGTCGACACCAGGACGGGTGAGATCGGTGCCGAACTGCACCGCCTCAACTCGGCCGAGATGCCTGCCGGTCACCTCCTGGTGCGGTGCGGCAACCGCCGTACGACCCGCTGTGCGGCCTGCGCCGAGACGTATCGCCGGGACACCTTTCACCTGATCACCGCCGGACTGCGGGGCGGCAAGGGGACGCCTGAGACGGTCACTTCGCATCCGCGCGTCTTCGCGACGTTCACTGCTCCGAGCTTCGGGCCCGTCCACAACCGGCCCACCGGGCCCGGTGGTTCAGTGCGGCCGTGCCGGTGCGGCAAGCGTCACGACCAGGGCGACGGCATCCTCGGGATGCCGCTGAATCCTGACCGCTACGACTACGAAGCCGCCGTCCTGTGGAACGCGCACGCTGGGATGCTTTGGCGGCGCTTCACCATCTACCTGCGCCGCGAGATCGCTAAGCGCGCCGGACTCACTCAGCGGGCCTTCCGGCACTTCGCCCGCGTTTCCTTCGCCAAGGTCGCCGAGTACCAGAAGCGCGGTGCCGTCCACTTCCATGCCGTGGTCCGCCTCGACGGGCCCGAGGGTGGCGACACTTCGCCCCCGGTCTGGGCGACTGCCGAGCTGCTGACCGATGCCATCGAGGCCGCTGCTCGGAAGGCGACCGTGGCCGGCCCCGTCATCGACGGCCGCGCGCACTCCTTCGCCTTCGGCAGCCAGCTCGACGTACGCACCATCCACGGCCCCGACCTCGACGGCGGCCAGGAACTCACCGACCGGGCCGTCGCTGCCTACATCGCCAAGTACGCCACCAAGGGCGCAGAGACAGCCACGGGGACGCTCGATCGCCGTCTGAGGTTCGTCGGCGAACTCGCCCAGCTCGACCTCAACCCGCACGCGGAACGCATGATCCGCACCGCCTGGGCCCTCGGTGCGCGTAAAGACCTGGCTCACCTGCGGCTGCGGGCCTGGGCGCACATGCTCGGCTTCCGCGGCCATTTCTCCACCAAGACCCGGCGCTACTCCACCACCCTCGGCGCTCTCCGTGCTGCCCGCGCCGAATGGCGCCGCCTCCAAGCCGCCATCGCACGAGGCGAGAACCATCCACAGCCCGTGGACAACGACAGGGGCCGCGAGGAAACGACGCTCGTCCTGGCGCACTGGGCCTTCGTCGGAACAGGGCTCAGCCCTGCTGAGGAATGGCTCTCGGCCTCGCTCGCCGACTCCGGAACGCCAACCGCCACCAGCACGGAAGGAGAGATCGCACGATGACGGACCGATACCTCAGCGTCGACCAGGTCGCCGAACTCCTCGGCACAACAGCCCGGTTCCCCCGCCGGCTGATCGCCGAGCGCCGCATCACCTTCGTCAAGGTCGGCCGTCACGTACGCATCCCGGAAAGCGCCCTCGCCGCGTACATCGAGGAGCGAACCGTCCAGCCGATGCGTCCGCGTCGGGCCCGAGCCCGGAAGGCGGCTGCCTGATGGGAAACAGCAAGGGGAGGCGGCGTCGCTTCGGAGCCGTTCGCCAGTACCGGTCAGGACGTTGGACGGCGAGCTATCTGGACCCGGAGGGGATGGAACGCCGTGCGCCTCAGACCTTCGAGACCAAGACCGACGCGGAAGTCTGGCTCTCCCAGGTCGAAGCCGACCTCTCCCGGGGCAACTGGCAGGACCCGGACGCCGGAGCGGTCAACTTCGAGGTGTACGCCTCGCAATGGGTGCTGGAACGCGGTTTGTCGCCGACAACGGCGGAGCTGTACCGACGACTTCTCCGGCTGCACATCCTGCCCACCTTCGGTGACCTCGACCTGGACGAGATCACGTCGCCTCGCGTCCGTACCTGGCGCACTGAGCGGCTGACGACGACGGAAGCCCCCACCACCGTCGCCAAGGCGTATCGGCTGCTGAAAGCCATCATGCAGACCGCGACCGACGATGAACTGATCCGCCGGAATCCCTGCCGTATCCGCGGGGCCGGCAAGGAGGTCGCCCCGGAACGGCCCGTCGCCACCGTGGAGCAGGTGGACGCCCTGGCGAACGCGGTCGGAGTCCGGTGGAAGCTGATGGTCTACCTCGGCGCGTACGGTCCGCTCCGTCCCGAGGAGCAAGCCGAGCTGCGGCGGCGAGACGTCGACTTGGACGCGATGACGCTCCGGATCACTCTCGCATCACCCGAGCTGACCACAGGGGAAAGGGCCACCGGGCCCACCAAGTCGGAAGCGGGCGTACGGCTCGTCGTCCTGCCGGACTTCCTGCGCACCGACCTCCGCCGGCATCTCGACTGGTTCGCGGAGAAGGGTCGGGACGGCTTGCTGTTCGTCGGTGAGAAGGGCGCCCCGTTCCGCCGTAGCTCGTTCGGCCGGAAGTGGCGTCGGGCCCGAGCCAAGGTCGGGATGCCGGAGGGCTTCCGCTTCTACGATCTTCGTCACACCGGGCACACCCTGTCGACGCAGAGCGGGGCCACGCTCAAGGACACGATGGTCCGCGCGGGCCAGTCCTCCGAGCGGGCCGCGCTGATCTATCAGCACTCGAACTCGGACCGACAGCGGGAAGTCGCCGGCGGGATCGACGCACGGGTACGCGCTGAGCGGAAGAAGGCGGCGCAGAAAGACGGCGACGCGCCTTCTGGTGCGGATCTGGTGCAAGACGCTTAGAACCATTGGAACAGTCCGCAAAACAAACAAGCCCCGGGCCTCTGGCCTGGGGCTTTGTGCTGGAGCGGGTGACGGGAATCGAACCCGCGCTCTGAGCTTGGGAAGCTCATGTTCTACCATTAAACTACACCCGCGAGTAGCCGAGAGTAACCGGCTACGACGCCGATTACTCTACCTCATCCACGACCCCCGCCGCACAGGCCGAGGGGTCTTTTTGCTGCTCCGGGACGGGGTGGGTGCCCCTCGGCGCAAGGGAGTTGGGGCGTAGCGTGAGGTGGGAGGGCCTCAGCGAAGCACTGTCGGCTTGATCCCCTAATGTGGCTTTGGTCGTCCACGTAGTTGGGGAGAGGAGAGCGATGGAGGACACCGTCGTTCAGTGTGCCGAGGGGCATGTGTTCAGTACCTCGACGTTCCCGATGCAGCACCTGGGAGAGGAACGGATCGGCCCCGGTCGGTTGCTGCGATGTCCGCGCTGTGCGCGGTTGCGGCAGGCGGTGCCCGTCTCTCCTCCCGTCCCCGTGCCACGGTCGGCGACGCCCGGGCAGGGCCGTGCGGACCGTGCGGGTCGTTCCGGCCGGCCGGAACGGGTCACGTCGCCGTCCGGCTGGAGCTCCCGGCCGTACGGGCAGTAGCACGGCTCGCCAGCCGCCAGGCGACGGATGGCCTCAGGCAGCGGACGGCCGCCGCGAAGCATCCCGTGTGCGAGGGGCCGGTCCGATTGGGCCGGCCCCTCGTGGTGCGCGTAGTCTCGGGCCGTGCTTCTCTCTGACAAGGACATCCGGGCCGAGATCGACAGCGGCCGGGTGCGGATCGAGCCGTACGACTCCGCGATGGTGCAGCCGTCCAGTATCGACGTCCGACTGGACCGCTTTTTCCGGGTGTTCGAGAATCACCGGTATCCGCACATCGACCCCGCCGTCGAGCAGGCCGACCTCACGCGGCTGATCGAGGCCCACGGCGACGAGCCGTTCATCCTGCACCCCGGGGAGTTCGTGCTCGCCTCGACGTACGAGGTCGTCACGTTGCCGGACGACATCGCCTCACGCCTCGAGGGCAAGAGCTCCCTGGGGCGGCTGGGGCTGCTGACGCATTCGACTGCGGGGTTCATCGACCCCGGCTTCTCGGGCCACGTGACGCTGGAACTCTCGAACGTGGCCACCCTGCCCATAAAGCTGTGGCCGGGCATGAAGATCGGGCAGCTGTGCATGTTCCGTCTGACGTCGCCCGCGGAGCACCCGTACGGTTCGGCGCTGCACGGCTCCCGCTACCAGGGGCAGCGCGGGCCGACGCCGTCGCGCTCGTACCTGAAGTTCCACCGTACGCAGGTCTGACGGCGCAGGCAGGGCACCGGCCGTCAGGCTCCGACCGCCGAGAGGGAGGCGCTTGGGATGAGTCGCGACGACGAGCGGGAGAACTTGACGTACGCCCTCTTCGGCCAGGCAGTACGGGAGTTGGCCCAGGCAGTGGCCGACGACTCGTACGAGCCGGACATCGTGCTGTCCATCGCGCGCGGTGGTCTGTTCGTCGCCGGGGGCCTCGGCTACGCGCTGGACGTGAAGAACCTGCATGTGATGAACGTGGAGTTCTACACCGGCGTCGGCCAGACCCTGGACATGCCCGTGATGCTTCCGCCCGTCCCGAACGTCGTCGACCTGAGCCGCAAGAAGGTGCTCATCGCGGACGACGTCGCGGACACCGGTCGCACCCTGAAACTGGTGCAGGACTTCTGCGCGGAGCACGTCGCCGAGGTGCGCAGCGCGGTGATCTACGAGAAGCCGCAGTCGGTGGTGAAGTGCGAGTACGTGTGGAAGCGCACGGACCGGTGGATCAACTTCCCGTGGAGTGTGCTGCCTCCGGTACGGAGGTCGGGCGAACCGGTCACTCCGTCGAAGGAAGCGCTCTGACCTGCAAAGTTCCACTCCGCGCCGGAGCGGGCGCAATGAGGGCCCCGGGGCTCCTCGCTTCACGCCCCGAGCCTTCACGCCCCCGAGCCTTCAGGCACCGCGGACCTCGTGCCTCGTCGACGTGCGCTGCCGCGTGGGTGACGCGATGCCCGTCGCCACGAGGATCTGCTGCCCGGACTCGGTGTTGCCGATGTGCGTGGCCATCGTCATCGCGGCGTGCGCCTCGTCGGTTCCCGCCTCGGGCGGGATGACCAGCAGGGAGAAGTGGTCCATGTCGCCGCGGGTGACGATGACCGTGTCGTCCCCGACGGGGAACCAGTCGATGTGTACGAGCCGGCCGTCCACGAAGAGCGGTTCGCCGAGACCGTCCCAGGCGTCCGCGTCGAGGCCGACGCGGTCGATGGAGCCGAGATGCTCGGTGAGGACGGCCACCAGACCCGGCAACTCGGCCTGGACGTCGCGGGAATGCGGCCACCAGGCGCCGTCGAAGAGACCGTCGCGGGAGGGTGCCGCATGCAGTCTGAGGGCCAGCAGGCCCGGTTCGACGGGGAGGTGGAGCGCGTTCAGCGCGGAGACGTCCACAGCCGGGATGTCGGGCCCTGTCACGTCTGGGAGGTTCGGTTCGACCTTCATGGTGTACCGCCCTGTCTGCCGTCCCCGGAGGTTCGCTCAGAAGGCCCCTGCCACCCACACACGCCCGTGTGGTTCGCCGGCGGGACCGATCGGGCCTGGACGCCCGGACCGTACGCGCGTACGTCGGCTGCCGGAATGTGATTTCTGCCTGTTGAGTCCCAGATTACTCCCGCTGCCCGGGCTTACGGGCCGCCCCTCAGAAGCGCCCGCTACCTGGGGAAACGACGCGTCCAGGCTTCCAGGGGCGGGCCGCCGGAGGGAGGCGTGATCTTGCCGAGGCTCTGCCAGGACCAGGACTGCAGAGCGCTCCGGGCGGGGGCGTTGTCCTGGTCGATCAAGGTGACCGCGAGGCTGATACCGGCAGGGGTCAGCAGATGCTCCTGGAGCCGGGTCGCCACGCGGGTGCGGCGGCCGGACGGCAGGACCATCAGCTCGGTCATGACGAACACCCGCCCCGCTGCCGTCAGTTCGGCCATCTCGGCCGGCAGTTCGCCGTGCAGGCCCTGCCACCACTCGTCCGTGCGGTCGGCCTGGTAGCCGTAGACGCTGCCCACCAGACGGCCCGCCGCACTGGCGATCACGAGCTCGAAGCCGGGGCGCTGGACGTGCTCGCCGAGGCGCCGCAGGTATTCCTGCCGGTCGTGGAACTCCTCGCCGGGCATCCCCCGGTATGCCTCGACGTACAGGTCGGCGACCGCCTCCCGCTCCCGGTCGGCCTGCCATCGGCTGAGCCGCCGCAGAAACACATCCGTCACGCCTACGCCCCCTCCGCGCCTCGCCCCGTGACCAGCCCCGACCGCCGGGGCGGCGTAGGCTGAAGATACTGAGAATACGTCGTCCACAGGCTTCCGAGCCGTCCTCGTCGCCGGTGAAATCCGGTCGGCCGCCGCTGCGGCCGGCAACCGCCGCCGGCCGCACGGGAGGAGCGACCGCTATGGACATCCTCGTCACTGTCGGAATCATCCTGCTGCTGATCGCGCTGACAGCGCTCATGATCCACCTGCTGAACGTGCGGCACGAGCAGAGCATCGTCACTCACCGGTACGACACGTTCCACCCCGGCAACCCGCCGGAGAGCGCGGGTGCGGACGGTGCGGGCCCGGACCACGCGGGTCCCCACACCGCCGGCCCGCACGGCGCGGGTGCGGACCGGCAGGACGACGAGGGCGGTCGACGGCGCGACAGGTAGCCGAGCAGCCGAGCCACAGCGTCAGAACTGCGGCGTCAGAACTGCGGCGTCAGAACCAACAGCGTCAGAACTGCGGCGTCAGTGCCGCGCCGTCAGAAAGTGCCGAGCTTGATCAGCACCAGCAGCGCCAGCAGCTGCACCGCGGAGGCACCGAGCGCGCGGGCCCACGGAAGATCGTGGGAACGGCTGACCATCGACGTCAGGAGAGCCCCCGCCGCGATCCATGTGACCCAGCCCAGCACCTGCGAGAAGGTGTCGGCGCCGCCGAGGAAGAGGGCGGCGAGGAGTCGCGGTGCGTCGGTGAGCGGCATGATCAGCATCGACAGGCCGACGGTGGGCGCCCACGTGCCCGTGCCTCCGAACTGGCGGGCCAGCGTATGGGTCACGGATCCGAGGATCAGCCCGAAGATCACGAAGGCGACGGCCGCCCCCAGGACGGTCGGCGCCATCGTCGAGACAGTGTTGTTGATGACCTCCTCGCGGGCGTCGCCGAGGCTGAAGGGCGCGAGAAGCCCGTAGAGCACGGTGACGATGATCGCGGGGAGCCACACGGCGTGGTCGCGCATCTGCCAGAAGGTGGCGTTGGGGCGCAGGACGATGCCGCTCAGCAGCTGCTTCCAGTGCAGCCGCGGACCGGGGGGCGGAGCGGGCCTGCCCGCGGCGTAGGGGTCGCTCCCGCCGTCGTAGGCGCCGCCCGGGGCGTAGGGGTCCGGGACGGTGAAGGAGCGGGTGTGGCCCGGGTTGTCGGTGTACGGATCGCCGACCGGGCGTCCGCCCTGGCCGTGCGGCGGGCGGCCGTACGACTGACCGCCGGAGTAGGGACCGGGGCCGAACTGCGCGCCCTGGCCGTACGGACGCTGCGAGCCGTAGGGCGGCTGCGAACCGTGCGGCTCGCCCAAGTACTCGGGTTCGCCGTGGCCGCCGGGCCGCCCGTGCGCCCACTGCTGCGGCGGGCCCTGCCCGTACGGCCCGGGGCCCGGGGGCGCCTGTCCCGGATGCCCCTGAGGTCCGCGGTTCTGCCCTTGCTGCTGCGCGTTCCGGGAGCCCCGGCCGCGTCCGATCCTGAAACCAGCCACGCCTTCGAACGTACCTTGTCCCCGCGGCGGTCAGGCCGGGCACGGGAGAATGCGGACCGCATTGTGGCCGATCCGGTACAACCCGTAGGGCTCTCCCCTAGGGCCACTGGAGCGGGGCCGGACGGTCCGTCCCCCTCAGCCGCACGGCAGGCGCACCGCCAGTGTCACCACCGCACCGCAGCCCGGTCCGGCGGGTTCGACCGTGAGCCGGTCGGTGACCAGCTTGGCGAGCCACAGGCCGCGTCCGGCGGTGGCCCCGGCGACGCCGGGCGCCAGCTCCGGGATGACGTCCTCGGAGAAACCCGGCCCGGAGTCCTCCACCTGGCACTCCAGCTCACCTTCGAGGTGACGCAGCACCAACCGCCCTGTTCCTCCGGCGTGTTCGACCGCGTTGGTGGCCACCGCATCGACGGCGACGACGAATTCACCTCTGCGTGGTTCCCCCAGGCCCGCCGCCGCGGCGCACTCCTCGACCTCGATCCGGATGCGGGGGAGGTCTCGTGAGGTGAAGTGCAGGCGGCACAGGCGCTCATTGGTCAGCATCCGTCCATCTCCCCGACGCTGAGGTTCACCGGACGGAACGAGTCCGCCCCGAGCCTGTGCGGCATGCGGGCCTGGTCGTTGACGTGGCGCCCGGCCGGGGCCGTGGTCGTGGCTCCTGCCGTGGTCGCTGCGCCGTCGTCGTCCCGCATGGTCTCCCGTGGTCTGCTGTTCGGCCCGAACGTCCGTAAAGGCCACGCCGAGCGGCTCGCGGGACCCCGGTGGCCCGCTCTGGATCTGCCGGCCTGCGGACGGACGGGGGCGGAGAACACCATCCGCCGCACGGGGACAGGGCGGTTCTCCGCCATCTCCTCGCCGCAGTCCAGCACCCGGGGTCGCCTCCTTCACCGCGCCGCTTCTGCTGTCGCTGGTCAGCGAGGCTAAGCGGCAGGGGGCTCGATGGGTATCCCCCGAAGGGGATTGACCTGTGAAGAACATTAAGTGACTGAATACGAACGGAGATTGCCGCATACGAACGGAGCTTGCCGACAAGACGACAAGCTCCGTTCGTGAGTGGCTGCCCGTCCGGGAAACACGTGACTCCGGAAGAGCCGTGTGGGAGGAGTTACTGCGCGGGTTCGGGCTCCGCCGTCTCCTCCGAGCCGCTGTCCCCGGCCGGCTCCCCGGGCGTCTTCACGGAGTCCAGCAGCAGTTGGGCGACGTCCACGACCCGCAGGTCCTCCTTCGCCTTGTTGTCGTTCTTCTTGCCGTTGACGGAGTCCGTCAGCATGACGAGGCAGAAGGGGCACGCCGTCGAGACGATGTCGGGATTCAGGGAGAGTGCTTCGTCGACGCGCTCGTTGTTGATGCGCTTGCCGATGCGCTCCTCCATCCACATGCGGGCACCGCCGGCGCCGCAGCAGAAGCCGCGTTCCTTGTGACGGTGCATCTCCTCGTTCCGCAGGCCCGGGACCTTGCCGATGATCTCGCGCGGGGGCGTGTAGACCTGGTTGTGGCGGCCCAGGTAGCACGGGTCGTGGTACGTGATCAGGCCCTCGACCGGCGTGACCGGGACCAGCCTGCCCTCGTCGACGAGGTGCTGGAGCAGCTGCGTGTGGTGGATGACCTCGTAGTGGCCGCCCAGCTGCGGGTACTCGTTCGCGAGCGTGTTGAAGCAGTGCGGGCAGGTTGCGACGATCTTCTTCTTCGACTTCTCGACCGTCACGCCTTCCGCTCCGTCTTCGTCCGGGGCGGACTCGCCGAAGGCGGCGTTGAGCGTGGCGACGTTCTCCTCGCCGAGCTGCTGGAAGAGGAACTCGTTGCCCAGCCGGCGGGGCGAGTCACCGGTGCACTTCTCGTCGCCGCCCATGATCGCGAAGTTGACTCCCGCGATGTGCAGCAGCTCGGCGAAGGCCTTCGTGGTCTTCTTGGCCCGGTCCTCCAGCGCCCCGGCGCAGCCCACCCAGTACAGGTAGTCGACCTCGGTGAGGTCCTCGACCGTCTTGCCCACGACCGGTACCTCGAAGCCGGTCGCCTCGGCGAGCTCCTTGGTCCACTCCAGGCGCTGCTTCTTCGCCAGGCCCCAGGGGTTGCCCTTCTTCTCCAGGTTCTTCAGCATCGTCCCGGCCTCGCTCGGGAACGCGCTCTCGATCATCACCTGGTAGCGGCGCATGTCGACGATGTGATCGACGTGCTCGATGTCGACGGGGCACTGTTCGACGCACGCGCCGCACGTCGTGCACGACCACAGCACGTCCGGGTCGATGACCCCGCCCAGCCCGTCCGGTGCGGCCTCCGCGGTGCCGATCAGCGGACGCTCGGCCTCGTCCAGCGCGGACTGCGGTACGTCCTTCAGCTGCTCCTCGGTCGCCTTCTCCTCGCCCTCCATGGTCTTCCCGCCGCCGGCGAGCAGGTAGGGGGCCTTGGCGTGCGCGTGGTCGCGCAGGGACATGATCAGCAGCTTGGGCGAGAGGGGCTTGCCCGTGTTCCAGGCAGGGCACTGCGACTGGCAGCGGCCGCACTCGGTGCAGGTGGAGAAGTCGAGGATGCCCTTCCAGGAGAAGTGCTCGACCTGGGAGGCGCCGAACTGCGTCTCCTCGCCGTCCTCGTCGTCGAAGACGGTCTCGAAGTCGATCTCCTTGCCGCCGGACGTCATCGGCAGCAGCCCGCCGAGGGCGGTGCCGCCGCTCGCGTTCCGCTTGAACCAGATGTTCGGGAAGGCCAGGAAACGGTGCCAGGCGACGCCCATGTTGGTGTTGAGCCCGACGACGATCATCCACACGAACGACGTGCTGATCTTGATCATCGCGACCAGGTACACCAGGTTCTGCAGCGTGCCGACGCTCAGCCCGTCGAAGGCGGCGACGAGCGGGTACGAGGCCAGGTAGGCGGCCTTGTAGCCGGTCACGCCGTGCAGGGCGCCCTCCAGGCCCCTCAGCACCAGGATGGCCACGCCGATCGTGAGGATGACGTACTCGACGAAGTAGGCCTGGCCCGCCTTCGAGCCTGCGAAGCGGGACTTGCGTCCGGCCCGGTTCGGCAGGTTCGACAGCCGGATCGCGATGAGCGTGAGGATGCCCAGCGTCGTCATCAGGCCGACGAACTCGGTGAAGATCTCGTACGGGGCCCACGTACCGATGAGCGGCAGGGCCCAGTCGGCCACGAAGAGCTGGCCGAAGGCGTGCACGAGGGTGAGGACGAGCGCGAAGAATCCGATCGCGACGAACCAGTGTGCGACGCCGACGATGCCCCACCGGTTCATGCGTGTGTGCCCGAAGAACTCACGGGCCACGGTGAGAGTGCGCTGCTGCGGATCGTCGGTGCGGGTCCCGGCGGGCACCGGCGCTCCCAGACGGACGAAGCGATAGATCTGCGCGATGGCGCGCGCGAACAGCGCGATACCGACCGCGGCCAGCACCAGCGAAACGACGATCGCGGCGAGTTGCATGGAGGCTCCTCGGACCTGCGGGCGAGCATGCGTGCGGCTGCCCGGCTCGCTCTTGCGTACTAAGCGGTAACTTATCTAGTCCGTTCGAGAGTACCCACTTTCCCGGGGGTGCTGGTACCCGGGCGCGCGGTGATCTGCGTCGCGGGGGCGCGCGGTCAGTGCGGTGTGCGGCTCGTCCCCCGGTTCGCCGTTACCCGGCCCCCTCTCCGTGCCTGTTCAGTGGTCGGGTGCGCATAAAGTCGGCATAAGAGTTGAGTCGCTTCCACTCAAGGCGTTTGACGTTCCCCCTTCCGCCGTGCACTCTTGAGTCAGCTTCACTCAAGACATCAGCTGGAGGAAACCGAAATGGCACGTGCGGTCGGCATCGACCTGGGCACGACGAACTCCGTCGTCAGTGTTCTCGAAGGCGGTGAGCCCACCGTCATCACCAACGCCGAGGGCGCCAGGACCACGCCGTCCGTCGTGGCGTTCGCGAAGAACGGCGAGGTGCTCGTCGGCGAGGTGGCCAAGCGTCAGGCCGTCACCAACGTCGACAGGACGGTCCGGTCGGTCAAGCGCCACATGGGCACCGACTGGAAGATCAACCTGGACGGCAAGGACTTCAATCCGCAGCAGATGAGCGCCTTCATCCTGCAGAAGCTGAAGCGGGACGCGGAGGCCTACCTCGGCGAGAAGGTCGAGGACGCGGTCGTCACCGTCCCGGCGTACTTCAACGACGCCGAGCGCCAGGCCACCAAGGAGGCCGGTGAGATCGCGGGCCTCAACGTGCTGCGCATCGTCAACGAGCCGACCGCCGCCGCCCTCGCCTACGGGCTCGAGAAGGAGGACCAGACGATCCTGGTCTTCGACCTCGGTGGCGGTACTTTCGACGTCTCGCTGCTGGAGATCGGCGACGGCGTCGTCGAGGTGAAGGCCACCAACGGCGACAACCACCTCGGCGGTGACGACTGGGACCAGCGCGTCGTCGACCACCTGGTCAAGCAGTTCCACTCCGGCCACGGCGTGGACCTCGGCAAGGACAAGATGGCTCTCCAGCGTCTCCGCGAGGCCGCGGAGAAGGCGAAGATCGAGCTGTCCAGCTCCACCGAGACCAACATCAACCTGCCCTACATCACGGCTTCCGCCGAGGGCCCGCTGCACCTGGACGAGAAGCTCACGCGCGCCCAGTTCCAGCAGCTCACCCAGGACCTGCTGGAGCGCTGCAAGACGCCGTTCCACAACGTCATCAAGGACGCCGGCATCCAGCTGTCCGAGATCGACCACGTCGTTCTCGTCGGCGGCTCGACCCGTATGCCCGCCGTCGCGGAGCTGGTCCGCGACCTGACCGGCGGCAAGGACGCGAACAAGGGCGTCAACCCGGACGAGGTCGTCGCCATCGGCGCCAGCCTCCAGGCCGGTGTGCTCAAGGGCGAGGTCAAGGACGTCCTGCTGCTGGACGTCACCCCGCTGTCCCTCGGCATCGAGACCAAGGGCGGCATCATGACCAAGCTGATCGAGCGGAACACCACGATCCCGACGAAGCGCTCGGAGACCTTCACCACGGCCGAGGACAACCAGCCGTCGGTGCAGATCCAGGTCTTCCAGGGCGAGCGCGAGATCGCGGCGTACAACAAGAAGCTCGGCATGTTCGAGCTGACGGGCCTGCCGCCCGCTCCGCGCAACGTCCCCCAGATCGAGGTCACCTTCGACATCGACGCGAACGGCATCATGCACGTCTCCGCGAAGGACCTCGGAACGGGCAAGGAGCAGCGGATGACCGTCACCGGCGGCTCGGCGCTGCCGAAGGAAGACATCGAGCGCATGATGCGCGATGCCGAGCAGTACGCCGACGAGGACGCCAAGCGCCGCGAGTCCGCCGAGACGCGCAACCAGGCCGAGCAGCTGGTCTACACGACGGAGAAGTTCCTCCAGGACAACGAGGAGAAGGTCCCCGGCGAGATCAAGACCGAGGTCGAGGCCGCCGTCGAGGAGCTGAAGGAGAAGCTGAAGGGCGAGGACACCGCGGCGATCCGCGAGGCCAGCGAGAAGGTCGCGGCGACCAGCCAGAAGCTGGGTCAGGCCATGTACGCCGACGCGCAGGCCGCTCAGGGTGAGGCCGGCGCGCAGGGCGGGGCCGAGGGCGCCGCGGGCGGCGGGGCCAAGGCCGACGGTGACGACGACGTCGTGGACGCCGAGATCGTGGACGACGAGCAGAAGCCGAAGGATGGTGCAGCGTGACGGAGGAGACCCCGGGCTTCGACCAGAAGTCCGACGTCCCCACCGACGCCGTACAGCCCGATGACGCTGCGGCGCAGGCCGCCGGTGCTTCCCCCGCCGACGAGGCGGGGGGCCCGGCGGACGGGGCCGGGGACGTGACCGAGACCGAGCAGGAAGGCCAGGGCGGACAGGAACCGCTCCAGGGGCAGGTCCAGGGCCAGGCCGCGGACCTGGGCCCGCAGGAGGCGGCGCTGACCGCCCAGCTGGACCAGACCCGCACGGCGCTGCACGAGCGCACGCAGGATCTGCAGCGTCTCCAGGCCGAGTTCCAGAACTACCGCCGCCGCGTCGAGCGGGACCGCGCCGCCGTCAAGGAGGTCGCTGTCGCGAACCTGCTGACGGAGCTGCTGCCCGTGCTCGACGACATCGGCCGTGCGCGGGACCATGGCGAACTCGTCGGCGGATTCAAGTCCGTCGCCGAGTCGCTGGAGATGGTCGCCGCCAAGATGGGTCTGATGCAGTTCGGCAAGGAGGGGGAGCCCTTCGACCCGACTGTGCACGAGGCGCTGATGCACTCGTACTCGCCCGACGTCACGGAGACGACGTGCGTGCAGATCCTTCAGCCCGGGTATCGCATCGGCGAGCGTACGATCCGTCCCGCCAGGGTCGGTGTCGCTGAGCCGCAGCCGGGTGCTCAGGCCCCGGCAGGCGAGGAGCCCGCCGACGAAGAGGAGAACGGTGGCCCCGAGCAGGGCTGACCACGGAAGCGAGCCGGCCATCGGCAGGGGGACCGGCCCGGACGGCGGGCCGGTCTCCGACCGGGGTACCGAGCGGGAGGAGGGACGCCGCGGATGAGTACGAAGGACTTCATCGAGAAGGACTACTACAAGGTTCTCGGCGTCCCGAAGGACGCCACCGAGGCCGAGATCAAGAAGGCCTACCGCAAGCTCGCACGCGAGAACCACCCCGACGCCAACAGGGGCGACGCCAAGGCCGAGGAGCGCTTCAAGAACGCTTCGGAGGCGTACGACGTACTGGGCGACGCCAAGCGCCGCAAGGAGTACGACGAGGCGCGCACCCTGTTCGGCAACGGCGGGATCAGGACCGGCGGGCCCGGTGGTCCCGGCGGCGCGGGCGGTTTCAACTTCGACCTGAGCGACCTCTTCGGGGGCGGCCAGCCGGGCGGTGGCCCCGGCGGTCCCGGTGGCGCCGGCGGCTTCGGCGGCGGTCTCGGTGACGTCTTCGGCGGTCTGTTCAACCGCGGCGGCGCCGGTACGCGTACGCAGCCCCGCCGGGGTCAGGACGTCGAGTCCGAGGTGACGCTCAGCTTCACCGAGGCCGTCGACGGCGCCACCGTTCCGCTGCGCATGTCGTCGTCCGCGGCGTGCAAGGCGTGCGCCGGCACGGGCGACAAGAACGGCACACCCCGGGTGTGCCCCACCTGCGTCGGGACCGGCCAGGTCTCACGCGGCGGGGGTGGCGGCTTCTCGCTGACCGACCCGTGCCTGGACTGCAAGGGCCGCGGCCTGATCGCCCAGGACCCGTGCGACACGTGCAAGGGGTCCGGCAAGGCGACGAGTTCGCGCACCATGCAGGTCCGCATCCCCGCGGGCGTCAGCGACGGGCAGCGCATCAGGCTGCGCGGCAAGGGCGCACCCGGCGAGCGGGGCGGTCCGGCCGGTGACCTCTATGTGATCGTGCACGTCGACCGGCATCCGGTCTTCGGCCGCCGCGGCGACAACCTGACGGTGACCGTGCCCGTCACCTACCCGGAGGCGGCGCTCGGCGGCGAGATCAAGGTGCCGACGCTCGGCGGTCCGCCCGTCACGCTCAAACTGCCGCCGGGAACGCCGAGCGGCCGTACGATGCGGGCACGCGGAAAGGGCGCAGTCCGCAAGGACGGGACGCGCGGCGATCTGCTGGTCACCATCGACGTATCGGTACCCAAGGATTTGAGCGACAAGGCGAAGGGCATCCTGGAGTCCTACCGCGAGGCGACGGCAGCGGAGGACCCGAGGGCCCAGCTGTTCAAGGCCGCGAAGGGAGACTGAGGTGAACGGCCGGGGCGGACGACGCAATCCTTATCAGCTGACGGACGAGTCACCGGTGTACGTCATCTCGGTGGCTGCTCAGCTCTCGGGCCTGCACCCGCAGACGCTGCGCCAGTACGACCGCCTCGGCCTCGTCTCACCGGACCGGGCGGCCGGACGTGGCCGGCGGTACTCCGCGCGGGACATCGAACTGCTGCGTCAGGTGCAGGAGTTGAGCCAGGACGAGGGCATCAACCTCGCGGGCATCAAGCGCATCATCGAACTGGAGAACCAGGTCGCCGCGCTCAAGTCCCGTGTCGTCGAACTCCAGCAGGCGGTCGAGGGCGCAGCGGCGGCCATGCGGCAGCGCGAGGCGCAGGTCCACGCCTCCTACCGGCGTGACCTGGTGCCGTACCAGGACGTGCATCCGCAGTCCGGCGCACTGGTCGTCTGGCGTCCCAAGAAGAGCCGCGACTGAGCGCACCCCCGGACCGGGACGGCCCCCTCGCGCGTGCGGCGCGCAGGGGGCTTCGGCCTGCCGGGCCCGGTGCGGTGCCCGGCGTCACGTGCGGCGCGGGCCCAGCACGCAGAACTCGTTGCCCTCCGGGTCCGCGAGGACGACCCAGGACTCCTCGCCCTGGCCCACGTCCGCGTGGCGGGCGCCGTGCGCCAGGAGGCGGGCCACCTCCGCCTCCTGGTCGTCGGGACGGAAGTCGAGATGCAGCCGGTTCTTGGAGACCTTGGCATCCGGGACGAGCACGAAGAGCAGCCCGGGGAGGCGGTCGGGAGTCTCCCGGATCTCGTATTCCTCGGCGGATTCGTCGACCACCACCCAGCCCAGCGCCTCCGCCCACCAGGAGCCCAGCGCGACGGGGTCCGCCGCGTCGATCAGAACTTGTTCCCACTCCAGGGTCATGCCGGGGAGCGTAATGCCGGACGCGGCGTCCTGACACCGGGTTTCCCCGGAGGCGGCGGTGCTGTGCAACGGCCGCCGTGCAGCCTGCCCGACACGTACGGCGGTACGGCGCGGAACATGCGGGTGTAACCCGACCGGGTGTGTGCAGTTGGCCGCAGCGGCGGGTCGGTCCGAGCGTGGGGGCATGACGTCGACGCGCGCGGCACTCGCCGCTTTCGTGACATGCACCACCGCTCTGGCCGTGATGGGGGCGGCCGGGGCGCCGACGCCCTACCCGCCGCCCTCCGAGGGGAGCCGGTGGCCGCACGGGACCGTCAAGACGGTGGGGAGGCTCGTCGCGAAGCTGTCGGGCAATCAGGTCGAGTCCTGCTCGGCCGCCGTCGTCGACTCTCCGAGCGGCAGTGTGGTGGCCACCGCCGCCCACTGCATCGCCAGCCCGGAGCGTCCGCAGAAGCCGGAGGCGGTCTACTTCCAGCCCGGTTACGAGGGGGAGGGCGGCCCGAAGGCCGTGCTCGCGAAGGGCTGGAAGGCGGAGTCGTGGCGGACGGCACCCGGCTGGAACGTGAAGAAGGAGCTGGAGACGATCCTTCCGCACGACTGGGCGTTCCTGCGGATGGAGAAGCGGGGCGGGCGCACCATCCAGGACGTCCACGGTGCGAACACCCTGAAGACGGAGCCGGTTCCGGGCGGCACCACCGCCACGCTCGGCTACCCGGTCACCTCGCCGTACGACGGGGAGACGCTCAACTACTGCGCGGGGAAGGCCCACCGCTACGGGCGCGGCGAGATCGCGGCGGCCAACGTCGGAGCCCTGGCGCTCGAGCCGTGCCGGCTGACGCAGGGCGTCAGCGGCGGTCCGTGGCTCCGGGACTTCGACAAGGCGCGGGGGGCGGGGACGCTGGTGGCGGTCACGTCGGTCGGCTCGGACGACGAGCTGCTGGGACGGCCCTACCCGAGGTCGGCGAAGACGGTGCTGAAGGAGATCGGGGGCCGCTGAGGGAACCCCGGAGCACACGGCCGCCGAGGCGGGCGCCCGTCCTGGCAGGAGGCGGCAGGAGGCGCGTCCTGGCTGCTGCGCCTCCTGCCGTGCCGCGCCGTGTCAGATGCCCCGGCCCATCGTGCGGTCCACGGCGATCTCGATCAGTACGCGCTCCGGGTTGGGCCGGGGACGGCGGCCGTAGCGCTCCTCGTAGCGGCGCTCGGCGTCCGAGACCACGTCCGCCTCCGTACGGATGCGGGCGCGGCCTTCCAGCGTCGACCAGCGTCCGCCGTCGACCTGGCAGAGCGCGACCCGCATGCCTTTCTCGCCCGCTTCGGCGATGTTGCGCACCTTCTTGCTGGTGCGGCGTGAGACGACGCGGGCCGTTGCCGTGTCCGGTTCGAAGGTGACGCTGACGGGCACCACGTGCGGGGTGCCACCGGGCCGGAGGGTCGTGAGCGTGGAGTAGTGGCGTTCGCGCCAGAAGGCCGCGAGGGCTTCGGGGACGTTGAGAGCGGGAGATGGGGACGTACTCGTCATGGGAACGAACGTAACGCGGCAATAGTTGAGTGGAATAGACTCAACTTGCTGGATGCTGAAGACTTCAGTGGAAGGCGGGACCGGCCCGGCCGGGCCGGAGCAGACGAAGCGAGACGAAGGAGGCACGCACGCAAGTGGACGCCGAGCTGACGAACAAGAGCCGTGACGCGATCAGTGGGGCGAACGACCGTGCGGTGACGGACGGACACCCCGACATCACCCCTGCCCACCTGCTCCTCGCGCTGCTCCAGGGCGAGGACAACGAGAACGTGTCCGACCTGCTCGCCGCCGCCGACGCCGATCAGGCCGCACTCCGCTCGGGCGCCGAGCGGCTGCTCGCCGCGCTCCCCAGCGTCAAGGGGTCGACGGTCGGCAAGCCGCAGCCCGACCGTCCCCTGCTGTCGGTCATCGCCGACGCCGCCCAGCGGGCCAAGGACCTCGGCGACGCGTACGTCTCCACCGAGCACCTGCTGATCGCCCTCGCCGCCAAGGGCGGGCACACGGCCGACCTGCTCCGGGACAACGGCGCCACGGACAAGAAGCTGCTGGAGGCGTTCCAGTCAGTGCGCGGAAGCCGGCGTGTGACGACGCCCGACCCGGAGGGCACGTACAAGGCACTGGAGAAGTTCGGCACCGACTTCACCGCCGCTGCCCGCGAGGGCAGGCTCGACCCCGTCATCGGGCGGGACCAGGAGATCCGGCGCGTCGTGCAGGTGCTCTCCCGGCGTACGAAGAACAACCCGGTGCTCATCGGCGAGCCCGGCGTCGGCAAGACCGCGGTCGTGGAGGGGCTCGCACAGCGGATCGTCAAGGGCGACGTGCCCGAGTCGCTGCGCGACAAGCGGCTGTGGGCGCTGGACCTGGGCGCGATGGTGGCAGGCGCGAAGTACCGCGGCGAGTTCGAGGAACGTCTGAAGACCGTGCTGTCGGAGATCAAGGAGAGCGACGGCCAGATCATCACCTTCATCGACGAGCTGCACACGGTCGTCGGTGCGGGCGCCGGCGGCGACTCCGCCATGGACGCGGGCAACATGCT
The DNA here is from genome assembly GCF_042653885.1 of Streptomyces ovatisporus. Lineage (NCBI taxonomy): Bacteria > Bacillati > Actinomycetota > Actinomycetes > Kitasatosporales > Streptomycetaceae > Streptomyces > Streptomyces ovatisporus. Next base: position 727,955 of record NZ_JBHSFH010000007.1, read on the forward strand.
CAAGCCGATGCTCGCCCGCGGCGAGCTGCGGATGGTCGGCGCCACCACGCTCGACGAGTACCGCGAGCGGATCGAGAAGGACGCCGCTCTGGAGCGCCGCTTCCAGCAGGTGCTCGTGGCGGAGCCCACGGTGGAGGACTCCATCGCGATCCTGCGCGGGCTCAAGGGCCGGTACGAGGCACACCACAAGGTTCAGATCGCGGACAGCGCTCTCGTGGCCGCCGCCGCGCTCTCCGACCGCTACATCACCTCCCGGTTCCTGCCGGACAAGGCGATCGACCTCGTCGACGAGGCCGCGTCCCGGCTGCGCATGGAGATCGACTCCTCGCCCGTCGAGATCGACGAACTCCAGCGCTCCGTCGACAGGCTGAAGATGGAGGAGATGGCCCTCGCCAACGAGACCGATCCCGGCTCCGTCGAGCGCCTGGAGCGGCTGCGTCTCGAACTGGCCGACCGCGAGGAGGAGTTGCGGGGTCTGACCGCTCGCTGGGAGAAGGAGAAGCAGGGCCTCAACCGCGTCGGTGAGCTGAAGGAGAAGCTCGACGAACTGCGTGGGCAGTCGGAACGCGCCCAGCGCGAAGGGGACTTCGAGGCGGCCTCGCAGTTGCTCTACGGCGAGATCCCCAGCCTGGAAAGGGAGTTGGAGGAGGCCTCCGCTGCCGAGGAGGAGGCCGCTTCGCAGCCCGAGCGGGAGACGATGGTCAAGGAGGAGGTCGGCAGGGACGACATCGCCGACGTCGTCGCCTCCTGGACCGGCATCCCCGCCGGGCGGCTGCTGGAGGGCGAGACGCAGAAGCTGCTGCGCATGGAGGAGGAGCTGGGCAGGCGGCTCATCGGCCAGGGCGAAGCCGTCAAGGCCGTCTCCGACGCCGTCCGGCGCACGCGGGCCGGCATCGCGGACCCCGACCGGCCCACCGGCTCCTTCCTCTTCCTCGGCCCGACCGGCGTCGGGAAGACCGAACTGGCCAAGGCCCTCGCGGAGTTCCTCTTCGACGACGAGCGGGCGATGGTCCGCATCGACATGAGCGAGTACGGCGAGAAGCACTCGGTGGCGCGGCTGGTCGGGGCTCCCCCCGGTTACGTCGGCTACGAGGAGGGCGGCCAGCTGACCGAGGCGGTGCGGCGGCGTCCGTACTCCGTCGTGCTCCTGGACGAGGTGGAGAAGGCGCACCACGAGGTCTTCGACGTGCTGCTCCAGGTCCTCGACGACGGGCGCCTCACCGACGGCCAGGGCCGCACCGTGGACTTCCGCAACGCCATCCTCGTCCTCACCTCCAACCTGGGCAGCCAGTACCTGATGGACCCTCTGGAGAAGGAGGAGGAGAAGAAGGAGAAGGTGCTCGCCACCGTACGTTCGTCCTTCCGGCCCGAGTTCCTCAACCGGCTGGACGACGTGGTCGTCTTCTCGGCCCTGAGCACGGACGAGCTGAGCCGCATCGCCGCGCTGCAGATCGACGGACTGCGGCGGCGGCTCGCGGAGCGGCGGCTGGAGCTGGAGGTCACCCCGGAGGCACTGGAGTGGCTGGCGCGGGAGGGCAACGACCCGGCGTACGGTGCACGGCCGCTGCGCCGCCTCGTGCAGACAGCGATCGGCGACCGGCTCGCCCGCGAGATCCTCTCCGGCGAGGTGCTCGACGGCGACACCGTGCGGGTGGACGCCGCGCCGGACGGCGGGGGCCTGGTGGTCGGCTCGGCGCGCGGAGTGTGAGCGAGGGCGGCGCGTGAGCCCGGACGGGGCGCGGGACACGTGCGGGGCACGGGACACGTGCGGGGCACGGGGCACGTGCGGAGGCGGCGGTGCGGGGCGTCAGCCCCCGCCGCGGCCTCCCGACCCGTCGGGGTGCGCTGCCGGTGCCGTGGACCGCCGGTACGCAGTCACTGCGGCGGGGCCGTGAGGAAGTCGTCGATCTCGCGGACGACGCGCTCGGGGGCGTCCTCCATGAGGAAGTGGCCGGCCTCGGGGACGACGACGAGATCGGCGCCGGGGATGTGGCTGCTGAGCCGCTTCGCGTACTCGAGGGGCTGCCACTGGTCCCGCTCGCCCCACATGATGCGGACGGGCATGGTCAGGCGTCCGAGCCGGTCGCTGATCTCCTCCGTGTACTTCGCGTCGTAGTGGCGCACCTGGTGCTCGAAGAAGGAGACGCGGCCCAGCGGGGACTGATGGGGTGCCAGGTATGCCTGGAGGAGCTCCGCGGTCATGAGCGACTCGTCGGCGACGGTCATCTCTAGCTGACGGGACAGCAGGTCGTTGAACGCGTCCTGCGACATGCTCATGAAGTCGTCGAGGTTCTCGTCGATGATCTTCCGCCAGGTCGAGGACGGCCACGAGTCGTAACTGACCGAGTCGATCATCATCAGTCGCCGCACCCGCTCGGGGTGGGCGAGGGCGAAGCGCTGGCCGATGGCGCCGCCGATGTCGTGCGCGACGATGTTCGCCCGGCCGATGCCCAGCTCGTCGAGCAGGTGTCCCAGGAGGTCCGTCTGGGCGGCGACCGACGTGTCGCGGTCCACGGGCCGCTCCGAGAGGCCGTATCCCAGCAGGTCGTAGGTGACGGCACGGAAGCCGGCCACCTCGATGTGCGGTACGACGTCGCGCCACTCGTAGGAGTGCGAGGGCGTGCCGTGGATGAAGACCACGGGCTCGCCCTGGCCGTGGTCCCGGTAGGCGAGGCGTACTCCGTCGACGATGAGGTTGCCGGTCAAGAGGGCCATGGTGCCTCCCTGGGGTTGCTGATGGCGCGGGGGAACACTGTTCGGCGGTCGCCGTCAGCCACCGCGCGGGGCTATACTAGGTAGACCAGTCTACCTAGTGCAATCGGGGTGCGTGATGAGTCAGGTGGAGCGGACCACGGGCGACGGGAAGCGGCGGCCGGCCCGCGAGCGTGTCCTGGCCGCCGCGGCGCGGCGCTTCTACACCGACGGGGTCACGGCGACCGGCATCGACACGATCACCGCCGAGGCCGGTGTGGCGAAGATGAGTCTGTACAACAACTTCTCGTCCAAGGCCGATCTCGTCCGGGCCTATCTGGACGCCCGGCACGAGGAATGGCTGACGCAGTACCGCTCACGCCTCCAGCGGGCCGAAAGCCCCCGCGACGGCGTACTGGCCGTCTTCGACGCCTACATCGACAGCACCGTGTCCGCCCAGGGGCACGGCTTCCGCGGATGCGGCCTGCTCAACGCCGCTGCGGAACTGCCCGACGGGAACGAGGGGCGGGCCCTGGTACGCCGTCACAAGGAGGAAGTCGAGCGCCTGATCGGCGAGCACGTCGCGGCATTGCTGCCCGGCAGTCCCGGCACCGCTCGGACCACGGCGGAGCACCTGGCCTTCCTCCTGGAGGGCGCGATGACGCGCGCCGGCCTGGAAGGTGACAGCAGCCGCCTGCGGCACGCCCGTGCCATGGCGGCGAACCTGCTGGACCAGCTCTGCGGCGGCCGCCCCGAACAGGCACCGGACTGACGCCGGCCGCGAGACCCCGCCGAACCGACGGCAGAAAGAGGGGCAATGGTTGCCGGTGGGGCTCGGGGTTGCGTGTACGGGGCGAGTGTGAGGGAGGATGGCAGGAACCGTACGAAGGGAAATCCGGTGAGCATCGACCCGTCCTCGATCCCGAATTTCGGGGGGCAGGAGCCCGACCCGCAGGAGTCCGGTCCGACCGGTCCTGTCATCCCCGACCAGGAGCTGGTCAAGCAGCTGCTGGAGCAGATGGAGCTGAAGTACGTCGTCGACGAGGAGGGAGACCTCGCGGCGCCGTGGGAAGAGTTCCGCACGTACTTCATGTTCCGGGGCGAGGAGGAGCAGCAGGTCTTCTCGGTCCGTACGTTCTACGACCGGCCCCACCCGATCGAGGACAAGCCCAAACTGCTGGAGAGCATCGACGACTGGAACCGCCGCACTCTGTGGCCGAAGGTCTACAGCCACACGCACGACGACGGCACCGTCCGTCTGATCGGTGAGGCGCAGATGCTGATCGGCACCGGCGTCTCGCTGGAGCACTTCGTCTCCAGCGTCGTCAGCTGGGTGCGTGCCTCGATCGAGTTCGACAAGTGGCTGGTCGAGCAGTTCGGCCTCGAGAAGGACGCGGAGTCCGGGGACAAGCCGGACGACGACTCGGAGTGAGCCGAGCGGCACACGCCGGCCATCCGGGCGCCGCGGGCCCACGCCGCACAGGCCACAGGCCACCGCCACGCGGGACCGCATCAGGGAGCGGGCCGGGGGAGAACCCCGGCCCGCTCCCTGATGCGTGAGGCCCTTCCGCTCAGCGCTCCGTCACGGCGAACCGGCGCAGTTCCAGCGCCGGGTTGATCTTGCGGACCGCGGCCATGCGCTCCCGGTCGGCCGTGGCGAGCGCCGTCCCGGTGCGCTCGCCGAGGGACGCGAGAACGACCCCCATCGGGTCGATGATCATGCTGTTCCCGGCTCCTGTCGGAGCGCACTGGCCGGCGGCGGCGACGTAGACCGTGTTCTCGATCGCCCGTGCCCGCAGCAGTGTCACGAAGTGGTCCTCCTTCAGCGGTCCGGGCACCCACTCGGCAGGTACCAGCACGACCTCGGCTCCCGCATCGACCAGACGGCGCGTGACCTCCGGGAAGCGCAGGTCGTAGCAGGTCTGCATGCCGAAGACGAAACCGTCGGCGGTGAACGTCGCCGGTGCTTCGACGGCGCCGGGGTGCACGACCGAGGACTCCGTGAAGCCGAAGGCGTCATAGAGGTGCATCTTGCGGTAGAGAGCGGCGATGTCGCCGTCCGGTCCCGCCGCGACCAGCGTGTTGTGGATCGTGGTCCCGTCCCGCTGCTCGTTGACGCCCGCCACCAGGTGGATGCCGAGCCGGGCGGCCAGCTCACGCAGCGCCTCGGTGCAGGGACCGTCCAGGGGCTCGGCGGAGTCGACGAACCGCCGGTCCATGGCGGGTGCGGTGTACATCGCGTACTCGGGGGCGACGACGACCCGTGCACCACGGGCTGCCGCTTCCCCGGCGAGCCCGCGCAGCACCGCCAGGTTCGCGCTCTTGTCCTCGCCCGGTGCGAACTGCGCTACGGCGATCTCGGCCATCCGTTCTCTCCCGTCCCGCTCAGTACCCCGGTCGTCGCAGGCGGGAGGCGGCCTCCCGCAGGACGTCCTCGCGTTTGCAGAAGGCGAAGCGGACGTGACTGCGGCCCGCGTCAGGGTGGTCGTAGAAGACGGCGGTGGGGACGGCGACCACGCCGCACCGTTCGGGGAGGCCGAGGCAGAAGGGGACGCCGTCCTTCTCGCCCAGGGCCGTGATGTCGGTGGTGATGAAGTACGTGCCCTGCGGCCGGAAGACGTCGAAGCCCGCCTCGGCGAGTCCGTCTGCGAGGAGGTCGCGCTTGGTGTGCAGATCCTCGCGGAAGCCGGTGAAGTAGGCGTCGGGCAGCCGCAGGGCCTCGGCGACGGCGTACTGGAAGGGACCGGCGCTCACGTACGTCAGGTACTGCTTGGCGGTGCGGACCGCCGCCACCAGGGGTGCGGACGCCGTCACCCAGCCGACCTTCCAGCCTGTGAACGAGAAGGTCTTCCCGGAGGAGGAGATGGAGACCGTGCGGTCGCGCATGCCGGGGAGGGAGATGAGCGGGATGTGCTCGCCCTCGAAGACCACGTGTTCGTAGACCTCGTCGGTGACGACGAGGAGGTCGTGCTCGACCGCCAGGGCGGCGACGGCCGTCAGCTCCTCGCGCGTGAGCACCATGCCGGTGGGGTTGTGCGGGGAGTTGAGCAGCAGCAGCCGGGTGCGCGGGGTGATCGCTTCGCGCAGGGCCTCCAGGTCGGGACGGAAGTCCGGGGCGCGGAGGGTGAGGGGGACGCGGGTGGCGCCGGCCATGGCGATCGAGGCGGCGTAGGAGTCGTAGAAGGGCTCGAAGGCGATCACTTCGTCGCCCGGCTCCAGCAGGGCGAGCATCGAGGCGGCGATGGCCTCGGTGGCGCCGGCGGTGACCAGCACCTCGGTGTCGGGGTCGAACGTCAGGCCGTAGAAGCGCTGTTGGTGCTCGGTGACGGCGGTGCGCAGCTCGGGGATGCCGGGACCGGGCGGGTACTGGTTGCCGCGTCCGTCCCGCAGTGCCTTCACGGCGGCTTCCCGTACGGATTCGGGGCCGTCGGTGTCGGGGAAGCCCTGACCCAGGTTGATCGCCCCGGTCTTCACGGCGAGGGCGGACATCTCGGCGAAGATCGTCGAGCCGAATCCCTCCAGCCTGCGGTTCAGCAGCGGCCTGTCGCTCATGTGCCCACCAACTCCTCACCCTGGGATACCGACCGTCCAGGGCTCATCCTGTCCGATCGGCCGTGTGGAGGTCACGTCCACCGACTCCGGAGGGGCAGGCGCACAGCGCTCGCCCCGGCCGGTTCCACACCACGGGGTGTGCCCCGTCCGCATCGCATGCGCGGACGGGGCACACCCCGGTGCTTCCCTCAGGGACGCTCCCAGGGGAGCGGGATCAGAGCTGGCCGCGGACCGCTCCGTCGGGGAACTCCTCGTTGTGGACGTTGACGTAGAAGAAGAACGGGTTCTGCTTGATGCCGTGGAGCTCCCACTCGGTGAGCACCTCGGCGGCGTTCTCGGGCGTCTGGTAGGCGCGGGCGCGGATGCAGCCCCCGGACGTGCCGTCCTCGTCGGGCGTGCGCAGCGTGACGGCGATCGGCCCGGTCTCGCCGGCGGGGCCGAAGTGGATGTGTGCCGCGGTGGGCGGAGCGATGTCGCGGACGCTCAGCCTGTAGCAGAGCTGGTTCCTCTTGATCTCGTACCGGAAGACGCCGCTGCCGTCCGGGTCGCCGGGGCCGGGGACTTCCTGGTCGCCGTCGAGATTGACCCGGTGCTTGCCACCGCCGGCGGGGGCGTCGGCAGCCGAGGCGCCGGCGGGGCCCGCCAGCGAGAAGAGCAGGGCGGTCGCGCCGAGGGCGGCGGCGACCGTGGTCGAGACGCGCATGGGAATGCTCCTGTCCATGGAGGCGGAACGGCCACGACGGGTCCGCTCCGGCATCGGGGATTCGGAGCTGACGGTAAGCGCATAAGCGTTCATTTGCATGCATAACGGGCATGCGGGACGGAGTCCCGCCCGTTCGGAGGCGGTTGTGTGCCGGTCAAGGGCCGGGCGCGAGCCCCGGGAACGCGAACCTCTGGACTTCCTCAACTCTGCTTTGGGGCCGAGAAGGCCGGGGCAGAAGCCCGTCACGCCGGAGACGGCGTCGATGCGCGGGCGTCCGGGAGACGCTTTGCGGACAGCTGACCGGTGCGGGAGTCCGCACCGCGGAAAGATGGGGGACCGGGCCATGAGCCTATTCGTGATCGCCATACTCGTCATCGTCGTGATCGCTGCAGTCGTGGGGCTGCTTCTCGCCGCGTCGAAGAGCGGCTCCCGCAGCCGCTCCGGCGGGAGGGCGCGTGGAGCCGGCTCCTCGGGCGCCGCCTACGGGGGCGGCTGGTGGGGCGGCGACACCGGCGGCGGGCACGGCGGTGGCTCGTCCTGCGGCGGCGGCTCGTCCTGCGGCTCCTCCTCCTCGTGCGGAGGGGGAGGCGGCGGTGGCTGCGGCGGCGGTGGCGGCGCCTGAGCCAGGTCAGCACCGCTCAGAGCGGCGTAGTTGGAGTCCCGGGTTCCGTTCCCTCGGCCGTCGTCCGGCAGTTGAACATCTGAACTGCCCGGCACTCGGGGGGATGGAAAACCGGAAGCAGGTGGCGAAAAATCTGTGGAAGCACACATTTCATGATTCGGTGATTCTGTATCACCGATAACTGGCGTGGGTTCGAGCCGGCGACGCCGACCCCGGCCCTGTCCCGAGGTGCGTGCCGGCTCACCCCTCCACCGTGTGCTTGCGGAGCCGCCGACCCATGCTCACCACCCTCTACGCCCCGTACACCGACACCCGTGCCGGCGACCTCGCCTGGGTCCTCGGCCGGGAGCCGCTTCCGGCGCTCGCCACCAGTGAGCTGCAACTCGATGGCGCCGCCGTGCAGTTACGCCTGCTCGGCGCCTCCCACCAGGTGCTGCTCGAAGCGGACGGTGGGAACTGTTCCGAGACCGTCGCCTGCATGCCGGGCAGCAGTACGCCGCTGCCACTGGGCGTCTCGAAACGCATCGGCACGTGGGAGTACGAATTCGCCGCCCGCGTCGAGAAGTTGTCGCCCGGCTCCTTCGCGGGCCGGGCGCAGGAACTGCTCGCGCTGGTCTCGGACCACCCCAACGGCCTGGCCGGGACCTTCCCCGGATCGCCGCACGCGTTCACCGCGCTGCTGGTGCGGCGCCACTCCGGGCAGGTCCACTGGCGTACGTGGCACGCGTACCCGCAGGAGTGCGCGCTGGTCTCCACCCGGACCCGGGTGGGCGCACCGCCCCGCGGGGCGGTCCCGGCCGGGGCCTCCGGCCGCGGCGTCTCCGCGCACACGGTGCTCCCGGCGGGCGTCGGCACGGCCCGACGTCCCGCGCCGGCCTGAGAGTTGAGCCGGCCCGGCGGGAGCGTCCCGCCGCCCGGCGTGCTTCTGCACGCCTCGTTGCGCGTGGTTTGCCGCACGGGCACTCGCGTGGGTGTCGGAGAGTGTTTTTCCCGTCACGTAACGTTCGCGACATGAGTGACCGCCTCCTCGATCCCGTCGGCGAAGCACGGCTGCCCGTGCCCGCCGGGCTGGGGCGCGGGCTCGTGCTGGCCTCCGTGTTCGTCTGCGCGGCCTGCGGGCTCGTCTACGAACTCGAACTCGTCGCGCTGGCTTCCTACTTGGCTGGGGACTCGGTCACTCACGCGTCCGTCGTGCTGTCCGTGATGGTCTTCGCGATGGGCCTCGGGTCGCTGCTGGCCAAGCGGCTTCGATGCCGCGCGGCGACCGGATTCGCCCTGGTGGAGGCCGTGTTGGCCCTGGTCGGTGGCGGGTCGGCGATGGCGCTCTACGCCAACTTCGCCTGGCTGGGCGGCGCTTGGGTCGCCCTCGTCGGTTTCTCCCTCGCCATCGGCGTACTGATCGGCGCCGAGATGCCGCTGCTGATGACCCTCATCCAGCGCATCCGCCGCCAGGACGCGGGCGGAGCGCTCGCCGACCTCTTCGCCGCCGACTACGTGGGCGCGCTCGTGGGCGGACTGACCTTTCCCTTCCTGCTGCTGCCGTTCTTCGGCCAGTTGACGGGCGCGCTCCTGACGGGCGTGGTCAACGCCTCCGCGGGCGGGGTCGTCGTGCTGTGGCTCTTCCGGCACGACGTGGGCGTCCGCATGCGCTGGGGACTCCTCGCCGTCAACGGGGCCGTGATCGTGCTGCTCATCGCCGGTACGGCATTCGTCGGCGCCTTCGAGCGCGAGGCGCGCCGTGCCGTGTACGGGGAGGACCTGCGGGTCGCCGTACGGACGGGCACCCAGGAGGCCGTACTGACCGGTGACACCGATCCGACGGCGCACCGGCGCGGCGGCCGGCCCCTGCAGTTGTTCCTCGACGGACGCCTGCGCGTGTGCTCCGCGGACGGCAACCGCTACCACTCCGCGCTCGTCGGGCCGGCCATGACGGATGGTCCGAACGCCCGGGTGCTCCTCCTCGGCGGGGGCGACGGGCTGGCTCTGCGTGAAGTGCTGCGCCACAAAGGCGTGGAGGAAGTGACGGTCGCCCAAGTGGACCCGGTCGTCGTGAGGTTGGCGCGCACGGACCCCGGACTGCGGAGACTCAACGAGGGTGCCTTCGACGACCCGCGGGTACGGGTGCGCCGCGGCGACGCTTTCGCCCGCCTGCGCGAGCACGCACGAGGGGCTCCGGGCGGCGGCTCCGCCGCCTACGACGTCGTCGTCTCCGACCTGCCGGAACCAGGCGCGTCCGTCGACGCGAAGCTGTATTCGCAGGAGTTCTACGGACTCGTCCGCCGGGCTCTGACCCCCCGCGGACGTCTCGCGGTCCACGCGGGCACGGCGGCCGCGCATCCGGAGACGTACTGGACGGTGGAGGCCACCCTCCGCTCGGCGGGCCTCCGCACCTCCCCGTACGCCGTCGAAGCCCCCCGCGACTGGGGCTTCGTACTGGCGCGGCGTGCTCCTGCCGGGCACCCGGGGGTGCCGGGGTCACGGACCGTCAGCACGCTGACGGGCGCCGCGGATCCGCCGCTTCTGCGTGTGCCGCGTGGACGTATGGCCGGACTGCCGCCCTCGACGCTGACCCGCCCGCGCTACCCGTGACGCTCACCGCGCGGCGCCCGAATGGTACGGGAGGGTACGGCGCGCGGAGATATGCGACCGACCGGTCACATGTACGGGGTGTGGTGGGTAGGCTCCGGCCCATGGAGCACGAGGTGAACGTTCCGTTTTCCGTCGGTTCGGTACGGGCGGCTCTCGCCGAGCCCGAGCGCGTCGCGCGCTGCGTGCCCGGACTGCAGGCCGACACCCCTGACGGCAGCGGCGCCACCGACGCCGGCGGCGCCAAGCGTGCGGGCAGGACGGAGGGACGGCTGCGCGTCCGGATCGGCAACTCCACGATCACCTACCGCGGCAGCCTGACGGTCACCCCGAAGGGCGAGGAGTTCGCCGTCGAGGGCAGCGGAACCGAGGCACGCGGCAGCGGTTCGGTGCGGCTGAAGCTCACTGTCGTACCGCGGCGGCCGAAGGAGGGCGAAGGCACCCGCCTCGTCTTCACCGGGACGGTCAAGGGCGACGGCCGCATCGAGGAACTCGACCCGAAAGCGGTCACGTCCGCCGGGCAGCGGCTGCTGGAGCGGTTCGGCAAGGCGCTCGCCGAGAGCATCGGGCAGGACGAGCCGCAGGCGCTGGACTCGCCGGACGCCCCCGCTGCGGAAGCCGCCACCTCCCAGGCGGGCGGCATCGGCGAGCCGGACGACAACGAGCGCGTCATCCCCGGCATCCCAGGCCCGGCACCCGACGCCTCGGAAGCCGCCAACGGCGGCGGCGCCGAGGCCGGCACGAACGGCGACGACGGCGGGGCCGGCACCTCCGGGGAGAAGTCCGAGGACGACGCCGCCACCGGCAAACCGGCCGCCACGGACGGTCCGGAGCGCGGCGGCGTGTTCGGGACGGAGGTGCCGCCGTCGTCCCTGGACCCGCTCCACGACGAGGAGTCCGACGAGGACGCCGGCGAGGAGACCGACGTGACAGCGGCGGAGGCGAAGGCGGCGGCCGAGGCGGAGGCCGCGCACGCCCGCCGCACGATGATCGGGCGCAGCGCCGAGGAGGTCGACCACGCGCCGCCGCGCGGTCGCTACGCTCCCGTCCCCGTGCCCGAACCCATCGCCAATTCGGCGGCCGTACGCTGGGTGGCACCGGCCGCAGCGGCTGTCGTCGCCGGGGCCGTCTTCATCGGCCGGGCCCTGCGCCGGCGGCGCTGACGCGGCAGCCGCTCGCGGTTCCGTCGCCGTCGTGTGTCACGCCCGCGGCCTGGCCAGGTCGCACAGTCAGACGAACCGCCGAGGTTTAGGGTCGCGTCATGACTCATACCGCCACCACTGACGCAGACGTCACGCTCCGCGCGGGCAACGCCGAGCTGACGGTAGAACCGCACCGGGGCTGCCGCCTCGCGTCGCTGACGGTCAGCGGTACGGAACTGCTCCGGCAGGGCAAGAGGTACGGCTCGTTCGTGATGGTCCCGTGGTGCGGGCGTACGGAGCACGGCCGCTTCCGCAGCGGTGGCGAGCTCTACCAACTGCCCCTGGACAGCGGTCCGCACGCGATCCACGGCACCGTGCGCGAAGGCGTATGGAAGACCGCGCGGCAGGACGAACGCTCTGCGGCCTTCACCTGCGAACTGTCCGACCCGTGGCCCTGGGAGGGCCTGGTGACCCAGGTCGTCGAGCTCTCCGAGAGGGGCGACTCGCTCACGCTCACCCTGGGCGTGGAGACGGCCGACGGCAGCTTCCCCGCGCAGGCGGGCTGGCACCCCTGGTTCCTGCGCAATCTCGGCGGCAACAGCGGTGACGTACGCATCGACTTCACCCCCGAGTGGCAGGAGGAGCGGGGCGTCGACCATCTGCCCACCGGCAAGCGCGTCCAGCCGAAGCCCGGCCCCTGGGACGACTGCTTCGGCATGCCGCAGGGCGTCGACGTGACGCTGACCTGGCCGAAGAAGCTGGAACTGAAGATCGCCAGCCGCGCGGAGTGGGTCGTCGTCTACGACGAGCAGCCGGACGCCGTCTGCGTCGAACCCCAGACGGGGCCGCCCAACGGGCTCAACACGCACCCTCACCTGGTGACGCCCATCCAGCCGCTGGAGGTCTCCACGACCTGGAGCTGGCAGCCGGCGCGGTAGCCGTGGCCGGGCGGTTGCACGCGGGGCCTGCCGTGGCGACGCGGCCCCGGCCGCTTAGGCTCGTGAGGCATGAGCACTGCATCCTCCTCCCCCGGAGCGTCCCCCCTCGCCTCCCCCACCGGTGCGCGTGAGGCGCTGCTTCAGCAGATCAAGGACAAGGCCGTCGTGCACGGCAAGGTCACGCTCTCCTCCGGGCAGGAGGCGGACTTCTACATCGACCTGAGGCGCATCACCCTCGACGGTGAGGCCGCACCGCTGGCCGGTCAGGTCATGCTGGACCTCACCGCCGAGCTCGACTTCGACGCCGTCGGCGGCCTGACTCTGGGCGCCGATCCGGTGGCCTCGGCGATGCTGCACGCGGCGGCGGCCCGTGGGCGCCGCCTGGACGCGTTCGTCGTGCGGAAGGCCGGAAAGGCACACGGCCTGCAGCGCCGTATCGAGGGGCCGGACATCGGCGGACGGCGGGTGCTGATCGTCGAGGACACCTCGACCACCGGCGGTTCGCCGCTGACCGCTGTCGAGGCGGCCCGGGAGGCGGGCGCGGAGGTCGTCGCGGTGGCGACGATCGTGGAACGGGGTGCCGCTGCGGCGATCGGGCAGGAGGGCCTGCCGTATCTGTACGCCTACGGACTGACCGACCTCGAACTGGCCTGAACACCCGGTCCGTGCACTGCAACAACCGGGCGGGCGCGGGGTGTTGGGGCTGGTTCCACGTGAAACCACCGGCACCGGAGCCCGCCGTGCCGGTGGGCCTTCGTGCACTCGTGAACCACACGCCGGAGCACCGGCGGCCGTCTGGGAGGATGGGGAGCGACGATGACGTCGTTCCGTTGACCACCGCTGGACCAGAGCCGATCACGTACCCCAAGGAGCGGACAGATGCCCATCGCGACCCCTGAGGTCTACAACGAGATGTTCGACCGGGCGAAGGCCGGCAAGTTCGCCTACCCCGCCATCAACGTCACCTCGACGCAGACCCTGCACGCGGCGCTCCGTGGTTTCGCCGAGGCGGAGAGCGACGGCATCGTCCAGATCTCCACCGGCGGCGCGGAGTTCCTGGGCGGGCAGTACAGCAAGGACATGGTCAGCGGTGCCGTGGCGCTGGCCGAGTTCGCGCACATCGTCGCCAAGAAGTACCCGGTCAACATCGCGCTGCACACCGACCACTGCCCGAAGAACAAGCTGGACGGCTACGTGCGTCCGCTGCTCGCCGTCTCCAAGGAGCGCGTGGCCGCCGGGCAGAACCCGCTCTTCCAGTCCCACATGTGGGACGGCTCGGCCGAGACGCTCAAGGACAACCTGGAGATCGGCGAGGAACTCCTCGCGGAGGCCGCGGCGGCGAAGATCATCCTCGAGGTCGAGATCACCCCGACCGGCGGCGAGGAGGACGGCGTCAGCCACGAGATCAACGACGACCTGTACACCACCGTCGACGACGCGCTGCGTACCGCCGAGGCCCTCGGCCTGGGCGAGAAGGGCCGCTACCTGCTGGCCGCCTCGTTCGGCAACGTGCACGGCGTCTACAAGCCCGGCAACGTCGTGCTCCGCCCGGAGCTGCTGAAGGACCTGCAGGACGGCGTCGGCGCCAAGTTCGGCAAGCAGAGCCCGTTCGACTTCGTCTTCCACGGCGGTTCCGGCTCCACGGACACCGAGATCGCCACCGCGCTCGAGAACGGCGTGGTGAAGATGAACCTCGACACCGACACGCAGTACGCCTTCTCGCGCCCCGTCGCGGACCACATGTTCCGCAACTACGACGGCGTCCTGAAGGTCGACGGCGAGGTCGGCGACAAGAAGACCTACGACCCCCGCAGCTGGGGCAAGGCCGCCGAGAAGGGCATGGCCGAGCGCGTGCAGAAGGCGTGCGCGAACCTGCGCTCGACCGGTACCCGGCTGAAGTAGGCCTGCCCCAGGAGGCAGACCAGCAGGCAGAGCAGCAGGCCAGGGCCGGACCACCCGCACCGCCGGACGTGTCCGGCCCTCCCGCTGTCCGCGGTCTGTCTCCGTACGGCAGCTGTGCCCCCTCACCACAAGGCAGACTGGAAAGCATGAGCATCCACGAGAACCTGCTCGGGGGCCCGCCCCCGACCCACCTGCCCGACGACCCGGAGCCGCGCGAGCTGCTGGCCTCCGGGACGGCGCCCGTGGAGGTCGCTGCGAAGTACCCCACGTCCTCGCTGGCCTGGGCGCTGCTCGCGGACGACGCCTTCGAGGCGGGACGCGTCGTCGAGTCGTACGCCTATGCGCGTACCGGCTACCACCGCGGCCTGGACGCGCTGCGCCGCAGCGGCTGGAAGGGCCACGGCCCCGTGCCGTTCGAGCACGAGCCGAACCGCGGCTTCCTGCGTGCGCTGCACGCTCTCGCGCGGGCCGCGCACGCGATCGGCGAACAGGAGGAGTACGAGCGCTGCTCGGCCTTCCTGAAGGAGAGCTCGCCCACCGCGGCGGCGACCCTCTCCTGAGACCCGGCCGGGTCCGGAGCCGGAGACGGCCTGCCGGGTGCCCCTTCCTGGAGGCGTTCCCTCCGGGGAGCTCTTCCGGAAGGGGGCGTGGGCATATGACAACGGCGCTGACCAGCTGCCCTTGTCCCGGCGGGCCGCCTACCGGATGATGTTCGCAGGCCCGTAGGACCGCGTCCGGCGGGCGGGCCTGAGGGGACCGGGGCTCCATTGCCTACAGATAAGGAGCGGACCGCTACCCGGACACCACGTTGAGGAGACAGCGATGTCCCACGCCGTCGATGATCCCGAGGCCGGCACGCAGGCCCCCCATCTGGACTTCCAGGGCACGACTCCGTACGAGGACTACGTGCAGGCCGACGTCCTCACCCACCTCCAGCATCCGCTCTCCGACGACCCGGGCGAGATGGCCTTCCTCGTCACCACGCAGGTCATGGAGCTGTGGTTCACGCTCATCGTCCACGAATGGCAGACGGCCGCGCAGTGCCTCCGGCAGGACGACCTGCCGGGTGCGATGGCCGCGCTGAAGCGGTCCACGTACGAGCTGTCGTCGCTGAACGCCTCATGGGAGCCGCTGGCGCATCTGACGCCCGCCCAGTTCAACTCCTACCGCTCCGCACTCGGTGAGGGCTCCGGATTCCAGTCGGCCATGTACCGGCGGATGGAGTTCCTGCTGGGCGAGAAGTCGGCTTCGATGCTCGTACCGCACCGCGGTGCGCCCCGCGTGCACGCCGAGCTGGAGAAGGCGCTGCACGAACCGAGCCTCTACGACGAGGTGTTGCGGTTCCTCGCGCGGCGCGGAGAGGCGATCCCCGGCGACGTCCTGAAGCGGGACGTGTCGAAGGTGTACCAGCCGGACGCCCAGGTGGAGACCGTATGGGCCGACGCCTACGCTCAGCAGCCCGACGGCGAAGTGGTGCGGCTCGGCGAGGCGCTGACCGAGGTCGCCGAACTCGTGTGGCGATGGCGCAACGACCACCTGGTGGCCACCAGGCGCGCGATGGGTTCCAAGGTCGGCACGGGCGGTTCGGCCGGTGTGGCGTGGCTGGAGAAGCGTGCCGCGAAGAACGTGTTCCCCGAGCTGTGGACGGCCCGCAGCCGTGTCTGAGCAGCCGGACACCACGGAGTTCGACGCCGCTGAACTCGACGCCGCGGCTCTCGACGCCGCCGACGAACTCGCCGCCTGCAGGAAGAACTTCCTCCTGGACGACGGCACCGTCTACCTCGACGGCAACTCCCTCGGCGCGCTGCCACGTTCGGTGCCGGCGCGTCTCGCCGACGTCGTGGAGCGGGAGTGGGGCAGCCTGCTCATCCGCTCCTGGTCCGAGTCGGGGTGGTGGGACGCGCCGGAGCGGACGGGCGACCGCATCGCCCCCCTCGTCGGTGCCGCCGAAGGCCAGGTGGTGGTGGGCGACTCCACCAGCGTCAACGTCTTCAAGGCCGTGGTCGCCGCGGTGCGCATCGCACGGGAGGAGACCGCCGCCGGGCGGCCCGCCCGCACCGAGATCCTGGTGGACGCGGCCACGTTCCCGACCGACGGCTACGTCGCCGCGTCCGCGGCGCGTATGACGGGCGCAGCCGTACGGGCCGTGCCGGCCGCCGAGATGGCAGCGGCCGCCGGCCCGACGACCGCTGCGGCCCTGGTCAACCATGTCGACTACCGCACGGGGGAGTTGCACGATCTGGCAGCCGCCACAGCCGGAGTGCACCGCGCGGGGGGCCGCATCGTGTGGGACGTGTGCCACAGCGCGGGGGCGTTGCCCGTCGAACTGGACGCGTCCGGCGCGGACTTCGCGGTGGGCTGCACGTACAAGTACCTCAACGGGGGGCCCGGTGCGCCCGCGTTTCTGTACGTGCGGCGGGAGTTGCAGCCGCGCTTCGACTCCCCGCTGCCGGGCTGGACTTCCCACAGGGACCCCTTCGCCATGGCGTCCGGATACGAGCCGGCCGAGGGGGCGGCACGAGGCCGGGTGGGCACGCCCGACATCCTCTCCATGCTTGCCCTGGAGGAGGCGTTGGGGGTCTGGGACGGGGTCGGCATGGAAGCCGTACGCCGCAAGAGCCTCGCCCTGACGGACTTCTTCATGGCGCGGGTACGTGCTCATGTGCCGGAGGGCAGGCTCACCTCGCTCACCCCCGAGGCCCACGAACGGCGGGGCAGCCAGGTCTCGTTGCTGTGCGAGGGAGAGCTGGAAGCGGAGGCGGAGCGGGTGATGGCCGCGCTCCACGAGCGCGGCGTCGTCGGCGACTTCCGGCGCCCCGGTGTGCTGCGCTTCGGATTCACGCCGCTCTACACGTCGTTCGCCGACGCCGAGCGTGCCGCGGCCGCGCTCGGTGACGCCGTACGGGCGGTCGAAAGTGAGCGCTGAGCGGGTGGACGGGTGAGCAGCGCAGAAGAGCGGGCGCTGCTGTCGCTGAGGCCGGTGCCGCCGGAACGGACCGTTGCGTACGGCGAACACCCTTCCCAGGTGGTCGACTTCTACGGGACGGACGCCCGGGGGCCGCGCGTCACGGTGCTGCACGGCGGCTTCTGGCGCGAGGCGTACGACAGGAGCCATCTCTCGCCGTTCGCCGCCGCATTGGCGGAGCGCGGTTCGAGAGTGGAACTGGTCGAGTACCGGCGCACGGGCGGCGGTGGCGGGTGGCCCGTCACGGCACAGGACGTGGCCGCCGCGCTGGAGATGCTGGGCCCGCCGGCCGTGCTGCTGGGGCATTCGGCCGGCGGCCAGCTCGCGCTGTGGGCGGCCTCGGAGCGGGACCGCGCGGCAGACCGCGTGGTCGTGGTCTCCCCCGTCGCCGATCTGGAACGTGCTCACGGACTGCGGCTCAGCAACGGCGCGGTGAGTGAATTCCTCGGCGGTGCGGCGGAGTTGCCGGGCCGGCTGCCGGAAGCCGACCCGATGCGGCTGCTGCCGCGGGTGCCGGTCGAGATCCTGCACGGCACGGCCGACGACGTCGTACCGCTGGAGCTGTCACGTCGCTACGCGAACGACTGGGGCACGCGTCTGAACCTGCTGCCGGGGGTCGGCCACTACGCCCCGTTCGTGCCGGGAACACCCGCGTTCGGAGTGCTGTCGGACGCGGTGACGCGGTGACGCGGTGAGCCGGTGAGCCGGTGAGCCGGTGCTTCGGTGGACGGACCGGACCGGCGGCTCAGCCGAGCATGCGGAAGTCCGCGAAGTCGAACCCGGGGGAGACCACGCAGCTGACCAGCGTCTCGCCGTCCCTGTCCACCGGGCGGGCGCGCTGCCAGACGCCCGGCGGCACAACTGCCTGGGGTGTGTGGCCACTTGGTACGTCGGGGCCGAGCGTCAGCGTCGTGGGCCCGTCGCCCGGCGCCTCCCCGTCGCCGCCGAGCTGCAGGTGCAGCGGCGATCCGGCGTGCCACAGCCAGATCTCCGCGGAACGTACGACGTGCCAGCGTGACTCCTCCCCGGGACCGAGCAGGAAGTAGATGGCGGTCGCACTCGCCCGTTCGCCGTCGTAGCCCTCCGGGTTCAGCGGGACGCCGCTGCGCCACGTCTCGCGGAACCAGCCGCCTTCGGGATGCGGCCGGAGACCGAGGGAGTCGATGAGGGAGGGGCTTGCTGCCATGGCGGCACCGTCCTTCGTCGGGGGGACATGCGTGGGCGCCGGTGCATGATCCTGGCGTCCGTGACCGCATGCTGCCACGAAACTCCGTTGACCCGGGCAACAGCCGAGGAGAGGCTGGGCGGGCGCCGGAGAGACCGTCAAGGGGGACCTGTCGATCGTCCGAGCTGTACCGGCGCAGGCCGGCACAGCAGGTCCAGGTGGTCTCTCGCGCCGATGAGCGCGTGCTGCCTCCCCGCGCCTCGCCCGTGACGACGGGAGTGCTCAGCGGGCTTCGGAGGGGCGCGGCGCAGCGGGGTGGAAGACCCCGTTGTTCTCTCATTCAGTGGACGCCGGTCCTGGCCGTCGTCCACGACCGACTGAACCTGGGAGCAATCAGATGCTGGAAGAGAAGGTCAACGCTCAGCTGACGGACAGCGGGCTGGTGGAGTCCTGCGGCGGTGAGGTCCTGCAGGGCAGCGACCCGGTGCTCGCGACCCCCGCCGTCGTCGTGGGCGTCACGCCCGCCGCCGCGGCTGCCGTCGCCGCCGCGGAGGTGGCCGGCGGATAACCTTCCGCACATCCGGCCGCGCAACGGCCGGAGCCGTTCCGGCCGGACGGCCGAAGGGCCGGCGCGTCCTCGCGACGCGCCGGCCCTGTGCGCTCGAAGCGGCCCCTGCCCGCGGCCATTTGAGTGCGGGAACGGCGGACTCCTTGTTCAGAGGAAGGAGTTGATCTGAATCGTCTCGTCCCGGCCCGGTCCGACCCCGATCGCGGAGATCGGTGCACCGGACATCTCCTCGAGCGACTTGACGTAGTTCTGCGCGTTCTTCGGCAGGTCGCTGAAGGACTTCGCCCGGGTGATGTCCTCGGACCAGCCCGGCAGGTATTCGTACACCGGCTTGGCGTGGTGGAAGTCGCTCTGGCTCTGGGGGAGTTCGTCGACGCGTTCGCCGTCGACCTCGTAGCCGACGCAGACGGGGATGCGCTCCCACCCGGTCAGCACGTCGAGCTTGGTGAGGAAGAAGTCGGTGAGGCCGTTGACGCGGGTCGCGTAGCGGGCGATGACGGCGTCGAACCAGCCGCAGCGGCGGTCGCGGCCTGTGGTGACGCCACGTTCGCCGCCGATGGTGCGCAGCGCCTCGCCGTCGGCGTCGAGCAGTTCGGTCGGGAAGGGGCCGGCGCCGACGCGGGTCGTGTACGCCTTCAGGATGCCGATGACGCGGTTGATCTTCGTCGGGCCGACGCCCGCTCCCGTACAGGCGCCGCCCGCAGTGGGGTTGGAGGAGGTGACGAAGGGATATGTGCCGTGGTCGACGTCGAGCAGTGTGCCCTGCCCGCCCTCGAAGAGGACGACCTTGCCTTCGTCGACGGCGTTGTTGAGTATCAGCGTCGTGTCGGCGACGTAGCCCCGCAGTTCCTCGGCGTAACCGAGGAGCTCGTCCACGATCTGTTCGGTGCGGATGGCGCGCCGGTTGTAGAGCTTGGCGAGCACCTGGTTCTTGAAGTCGAGGGCCGCCTCGACCTTCTGGGTCAGGATCGACTCGTCGAAGAGGTCCTGGACGCGGATGCCCACTCGGTTGATCTTGTCGGCGTAGGCCGGGCCGATGCCGCGGCCCGTCGTGCCGATCTTCCGCTTGCCGAGGAACCGTTCCGTCACCTTGTCGACCTCGGTGTGGTACGGCGTGATCAGGTGGGCGTTGCCGCTGAGCAGCAGTTTGGAGGTGTCGACGCCGCGCTCGTTCAGTCCGCTCAGCTCGGAGAGCAGGACCGACGGGTCGACGACGACGCCGTTGCCGATGACGGGGGTGCACCCCGGGGAGAGGATGCCGGAAGGGAGGAGGTGCAGCGCGTACTTCTGGTCGCCCACGACGACCGTGTGGCCGGCGTTGTTGCCGCCCTGGTAGCGCACCACGTAGTCCACCGAGCCCCCGAGAAGGTCGGTGGCTTTCCCTTTGCCTTCGTCACCCCACTGAGCACCGAGCAGCACGAGTGCGGGCACAGGCGTACACCCCTTCCGGGCGGGGCATGTCCCACGTGCGTGGCGGTATTGCCATCGCAAGAGCCGCGGACCGGTGCCCCAGATAGAGGAAGCCCCTGGCGCAACAGCGACAGGGGCTCTTGCACCGAGAGGTTACCTGAGAGAGGAACAAGGTGTCGGCTCCAGACCCCACGGGGACCTCGCAGCTCCCGCTGCTCGTGGTCATCGACCCTGCCGCCCGGCTGTGGGACGGAGAGTCCGTACGCATCGCGCGTGACGTGCTGAGCGCGGGTGCGCCGGGTGTGAAGGTGTGCCTGCCCGAGAGTCCGGAGGAGACGGAACGGGCGCTCGTCCGCCGGGGCAGCCGGCGTCCCGTGGTGGTGGGGGACGACACAGCTCTGCTCCGGGCCGTCCGACTGCTCCATCGCGAAAGGGAGTTGAGCGATGTGGCGCTGTCGGTGGTGCCGGTGGGCGCGGAGGAGCGGGTGCGGCTGGCCTGCGGTCTGGGAGTACCGCCCGACGCGGTCACGGCGGCCCGTACGGTCCTGGACGGTGCCCCGCACCGGCTCGGGCTGCTGACGGACGACAGCGGCGGCGTCGTACTGGGCGACCTGCGCATCCCGGACAGACCGGCCGGGCGCCGGCGTTCCGAGCCGGACGGGCAGGAGCAGCGGGCCGGCGGGGAGCGTGCGGGGGAGCGTGCAGGGCAGGACGCACCGACGCCGAGTCTTCAGGGCCTCTCCGGTCTCGCGGGGCTGTCGCGTACGCGCCGTTCGCTCTCGCGCTCCGTGCGGGCGGTGCGCGCCGGCCGCGGTATGCGCGGTGACGTCCCCGTGCCGCCGCAGCGGCTGCGGGTCGAGGCCGACGGCGTGCTGCTCGCCGACCTCGACGAGCCGGTCAGGGAGGTCTCCGTCAAGCCTGCCGCGGGGACGCACACCGGACTCGCGCAGGTGACGGTACGGCCGCAGGCGGAGGGCCGCTCCGGCCCGGTACTGGTGAAGGCGAGGGCGGTGACGGTGTCGGGGCCGGACTTCCACTACCGCGCCGACGCTCTGGTGGGAGGTCCCGTCAGGGTCCGTACGTGGACGGCGCTGGCGCAGGCGTGGAGTCTCATGCTGCCGGCGTGAGCCGACCGCGGTCCGGGGCCCGCGTCCGGAGGGGAGCTCGCGTCCGGGCGGCGACGGGCCCCGTCTAACCTGAACGGGCCCATTATCCGACCAGCGGAGGAACGTTCTCGTGGCCGACGAAGAATCAGCACGCAAGACTTTCGACAGGTTCGACCGTGACGGCGACGGGTTCGTCACCGCCGTGGAGTTCCAGCAGGCCATGGTGGAACTGGGCGACCGCGACTACACGGTCGGGCTGGCCGAGGCGATCCTCAAGACCCGTGACGCCGACACGGACGGCGTCCTCACGTTCGAGGAGTTCTACAGCCGGGCCAAGGACGTCTGACCGGCTCGTCCCCTCACCCGTCCCGGGACGCCTCCTGTGCGTCCCGGGACGCGCGGTGCGCCCGCCAGCGGTCCAGCATGCTCCCCAGCTCCCCCCGCATGAACAGCAGGAAGTCGTGGGTGTCGCGCACCCGTCTGCCCGCCGGGGTGTCCGGGCCGAGGGTCTCCTCGCCGGCGCGCAGGGTGTTCGTCCAGCGGCCCAGGATCTGGTCCCGGTCGAGGAGCGCCTCGTACCAGATGTCCTCGTGCACGCGGTAGCGCTCCCGCCGGGAGCCGGGTTCGCGCTCGCGGCTGAGCATGTGGACCTGGGCGAGATAGCGGACCGCGCCCGAGACCGCCGCCGGGCTGATGCGGAGCCGCTCCGCGAGCTGCGCCGAGCTGAGTGATCCCTCGTCGGAACTGAGCAGGCAGGCGAAGACCCGGGAGGCCATGCGCTGCATGCCTGCTTCGGTCATGTCGGCGGCGAAGCGCTCGACGAAGTCGGCAGCGGTCTCGTCGTAGCGGCGCAGCTCCCCGGTCCGATGTTCCTCCGGGGGCCGGTCCGGCTGTGTGTCGGGCCGTTCCCCCTGCCGGGCCTGCGGTTGCTCTGCGGTCACGGGTGGGTTCTCCCTGCTCAGTCGCGTCGGCCAGATCCTATCGCTTCTGTAGCTTCACAAATTTATGAAACAAGCGTAGCTTCGCGAGTATGGATACAGCCACCACCGCCATCTCCGTCTCCGGGCTCGTGAAGACCTTCGGGCGCACACGCGCCCTCGACGGACTGGACCTCTCCGTCGAGAAGGGCGAGGTCCACGGATTCCTGGGCCCCAACGGTGCCGGGAAGTCGACGACGATCCGAGTGCTGCTCGGTCTGCTCCGCGCGGACGCCGGTACGGCACGGCTCCTCGGGCACGACCCGTGGGACGACGCCGTCAGCCTCCACCGTCGTCTCGCCTACGTACCCGGAGACGTCGAGCTGTGGCCGGGGCTGACCGGCGGTGAGGCCATCGACCTGCTCGCCCGGCTCCGCGGCGGCATCGATCCCGCCCGCAGGGACGAACTGATCGAGCGCTTCGACCTCGACCCGACGAAGAAGGGCCGCACCTACTCGAAGGGCAACCGGCAGAAGGTCGCCATCGTCGCCGCGCTCGCGTCCGACGCGGAACTGCTGCTGCTCGACGAACCGACCGCGGGCCTCGACCCGTTGATGGAGGTCGTCTTCCAGGACGTCATCTTCCAGGCCAGGGCCGCCGGCAAGACGGTGCTGCTCTCCAGCCACATCCTCGCCCAGGTCGAGAAGCTGTGCGACCGGGTGAGCATCATCCGGCTCGGCAAGATCGTCCAGTCCGGGACGCTCAGCGACATGCGTCATCTGACGCGCACCACCATCGAGGCCGAGACCTCCCGGCCCGTCGCCGGCCTGGAGCAGCTGCCCGGCATCCACGACGTGCGTACCGACAAGGGCCGCGTCCACTTCGCCGTCGACGGCGAACACCTCGACGAGGCCGTACGCCACCTCAGCAGCCTCGGCATCCGCAGCCTCACCAGCCATCCGCCCACCCTCGAGGAGCTGATGCTGCGGCACTACGGCGACGAGCTGGCCGCCCTCAACGGGGCCGGAGGAGCAGTCTGATGAGCACCGGAACCGACACCGGCGGACCGGGCAGGGCCACCACGGCACCGGCGCCCGCTTCCGCCGACGGGCGGAGCGGTACCCGTCAGCTTCTGGCGGGCACGGGGACGCTCGTCCGCTTCGCGCTGCGCCGCGACCGCATCCGCATCCCCGTGTGGATCGCGGCCCTGCTGCTGGCGCACGTGTCCACCCTGAGCGAGCTCAACGGGCTCTACGGCGACGCCGCCACCCGCGCCTCCTTCGCGAAGACGATGGACAGCCCGGCCGGGCTCGCCATGACCGGCCCGCGCCACTACCTCGACGGCGGCTACGAGGTGGGCGCCATGTTCAGCCACCAAGTGCTCGGCTTCTACGGGGTGCTGGTCGCGCTGATGAGCGTCCTGATCGTCGTACGGCACACACGCGCAGAGGAGGAGACCGGCCGGGCCGAACTGCTGCGCTCCACCGTGGTAGGCAGGTACGCCGCGCTGACCTCGGCGCTCGCCGTCGCCCTCCTCGCCAACCTGGGACTCGCGGCACTGCTGACGGTCACCATCGGCGGGTCGGGCACCGCAGGCACGAGCTGGCAGGGGGCGCTGCTGTACGGAGCCGTCTTCGGCGGCCTGGGCGTGCTCTTCGCGACGGTCGCGGCCGTCACCGTACAGATCAGCGAGCACACGCGGGGCGCCTCGGGCACGGCGATCGCGGTGATCGGACTCGCCTACGTGCTGCGCGCCGCGGGGGACGTCGGTGACGGGACGCTGTCCTGGGCCTCACCCATCGGGTGGGCGCAGCGCAGCTATCCGTTCGTGGACGACCGGTGGTGGCCGCTGCTGCTGATGCTCGGCGCGGCCGGCGTGACGGGTGCCGTCGGGTACGTGCTCAGCGGGCGACGCGACGTCGGCGCGGGGCTGCGCAGGCCGCGGCCCGGGCGGCGGACGGCTTCGGGGGGGCTCGTGCGTCCGCTCGGCTTCGCTCTGCGGCTGCAGCGGGGCATGCTGGCCGGCTTCGGCTGCGGAGTGCTGCTGCTGGGGGCGATGTACGGGTCGATCCTGGGTGACGTGGACGACATGCTGAAGAACGTCGACGGGGTGGAGGAGGCCATCGCCAGCGCGGGCGGCGGTGATTTCACGGAGTCCTTCGCCTCGGTCGTCATGATCGTCAACGCGGTCGTGGCAGCCGTCTACGTGGTGATCGCCTCGCTGCGTCCCCGCGCGGAGGAGAGCGCGGGACGGGCCGAACCACTGCTGTCCACAGGGCTTTCCCGGGTGCGCTGGATGTGGAGCCACCTGTCTGTGGCACTCCTCGGCGGCACGGCGACGCTGATGATCGCGGGGCTGGGCTTCGGCCTCACCGGGGCGGCCTCGACGGGCGACCGCGGGATGGTGCTGTCGCTGACCGTGGCGGCGCTGGCCTACGCACCGGCGCTCTGGGTCACAGCGGGAGTCGCGGCACTGCTCTTCGGCTGGCTGCCGCGGGCGACCGCCGCGGCCTGGATCGTGCCCGTCTACGCGTTCCTCGTCGGATACCTGGGCCAGATCCTGCAGTTCCCCGGCTGGATGAACAACCTCTCGCCCTTCGGCCACGTACCGCAGATGCCGGCGGCCGACATGGACTGGACGCCGATGCTGCTGCTCACGCTCACGGCTGCGGCGCTGCTGGCGGCCGGACTTGCCGGCTTCCGGCGCCGGGACCTGGAGACGAAGTAGCCGGAGCGGGCCGCGGCGCGGAGGGGCAACCCTGCCGCAGCCGCGCCGTCGGCCCGCTCCGCCGTCACTCGGCCCGGGTGTAGCTGAATTCCGTGCCGCCCTCGGCGAAGGACCGCACCAGGCTGCCGTTCTCGACGCTCAGCGTCGACGTCGGCCCGGTGAGGCACTCTCCCGAGGAGGCGGCCTTGTCGACGGCGGGCGGGCCGATGCGTACGGGCTCGTCCTCCCCGCCCACGGAGAACACGTCGCTCTTGGCCTCGCAGTGCAGCGCGCTGCTCTCGGAGACCAGGGCCACCGCCATCGCGCCGCCCTTGGTCAGCTGCTCGATGGTCACCCGCTGCGTGCCGCCGTCGGGCAGCGGACGCTGCCACGTGCCGAGATACTCCTCGGGCAGTTTCTCCGGCTGCTCGACGCGCTTGAGGGTCGCGGTGCGGCCTGCCGCCTCCCAGGTCAGGGTGGAGTCGGAGTTGCTGGTGAGGGTGTGCGATCCCAGCGCCGAGCACTTCTTGCCCACGCTCTTGACGACCCTGGTGTCCAGATCCAGCGACTTGCCCGCCGAGACGAGCTTCGCGTCGCTCTTGCACTCGTAGTCCGTGCCGAGGCTGAAGCTGTTGGCGACGACCTCTCCGACCTTGCCGCTGGAGATGGTGAAACGCCTGTACTGGCCCGTGGGTTCGCCGTCCCGTACGACCGGTCCGCTCCATGTGCCCACGTAGCTGCCGGGAATGTCGGAGGACTCCGACGACTGCTTCGCCTTGTCCGAGCCGATCAGGGGGAGTTCGGCGCCCGACGCGAAGAAGGCCGCACCGGCGACGGCCACGGCCGCCACGGCGCCGACGGCGAGGCGGCGGCGGGACCGTACGGGCGCGGGCGCGGGCGCCTCGTTCCCGGGGGGCTTGGGCAGTGCGGAGGTCAGGTCCTCGGAGGCGGGCCGGGCCGGCGTGGACGACGCCGCTCCACCCTGCGTCCCGGGTACGCCCGAAGGAGCCCCCGACCCGGAGGGCGGCGTGTCGGTGTCGAGCAACTGGACGGCGTGCCGGCCCAGTTCGGCGATGAGCGTGGCCGGAAGCCACGGAGCGGAAGCCGTGCCCGTGGAGATGGGCTGCACGCCCGCGATGACGTCCTCGGGCGCGGGGCGTTCCTCGGGGTCCTTGGCGAGGCAGGAGGCGATCAGGCCGCGCAGTGGTTCCTCGACGCCTTCCAGGTCGGGGTCCTCGGCGGCGATGTTGAACATCACCGCGTGCATGCCGCCGCTCGTGCTCCCGAAGGGCGGACGCCCTGTCGCCGCGTAGGCGAGCACCGAGCCCATGCAGAAGACGTCGCTGGCGGGCGTGACCTGCTGCGCGCGGATCTGCTCGGGCGACATGTAGCTCGGAGAGCCCACGACGACGCCCGTGTTGGTCACCGTGGAGTCGGGGAGCGCGTCGAGCGCCCGGACGATGCCGAAGTCGATGACGCGCGGACCGTCGATGGTGACCAGGACGTTGGAGGGCTTCAGGTCCCGGTGGACAACGCCGGCGCCGTGGATGTCGAGCAGGGCGCTGGCGAGCCCGTACGCGAGGGTGCGGACCGAGTTCTCCGGGAGCGGCCCGTGGCCCTGCTGGACCCGGTTGGAGATCACCTGCTCCAGCGACGGACCGGCGATGTAACCCGTGGCCACCCAGGGCGTCTCCGCCTCGGTGTCGGCGTCCAGCACGGGTGCCGTCCAGCGCTCCCCCACGCGCCGGGCCGCCTCCACCTCGAGCCGGAAGCGGGAGCGGAACTCGGGCTCGGCGGCGAGTTCCGCCTTGATGAGCTTCACCGCGACAGTACGG
This sequence comes from Streptomyces ovatisporus, assembly GCF_042653885.1. Taxonomy (NCBI): domain Bacteria; kingdom Bacillati; phylum Actinomycetota; class Actinomycetes; order Kitasatosporales; family Streptomycetaceae; genus Streptomyces; species Streptomyces ovatisporus. The sequence continues at coordinate 754,764 of NZ_JBHSFH010000007.1, forward strand.
CCGCCCCCCGACCGTGCCAGGTACACGCTGCCCATGCCGCCGGCGCCGAGCTTGCTCAACAGCCGGTAACCGCCCACCGAATGCGGGTCGTCCGCCGCAAGCTCTGCCATGTTCTTCCCCCCACGTGGAATCTGCGGCCAGGTCCTTCAGTCCTTCCTCACTGTCGATGACGAAGGTCACGGTCGGGCTGCGCACCGGTTCCCGTTTGATGGTCGAGGACGGGCACGCTGTCCGGGGTTGGATGGCCGTGTGGCGCTCTGCCCGATGTCAGTTCCGCGTCAGCGCCGACCAGTTCGCGGCCTCGCGGCGTCCCGTCCCGGAGGGGCCGCATGCACGGGCGGGTGAGCACGTGAGTACGGGTCCGGATGCCGGTGCCTGAGTCCGGCCGGCGGGCGGGGCCCCGGCGTCAGCCACGGCCGGAGAGGCGGCCGTCCTGGAGAGCGGTGAGGCGGTTGACGAGCAGAATCGCGACGATCGTCGCCGGGATGCTGACGAACTCGGAGAAGAGGACCAGCGCGACCATGTCCTCGGCACTCTCGGTGCCGTCCATGTTGTACCAGCTGTCCCAACTGGCCACCGCACCTGTGAAGAACCAGGAGAGCCAGAGGATCCACCACCAGTTCACGAGGGCGCGGCGCGCGGTGGGACGCGGTCCCTGTCCGTACCACTGAGGGACGGACGGGTTGCTCGCCGTCCAGACGTCGTTGAGCACCTGCTTGGGGATGAACAGGTTGCACACCGGGAGGAACCAGGCCGCGGCCGCCGTGCCCGCCGGGTAGCGGATACGTCCGGGGGCGAAGGTCTCCGCGTTCACACGGACCCGCCAGAACCACATCGTCCACAGCACGATGAGGGGAATGGCGATGAGGCCGTTGATGACCTCCACGGTCACCGTGGCGCTCTTGAGGGCGACGAAGCCCTCCACGCTCCGCAGGTCCGACGAGCCGGCCGCGTAGCGCGAGCTGTCTCCGAGCGCGGTGCTCACCATGCTGTGCACGAACATGCCGATCATTTCGACGACCAGCAGAAGGCTCAGGAAGACGATGACGGAATTCCCCAGCTTGCGGGGGGACATCGCGGGGCGCCGGCGGCCCGCGGGCGGGGGAGTTCCCGGGCCGGCCGCGGGCATGCCGTTGCCCTGCTGGAACGCCCCGGGCCCCGGCCCCGGCTGCTGCTGCCAGGGCTGCTGAGGCGGCTGCTGCGCCTGCGGCGGGTAGGGCGTGCTCGCCGGCGGTCCGTACACACCGGGCGGCGGTGTGGACGGGCCGTACGAGCCGGGCGGCGTCGGGGTGGAGGAGGGAGCGTCCGGGGCGGCGGCCGCAGTGGCCGCAGGGGCCGCGGGGCCCGCGGTCGCCGTGGTGCCGGGGTTCACCGCGGGTATGGAGCCGGTCTCCGTGTCCGGATCCTCGCTGTCCAGCAGCTGGACGGCGTGCCGTCCGAGCTGTGCGAGGACCTCGCCCGGCAGCCAGGGGCCGGCCAGTTCGTCCTCGGTGCGTTTCGTCAGCTCCTCCAGGCCGGGGCGCTGCGCCGGGTCCTTGTTGAGGCAGGCGGCGACCAGGTCGTACAACTCGCCGGACAACCCGGAGAGTTCGGGCTCCTCCGAGGCGATGCGGAAGAGCAGCGCGTGCACCCCGCTCTCGGCGGTGCCGAACGGCATACGGCCTGTCGCCGCGTACGCCAGCACGGCGCCGAGGCAGAAGATGTCGCTGGCCGGTGTGACCTGCTGCCCCCGCACCTGCTCGGGAGACATGAAGCCCGGTGAGCCGACCAGTGCGCCCGTGCTGGTCAGACCGCCCGCCGACTGCACGGCGGAGTCCAGGGCGCGTGCGATGCCGAAGTCGATGACACGCGGACCGTCGATGGTGATGAGGATGTTGGACGGCTTGAGGTCGCGGTGGACCAGTCCCGCGTTGTGGATGTCGCGCAGCGCACGCACCAGCCCGGAGGCGAGCGCGGACACCGACCTCTCCGGCAGCGGACCGTACTGCTCGTCGACGACCTGCGCGAGCGAAGGACCGGCGATGTACCCGGTGGCGACCCACGGGGTCTCGGCTTCGGTGTCCGCTTCCAGGACCGGCGCCGTCCACGCCTCGCCCACCCTGCGGGCGGCGGTGATCTCCTGCGCGAACCGGCGCCGGAAGTCGGGCTGCCGGGCGAGTTCGTTCTTGACGACCTTCACGGCGACGGTCCGGCCACGCTTCGAACGGGCCAGATAGACCCGTCCCATGCCGCCCTCGCCCAGTCTCCCCAGCAGCCTGAAACCGCCGATGGACCGTGGGTCGCCGGCACTGAGCCGTTCCATCGCCTGCCTGCCTCTCCCCCAGCGTCCTGCCCGTGAGGGCTGCCGCCCCCCGCCCTCCCCGCAGCGGACTCTACGCGGGGAGTACAGTTCCGGCCTGCTCGTCGCTGATCTGTTACGCGATCGCTCCTGCCCGCGCGGCACGGGAGCCCTGTTGTTGTGGTGGAAAACCACATACTTCGGTCCCGACGGAAGACGGGGCGAAAACTGATCCCTAGGCTGTGGGCCGTCCCACCCGGTGCCCTCCCCCGAAGGGTGATCCCGAAGTTGAGGAGCCTGCACGTGACCAGCACGTCCCCCCGTACAACCGCCCCCGACCCGGCTGCCGGCGAGGCCGTCCGGGCAGCCGACCGGGCACACGTCTTCCACTCGTGGTCCGCGCAGGGGCTGATCGACCCGCTGCCCGTCGCGGGCGGCGAGGGCTCGTACTTCTGGGACTACGACGGCAACCGCTACCTCGACTTCTCGTCCCAGCTGGTCAACACCAACATCGGGCACCAGCACCCCAAGGTCGTCGCCGCGATCCAGGAGCAGGCCGGCCGCATGTGCACCATGGCGCCCGGCTTCGCGGTCGACGTACGGGCCGAAGCGGCGCGGCTCGTGGCGGAGCGCACTCCCGGCAACCTGGACAAGATCTTCTGGACGAACGGCGGCGCCGAGGCGGTGGAGAACGCCGTCCGCATGGCCAAGTTGCACACCGGCCGCCCCAAGGTGATGAGCACCTACCGCTCGTACCACGGGCACACCTCGGCGGCGATCCACCTGACGGGCGACCCGCGCCGCTGGGCCAACGACACCGGCGCGGCCGGCGCGGTGCACTTCTTCGGCCCGCACCTGTACCGCTCGCACTTCTACGCCGAGACCGAGGAGCAGGAGTGCGAGCGTGCGCTCGCCCACCTCGAGGAGACCATCGTCTACGAGGGGCCCAGCACCATAGCCGCCGTCGTCCTGGAGACCATCGCCGGGACCGCGGGTGTGCTGGTGCCGCCGCCCGGTTATCTCGCCGGGGTCCGCGAGATCTGCGACCGGCACGGCATCGTCTTCGTGCTCGACGAGGTGATGGCCGGATTCGGCCGCTCCGGTGCCTGGTTCGCCGCCGACCACTTCGGCGTCACGCCCGACCTGATCACCTTCGCCAAGGGCGTCAACTCCGGCTACGTGCCGCTCGGCGGCGTCGCCATCTCCGCCGAGATCGCTGCGCGGTTCGACCAGCGCCCCTACCCGGGCGGGCTCACCTACTCCGGACACCCGCTGGCCTGCGGTTCGGCCGTGGCGACGATCAACACCATGGCCGAGGAGGGCATCGTCGAGAACGCCGCGCACATCGGTGAGAGCGTCATCGGTCCCGCCCTGCGGGAGATGGCGGAACGCCACCCGTCGGTGGGCGAGGTGCGCGGGATGGGCACCTTCTGGGCGCTGGACCTCGTACGTGACAAGGTCACGCGCGAGCCGCTGGTGCCGTACAACGCGAGCGGGCCGGACAACGCGCCCATGGCCGAGTTCGCGGCGGCGTGCAAGCGGGGCGGCGTGTGGCCGTTCGTCAACATGAACCGCACCCACGTCGTGCCGCCGTGCAACATCACCGAGGCGGAGGCCAAGGAGGGCCTGGCGGTTCTCGACGAGGCGCTGAGTGCCGCCGACGCGCACACCTCCGCACCGGGCGCGTCCGCGCGCGGCTGAGGCGACCGAGTCCACGCTGATGATCAAACGCAGCACCCTGCGTGCGCAGTTGGCCTCCGCTCTGCGTGACGAGATCCTGGCCGCGCGCCTTCCGGCCGGGAGCCGTTTCACGGTCAAGGAGATCGCCGAGCAGTACGGCGTGTCCGCCACACCCGTACGCGAGGCGATGGTCGACCTGGCGGCGCAGGGACTGCTGGACGTGGAGCAGCACCGCGGCTTCCGCGTCCACGAGTTCACGATCCACGACTACCGCGCCATGGTGCAGGCCCGGATGATCGTGCTGGACGGGCTCTTCCACGGGTTCGTCGAGGCGGAAGCGGTACGGACGGCCGAGGCGGCGGCGGGCGCCGCGGGGCCGCCGCAGCAGCTCGAACTGGACCCCGTGGCGCTGGCGTCGGTACGCCGTCGCGCCGACGCCGCCGTGAGGGCGGCACGGGCCGGCGACCTCGACGTGCTGATCGGCTACGACCTGCGCTACTGGCGGGAGTTGGGCAGACTCGCCGGCAATCCGTACATCCTGGACTTCCTCGACCGGCTCCGCACCCAGTGCTGGGTCTTCTGCGTGCCCTGTCTGCGCGGTGAGGGGGAGATCGCCGCCCGGCTCTGGTCCGGCTACCGGGAACTCGTCGACGCTGTGGAACAGCACGACGCGGTCGAGTCGCGGCGCATCGTGGCCGAATACCACCGGCATGCGCTGGCGCTGGCCGAGGGGCCGGCGATGCGGCTGGCACCGTGACCGTCACGAGACGTGCGGAGCCGCCCCGGACCGGGCATCAACACCGGGCATCAACACCGGGCATCAACACCGGGCATCAACACCGGGCATCAACACCGGGCATCGACACCGGGCATTACGCTGTTGCGACCCCGCGCCGTGGATGGGAGCACCCCTTGGCATGTGATCTCTGGCTGGTCCCCCTCGTCGATGTGCTGTGCCACAGCACGGACAACCCCTTCGCAGAGGAGATCGCTGCATACGACAAGGTGCTGACGGACGCGGGCCTGCCTCCGGTACCCGTCTACAACTACATGCCCGGCCTCTCCGGCGAGGTCGCTCCGATCGCCGGCTTCGACTACGAGGCACTGCACTTCCTCCGGCGTGCACACCTGCTCCAGCTGTGCGGCCTGGAGGTCACGCCTGTCGACGAACTCGGCGGCGACTACGAGCAGTTGCTGGAGATGTTCGAGACGACGGCACAGCAGTCGCACCTCGTCTGGCACTACGACCACGCGGGTGCCTACGTCCCCATCGACTTCTCCGCGCCGCTCGCCGACGAGGAGCTGCTGGAGGGCGGCGGGCCGCTCGGGTCCAGTCACGGGCTGCTGCGCGAACTGGAGGCCGTGGCACCGTGCCTGGGCATCGATCCGGCCAACCCCCCGCCCACTCCGCCCGCGCCGTCCCGGCCCACCGACCTGGAGGAGCCCGCGGACTCCCCGATCGACTACGGGCAGGGGCCGTTCGCGCGCGAACGGCACGTGTGGCTGGGGCTGCACGCGGCGGCGACGCGGAGCCTGGCACAGGGCTCGATGATCGTTTTCAGCTGAGGGCGGCGAGGGCCCTGGCGGCGAGGGCCTGGCGGCGAGGGCGGCTGGGGCGGCGAGAGCCCTGGCGGCGAAGGCGCTGGCGGCGGGGGGTGGCGAGAGCCCGCCGGTCTCGGCCAGGGTGCCGCTGAGCTCCCCTCAGTGCAGATCCTCCGGAGGACGCTGCCGCGGCATGGTCGGGCGGGGACCGCGCGGGAAGGCGGTACGGCTGCCGTGCGGCTGCCGGCACGCCTCCTGGGAACGCGCGGGGCGTGCGGCCGCCCACTGCAGCCGCAGCGGCGAGCGGCCGGCATCCGATCCCAGCATCCAGTCGGCGGTCTCCGCCCGCACGATCTCCGAGACGTCCTCGGTGAAGCGGCGCAGCAGGGCGAGGCCGCGGTCGGCGGCGTCTCCCGCGCTGCCTTCCGTGGGCCCGAGCACTTCACGGATCGCCTCCGCCGCCCAGTCGTACTGCAGCGTCTCCAGCCGCCTCTGGACGGCCTGAGCTGTCGCGACGTCCCGCATCCAGCTCGTCGTCAGCCCGGAGCAGCGGTCGGCGCCGACGCACACCGCCGCCCCCAGGAGTGCGAGGTAGCCCCAGGCCGCAGCCCGTCCCGGCAGCGTGCCGGTGAGTGCGAGCAGTGGCACGACCGCGCTCGCCGTCGCGGCGAGGGCTGCTCCGGCCCGCAGGAAGCGGGCACCACGCCGCTTCCGGACGCGGTCGGCGAGATACGAGTCGGTGAGGTGCAGGGCGCGCTGCTCCACCCACGCATAGAGCTCGTCGAGCCGCTGGGCGGGCTCGTTCCAGTCACCGAGCGGGAAGACGCGGTCCCGCAGGTCCGCGCGCTCTGCCCGGCCTTTCCGGCAGCCGCCCTCGCACCGCATCTCCGGCTGACTCACCGCGCCACTCCCCACAGCACCCGACATCACGCCACCCCGGCATCGGCGACTCCGGCACCCCGCACCCGGAACGCCCGGGGGATCTTCCTACCGCCGCGCGCGAGGACGCAATGCCGCTTTCCTTGCGAACTGCCCCGTACACGCGCACTGTTCAGGAGAAGGACGGATTCCGTGCGGTCCCGCCTCTCACCCGAAAGAGTTCACAGACGAGGGGCGGTCCCTGACGGACGGCGCCCCCGGGCCCGGCCCGCCAGGGTGCGACCAGCCTCCACGGCCGTCCCGTCTAGGCTGCTCCCGTGAGGATTCTGGTCATCGGCGGCGGCGCCCGCGAACACGCCCTGTGCCGCTCTCTTTCGCTCGACCCCGAGGTCACCGCCCTGCACTGTGCGCCCGGCAACGCCGGAATCGCCCAGGTCGCGACACTCCACGCGGTCGACGCCCTGGACGGCGCAGCCGTCTCGGCCCTTGCGGAGACGCCGCAGGTGAAGGCCGACCTCGTCGTCATCGGGCCCGAGGCCCCCCTGGTCGCCGGCGTCGCGGACGCCGTACGGGCCAGGGGCATCGCCGTGTTCGGGCCGTCGGCCGAAGCCGCACGGCTGGAGGGGTCGAAGGCCTTCGCGAAGGACGTGATGGCCGCGGCGGGTGTGCCCACGGCCCGCAGTCACGTCTGCACGACCCCTCAGGAGACCGACGAGGCCCTGGACGCCTTCGGGCCCCCGTACGTCGTCAAGGACGACGGCCTCGCAGCCGGCAAGGGCGTGGTCGTGACCGACGACGTCGAGGAGGCCCGCGCCCACGCATGCGGCTGCGAGCGCGTCGTCGTCGAGGAGTTCCTCGACGGTCCCGAGGTCTCGCTGTTCGCCGTCACCGACGGCGAGAACGTGGTCCCGCTCCAGCCCGCGCAGGACTTCAAACGGGCCTACGACGGCGACCAGGGCCCCAACACCGGCGGCATGGGCGCCTATTCCCCGCTGCCGTGGGCGGACCCCGGCCTCGTGCGGGAGATTCAGAGTTCGGTGCTCCAGCCGACGGTCGACGAGATGCGCAGGCGCGGCGCCCCCTTCTCCGGGCTGCTCTACGCCGGACTCGCCCTCACCTCGCGCGGGCTGCGCGTCATCGAGTTCAACGCGCGCTTCGGCGACCCCGAGACCCAGGCCGTACTGGCCCGGCTGCGGACGCCGCTCGCCGGCCTGCTGCACGCGGCGGCGACCGGGGCGCTGGGGGAGTTCCCCCCACTGCGGTGGAGCGACGAGGCGGCGGTCACCGTCGTCGTCGCCGCCCGGGACTACCCCGCCGTCCCCCGCACGGGCGACGTCGTCGAAGGACTCGAAGCGGTCGCGGAGCAGGACGCGCCCGGTGCGTACGTGCTCCACGCGGGAACCAAGCGGGACACCGAGGACCGCGTGGTCAGCGCCGGCGGCCGGGTCCTCTCCGTCACGGCGACGGGCGACGGCCTCAGGCAGGCGCGCGAGCGCGCGTACGCGGCTGTCGGCCGCCTCCGCCTCGACGGATCGCATCACCGTACGGACATCGCGGCGAAGGCCGCGGAGGAGAGCGGGTCCGCCGCCGGGTCCGGGGGTGCACCGCGGCCCCGGACGGCCTGACCCGCTCGGCCGGGGCCTTCGCCGCGGCCGTGTCGCCGCACGCAACTCGGCCGCGACGCCGCCGACGGAACGGCCGTATCGCCGCATAAGGGGCACCCCTCTCACCCTCCACAACGCAAGAGCTCTGCCCAAAGCCATTCCATCGAGTGACCGCACGGCGGAGCGGCTGACGCGTCCTGAGGCCCCAACTAGGGTTCCGCGCAAGCCGTATGGCACATCCCCGACTGGACCCGCGCACGTTGCGCTGTCGCTGCGCGGTGCCACAGTGGGGAGATCCGAGGGCCGGAAGGCCCGAGCACATCGTCTGGGGGTGAGCAGTTCGTGGTGGGCTGGCAAGCAGGCGCGCGCTCGGCGCGCTCACACGCGCTCTCCGTGCTCCGCATCCGCGGCACGGCCCTCGCACTGGCGCTGCTGCCCGCCGCGGCTGCCGTGATCCTCTTCACGGGGGAGCAGACGGGCAGCATCGGCCCGGCTTGGCAGGGCGTGCGCTGGGCGGTGACCGCCGTGGCGCTGGTGGTGCTCGCCGCCGCGGCGGGAGTGGGCGCCGTAATCGTACGGGCCAGGCCGGCGGTGGCTCCCACGGTCGCCCTCGACGAACGCTCCGCCCCCGACCTGTACAACCTCGTGCGGGAACTGGCCGAGCGGCTGGAGGTCCCCGCACCGTCGGCCCTCGCGCTCACCCCCGACTGCGACAGCTGGCTGGAGGACCGCACCCATCGCTCGCACGCCGCCGACGGCGGCGGAGGAACGGGCGCAGAGTCCGCCCGGGGCGGTTCCGCCGGCGCTGCTCTCCGGGGCCGGCCGCGTCCCGCTCCCGTCCTGGTGATCGGTTCACCCTTCCTGTGGTGGATGCGCGTCGCGGAGTTGCGCGCCCTGCTCGCCCCCGTCGTGGCCGGCACCGGCCCTTCGGCACATCCCGACATAGCTGCTGCACGGCGCTTCGTGCGCGGGCTCGACGCCGCGGTCGCAGTCGCCGACCGTCCCGGCGGCACGCGGGGGGTGCCCGGCGCGTCACTGTGGCGGAGGGGGCCGCGCCTCGCGCTGCGCTTCGCGGGCGGGTGCGCCCGCCTGATGCTCCGCGCCTGCGCGCCGCACGCGGCCGAGATGGAGCGCGGCGTCGCCGCAGCCGCCGCCCACCGTGCACAGGGTGTGGATCACGCCCTGCGTACTTCCGCGCAGGAGCAGGTCGGCCTCGCTTACGCGGGCTGGGACCGCCTCCTGACCCGCGTCGCTCTGCCCGCCTGGCGCATCGGCCGGTGGCCCGCCCGGCTGGACGCGGGAGTGGTCTCCGCCCTGACGGAGCTCTCCCACCGTGACAGCCTCGCCGGAGGCTTCACCTCCCGCCTCGGGGAACGGCCCGCCTGCGACCTGCTCGACTCCCCGGGCGCCGTGGACGAATCGATCTCGCTGCTCGCCGCCCGCCTGTTCCACGGCGGTCCCGCCGAATCCGGGCCGGCCTGGTCGCCGGTGGACTGGCAGGAGTACCCGGAGGAGGTCGTCGACCGGATATGGCGCACCCACGCCGCCCGTCTCTTCGCGGAGCTCGACGCGCTGGACGGGCCCGGAGCCTCGCGTGCCGACGCGGCCCGGACGGGCCGCGCCGACGCCCTGCCGGGGCCGACCCTGGCCCGGGTCATGGAGCGGCTGACCGAGGGCCCAAGCGCCGGAGGTGACGCGCTGGCCGCCCGGATAGCGGCCACCGTCGCCCGTGAGGACGCGGAGAGCGTGGGGGAGGGCGCGCTCGTGGCGCCCCTCATAGCGGCTGCCGGCGGCACGGGAGCCGCACCCATGGGCCTTCCGCTGCAGCCGCCGCGCAGCGGGCGCGAAGTGATGACGGAGCACCTCACCGCTGTCGTCTGCTGTGCGGCGGTGGACACGGCCGGTGCGGTCGCCGGCCTGGACTGGCTGGACGGCCCGGCGCTCTTCGTGGGCGGAGAGCGCGCCGCAGATCTCAGCGGTCCGGTCCTCGCTCTCGTGGAGGAGGCCGACGTCCAGCCGCTGAGGGCCTGGCTGGCAAGGGTCGGCGTGCGCGCCGACAAGCCCGTCCGGCTCGTCTGAGACGCGTCACGTCCCGGCAAAGCAACCTCGTGGACCCCCTGGACGCTGCCTCGGAGGACACCGCGAGCTTCCCGGCAAACCAACCTTCCCGGCCACAGCACTAGCACGCCTGTCCAGGACCGGGTGTCTGTATCGGCCAAATGAGCGACCAAGGGTGACGCTGCGCTCGCGTAATGTGATGGGCTGAACCGCGGGGGGACGAATGTGGACTGGGGAGTCACAGGTGGGGACCGAAGACATCCGGCGCTGGGAGTCGGGGGCACTCGCGCACGCCGTCACCGACCCGTTCGGCCAGGGGCCGCTGCCCTGGCTCCGCTTCGGCGAGCAGTACTTCGACAACGGCCGCATGGTCCCCTGGTACGTGGACCAGACCGGACTGGAGGGCCTGCTGCCCGGCGAGTCCCTCAGCCCGGCCGGGGTCGGCCGCCCCAGAACCGCCGACGACGTGCACTGCCAGATCAAGGGGTTCGCCGGAAGCGACGGCGGCACCGCACCGGGAGACTCGCTGGACTTCCGGATCACCGTCGACCCTCCCCAGGCCTTCTCCGTCGACGTCTACCGCATCGGCCACTACGGCGGCGACGGCGCCATCAAGATCACCACCAGCCCGCGTCTCTCCGGCATCCGGCAGCCCGCTCCCCTCACCGCCGAGCGCACCGTCTCCTGCCACCACTGGTGGCTCTCCTGGCGGCTCCAGGTCCCCTCCCACTGGTCGACGGGAGCCTACGTCGCGGTCCTCACCACGGCGGACGGACGGCACCGCTCCCACATCCCCTTCACTGTTCGCGACCGCGATCCCGCCGACCTGCTGGTGGTCCTGCCCGACCTCACCTGGCAGGCCTACAACCTCTTCCCCGAGAACGGCCGCGACGGTGCCAGCCTCTACCACGCCTGGGACGACCGGGGCCGTCTGCTGGGCGAGGAGGACGCCGCCGTCACCGTCTCCTTCGACCGTCCGTACGCCGGCGCGGGCCTTCCCCTGCACATCGGCCATGCCTACGACTTCATCCGCTGGGCCGAGCGCGTCGGGTACGACCTGGCCTACGCCGACGCCCGCGATGTGCACGCCGGGCGCGTCGACCTCTCCGCCTACCGCGGAGTGATCTTCCCCGGACACGACGAGTACTGGTCGGTGCCCATGCGCCGCCGTGTCGAACGGGCCCGCGACGGAGGCACCGCGCTCGTCTTCCTCTCCGCCAACACCATGTACTGGCAGGTGGACATGGACCCCCTGCCCGGCGGATCGCCGGACCGCCTGCTGACGTGCCGCAAGCGCCGCGGCCCGGGCCGGCCGGCCCAGTGGCGCTCCCGGGGCGAACCGGAACAGCGCGTCCTGGGCGTCCAGTACGCCGGCCAGGTCCCCGAGCCGCACCCCCTGGTGGTGCGCAACAGCGAACACTGGCTGTGGGAGGGCACGGGAGCGGACGAACGCGACGAGCTGCCCGGCCTCGTCGCCGGGGAGGCCGACCGCTACTTCCCCCGTACGAGCCTGCCGGAGTACACCGAGCGCGTGCTGCTCGCCCACTCCCCGTACCAGGACACGGGTGGTTCACGCCGTCACCAGGAGACGTCGCTGTACCGGGCCCCGTCCGGCGCGCTCGTCTTCTGCTCCGGCACCTTCGCCTGGTCGCCCGCGCTGGACCGGCCGGGGCACGTCGACTCCCGCGTGCAGCGGGCGACGGCCAATCTGCTGGACCGTGTGTGCAAACGCGACTGACTGCCGGGACGGGAGTCCCGGGCACCGCCGGGCCACAGAGCTGACCGCTGCTCCCGCGCATCCGGCAGCCGCCCGCCGGCGCCCTGACCGGACCGCCCCGAGGTGTGTGCGCAGGCCCGTACGGGACAATCGGAACCCGGAACCATGCCAACCCCCGGAGGAGCAGTGTCCGGATTCGTCGACAAGCCCGACCCCGTGCAGGTGCCGGGCCTGCTGCATCTGCACACCGGCAAGGTGCGCGACCTGTACCGGAACGAGGCGGGCGATCTGGTGATGGTGGCCAGCGACCGCGTCTCGGCATACGACTGGGTGCTGCCCACCGAGATCCCCGACAAGGGCCGGATTCTCACGCAGCTCTCGCTGTGGTGGTTCGAGCAGCTCGCCGACCTCGTGCCGAACCACGTGATCAGCACCGACCTGCCCGAAGGTGCTCCCGCCGACTGGGAGGGGCGCACCACGGTGTGCCGTTCGCTGCGCATGATCCCGGTCGAGTGCGTCGCGCGGGGCTACCTGACGGGCTCGGGCCTCGTGGAGTACGAACAGTCCCGTACGGTCTGCGGGCTCGCACTCCCCGAAGGGCTCAGCGACGGCTCGGAGTTGCCGGGGCCGATCTTCACTCCGGCCACGAAGGCAGCCGTGGGGGACCACGACGAGAACGTCAGCTACGAGGAGGTCGCACGCGAGGTCGGTGCGGAAACCGCCACCCAGCTGCGTCAGTTGACCCTCGCGGTCTACCAGCGGGCCCGCGACGTGGCCCTCGACCGCGGCATCATCCTCGCCGACACCAAGCTGGAGTTCGGACACGGCACCGACGAGGGCGACGACGGCATCGGCGTCCCGGCCGAGACGGACGTCGGCCTGGTCCTCGGTGACGAGGTGCTCACCCCCGACTCGTCCCGTTTCTGGCCCGTCGACCAGTGGCAACCGGGCCGCGCGCAACCGTCGTTCGACAAGCAGTTCGTCCGCGACTGGCTGTCCGGACCCGAGTCCGGCTGGGACCGGAAGGGCCAACTGCCGCCTCCCCCGCTGCCGGAGAGGATCGTGGAACAGACCCGCGCGAAGTACGTGGAGGCGTACAGGCGGCTCACGGGGCTCGACTGGGCCTGAAAGCCACAGCCCCCCGCACGCGTGAAGGGGTCCCGGTCTGCGGACCGGGACCCCTTCACGTCTGCACACTTCGTGTGCGGTGATCCGAGCGGACGACGAGGTTCGAACTCGCGACCTCAACCTTGGCAAGGTTGCGCTCTACCAGCTGAGCTACGTCCGCATGAACCGGCGACGGGGTCCTGCTCGACCCCACGGCTCGCGACCTACTATAAACCAAACACAGAGCCGCCTCACCGGAGTCGAATCCTCCGACGAGGAAGGTGCATACAGGGGCAGATGCGCACCACATTGGGGGCGGCAGTGAAATGTTCCCGGTCCGAGGGGTGTTGGAAGCCTTCGTTTTTTCTATGCTCGGACTCCTGTTCAGGCTCGTGGGCACCCAAAGCTTTGACGACCACCCACTGCACGGGCCCAGCAGGCGACCGAAGTGGGGGAGATCAACTTGGGTACCGACGAGATGTCCTGTCTCGGTCTCACCGAGGAGCAGGAACGGATCTACCGGTTGTGTCTTCGCGAGCCGGGGATCGGGCTCGACGGCCTGATCGACCAGCTCCGGCTGTCGCCGCACGCCGCGCGTGAGGAGCTCGGCCGGCTGCGCGAACTTGGCCTGCTGCACAGCGAAGTGCCCACTCAGGGCGGGTCCGAGGAGCCGTCCGGCGAGGACCGTCCGTCGGACGAGGACGGACTCGCCGCGGCAGACCCGGATGTGGCGGTCGCCCGGCTGCTGGATCTGCGTCTCCACGAACTGCACGAGAAGCTCCAGCAGGTCACCGAGCTCCAGCCGCTGGTGGCCTCGCTCCGTCCGGAGAGCGCGGAGCAGCGGCCACCGACCGTGGTCGGTATCGAGCAGATCACCGACCTGCCCAAGATCCGTGACCGGATAGACGACTTGGCCTTCTTCGCGCGGGAAGAGGTCTCCCTGGTGGAGCCGTCGACCGCGCTCCGGCCGGAGGACATCGAGCAGGACCGGCCGCGGGTGCTTCGTTGCCTGCGCAGGGGGCTGACCGTCCGTACGGTGCTCGTCCGCAAGGTCCTGGACCACGCACCGACAGTGGCGTACCTGCGGGAACTGGAGTCGCACGGTGCCCGCGTGCGGCTGGTCAGCCACACCACGGCGAAGATCCAGATGTACGACCGCCGCACCGCCGTCGTCCCCGTCCACCCCGAAGACAGCTCGCGCGGCGCGCTGTTCGCGCAGGAGAGCGGCCTGGTCTCCAACATCCTCGCCATGTTCGAATCGATCTGGGCGGAGTCGGACGACCTCGGCGCGCTGCTGGGCGAGCGCAGGTCCGAAGACGACGACGGTCCGTCCGAGCTGGAGCGGATGGTGCTGCGCGCGATGTGCTCCGGAGGGAAGGACGAGGCCGGGGCGCGCGACCTCGGGGTCTCGGTGCGCACGTACCGGCGCTACATCGCCGATCTCATGCAGCTGCTCGGGGCGGGCAACCGTCCGCAGGCGGCGCTTCTCGCGCGGGAACGCGGCTGGATCTGAGGCCGGACCGGCAGAAGCCCGGCACCCGCGAAGGAGTTCGGCGGGACGGTCGCGCTGTCTGTCCATGCCTGTCCATGCCTGTCCATGCCTGTCCATGCCTGTCCACGCCTGTCCGCCTGTGCACAGGCGCGTCCGACGGGCCCGTTCCCGGTGGCGTTCAGGCCCGCGCAGGGCTCAGCGACGGCGCCTTGCGCACGCCGAAGCGGTGCCGCAGCGCCGAGCGGGCGGCCAGATACCCGGACATGCCGTGCACGCCGGGGCCCGGCGGAGTCGACGCCGAGCAGAGGAAGACCCCGGGCAGCGGCGTGCGGTGCGGGTCCAGGTACGGCACCGGACGGGCCACCGACTGGTAGAGCGTCATCGCACCGGCGCCGATGTCGCCGCCGACGTAGTTCGCGTTGTACTTCTCGTACTCGCCCGCGGGGATGCCTCGGGCCGCGAGAACGGTGTCGCTGAAGCCCGGTGCGTACTTCTCGATGCGGGTGCGCAGCAGTTCCACGGGATCACGCGGGTCGCCGTTGGGCACGTGGGCGTACGCCCAGACCGGCCGCTTCCCCTCCCGAGCCCGCCCGGGGTCGGTGACAGCGGGGTCGACGAGCAGGACGAAGGGCTCGTCGGTGGTTTCGCCCCGTACGGTCAGCGTCTCCTGCCGTGCGACGGTGGCACGTGTCCCGCCCAGGTGGACGGTCCCCGCGCGCCCGACTTCGGGGTTGGTCCAGGGGATGGGCCCGGACACGAGGAAGTCGGCCTTCGCGGCGCCGGGACCGTAGTGGTACCGCCTCAAGTGCCGGGCGTAGCCTGCGGGAAGCTGCTCCCCCGCCATCTCCAGCAGCTGGGTGGGAGTCGTGTCGAGCAGCACGGCCCGTACACCCTCGAACTGCCGCAGGTCGGTGACACGAGCCGAGGTGTGGAACGTCCCGCCGTGCGCGCGGATGTCGTCCGCCATGACCTCGGCGATGCGCTCACTGCCGCCGCGGGGCAGGGGCCAGCCCGTACCGTGCGCGAGGTGTCCCAGCAGCATCGCCACCGAAGCGGACGCGAGACTGGGCAGCTTGCCCACCGCGTGCGCGGCCACACCGGTCAGCAGCGCCGGCGCGACCTCCTCGGTGAAGCCGCCGAGGAGGCGGCTGCCGGGCGAGCCGGTCCGTGCGCCGAGCCGCGTGCCGTGCGCGGGCAGCCGCGCGGCCAGCAGCAGCGGTGCGAGCAGGTCCCGCGGCACGGACCGCTGGCCGCTCATGAAGAACTCCACCAGGCCGGCGCTGTGTTCGAGGAGCGGAGCCATCAGCCGCCGCCAGGCGGGCCCGTCCTTGCCGAGCACCTCGCAGGTGGTGTCCAGGTCGCCGTAGGCCAGGCCCGCGCGTCCGTCGTCCAGGGGATGTGCGTAGGCGACAGGCGGGTTGAGCAGTTCCACGCCCCGCTCCGGGAGCTGGAACTCGCGGAAGAAGGGGGAGGCCGCGGCCATCGGGTGCACCGCGGAACACACGTCGTGACGGACGTCGCTGTCGAAGCAGGCCTCGCCGCGCAGACCGCCCCCGATGGTCTCCGCGGCTTCGTACAGTTCGACCCTCAGCCCGGCCCGTGCCATGGTCACCGCCGCGGCGAGCCCGTTGGGGCCGGTGCCCACGACGGCGACGTCGGGTGTCACAGAGAGTTCCCCGCCGCGTCCGCGGCGCTCACCGGGCCGGCATGGGCCGGCTGCGGCACCTCCGGGGTGTGGGACATGGAATGGGCTGCCTGCAGCTGGGAGTTGGCCAGCCGGTAGTACAGCGCGTTCCGCTTCATCAGTTCTTCGTGCTTGCCCGAAGCCTGGACCTGTCCGTCGGCCATGACCACGATCTTGTCCGCGTCGACGACGGTCGAGATGCGGTGCGCGATGGCGATGACGGCACACCGCGAGGAGACCTTGCTCAGCGTCTCCCGGAACTCACGTTCGGAGTCGGAGTCCAGGTGGGAGGTGGCCTCGTCGAGGAGGAGCACGGCGGGTTTCTGAAGCAGTGCGCGCGCGATGCACAGGCGCTGGCGCTGGCCGCCGGAGAGGCCGCTCCCCTGGTCGCCGAGCTCGGTGTCCAGGCCGTCCGGCATCGCGTCGACGACCTTGGTGAGACCGGCCAGTTCGAGAACCTCGCGGATCTGCTCCTCGCTGGCTTCCGGCTGGGCGTACACCACGTTCTCGCGTACGGTGCCGCGCATCGCCGCGGTGTCCTGCTGGACGTAACCGACCAGGCCCCGCAGCGTGCTCAGCGGCATCGTCTCGATGTCCTTGCCGCCGATGAGGATGCTCCCGCCGTCCAGTGCGTGGAAGCGTTCGACGAGCTGGAAGAGAGTGGTCTTGCCCGCTCCGGACGGACCGACGATGGCCGTCATCCCGCGTGACGCCACCGAGAAGGACACGTCCGTGAGCGTCTCCGCACCCTCGTCCGCGCTGCCGTAGCGGAAGCGGACGTCGCGGAACTCCACGGCGTCCTTGTCCTCGGACAGCGACTTCTTGGCCGGCGCGGGCCGTGACTTGTGCCGCATCCGGTCCAGGACGCCGCCCTCCTGCGGCAGGACGGTGAGCTCGTCGACCCTGCGGATGGCGGCGCGGCCCTGCTGGAACTGTCCGATGGCGAGGAAGAACAGGACCAGGGGGGAGACCATGTAGAAGAGGTACATCACGAACGCGGTGAGGTCCGCCATCGACATCGTGCCGCGGGTCACCCGCGTCATGCCCACCCCGACGACGACGGCGAGTGCCGCCTGCGTCCCCACGTTCATGGCGGGCATGAACAGCGCGTTGAGCCCGTTGACGCGCACGCCCGAGTTGCGGGCCTTCCAGGCCAGCAGGCCTATCCGGTGCGTCTCGCGGTCCTCCGCCCGGGACGCCTTCACCGTGGGCAGGGCCGACAGGACGCGCTGCACGTCCGAGCCGTACTGGCTGGTGTCCTCACGGTTGACCATCGCGGCGCGGCGCACGCTGCGCGCCAGGAACAGGGAGATCGCGCTGGCGATGCCGAGGCAGGCCAGGGTGATCAGCATCATCCACACGTCGATGACGAACATGACGATGACGCCACCGGCGACCGTGAAGCCGTTGATGACGAGTTGGGCGAGACTCTGCGAAAGCGCGATCTTCGCCAGTGAGGTGTCGGCGACCGTACGGGTGAGGACGTCGCCCTGCTGCTGCTTGCCGTACGCGGACAGGTCGACGCGCAGGAGCCGTCTCGTGAGCAGCATCCGCACGTCGTAGACGATGTTCTCGCCCGCCCTGCCGATGAGGTACGACTGCAGCGCCGAGAACCCTCCGTCCACGCAGAACAGCGCGACGAGAAGGATGATCGACGCCGACAGCGGCTTGTTCTGCCCGGCCTGCTTGATCAGTTCACCGATCGCGTACGGCTGCGCGAGCTGCGCCGTGACGCCGACCAGCCCGACGACGATCCCGGTGGCCAGGAGCGCCCTGTGGCGCCGTGCGAGATACCACACGGCGGCCGGACCGGGCCCGCCGCCGCGCCTGCGCGCGTGCGCCGGTCCGATCCGCTCGTCCTGACTCTCCACGTGGAGAGTCCTGGAGCTCGCGTTCGCCTCCAGGGTGCTCATGGCGCTCACCTCATTTGCGGGTGTAGGTGCTGACGAACATGGGGGAGTCCTCTTGCCAGGGGGTCTCCTTCCAGTCCGCCCAGCGGTCCGCCGGCTGCAGACCGGCAGCACGGGCGTACGCGTCGACCTCGTCCGGCGTCGTCAGCCTCGCGAGTTCGGAACCGACGGACGACTTGCCGTCCTCGAACCAGATGTGCGACGCGTGCCACAGACTGTTCTCGAGGAGGGTGGAGTACGTCAGCAGTCCGGTGTTCGGCTCGGGATACGGGATGAAGTACGAGGTGCGCTGCTGGCCCTCGTGCAGGGCCCGTACACCGCCCGGGTTGGAGGTCTCCACCACGAGGGTGCCGCCCGGTGCGACCCGGTCGGCGGCGTGCTGGATCGTGGCCTGCTGCGCGTCGGCGTCCAGGAGCATCGAGAAGGTGGCGCAGACGCAGTAGACGAGCCCGTAATTGGCGTCGTCGGTGTAGTTCCGGATGTCGCCGTGCACCGCCTCGACATCCGCGTCCGCGTCCTTGGCCTTCGTCCTGAGCTGCTCCAGCATCTCGGGCGAGGAGTCGACGCCTGTGACGGGGAAGGCACGCTGGGCCAGCGGAATCGCCACCCGCCCTGTGCCGACGCCGAGTTCGAGGGCCCGTTCGCCGGGCTGTGGGTGCAGCGAGGCGAGCTTCCGTACGGTCGGCTCGGTGTAGTCGCCGCTCGGGAAGATCCGGTCGTAGAAGTCTCCGAACTGGCGTCCGTAACCTATGTCCTCCACGGAACTCATCGGTGCCTCCTCTCGGTCTCGTTGGGGCGGCGGTTACTTCTTCTTCTTGGCGAGGTTCAGCGCGAGGTAGCCGGCGATGACGATGCCGATGACGGCGATGACGATCGAAGCGGTGGACATATGGCCCCTTTCGGGAATCCGGTTGTGGTTCACCCGTCCCCGCAGGTTCGCGGGACGGACATTCGGTGCCGTGTCAGGCGGGCTGTACGGGCACTTCCTCGCGGGAGTCGTCCCGTATGTGCGACTCGTAGGAGGGCCGGGAGCTGCGTGCCGTCGCGGCCGGTCCGGTCTCGGCGGCCATCGAGGTGTAGGGCGAGACGAAGATGACCTCGGGGTCGTTCTCCTCGTAGCCGGTGGCCCTCACGAGAGTGAACTGGAAGCCCTTCACCTCGTCCGCCACGCCCTCCTCTTGCAGGCGGTGGCGGAGGAACGCGCACAGCATCCGGTAGGAGGGCAGCTTCTTCAGCGCGCCGAACCCCTTGTCGAGCTGGGTGATCAGCTCGGTGACGATGTCGAAGATCGCCTTCTCGGGGCGCCGGCCCGGGAACCAGAACATCTGGTGCAGTTTGCGGCCGACGATGACCTCGACCATCTTCCAGGGAGAGGTCTCCCCCTCGTGGTTCAGGGTCCGGTAGAGGATGTGGTAGTCGTGCTGGGCCGGAGTGGGCGCGAAGAAGCGCCAGTTGGGGAAGAGCACCGAGAAGATGTCGATCTTCTGCGCCCTGTTGAAGAGCGGATTCGGGTGCTGCGCGGAGAGAGTGCCCAGCAGCACCGCGGCGCCGGCCGCACGGGTGAGGCCGCCCGGACCGGTGAAGGCGCGGGCGAGCACCGACCGGGTTCCCCTCGTCGTACGGACCAGAGTTCCGGCCAGCGATGCGGGAGTCTGCGAGCTGGTCATCGTGCCTCCTCGGACTTGTTCCCCTCGGCGCCGGACCCGCTGCGGCCGGCGCCTCCTTCCTGCGCTTCGACCTCGCGGAGGAAGTCGAGGATGCGGCGCCCCACGTCGCTGCCGAGCCGGGCGTCGGTGAGCATTGTGTCGTGGTCGGCGCCTTCGAGCACCGAGTTGCGGACGATGTGTCCGTTCCCGCGGTGGGCGGCGGCCAGTTCGTTGTGCATCAGCAGCTGTTCCGGGTCGCGGTCGACGGTCCGCTGCGCCGAGAGCACCAGGGCATGACCGCCGACCGGGGGAAGGTCACCCTCGAACGCCTTGAAGTCCCGCTCGGTCGCGTCCCATTCGCGCATCCCGGCCCGCCAGAGGCGGCTGTCCGCGTACTGGGCGAAGGCGCGGCTGCGGACCTCCGCGGGCAGGTTGTGCACCCAGCGGGGGCGTACGAGCATCGCGCCCATGCCCGCACGCAGGCTGCGCGTGAACATGTTCAGGCCGTCCTTGAGGCGCTCCGCCGATTCCTTCTGCTGCTTGGAACGGTTCAGCTCCTCCGGGTGTGAACTGTCCAGGTAGATCACACCGTTGATCCGGTCGCCCAGTTCCTGTGCGGCACGGCGGGCGAGTTCACCGCCGAGCGAGTGGCCGACGAGGTAGACGTCCCGGCCCTCGTCCACGGCCCCGTCGACCAGGTCCACCAGGTCGTCCACCGACTCCTGGAGGGTGTACGGACCGGCGCTGCGGTGCTTGCTGGGGCCGTATCCGGCGCGGCTGTAGGTGATGATGCCGTAGTCGCTCTCCTCGACCAGCTTCTCCGTGATCCAGCCGAAGTGCTCGGCGGTGGAGGTCATGCCGGTTCCGAAGACGAGGACGGGCGCCTTCTCGTTCTCCGACACCCGCTCGTTGTAGTGCAGTTCGTTGCCGTGGCGGGTGGTGAGCACGCGGCCGTGCGGCCAGGGGTCGGTCGCCCGCATCCGGCGCATCGCGGCGAGGAAGCCCGCCACCGTGATGCCGATGGCCGCCATCGACGCCGTGGCGGTCAGAGCGCGGTCGTCCCGGCCGGCCACCGCGGGGTGCGACTTGGGTGCGCTGGTGTACGCGACCATGGGGTGCATCGCCTCGAAGGCCGTGATGAAGCGGCCCAGGCCCATGAAGTAGCCGTTGGCCACGTGGAACGCCGCCGCACTGGCCATGATGGGACGGGCGAGCGCACCGCCCTTGAGGTACGCCACCGGGAAGAGGCACTCCAGCGCGAGCACGCCGTGTGCGAGGTAGCGGGAGGGCACCGGGTAGCGGTTGGTGAGCTTCCACAGACCTTCGTGCCCGTACGTACGGGTGCGCATGATGCCGTTGAGCGCGGAACCGTCCCGCCACGGCTGCCCCAGCAGCTTCACCCAGCCGGAGACGAGGTAGGAGAGGTTCGCCTGGAGCGCCACGTACCACAACAGGGCGTCCTGCACCGCGGGTTGGGTCGACAGCCGGGCCATCCCGGCGGCCGTCTGCACGAACGACGACACCTGGTCCGAGCCGTCCGTGCCGTAGCGGTGGCGCGGGTAGAGGGCGGCGTTGCTGAGCCCGAGGAACATGTTCGCGGCCCCCCGCCAGCGGGCGTTGCCGGGCGCGAGGAGCGCCGCACCCGCCGCGATACGGGCGATGTGCAGGGCCTGCGTCGTGCGGGGGTGGCCGACGGCGTCCAGGATGCGCCGCGTGGGACGGGTCGAAGCGGCGTGCATCCCGCGAGCGATCGTCCAGTCGTTGAGCCCGCCGCGGCGGATCTGCCGCTGGTGGGTTATGTATTCGATGCTGGAGGTGAGTGACGTGACAGCCGTGAGGCGCTCGGAGATTGCGAGCGTACGGTCACGGGAGATCGGGACCGGCCCGAGAAATGTCGAGGTCAGCTTTTTGGCAAGCGATTTCACGTCGGTCTCCTCGGTGCCGGTGTCCCGGGTGCGGGGGGGTGGTCGGAAATGTGGGGGATTTGGCAAGAGGCGTGGTGCGGCAAATATGGCAATAAACAGGGTGGTCAAAAATTGAAAGAACCGGATAACGGGGGATCCGGTCGGCCGGTTTCTTGCAGCCGGCCGACCGGGAGGAGAGTCCCCGATTTCACGCTGCCCTGCAGAAGGGGGTACTACATGACGGCGTGAGTGAGGAGGAGGCTGAGAGTCAGCCCTGGCCCGCCTCGAAGGCCGCAACCGTCGCCGAAGCGATGGCGACGCCGCCCAGGAACGCACCCGGGGTGGCGAGCACGGGGGTGTTGTCCGCGAAGATGGCACCCTCGGCGTCGACGGCAGCGAGCTCAGCCGACTCGTTGATGCGCGAAGTGATGTCGTTCATGCGCACACTCCTGTTTCTGGTCGATGTCTTGCGAAGAATCCGGCCTCAGGTCAGGAATTCGGCCGGGAGTGGGGCGATCGTCAGCCGACAGCCTTGCCGGCCGCGTAGGCGCCGGTCACGACGGCCGCGCCGCCGACGAAGGCACCGGCGAGGGCGGGGGTGGCGAGAACCGGGGTGGCCTCTTCCGCGATCTCACCGTCGTGGCCCTCGTGGAGCTCGTCCTGAATCTGAAGGTTCAGCTTCGCTTCCAGCATGGAATTCCTCCTGTGCGTGTAAGACATGGCTGGCTGTGGTTCGCGAAAGTGGTCGAAGCCAGGAAGGCCCGGGGTGGTCATCGGGCACCATTTCCCCCGTTCGGTGAGCTTTCGGTCGTCACCGTAAACTGCAGCGAAGCGGGCATTTGTGCGCACGCTTACCTCTCCGTGAATGCCTGGCTCGCTTCCGCAGGGATGAAGATGCCAGCACGGGGGTGGGCCGCAGAAGAGGAATCCGTGACAGTTTGTTGCAAGGCAAGGCGACAGCTTCATGCCACGGAAGGTAAAGGACTGGACCAGTCTGTTACTGGGCAGTGAGCGATTTCCAGTTCCCTGAGCTGTAAGCTCAAGTAAACCTCAAAATCTTGGAATTGGCACCAGGTGCTGCAAGGGATATTCAGGGATAGCGAGGGATATCCGAGTCCGCAGTGGTTGCGCCCTCTTCGACCCAGCGGTTCGAACTCGTCCGAATTCGTCCCCGCAGTGCACGGTGCGTACCGTCCTGTGCCGTTACAGCCAGCCGCGCTCCCGGGCGATGCGCGCGGCCGCGTGCCTGTTCTCGGCACCCAGCTTGGCGGTGGCCGCCGAGAGGTAGTTGCGGACCGTACCCGCCGTGAGCGAAGCCCGCTCCGCGATCTCCGCGACCGGTGCGCCGTCCGCAGCCAGGCCGAGCAGTTCCGCTTCGCGGGCCGTCAGCGGCGAGTCGCCGGCGCTGATCGCGTCCGCCGCCAACTCCGGGTCGACGTAGCGGACTCCCTTGTGAACCGCCCTGATGATCTCCGCGAGCTGCTGTGCCGACGCGGTCTTCGGTACGAAGCCGCGTACGCCGGCAGCGAGCGCCCTCTTGAGATGGCCGGGCCGCGCATGGCTGGTGACGATCATATTCCTGCAGGAAGGCAGTGAGTCACGCAGCTGCGTCGCGACCTTCACACCATCCGCCCCGGGCATCTGCAGGTCGAGCACCGCGACGTCCGGTTCGTGCGCACGGGCCATCGCCACCGCCTCGGGACCGGACGCCGCCTCGGCGACGATGGTGAGGTCCCCCTCCAGCGCGAGCAGAGCGGCCAGCGCACCGCGGATCAGATGCTCGTCGTCGGCGAGAAGCACGCGGATGGGAGGCGTGTCGCCTCCTGCCACGCTCTCCCCGTCGGAGCCGGGCTCCGGCAGATCCACCGCGCTCACTCTGTTGGTTCCTTCCCGCCCGCGCCCCGGCCGTCGTCCGCGCGGCTGCCGATCGGGACCTCCGCCGTCAGTCGGAACGTACCCTTCTTGCTGTCCCCTGCGGAACGCAAGGTGCCGCCGACACCGGCGAGACGTTCGCGCAGTCCCGCCAGCCCCGACCCGGTACGTCCGCCTTCCGTGTCGCGTACGCCGGCGTGCACACCGTCGTTCTCCATCACCAGCAGCGCCTTGTCCTCCGCTGTGTCCGAGCCCACCCACACCGTGCACCAGGTCGCGTCCGCGTGCCGCAGCACGTTCGTGGCGCCCTCGCGTACGACCCAGCCGAGCGCGGCCTGCACCGGACCCGGCAGCGGAGCGTCGTCGCTCTCCGCGCGGCAGTCGACTCCGGCGGCACGCAGGATGCCCCGGGCGCCTGCGAGTTCGGTGGAGAGGTCCGCGTCACGGTAGCCGCGCACCACCGCGCGTACTTCGGACTGCGAATCGCGGGCGATGCCCTGCACCTCCGACATCTGCTCGACGGAGGCGTCCGCCGGTGCTCCCCGCCGCACCAGCTGCACCGCCAGTTCGCTCTTGAGCGCGATCGCGGAGAGGTTCCGGCCCATCACGTCGTGCAGGTCCCGGCTGAAGCGCAGCCGTTCCTCGGCGACCGCCAGCCTCGCCTGCACGCCGCGCGCCTCCTCCAACTCCCGGATGACGGCGATGTACCAGGCGGAGGAGCGGCCCGTGAAAACGGAGATGAGGCCGCCGACCGCCAGTACGGCTGCCGCCGCCAGCACGTTCGTCCAGGGCAGCCCGGCGACGGCCAGGGAGCCCGCGGTGACGAGGACGTAGCCGCACAGCGCCAGGGCCGCGGTCCGGCGCGGCAGTGTGATGCCGAACGTCACGGCGAAGGGCGCGAGGGCCCCGTACAGCGCCAGGCCGATGGTCACTCCGCCCTCGACGGCGTCGAGAGCGACCAGCACCACCGTCAGGGCGGTTATGGCCCCCAGCAGCCCGGTCGGCACTCCGAACCGCGCCCAGGGCAGGGCGCGCGTACCCAGATAGCTGTCGAGGGCCTGGTGCAGGAGCCCTGTACACAGCAGGCACTGCACCAGGCCCATCGCGAGTACCGCGCAGGCGATGGAGAACGGCAGGCGACCGGGGCCCGTGTTGGGCAGCAGCTGTACGACGAAGCCGACCAGCATCGCCCACGCGTACGCGATGAGCATCCACCGCGTCGACGCCTCGACCTGCTCGGTGCTGCTGCGCTCCTGCCACCGGCGGTATCTGGGGTTCACCCACCAGCGGATCACCGTGCTGGCTCTCCTCACCGGAGCGCCTTCCGGAGCTCCGCCTCGTCCGTCTATCGCCTGGGCTCCCACGGGAACCACCGGCGTACAGCCAACACCGACAGCACGATCCACAACACCGCGACACCCAGCGCCTTCAGCGCCTCCTGGCCGTCCAGTGTGCCCGCCCAGCCGCCGCGCACCAGCTCCATGACCGGAGAGACGGGCAGCAGCGAACAGATGTCGGCGAGGGTGTCGGGAAAGACGTCGAGCGGGATCACGATGCCCGAGCCCACCGCGGAGATCGCGATCACAGGGAAGGTCGTGATCTGCGACGCCTCCGTCGTGCGCGTGAACGCCGCGGAGACGGCGGCCAGCCCGACCATCATCGCCATGCCCAGGATCACACCCGCGGCGACGAGTTCGGGACGATCGGGAGCACCGAGATCCATCAGGGCGGCACCGCCGACGAGCAGCAGCACGCACTGCAGCACACCCAAAACGACGGACGGCAGCGCCGCGCCCGCCAGGATCTCGCTGTCGCTCGCCTCACCGGTACGGAGCCGCTTGAGGACCAGTTCCTCGCGCCGGGTCACGTACGCGCCTGTCAGGTTGGCGTACACGGCGAAGATCAGCACGTATCCGATGGAGCCGGGGACCAGCACCGTGCCCAGCGAGAGGCCCGTGCCCTCCAGGTTCATGCCGCTGGCCGTCTGACGCATCAGGAGCGTCAGCAGGATCGGGGTGGCGAGGGCGATGAAGAGTGCCGCCTTGTTGCGGAACAGCAGCGTCAGTTCGGCCCGGCCGAGCGCGCTCATCCGGCGGGTCGCCGACGAGGTGTTCATCTTGTTGCCCGGCGCGTTCACCGGGGCGGCCTGTGTCGCGGTCATACCCGCTCCACCTCCTTCTGCTCCGGCGTGGCTCCGCCGTCGCCTGCCTGGCTGCCGGGTCCGCCCGGCGCCGCGTCGTCCTCGTCCGGCTCCTGGGCGATCTCGAGGAAGACCTCCTCGAGCGTCGCGGTGCGCGCGTGAAGGTTCTGCAGTTCGACACCGCTCTGACGGGCCCACATCAGCAGGTCGGTGAGCTCGCTCTGCAGGCTGGGGGTACGGATCTCGACCCGGTTCCCGCTCACCTCGGCGGGCGACAGCGTGGGCGGCAGCGCGGCCATCGTGAGGCCGTCCGGCAGCGAGAAGCGGATGCGGGACGGCCGTTCCGCGACGACCTGTTCGTGCGTCCCGGTGGTGACGATGCGGCCGGCGCGCATGATGGCGAGCCGGTCGGCCAGAGCCTCGGCCTCCTCCAGGTAGTGCGTGGTCAGCAGCACGGTCGTGCCCGCGGTACGCAGTTCGCGCACCAACTCCCAGGTGTCCCGGCGCCCTTCCGGGTCCATGCCGGTGGTCGGCTCGTCCAGGAAGAGCACCTCGGGACGTCCGATGAGAGCCATCGCCAGGTCCAGGCGCCTGCGTTCACCGCCGGAGAGCTGCTTCACGCGTACGTCCGCGCGCCGGCCCGAGAGTCCCACCTGGGCCAGTGCGTCCTCGATGGGGCGCGCGTCGCTCGTGCAGCCCGCCCACATCCGTACCGTCTCGGTGACGGTCAACTCGGAGGGGAAGCCGCCCTCCTGGAGCATCACGCCCGTGCGCGGCCGCACGGCACGACGCTCGGAGTAGGGGTCGAATCCGAGCACGCGGACCTTTCCCTCACTCGGCTTCGCCAGCCCTTCCAGCAGCTCGACCGTGGAGGTCTTGCCTGCACCGTTCGTCCCCAGCAGCGCGAAGATCTCACCTTCCCGGACGGAGAAGGAGACCCCGCGTACGGCTTCGAACCCCTTTGAGTATCGCCGTTTGAGTCCTTCGACCTCGATCGCATCCATGCCCTCATCCTTCCGTCCGGGCCGGGTCCTGGGGAGTGTTCGCTGTCACAAGTGCGGATGACGAACGTCATGCGAGCGCCATGCGCTTCGCACAAAGGACAGTGCGGGACGACTCCGCGAAACCGGAGGACCGGAACCCGGACCGGAACCGAACCGGAAGGGACAGGAAGACGAATAGGCCCCGGTGAGAACCGGGGCCTATTCATTGACTGGAGCGGACGACGAGGCTCGAACTCGCGACCTCAACCTTGGCAAGGTTGCGCTCTACCAACTGAGCTACGTCCGCATGCCTCCACCCGGCCTTCACCGAGTGGTGCGTCCTTCACTGTACCCGATGGGTACCGGTGCCGGTGAAGGAAAGAGCGGGTGACAGGAATCGCACACTGCGCCTCCCCCTTGGAAAGGGGGCGCTCTACTACTGAGCTACACCCGCGTGGTCCGGAAGGTTTCCCTTCGCGGTGCGCCAGACTCTAGCGGATCACCCGGGGTGCATGGCAAGTCGGGCCGCCCGGCCCGTCCGACGGGCCGGGCGGGGGGTCAGCGGGACGCGTTGAAGGCGTCGTAGATCTTCTTGGGGATGCGGCCGCGGGCCGGCACCTCGAAGCCGTTCGATTCGGCCCAGGCCCGTACCGCGCGGGGGTCGGGGGCCACGGAGGTGCGGTGGTAGGTCTTGCCCGATTTGGCCCGCTTGCGGCCGGCCTCCACAAAACGGGCGAGGTCTTCCCGCAGTTTCTTCGCGTTGTCGAGGTTGAGGTCGACCTCGTACGACTTCCCGTCGAGTCCGAAGGAGACCGTTTCCGACGCTTCCCCGCCGTCGAGGTCGTCGGAGAGTGTCACCACTACGCGTTGCGCCACGGATATCGGACCTTCCATCAGGATCGCGAAAAGGATCACTCGACTCTTCTCCGGGGACTGCATGTGGAGCCCCCGGGGAGAACGTAAGTGGTCCGAAGGATTGGGGTCGGTGTCTTTATCTTTTGTACAGCGGCATGCTTTGCAATGTGAAGCGAGAGTATTTCGACTCGCGTGTCAGACCGCAATCGCGACCATACTTTTTTCACTGCTTTTTTCCCAGAGCTGCGACTCGTCCGCCCGGAACGGCGAGGTGACCGGAAAGCTGTAGGTGCCCCATATCAACGCGCGTAGAATCTCGGGACCGGTACGCTTGCGGAGGCGTCACCGCGTTGTTGACGTTGTCCGGCGTCGTCTGAACGTTGTTCGACGTGCGGCGGGGGCGCCGGTACGCACAGAGGCATGAGGCATCACGCACCCGTGCCGGCCTCGAGCACCACCACCATCACCGGGAGTACCTGTGGCTCGCGTCGTAGTCGACGTCATGCTGAAGCCGGAGATCCTCGATCCGCAGGGACAGGCGGTGCAGCGCGCACTGCCCCGTCTCGGTTTCGAGGGCATCGCCGACGTCCGTCAGGGCAAGCGTTTCGAACTGGAGGTGGCGGAGCCCGTCACCGACGAGGCGCTGTCCCGTGTCCACGAACTGGCGGAGACGTTCCTGGCGAACACCGTGATCGAGAACTTCACCGTCCGCGTCGAGAGCGACGGCACCTCCGGCGGCGGTTCCGGGGCCGCGCAGGGAGCCGCGGCGTGACCGGCGGACTCGGCCGAATCGGTGTCGTCACCTTTCCCGGTTCGCTCGACGACAGGGACGCCCATCGGGCCGTCCGTCTCGCCGGCGGCGAACCCGTGGCGCTGTGGCACCGCGAGAAGGACCTGCGCCAGGTGGACGCCGTCGTGCTTCCCGGCGGCTTCTCCTACGGGGACTACCTGCGCTGCGGCGCCATCGCCCGCTTCTCCCCGGTGATGGAGCCCCTGCTGGAGCAGGCACGCGCCGGAATGCCGGTCCTCGGCATCTGCAACGGTTTCCAGGTGCTCTGCGAGTCGCATCTGCTGCCCGGTGCACTGACCCGCAACGACCACCTGCACTTCGTCTGCCGCGACCAGCAGCTGCGCGTGGAGCGTACGGACACCGCCTGGACGGGCGACTACGGGCCGGGGCAGGAGATCACCGTCCCGCTCAAGAACGGCGAGGGCGGCTACGTCGCGGACGAGCGCACGCTGGACGCCCTGGAGGCCGAAGGCCGCGTCGTCTTCCGCTACGTCGGCGGCAACCCCAACGGCTCCCGCCGCGACATCGCGGGCATCACCAACGAGGCCGGGAACGTGGTCGGCCTCATGCCGCACCCCGAGCACGCCGTCGAGACCCTGACCGGTCCGACGACCGACGGGCTGGGCTTCTTCACCTCGGTACTCAAGAAGCTGGTCACTGCATGACGCGCACGACACCCGCACAGCGCCCCGCTCTCGACACCGTCGAGCACGCCGCCGGCACTCCCGGGACGGACCAGCCGTGGGCCGAACTCGGCCTCAAGGAGGACGAGTACGCGCGCATCCGCGACATCCTCGGCCGCCGCCCCACGGGGGCCGAGCTGGCCATGTACTCGGTCATGTGGTCGGAGCACTGCTCGTACAAGAGCAGCAAGGTGCATCTGAAGCAGTTCGGGGAGAAGGCCCCCGAGTCCGACGCGCTGCTCGTCGGCATCGGCGAGAACGCCGGGGTCGTCGACATCGGCCAGGACTACGCGGTCACCTTCAAGGTCGAGTCGCACAACCACCCCAGCTACGTCGAGCCCTACCAGGGCGCGGCCACCGGCATCGGCGGCATCGTCCGGGACATCCTCGCCATGGGTGCGCGTCCCGTCGCCGTCATGGATCCGCTGCGCTTCGGCGCAGCCGAGCACCCCGACACCAGGCGGGTGCTGCCCGGCGTCGTCGCGGGCATCGGCGGCTACGGCAACTGCCTCGGTCTGCCGAACATCGGCGGTGAAGCCGTCTTCGACTCCTGCTACCAGGGAAACCCGCTGGTCAACGCTTTGTGTGTGGGTGTGATGAAGCACGAGGACATCCACCTCGCGCAGGCGTCCGGCACCGGCAACAAGGTCGTCCTCTACGGCGCCCGCACGGGTGGGGACGGCATCGGCGGCGTCTCCGTCCTCGCGTCCGAGACCTTCGACGAGGAAGGGCCCGCCAAGCGCCCCGCGGTCCAGGTCGGCGACCCCTTCCAGGAGAAGCTGCTCATCGAGTGCACCCTGGAGATCTTCCGGGAGCGGCTCGTCGCGGGAATCCAGGACCTGGGCGGAGCGGGCCTCTCCTGCGCCACCTCCGAACTGGCCAGCGCCGGAAGCGGCGGCATGCGCGTGGAGCTGGACACGGTTCCGCTGCGCGACTCCTCGCTCTCCCCGGAGGAGATCCTGATGAGCGAGTCGCAGGAGCGGATGTGCGCCGTCGTCGAACCGGACAAGGTCGACCGCTTCCTGGAGATCTGCGAGAAGTGGGACGTCATCGCGACGGTGATCGGTGAGGTCACCGAGGGCGACCGGCTGGAGATCTACTGGCACGGCGAGCAGATCGTCGACGTGCCGCCCCGCACCGTCGCCCACGAAGGCCCGGTCTACCACCGGCCCTACGAGCGTCCGTCCTGGCAGGACGAGCTGCAGGCCGACGACGCCGCGGCCCTGCCCCGCCCCGCGACCGGTGACGAACTCCGGGCGGCGGCGCTCGCGTTGATCTCGTCGCCGAACCAGGCCGCCAAGTCCTGGATCACCGATCAGTACGACCGCTACGTCCTCGGCAACACGGTGCTGGCGCAGCCGGAGGACGGCGGCATGATCCGCGTCGACGACGAGACGGGCCTCGGGGTCGCCGTCGCCACCGACGGGAACGGCCGCTACGCCAAGCTCGACCCGTACGCGGGAGCGCAGCTCGCGCTGGCCGAGTCCTACCGCAACGTCGCCGCCACGGGTGCCCGTCCCCTCGCCGTCACCGACTGCCTCAACTTCGGCTCGCCCGAGGATCCGGCGGCCATGTGGCAGTTCGCCGAGGCCTGCCGCGGTCTCGCCGACGCCTGCCTGGAGCTCGGCACCCCGGTCACCGGCGGCAACGTCTCCCTCTACAACCAGACGGGCGACGCCGCGATCCATCCGACCCCGGTGGTGGGGGTCCTGGGCGTCATCGACGACGTGAACCGCCGTACGCCCATCGCCTTCGCCGACGAGGGACACCTGCTCTACCTGCTGGGTGAGACGAAGGAGGAGCTCGGCGGCTCGGCCTGGTCGCAGGTCGCCCACGGCCACCTCGGCGGCCTGCCGCCCGCCGTCGACCTGGAACGGGAACGGCTCCTCGCGGAGATCCTCATCTCCGCCTCCCGGGACGGCATGATCGACGCCGCGCACGACTTGAGCGACGGCGGTCTGATCCAGGCCCTCGCGGAGTCCTGCCTGAAGGGCGGCAAGGGAGCCCGGGTGGTGGTGCCGGACGGCCTCTCGCCTTTCGTCTTCCTCTTCTCGGAGTCGCAGGGACGGGCGCTGGTGGCGGTCCCGCGGAGCGAGGAGGTCCGCCTCAACGACATGTGCTCGGCGCGCGGGCTGCCCGCCGCCCGCATCGGTGTGGTCGACGGGGACGCCGTCGAGGTACAGGGCGAGTTCAGCATTCCGCTGAACGAACTCCGGACGGCGCACGAGGCCACACTGCCGGGCCTGTTCGGTTAGGGCATGTCCGGCCGGTCTTCCCCGGCCCCTTGTCGGAGGCGGGCCGGGGGAGGGCCGCTGTGGCAGGCGGCCCTCCCCCGGGCTCTCACCTGACAGCGGGACGCATGCGGTCGCCCGACCCCCCGGCTGTTCCGGCGGCCGAGGCTCCCCGGTACGCGCCCAGGGGCCCGTCGGCCGGCGGCAGTGAGGGTCTCCAGCCTGCGTCGAGCAGTTGCGGAAGGTAGCCGTGGAGTGCGGCGACGGTCTGGGCCGCGTCGGCTCCCCCGTCGTGGGAGAGGATGATCGCCCCGGCCTGCACGTTGTCCAGGACCGTCGAGACGATCTTCGATACGCCGGGCTGCTGCCAGTCCCCGGTGTCGACGGACCATCCCAGCGGGCTCATGCCGAGGGCTGCGGACAACTCAAGCGTCTCCTCGTCCCAGTAGCCGAAGGGGGCGCGGGCCCACACCGGCGGGCTGCCGACGGTGTTCTCGATGAGCTCGCTCGTCCGGGCGAGTTCCCTGCGGGCCTTCGCGGTGCTCAGCCTGGGCAGCGCCGGGTGGCTCCACGAGTGGTTCGCTATCAGATGGCCGCCGTCGGCGATGGCCTGCAGCAGCCCGGGTTCGGCCACGGCGTTCTCGCCGAGCACGCAGAACGTGGCGGGCACCCGGTAGCGGCGCAGCACGTCCAGGATCTGGGGGGTGTAGACGGGGTCGGGGCCGTCGTCGAAGGTCAGGGCTATTCGGCGGCCTTCGGCGGCCTCCAGCGTGTAGGTGACCGATGTGGTCGCGCGGAGCGTGGGCGTCACCGAGCCCGTCTCGGGCTGCAGGCGGTACGACCGCGGGCGTATGGCGCCGCGGTGTGCGGCCCGCCTGGCGGCGCCCTTCGCGTCGGCTCCGGACCCCTGGGCGAAGGAGGTTCCGGAGTGTGCGGCGCCGGCGCCCGCAAGGAGCACCCCGCCCAGGAATATTCGTCGCGAGGTGGTGCGTGATCGAGGCGTCATACGTACGTAATGCCGTGTCTGAGCGTAATCACACATGTACGAGGTGTAATACCACCCGAGTGACCCCGTCGTGTCACTGCCGCCGGGGACTTCCGCCCTGATAACGGGCCGTCCCGGCGGGCGGGCCCGGTGACCTGCGGCACGAGCGGCGCCTGCCCGCGAGCGCCAGGAGCTCGCGGGCAGGCGCCCCTCCGCGCCGATCGTCAGGCGTCCGGCGTCACGCCCGGTCCTCCGGGGCCAGCCTGATGACGCTCCACGACACGGGGGGCAGCACGGCCTCCAGCTCGCCGTCGCCGGTGACGCGGGTCTCGCGTACGGGCCGGGGTGTGACGCGGTCCGGGTTCTCCTCTGTGTTCGCCGCGTCCGGGTCGGCGTCCGCGATCATCAGGTGCTCCACGACGCGGTACCGGGAGGCGAAGCCGCGCAGGGCCGCGCGCAGGCCCAGGTCGTGCTCCTGGCCGCGGTTGACCGCCAGCACGGTCAGCGCGCCCGTCTCCGGGTCGAGCGTCGTGGCCGTGTCCAGGGCGTCCACGGGCCCGTACTGGCGGGTCTCGATCAACGGCCCGGAGACCTCGGTGCGCAGCACGGTCCCCCGCGCGTACTTCGCGGTGAGCGCGAAGGGGTGGAAGGTCGTCTGCCGCCATGAAGGGCCGCCGGGTTCCGAGCGGATCGGGCCGATGACGTTGACCAGCTGCGCCAGACAGGCGATCGCCACCCGGTCCGCGTGCCGCAGCAGTGTCATCAGCAGGGAGCCCACGACCGCCGCGTCGGTGACGCTGTAGGTGTCCTCGATCAGCCGCGGCGTCTCCTCCAGCGGCAGGGCGCGCTCGCCCGGGAAGCGGGACTGGTACCAGACGTTCCACTCGTCGAACGAGAGCTTCATCCGCTTACGGCTGCGGCGCACGGCCCGTACGTGGTCGGCGGTGGCGACGATGTCCGAGATGTAGGCGTCCATCTGGGCACCGCTGGCGAGGAAGCCGGCCCTGTCGCCGTCCTTCTCCTCGTAGTAGGCGTGCAGGGAGAGGTAGTCGACCTCGTCGTAGGTCTCGTGCAGCACCTCGCGCTCCCACTCGCCGAAGGTGGGCATCTCCGCGTTGGAACTTCCGCACGCCACCAGTTCGATCGAGGGGTCGACCTGGCGCATCGCCTTGCCGGCCTGTGCGGCGAGCCGGCCGTACTCGACGGCCGTGGTGTGGCCCGTCTGCCAGGGCCCGTCCATCTCGTTGCCCAGGCACCACAGCTTCACGTCGTGCGGGTCGCGGGCGCCGTGCCGCACCCGCAGGTCCGACCAGGCAGTACCGCCGGGGATGTTGCAGTACTCGACGAGGGCGCGGGCCGCGTCGATGCCGCGGGTGCCCAGGTTGACGGCCATCATCGGCTCGACGCCCTGGCGGCGTGCCCAGCCGAGGAACTCGTCCGTGCCGACCTGGTTCGTCTCGATGCTGCGCCAGGCCAGGTCGAGACGGCGGGGGCGGGAATCGGCGGGGCCGACGCCGTCCTCCCAGTGGTAACCGGAGACGAAGTTGCCGCCGGGGTAGCGGACGAGACCTGTGCCGAGCTCCCGTACGAGTTCGGCCACGTCACCGCGGAAGCCGTGCGCGTCGGCGGTGGAGTGGGCCGGCTCGTAGATGCCCGTGTACACGCAGCGGCCCATGTGCTCCACGAACGTCCCGTACAGGCGGGGGTCGACGGTGCCGAGGCCGAAGTCGGGGTCGATGGTGACTCGGGCGGTGGCGGCGGGCTGGTCGGTCATGCGGTGCGTGCCTCTCTTGGTGCTCGGGCGTGCTCGTGCGGACGCGGTCACGGTCCTGGACGCGGTTGCGGGCAGTCGGGGGCGGTTGCGGGCCGGTCGGGGGCGTGCGCGGGCGTGCTCGGGCGCGGGGTCGCGGTGCGTCTCCGGGAGTGCCCGGTACCGGCTGTCACTTCAGGCCGGTGCCCGCGATGCCTTCGACGATCCGCCGCTGGAAGAAGAGGAAGACGGTCAGCAGCGGGAGAGCTCCCAGGACCGCGGAGGCCATCAGCTGCGCCTGCGGCAGCCCGAAGGCGTCCTGTACGGAGACGAGGCCCACCGGGAGGGTCATCATCTGCGGATCCGTGACGGCCAGGAGCGGCCAGAGGAAGTTGTTCCAGGTCCAGACGAAGACGAAGATCGTCACGGCGGAGATCGCAGGCCGCGAGAGGGGCATCACGATCTGCCGGTAGATTCGCAGCCAGCTCGCGCCGTCCGCCCGTGCGGCGTCCGTCAGTTCGGTGGGGATCCCGTCGAAGAACTGCTTGAAGACGAAGACGGCGACGACGTTGGGGACCTGCGGAAGGATCACCGCCCAGTAGGTGTTCAGCATGCCCGTGGCCTGCAGCGTCAGGAAGTGCGGAATCATCAGCAGCTGCGGCGGGATCATGACGCCGGCGAGGATGGCCAGGAAGACCGGGCGGCGGTGGCGGAATCGCAGCCGCGACAGGGCGAAGGCCGCCAGCGAGGCCGTGCACACGCTGAGCAGCGTCGTCAGCGCCGCGGTGATGAAGCTGTTCAGGTACCAGTACGGGATGCGGCCCGCGGCGAGGACCTCGCGGTAGTTGGAGAGCGTCGGATCGTCCGCGAGCCAGGACGTCGGATTCGTCGCCAGCTCTCCCGGCGGCCGGACGGACGTGGCGCCCGCCCACGCGAGAGGTGCCAGCCACAGCAGGGCGAGGGCGATGAGCGCGCCGAGCGTGACGCGGTTGAAGAGCCGCTCGGAGTCGACGCCCCGGCGTCCGGCGGCGCCGTGTCCTCCGCGCCCGCCGCCCGTTCCGCCGTGGGCCGCTTCAGGGGTGCCGGATGCGGCAGGGGTGAGGGTGGCCATCGTGCTCAGGCCTCCTTCTCGGTGCGCCGGATCAGGGCGAACCAGACGAGTGAGATCAGCAGGATGATGACGAACAGCAGCAGGGAGACCGTCGAGGCGTATCCGACCCGGCTGTCGGTGAATCCGGTCTGGTAGACGTACAGCAGCGAGGGCCTGGTGGAGTCCTCGGGACCGCCGTTGGTCATCATGTAGATCTGGTCGAAGACCTTGAGCGACGCGACGAGTTGGAGCACCGCCACCAGCGTCGTCGCCCGCCCCAGCATCGGGACGACCACGAGCCGCAGCCGCTGCCACGGCCCTGCCCCGTCGATCGCGGCGGCCTCGTGCACTTCGCGGGGTATCTCCTGCAGCGCGGCCAGGTAGATGACGAAGTTGAAGCCGACGGTCCACCAGACGGTCGCCGCCGCGATGGAGATCATCGCCCAGTCCGGATCGCCCAGCCAGGAGGGCGGGGTCTGGACGCCGAACCACTTGACGGTGGCCTGCGCCAGCCCGATCTCGTCCGCGTAGATCCACATGAACAGCAGCGAGATGACGGAGGAGGGCAGCATGAAGGGCGCGAAGAAGGCGAGCCGGAAGAACCACTTGCCGCGTGAGAAGCGGTCCGTCATCAGGGCCAGGACCAGCGCCAGGACGATCAGCGGCACCGTCGTCAGCACTGTGAACCACAGCGTGTTGCCGAGGCTGGACCAGAACTCGGCGGAGCCGAGCGCCTCCGAGTAGTTCTCCAGGCCGACCCAGCTTCCCAGCCCGCCCTTGACCAGGCTTCCGTTGAAGAAGCCCGCGACGGCGGTGTAGACGAGCGGGCCCAGCAGGAAGACCACGTAGAACGCCCCGAAGGGCAGCAGCATGCCGGACGCCGTCCAGCGGCCGCCTGTGGTGGTGCGCGGACCGGTCGCGGTGCTCATACGGGGGCCTCCATCTTCGCCAGTTCCCGTACGGCACCGAGCATGGCGTCCGCGGCCGCACCCGGACGGGTACGCCCGCCCAGTACGGAGGCGATGACGCCGGCGCACCGCCGGTAGAGGATGCTGTCCGCGCCCGCGTACCAGGCCGCCGGATCGTAGGCGGCGCCGTCCGCCGCGGAGGCGTAGTCGGCCTGCGGCTGCAGGTCGCCGTAGGCGTCGGAGCGTGCCGTGGGTTCCCACGCGGGGATGTGTCCGCCCTTGGCCCAGTCGAGACTGGAGTCGAGCATGGCGCGGGTGAAGTCCAGTGCCTGCTCGGCCCGTTGGGCCTTCTCGGAGGGGGCGGCGGGCAGGATGAAGGCGTGCGAGTCGGCTGCGCACGCGTAGGGGGCGTCGCGGAAGATGCGCGGGAAGGTGCGCATGCCGAAGTCCTCCTTGACGGCGTCCCGCACGGCGGGAAGCTGCCACTCCCCGTCCATCAGGAAGCCCGCCTTTCCGGAGGTCAGCAGGGTGAGGGCGCTGGTGTAGTCGATGCCGGAGGGGACCAGCTTCTCGGCGCTCATCCGGCGGATGTAGGCCAGTGCCTCCTCGGCGGCTCCCACGTCCATGACCACCTTGCGGCCGCCGTCGGTCACCAGGTCGGCGCCGAGCTGCCGGTAGAGGGACCAGAAGAGGCGCCAGTTGGTCGCGGGGTCCTTGATGGAGGCGACGGAGCCGCCCCAGACGCCGGTGACCTCTTTCGCCGCCCGCATCGCGTCGAGGAACTTGTCCGGGCCGTCGAGGTCGGTCAATTTGCCGTCGCCGTCGAGCAGTCCGGCCTTCTCGGCGACCTTCTTGCGGAAGAAGAGCACGAAGGGGTGGGTGTCCAGCGGGAGCGCGTAGAGCTTGCCGTCCAGGTGGGCCCTGCGGAAGGCGGCCTTGTTGAAGCGGGACGCGGACATGCCGTGCTCTGTCAGCTCGGCGGACGATATGTCGCGGAGCAGCCCGGCGGCGGCCAGCGTGGGCAGCCGGGACATGTGGGTGATGGCGACCTGGGGCGGGCGCCCGCCGAGCGTCGCGAGCGTGAGCTTGGTGTAGTACGGGGCGCCCCACACCAGCGTGGTCGACTTCAGGTCCGTTCCCGGGTTGCGCTTGCGGTAGGTGCCCTGCATCGCGACGAGCTGTGCGCCGTCCCCGCCTGTGAACGGATGCCAGAAGTTGAGCAGCGACGGCGGACCCGCGGATCCGGTGAAGGCCTGTCCGACTGCACTGCTGCAGCCGCTGAGCGCCCCGGTGGCGGCGAGACCGCCGACAGCGCCGAGGAACCTCCTCCTGCCCTGCATGCGCATCACGCCCGTTCAACGTTGTAATCGATCGGACGGCTCGGCGTTGTCGTCGCCGAGGTCGCCCGAAAATCAGTGTTCCAACGTTGTACTGAGGGCGTAATCTGGCGTCAACACATCCGGCAGATCTTTCTGCACCGGGTGTACGGCACAGGCTCCGTGCCCGTGGGCGTCCGCAGCCGGCCGCTCACACACCGGGCGGGGCGCGGTGGGACGAGGGCGGGGCGGTGCGGCCCGAGGGGAGTTGCATGACCGTGACGAGGCTCAAGGACGTCGCGGAGCGGGCGGGCGTCTCGATCAAGACGGTTTCCAACGTCGTACGGGGCAACGTGCGGGTGTCCGAGCCCACCCGCCGGCGCGTCCTGGCCGCCATCGCCGAACTCGACTACCGGCCCAACGCATCCGCCCGCCACCTGCGAACGGGCCGCAGCGGCGTCATCGCGCTGGCCGTGCCCGAGCTCGTCCAGCCGTACTTCGCGGAGCTGGCGACCGCGGTGATCAACGCCGCGCGCAAGCACGACGTCTCCGTCCTCATCGAGGACACCGGGGGTGACCCGGCGGCCGAACTCCGCGTCGCGTGCGGCCTGTCCGACCCCCTCATCGACGGCGTGCTGCTCTCCCCGCAACGCCTCGACCAGGCCACGCTCGCCCGTCGCGAGCGCCGCGTCCCCCTCGTCCTCCTCGGCGAACGCGACTACGAGGTGCCCGCCGACCACGTACTGATCGACAACGTCATGGCCGCTCAGGAAGCCACCGCGTACCTGATCGCGTGCGGCAGGCGGCGGATCGCCGCCGTCGGCTTCCAGGCCGATCCGCTCTTCACCACCTCGCAGCAGCGCGCTCGCGGCTACATCAAGGCGCTGGAGTCCGCCGGGCTCCGGCACGAGCCCGAACTCACCCCGTACGTCCCGGCGTTCACGCGTGCCGACGGCCTGACCGCCATGCGGAGCCTCCTCGCGCTGCGAGAGCCGCCGGACGCGGTGTTCTGCTTCTCCGACCTCCTCGCCTCGGGCGTCGTGCGCGCCACGTACGACGCGGGGCGCAAGGTGCCGGACGACGTCGCGGTGATCGGCTTCGACGACGTGGAGGAGACGCGCTACGGCGTCCCCTCGCTGAGTACCGTCGCGCCGGACAAGACACAGCTCGCGAACCTCGCTGTGGAAGCGCTGCTCGCGCGGGTGGCCGGGGACCCGGAGGCTCCGCATACGACCTTGCATGCGGAACACCGGCTGGTCACCCGGGAGAGCACAGGCTGAGCCCCCGGCAGGCCCGCCCCCTACGCCCCACACCCGCCCAGGACGAGCCGGGCACCCTCTAATCTCGTGACCATGCCGCCAGCCAAACGCAGCAGCCGTCCGCCGAAGCGCACCTACGACCCCGCGAAGGTACGGAAGGCCCTCATCGGCCAGGTCGAGGCCGTCACCGCTGCCGCACACGCGCTGACCGCCGAGCAGCGCGCCCTGCCCTCCGGCCTGCCCGGCTGGGACGTGAACCAGCTCCTCGTCCACATCGCCCTGCAGATCGACGCCGTGCCCCGCTGTCTCGCCGGCCCCGAAGCCACCGCAGGGGGCCCGGAGCTCGACCTGTCCACATGGGCGCTCTCCACGGCCACGGTGGCGGACGACCTCGACCGGGAGACGCGCGAACAGTCCGCGCGGACTGCTGACGCGATCGGCCGCATCGACGACGCCGTCGCGCAGTTCGAACCCGTCCTGGAGTCCGCTGTACGGACCGACCTGCTCATCCCGCACGGCTTCGGGGCGATGCGGATGCTCGACTTCAGCGTCACCCGCCTCGTCGAACTGGTGGTCCACAGCGACGATCTGGCGCGCGCCACCCGCACCGCCGTCACCCTCGACCGTCTCGCCCTCGCAGCCACAGTGCGCGTTCTCACGGACGCGCTCGCCGTGAAGGCCCCGGGCTCGTCGGTGGAGGTGCGCATCCCGCCGTTCGCCGTCGTGCAGTGCGTCGAGGGCCCCCGTCACACCCGGGGCACACCTCCCAACGTCGTCGAGACCGATCCGCTCACGTGGATCAGGCTGGCCACCGGACGGATCGCGTGGACGGACGCCCGCGCGGCCCACGCCGTCTCCGCGAGCGGTGAACGGGCCGACCTGGAGGGCCAGTTGCCTCTGCTGGGCTGACTCCGCCCGCATCCGGGAACCGCATCCGGGGACCGTCACCGCAGGTAGTGGCCATGTCACCCGATTCGCAGGGCATGTCCCCGATTCGGAGCAACGCGCCACCTGTCCTAGACTCGGTGACGTGCCACGTGGTGACGGACGACTCAGCCACGACCTGCTCCCTTCGGAGAAGGGCCCTCAGGACGCCTGCGGCGTCTTCGGAGTCTGGGCCCCCGGGGAAGAGGTCGCGAAGCTCACGTATTTCGGTCTGTACGCGCTGCAGCACCGCGGTCAGGAGTCCGCGGGCATCGCAGTGAGCAACGGTTCACAGATCCTGGTCTTCAAGGACATGGGCCTGGTCTCCCAGGTCTTCGACGAGACATCCCTGGGCTCCCTGCGCGGCCACATCGCCATCGGCCACGCGCGCTACTCGACGACCGGGGCGTCCGTCTGGGAGAACGCCCAGCCGACGTTCCGCGCCACCGGGCACGGTTCGATCGCGCTCGGACACAACGGCAACCTGGTCAACACCGCCGAACTCGCCGATCTCGTGGCCGCACAGTCCACGCAGAGCAACGGCCGGGCAACGAGGGTGGCGGCCACCAACGACACCGACCTGGTCACGGCGCTGCTCGCCGGCCAGGCGGACGAGAACGGCACGCCCCTCACCGTCGAACAGGCCGCCCCACTGGTCCTGCCCCGGGTGAAGGGCGCTTTCTCCTTCGTCTTCATGGACGAGCACACGCTCTACGCCGCCCGCGACGCACAGGGCGTGCGGCCGCTCGTCCTGGGCCGTCTCGAGCGCGGCTGGGTCGTGGCGAGCGAGACGTCGGCGCTGGACATCGTCGGCGCGAGCTTCATCCGGGAGATCGAACCCGGCGAGCTGGTGGCCATCGACGAGGACGGACTCCGCTCCAGCCGTTTCGCGGAAGCAAAGCCCAAGGGCTGTGTATTCGAGTACGTCTACCTCGCGCGCCCCGACACCGACATCGCCGGGCGCAACGTCTACCTCTCTCGCGTTGAGATGGGCCGCAAGCTCGCCGCCGAGGCCCCGGCGGACGCCGACATGGTCATAGCGACACCCGAGTCCGGCACC
Organism: Streptomyces ovatisporus; assembly: GCF_042653885.1. NCBI lineage: Bacteria > Bacillati > Actinomycetota > Actinomycetes > Kitasatosporales > Streptomycetaceae > Streptomyces > Streptomyces ovatisporus. Next base: position 795,111 of record NZ_JBHSFH010000007.1, read on the forward strand.
CCCGCCGCGATCGGCTACGCGGAGGCCAGCGGCATCCCGTACGGCAGTGGTCTGGTGAAGAACAGCTACGTGGGCCGTACGTTCATCCAGCCCAGCCAGACGATCCGCCAGCTCGGCATCCGTCTGAAGCTCAATCCGCTGAAGGAAGTGATCAGCGGCAAGCGTCTCGTCGTCGTCGACGACTCGATCGTGCGGGGCAACACCCAGCGCGCCCTGGTGCGGATGCTCCGCGAGGCGGGGGCCGCCGAGGTGCACGTGCGGATCTCGTCCCCGCCCATCAAGTGGCCGTGTTTCTTCGGCATCGACTTCGCCACCCGCGCCGAGCTGATCGCGAACGGCCTGACGGTGGAGGAGATCGGCAAGTCCCTCGGCGCCGACTCGCTCTCCTACATCTCCATCGACGGCATGACCGAGGCGACGACGATCCCGAAGTCGCAGCTGTGCCGGGCCTGCTTCGACGGCGAGTACCCGATGGCCCTGCCCGATCCGGAACTGCTGGGCAAGTACCTCCGGGAGCCCGAGGGCAGGATGCCCGCGTCCGGGCAGGAGCAGGCCACCGTGCCGGACGTCGACGGCGTCGGGACGCTGACCGCCGGGGTCGGCGGCGCCGACGCGCTGCGCCGCCCGTAGGCCGTGGACCGGCGAAGGCCCTCGTCATGCTTCCGTCCCGCTCGTACGGCCCTCCGCGAGTTCCGACGAACGGCCCGAGCCCCGAAGGCCCGCAGCCGAGACCCCGAGTCCTGAACCCCGAGCCCCCGACGATCCGAGAGAGCTGACCCTGATGCCTGCTGAACCTTCCGGTGCCAGTTACGCGGCGGCCGGCGTGGACATCGAGGCGGGCGACCGCGCCGTCCAGCTGATGAAGGAGTGGGTGAAGAAGGCCCAGCGCCCGGAGTCGGTGGGCGCGCTCGGCGGCTTCGCCGGGCTCTTCGACGCCTCCGCCCTCAAGCGCTACGAGCGTCCCGTGCTGGCCTCGGCCACCGACGGCGTCGGCACCAAGGTGGCCGTCGCCCAGCGCATGGACCAGCACGACACGATCGGCCACGACCTCGTCGCGATGGTGGTCGACGACCTGGTGGTCTGCGGTGCCGAGCCGCTGTTCATGACCGACTACATCTGCGTGGGCAAGGTCGTCCCCGAACGCGTCGCCCAGATCGTCAAGGGCATCGCTGAGGGGTGCGTCCTGGCGGGCTGCGCGCTCGTGGGCGGCGAGACCGCCGAGCACCCCGGGCTCCTCGGGCCGGACGAGTACGACGTCGCGGGCGCCGGCACCGGCGTGGTCGAAGCCGACGCCGTGCTGGGAGCCGATCGCATCCGTACGGGGGACGCCGTGATCGCCATGGCCTCCTCAGGTCTTCACTCGAACGGGTACTCGCTGGTCCGGCACGTGCTCTTCGAGCGGGCGGGCTGGGCCCTGGAGCGTCACGTGCCGGAATTCGGCCGCACCCTCGGCGAGGAGCTGCTGGAGCCCACCAAGATCTACTCCCTGGACTGCCTGGCCCTGGCCCGTACGGGCGATGTGCACGCCTTCGCGCACATCACCGGCGGCGGGCTCGCCGGCAACCTCGCACGTGTCGTGCCGGAAGAGCTGCACGCCCGGGTCGACCGCGGCACCTGGAGCCCCGGCGCCGTCTTCGACCTGGTCGGGAAGGCGGGCGACGTGGCGCGGCCCGAGCTGGAGAGCACGCTCAACATGGGCGTCGGAATGGTCGCCGTCGTACCGCCGGACTCGGTCGCGGGGGTGCTGGCCACCCTGGAGGACCGCGGAGTCGGCGCATGGGTGGCGGGCGAGATCAGCGAACGGGCAGGAGGCGACGAGGCGGTGACGCTCACCGGTGACTACGCGAGCTGAGCGCAGCAGCGCAAGAGTGCACTCCGGCCGCACTGTGCACAGCGTGTGGACAGGGGAAGCGCGGGCTGCCCGCCGGCTGTCGTTCCGTGAGGTCTCAGGCCCCGGAACAGCACAGAACCCGGTCCGGCTTCCGCCGGACCGGGCAGGGATCTGTGGACGTCAGCCCCGGCGTTGCGCCGAGGAACCGGAGGACCCGCCTTCGTCCTCCACGTCGTTGTACACGTCCGCGTACTGCGCGTACGGGTCGTCTTCCAGCTCATCGTCCTCGAAGCGGTCGCCGTTCGGCGGCTCGTTCGACGTCGATGCGCCCAGCTCCTCAGCCAGGCGCGACAGATCTGTCCCACCGCTGTTGTACTTCAGCTGGCGGGCGACCTTCGTCTGCTTGGCCTTGGCCCGGCCGCGCCCCATGGCTCGACCCCCTCAACGACGGGGCTCGACGGCCCCAGAGTCTTGACACGCGTTCACAATTCAGAGCGGACCCTCGAAGGAGAGACCGGCCCGTAGGGCTTCAACGGTACCTGCTTCCGCCGCCGTACGGTACGTCGCCCGCACGACACGGACGTCCACCGACGTGCCCCATGGCCTTCTCTTCGCTGGTCAGCTCTGATTTTACCGTGCGTCCGAGTATCGACCCGCCGAGGGGTGGGTGAGAACCCTCCCGGCGGGCCGGACGGCCGGTTTTCACGGCAGGCTCAGTGACCTTCGCCACCCGACATACGGGCCTCGGCGATGCGGTCGGCGGCCACGGCCGGGGGGACGCCGTCGGTCCCGGCCCGCTCGAAGATGGCGAGCGTGGTGTCGTAGATCTTTGCTGCCTTTGCTTTGGCACGCGCGAAGTCGAAGCCCAGCAGCTCGTCCGCCACCTGGATCACGCCACCGGCGTTGACCACGTAGTCCGGCGCGTAGAGGATGCCTCGGTCCGCGAGGTCCTTCTCCACGCCCGGGTGCGCCAGCTGGTTGTTCGCGGCGCCGCACACCGCGCGGGCGGTGAGCGCCGGCACCGTGTCGTCGTCGAGGGCGCCGCCCAGGGCGCACGGTGCGTACACGTCGAGCCCTTCGAAGCGGACCAGCGCGGCGGTGTCCGCAGCGATCAAGACTTCCGGGTGCGCTGCCCGGACCCGGTCGAGCGTCTCGGGGCGTACGTCCGTGACCACGACGCGTGCGCCGTCCTCCAGCAGGTGCTCCACCAGGTGGTGGCCGACCTTGCCCACGCCCGCGATGCCGACCGTACGGCCCCGCAGCGTCGGGGAGCCCCACAGGTGCTGCGCGCTGGCGCGCATGCCCTGGAAGACGCCGAAGGCGGTGAGCACGGAGGAGTCGCCGGCGCCGCCCTGCTCGGGTGACCGGCCGGTCGTCCAGCGGCATTCGCGTGCGATGACGTCCATGTCCTGCACGTACGTGCCGACGTCGCACGCCGTGACGTAGCGCCCGCCCAGTGAGGCGACGAAGCGGCCGTAGGCGAGGAGGAGCTCCTCCGTCTTGATCTTCTCGGGATCGCCGATGATCACTGCCTTGCCGCCGCCGTGGGGGAGTCCGGCCAGGGCGTTCTTGTAGGACATGCCGCGCGCGAGATTGAGGGCGTCCGTCACGGCCGCCTCCTCGGGGTTCTCCTCGCCCGCGTAGGCGTGGAACCGCGTGCCGCCCAGACCGGGACCGAGGGCGGTGGAGTGCAGGGCGATCACGGCCTTCAGACCGCTGGCGCGGTCCTGGCACAGCACGACTTGCTCGTGTCCGCCCAGCTCGGACTGGAAGAGGGTGCGCAGGATCCCTGAACCGTTCGCTCCGCCGGCGCTGACGGTGGGCGCCTGCTCGGAGTGCCGGGGGGAGGGACGTACGTCAGCCACGGTGGTGACTCCCGATGTCGCAGTTGTACGCCCTCTTTGTCGCCTTCCGTGCTTGTGGCGCGGAGCGGCGGGGAGGGCCGGTCGACAGCAGGGTACGGCCTGCGAGCGGCGGCATCGTTGCGGTGCCACGATCGGTGGTAGTCAACTGTCCTTCGGACCCGCCGGTAATGAGGGCGGGCAGCCGGTCCGTTGTCGGAGATCTTGGAGGAAACGCGTGGCTCAGCAGGCGTCGGCCATCGTCCCGTACGCCGCGTATCTGCGGGTGTACGAGCCACTGGCCGCGTTTCCCGAACCGGAGCGGGCCCACTGGGTCCGGTACGCCAAGCGGGAGCGGGTGCCCACGGCGCAGGACGAGTTGCGGCGTTCGCTGGCCGATCTGCTGCCCACTCCGCCCGTCGCCGTGCCTGTGCGGGAAAGTGCGGACGCGTTCGTCGCGGAGGTCGACGGCGTCGTCTGTGTGTGTCCCTGGCGGACACGGCTGCGCGGCTGGCAGGCGCTCGCCGCGCTCTCCCAGGCCGCGGGCGAGCAGGAGGTGGCGATGCCGCAGACGGTGCTGGACGCGGCCGTGCCCCCGGTGGTGCGCCGCCAGGCCGCCTCCGACTACGAACGGTGGCTGATCCGCAACCCGGATGCCCGGCCGTGGATCAGAACGGCGCTTTGGCACGTGCCTGTGCGCTGGTTCGTTCTTTTTTCTTCGGAAGAGAAAGAGTTTGCGAAGCCCGGAAGCGGTGAGGAGAGCGTTCAGCAGTTCGTCCTCCGCTATCGCACGCCGATGGTCCAGGCGCGGCGCCGCCTCGCCCGTGGACTGAAGGTGCTCCGCGAGGAGTTGGAGGAAGGGCCGCTCGTCGATGGCCTGGTAGACGTGGGTCGGTGGCTGGAGGAATTCCATCCACGGTCTCTCGTCGAACTGGACTACGGCGGTCTGGCGCACGCGATCCCTGAGGAGCAGCTCGCCGACGACCACTCCGCGGCCGATGTCGCGGAGGGGATCGCGGCACTGCGCGCAGGGGACGGGGAGCGGGCCGGCGAAGCGTACGAGCGACTCACGGACCGCTGGCGGGCTGTACGGGAACTGCAGTTCGCCAACTGATGCGCGGGGCCGGTCGGTGTGTTCACGGTGCGTTCGTGAACTGAACACAGGCCGGTGGTTACGGGGTTGCTTCTCGTCACGGACCTCCAGGACCAAGGTCCCGAAAGGGGTCAAAGTCCTCAAGCGTGACGGACAGCACTTTCCGGGGCCTTGCTCTCAGAGCTGTCCCTCGTGTCAAAATAGGACAAGGAGCTCGACGGGGGCTCCATCCATCCAACTATGGTCGGATAGATCGGTATTGCCTTCCTTGGTGGGTCTGATGCCGCTTGGTCACACTGTGACTGATCGTCACGGCAGGGTGACTGTCCGTTATGGGACGGTCCATCGGCTTCCGTCGAGGTTGAACACCTCAGAGGGCAATTCCATCGGTTTGGCCGACGTGGCTGGACAGATGGTGTAGTTGTAGTGCCGAGGACAAGCCGTTCGTCCTATAACCGACTCGGTCTGCCTTCGCCCATATCGGGCAAGGTGGACCAAGGTGCAGAATTCAAGGAAAGAACCGTATGGTTCGGTTCCTCCGAGGAGGCCGCTCATGACCGCTCGCACCCCTGATGCCGAGCCGCTGTTGACCCCAGCTGAGGTAGCCACGATGTTCCGCGTGGACCCGAAGACGGTCACACGCTGGGCAAAGGCAGGCAAACTCACGTCGATTCGCACACTCGGCGGTCACCGCCGCTACCGCGAGGCGGAGGTGCGCGCACTGCTGGCGGGCATCCCGCAGCAGCGCAGTGAGGTTTGATCAGGCGAAATAACTGCATATCCGGGCGTATTCGGGGCCCACACCCCGTATCGACGCCCGCGATGAGACACGTCAGGTCGCTGTCCCCAACAGTGCTTGAACGTTGATCGCGCTGGACTCCGCCGGGTCCGGCGCGATCTTTTTGTGTGCGAGAGCAGTCCCCGACGGGCTCTCAAGCGGTTGCCGGGTCCGGCCGGCCGGTGTCGCGGAGGCACGCAAGGCTGGCCGACTCCTGTTGCTGGAGAGGAAGTTGAGGCGAAGTGCCGTCTCGTTGCGGGCCTCATGGGTCGGCCCGTGGGGGATAGTGCAATTGCACATATTAAATTGACGGGTGGTGAGAAGCCCGTAAGTTCCGTCTCATCCGGAGCGGAATCGGTGACTCCCGTCACATCCCCTGCCACTTGTGGCTTGTGCCACTCTCGGGTATTGGCGTTCCCGTGCCGGGCGACTCCGGCCGGTCCCGGCCTCCTACCCAACTGCCGTATCCGGAACCGGCGTTGACTACTTGGACGCAGCAGCTTCCCCCGTGCCCCCGGACTCGTCCGGCACGCGTTCCAGCACGAGGCGCAACAGCCGGTGGCAGACCGGACAGAGGGGCGTCAGATGACGGTACCGGGTCGCGGCCGAGAGGTGCGCGCGGAGAAGGGCCGCGGTTGCGGTCCTGTCCCGGTTCGGGCCCTGCGGAGTCGTGCCCACGATCGCCCCACCTCCCCGAGGAGACGTACCGCCGGGCGGGCCGGCCGTCAAGCCGTGCCGAGCGGGGCGCACGGGGGCAGGAGAAGGCGCGCGAGATGCCTGCCGGTCCCTCAGGGAGCGGTGGGACGTGACGTCTGGACCTCGTGGAAACCGGGCGTCGAGGCCACGAGCAGGAGGCCGTCCCACAGCCGTCCGGCCTGCTCACCGGTCGGCACCCGGGAGATGACGGGGCCGAAGAACGCAGTCCGTCTCCGGTGGCCGGCCACAGCGAACCGGCCCGGCTCTCCGCTTTCGCCCGGGGGCTCGTCCACGGCGATCACCGGAGTACCGAGGTTGTCCCCGACGAGTGCGACGGCTCGGGCGTGCGAGGCCCTCACCGCCTCGTCGTAGGTGGTCGTCATGCCCGCCTCGGCGAGCGTCCGGGGAAGTCCGGCACGCTCCAGCGACTCGTGCAGGTCGTTCAGCCAATCCCGTTCGTCCGAGGCGTCCTTGGTCCACAGCGCCGTGTAGAACCTCGCCAGAGCCTCCTCGCCGTGCTCCTGGCGTACGGCGGCACAGATGCGCACCGGGACCCAGAGATAGCCCTCGGGGTCGCCCTCCGGGTCGTCGGCGCGGCCCTCGTTCAGCACGGACAGGCTCATCAGGTGCCAACTCACCCGCAGCGGCCGGACCTTGGCGACCTCCAGCAGCCACCGGGAGGTCAGCCACGTGAGCGGGCAGGAGGGATCGAAGTGGAAGTGGGCCGTGGGGATGTCCGCGGGGGCTGTCATGGCACGCTCCGGGTCGACTCGGTCCTCGGGAGCACACAACCTTCCACACGGCGGACGCGCACAGAAAGGCCCGCCCCCGGCATGCGGGGACGGGCTCGTTCTGCTGCGGTCCTGACGGGATTTGAACCCGCGGCCTCCACCTTGACAGGGTGGCGAGCACTCCAAACTGCTCCACAGGACCATGCGGCCTTGCCATGTGCCGATGCGCCTTCCCGCCTTCCGGCGTGCGGCGCGAGACGAGACTCTACAGCAGCTCACAGAGCGGCGCGAACTCACCCTGGGCGACGCCGCCGGCACGGCCACGGCACGACTGCGGCACCGCTACGGCACCGCGGCGTCCACCGCCTTGACGATGCGCTTGTCGGAGACCGGGTACGCGGTGCCCAGCGCGTGGGCGAAGTAGCTGACACGCAGTTCCTCGATCATCCAGCGGATGTCGCGTGCCGCCTGCGGGACGGGACGCCCCCGGGGGAACTGCTCGAGCAGCCACAGGTGTTCGTCCTGCATCTCCTTGACCTTCGCCATGCGCGTGCGGTCCCGCTCCGCGTTGTTCGGCATCTGCTGCAGACGCCGGTCGGCGGCGACCAGATAGCGCAGCAGGTCCGGCAGCCGCCGCGCGCCGTGCCGGGTGACGAAGCCCGGGCAGACGAGCGCCGCGATCTGTTCCTCGACGTCCGTACGGGAAGGCTGAAGAGCGGGGCTGGTGATGCCGCGCAGGCGCTGCTCGCAGGAGTGCCAGGCGGCCAGGACCTCCTGGACCTGCTTGACGGTCTTCAGGGTTGCCTCCACAAGGTCCGTGCGCACCGCGTCGAAGAGCTTGCGGAATGCCTCCTCGTCCCACGCGGGCCCGCCGTGCACGGCGATCAGGCGGTCGGCGGCGGCCGTCACACAGTCCTCGAAGAGCGCCTGGACGCTGCCGTGCGGCGAGCGGGAGAGCGCGAGCTTCTGCGGATTGGACAGCTTGGAAGCGGCGAACTTGGCCGGATCGGAAGGGATGTTGAGCAGGATCAGCCGCCGCGTGCCGGTCCACATCGCCTGCTGCTGTTCGTCTTCGGTGTCGAAGAGCCGCACAGAGACGGAGTCCTCGCCGTCGACCAGCGCCGGGTACGCCTTGACGGGCTGGCCTGAGCGCTTGGTCTCGAAGATGCGGGGGAGCGCGCCGATGGTCCAGTCGGTGAGGCCCGTACGGGAGGCGAGGCCGGCGCCCGGTCCGGCTGCTGCCGTCGGGCCCCCGGCAGTGCGGTCGCCGCCGCCGTCGGCGCTCTCGCTCCCCTGCTGCGCGCCGTCGCCCGCACCCGCCTTCTTCGGACGCCGGGCCCGCGCCGAGGACTCGAAGGCGCGGGCGATGGCGGCCTGCGTCTTCTCCCGCAGCCGTAGCTGGAGCTCCTCCAGGTCCTTGGACTCCGCGAGGGTGCGGCGCCGCTCGTCCACCACCCGGAAGGTGACCTTGAGGTGGTCGGGGACCTTCCCCCAGTCGAAGTCCCCTGCTTCGAAGGGCACTCCGACCATGCGCCGCAGATCGCTGACGAGCGTGCTCGTCAGCGGCTCCTGGAGGGGCGTCGCCGTACGCAGGAACCGGGCGGCGAAGTCGGGCGCCGGTACGTAGTTGCGCCGTACTGCCTTGGGGAGCGAGCGGATCAGCTCGGTGACCAGATCGTGGCGCAGTCCCGGGATCTGCCAGTCGAAGCCCGCCGGGGTGATCTGGTTGAGCACATGGAGGGGGACGTGCACGGTCACGCCGTCGGCGTCGGTGCCGGGCTCGAACTGGTAGGTGACGCGCAGCGTGAGCTGGCCCTGCTGCCAGACGTCCGGGTAGTCGGTCCGGCTGACCTCGTCCGCCCGCTCGCTGATGAGCATGGACTTCTCGAAGTTCAGCAGGTCCGGGTCCTCGCGCCGGTGCTTCTTCCACCACGAGTCGAAGTGGGCGCCGGACACGACGTGTTCGGGCACGCGCTGGTCGTAGAAGTCGTAGAGCGTCTCGTCGTCGACGAGGATGTCCCTGCGGCGGGCCCGGTGCTCCAACTCCTCGACCTCGTCGATGAGTTTGCGATTGTCACGGAAGAACTGGTGGTGCGTGCGCCAGTCCCCCTCGACCAGGGCGTGCCGGATGAAGAGATCGCGGGCCGTCTCGGGGTCGATCCGGCCGTAGTTGACCTTGCGCTGGGCGACGAGCGGTACGCCGTAGAGCGTGACCCGCTCGTAGGCCATGACCGCGGCCTGTTTCTGCTCCCAGTGCGGCTCGCTGTAGGTGCGTTTGACGAGATGCTGCGCCAGCGGTTCGACCCACTCGGGCTCGACCTTGGCGTTGACGCGCGCCCAGAGCCGTGAGGTCTCCACCAGCTCGGCCGACATCAGCCAGCGCGGCTGCTTCTTGAACAGCGCGGAGCCGGGGAAGACGGCGAACTTCGCACTGCGGGCGCCGAGATACTCGTTCTTCTCGGAGTCCTTGAGCCCGACGTGGGAGAGCAGCCCGGCGAGAAGCGACTGGTGGACGGCGTCCGCGGGGACCTCCGCCTCCTGGCCGTCCCGGCCGGAGGGGGACGGCCTGATGCCCATCGTCTTCGCCACCTGGCGCAGTTGGGCGTAGATGTCCTGCCACTCCCGTATGCGCAGGTAGTTTAGGAACTCCGCCTTGCACATCCGCCGGAACGCCGACGAGGAGAGTTCCTGCTGCTGCTCCCGCACGTACCGCCAGAGATTGAGGAGGGCGAGGAAGTCGCTCGTCTCGTCGCGGAACCTGGCGTGCTGCTGGTCCGCCTGCTGCTGCTTGTCCGCGGGACGTTCACGCGGGTCCTGGATGGACAGCGCGGCGACGACGACCATGACCTCGTGGACGCAGCCGTTGCGGTCCGACTCCAGGACCATGCGGGCCAGCCGCGGGTCGACCGGCAGTTGTGCGAGCTTGCGGCCCATGGAGGTGAGGCGCTTCCTGCCCTGCTCGCTGTCGAACGCGTGCAGTTCCTCCAGCAGTTGCACGCCCGCCTTGATGCTGCGGTGGTCCGGCGGGTCGATGAAGGGGAACTTCTCGATGTCGCCGAGCCCGGCGGCCGTCATCTGCAGGATCACCGACGCCAGATTCGTGCGCAGGATCTCGGCGTCGGTGAACTCCGGCCGGGAGAGGAAGTCCTCCTCCGAGTAGAGCCTGATGCAGATGCCGTCGGACGTACGGCCGCAGCGTCCCTTGCGCTGGTTGGCGCTCGCCTGGCTGACGGGCTCGATGGGCAGCCGCTGGACCTTGGTGCGGTGGCTGTAGCGGGAGATGCGGGCGGTTCCGGGGTCCACGACGTACTTGATGCCGGGGACGGTCAGTGAGGTCTCCGCGACGTTCGTCGCCAGGACGACCCGGCGGTTGGAGTGCCGCTGGAAGACGCGGTGCTGCTCGGCGTGCGAGAGGCGGGCGTACAGGGGGAGGATCTCCGTGTCCCCCCTGCCGGCGGTGCGGCCGCCCCTGCTGTTCCGTTTCTCCAGCGCGTCCGCGGTGTCACGGATCTCACGCTCGCCGGAGAGGAACACGAGGATGTCGCCCGGCCCTTCCGACTGCAGTTCGTCGACGGCGTCGCAGACGGCCGTGACCTGGTCGCGGTCCTTCTCCTCGGAGTCCTCTTCGAGGAGCGGCCGGTAGCGGACCTCCACCGGGTACGTACGGCCGCTGACCTCGACGATCGGGGCGCCGCCGAAGTGGCGCGAGAAGCGCTCCGGGTCGATCGTGGCGGAGGTGATGACGACCTTCAACTCAGGGCGTCTGGGCAGGAGTTGTGCGAGGTAGCCGAGCAGGAAGTCGATGTTGAGGCTGCGTTCGTGCGCCTCGTCGATGATGATCGTGTCGTACTGGCGCAGTTCGCGGTCCTGCTGGATCTCCGCGAGCAGGATGCCGTCCGTCATCAGCTTGACCAGCGTGTGGTCCTTGACCTGGTCCGTGAAGCGGACCTTCCAGCCGACGGCTTCGCCGAGCGCCGTGCCCAGCTCGTCGGCCACCCGCTCGGCGACCGTACGCGCCGCGATCCGCCGGGGCTGCGTGTGGCCGATGACGCCGTGGACGCCGCGGCCCAGCTCCATGCAGATCTTCGGGATCTGGGTCGTCTTCCCCGAACCGGTCTCGCCCGCGACGATCACGACCTGGTTGTCGCGTATCGCCTTGAGGATCTCGTCCTTCTTCTGGCTGACGGGCAGCTGCTCCGGATAACTGATCTCGGGCAGGGCCTCGCGACGCGCCGCAACCTTCAGCTCGGAGTCGTCCATCGCGGCGGCGATCTCGGTGAGCACCGCCTCCCGGGCCTGCGTCTTGCGGATCTTCCGGGCACCGTCGAGCCGCCGCCCCAGGCGCTGCTGGTCGCGCAGGAGCAGCTCGGGCAGGCGTTCGCGCAGGGCGTCGAAGGACGGGGTGGGGGATGTGGAAGTCGGCATACCTGCTCCAGGATCGCACTTCACCGAATCCGGCTGCCAGCCAATTCCCCGCGGGTCGGTTCCTCCGGACCTGCGGGCTGCCGTGCGGCACGGGCAACTGCCGCGAAAGGGATATAAGAGGCGAAAAGGTGCCTAGTGTGACGCGCATGAGCGAGCACAACGAGCACAACGACCCGGGCTCCCGTGCGGACTCCGACTCCCCGTCCTCCGACTCCCCGTCCTCCGACTCCCCGTCCTCCGGCCCCACCCCCGCCGACTCCTCGCCGTCCGACTCCCCGCCGGCCGGCTTCTGGCGCGCACGGTGGCGGGCCTTCACCCGTACGCCCTTCTTTCCCGCCTCCGTGCTGGTTCTGATCGTCGCGGCGGGGGCCGGGCTCTTCGCGGCTTCCTACACCTACGCCCTGGCGGACCCCACCCCGCGCGACATCCCCGCGGCCGTCGTGGGCCACGCCCAGGACGAGCGCCGGGCACGCGCCTTCGTCACCGGCATGGAGAAGGCGCTCGGCTCCTCGCTGAAGCTGCACCGCTACGGGACGTACGCGGAGGCGAAGGAGGCGGTCGACGACCAGAAGGTCTTCGCCGTCCTCCGGGTCGGCGCGGACGACGAGGTGGTGATGGAACTCTCCGGCGCCGCCGGCGCCTCGGTCGCCGAAGTGCTGTCGTCGGCCGCTCCCGAGGCCGGCAGAGAGGCGGGCGTCAAGGTGACCGTCCGGGACCTGAAGCCGCTCGGACGGGGCGACCCCCGCGGCCTGACGATCTTCTACATCACTCTCGCCGCCGACATCATCGGCTTCATCGGTGCGATCCAGCTCCACGCCAACGTCCCCAACCTCACCCGGTGGCCACGCGTCGCGGTCATCGCCGCGTACTCCCTGCTGGGCGGCTTCGTCATCGCTGCGATGGTGGACTGGCTCCTGCGCGCGGTGAACCTGCCCTTCGTCCACTCCTGGACGATCCTCTCGCTGACGATGTTCACCGCGGGCATGGTCTTCACGATGTTCAACACCCTCTTCGGGCGCTGGGCGATGATCCCCACCTGGTTCCTGCTGGTGCTGCTCGGCAACCCGTCGTCGGGGGGAGCGGTCTCCTGGCCGCTCCTGCCCTCCCTGCTGGGCACGGTCGGACGGTGGCTTCCCCCGGGTGCCTCGGTGAACGCCCAGCACACGGCCGTGTACTTCCCGGGCAACGTGCACGCCTGGCCGTATCTGGTGCTGGCCGCCTGGGCGTTGGCGGGCGCGACGGTCTTTCTCACCCTCGACGAGCGGCTGCGCGGACAGCCGGCGGGAGAGGCGCGATCCGGCGGGGACGGGCAGCCCGGCCCCTCGCCCGCCGACACGCCGCCCGCCGGGGACGAGCCGACGGGCTCCGGCGAGCGCGACGGACGCCGAGGAGGTCCCGCCTGACGGAACGACCCCCGGCAGCGGGGCCGGGGGTCGTGCCGTCGGGCGACGGAGCTGTGCGGGTGTGTCAGGAGGCCGGGCCCCCGATGACCGGGTAGTGGTCGGAGAGGTTCGTGAAGGTGCCCTCCGAGGACTCCCAGGGGGCGGTCTCCTCCTTGATCACCTCGTTCTCCCAGCCCGCGGGACGTGCGTGGCCGTTGCGGTGCAGCACGTAGTCCAGGTCGGAGCGGCTGCCGTTGTCGTTGCGGCCCTTGGCGATGGTGTTCTCCACGTGGTCCGAGGAGTAGGGGTGGCCCGTGCGGGCGTCGGCGGGCGCGAGGTCCGCGTCGGCCAGCATGGAGGGGTACTCCTCGCCGCGCGAATTGACGTTGAAGTCGCCCGCGACCATGACCTGTTCGCCGGCGGGGATCGCCTTCTCGTCGAGGAAGGAGTCGATGGCCTTGAACTGCTCCGCGCGGATCTTCTGCGGCTCGCCGTCCCCGCACGCCGAGTCCCCCGCCTGTACGTGCGTGCCGACGACGTGCACCTTGGTGCCGTTCACGTCCAGTACGGCGTAGACGAAGCCCTTGTTGGACAGGTAGTCGGCGCCGCAGCCGTGGTCGTAGACGAACTGTTCCTTGCGGACGATGGGCCACTTGCTGAAGATCGTGACGCCGCCGTCCTCGGGGGCGATGTCGGACCAGGAGCCGCCGGTGGCGTCCCAGCCGGACTTGCTCCTGCCCAACACCGGGGTCTGGTGCGGGTATTGCGCCTTCGCCTTCTCCTGGACGGTGTCGGACGAGCCGTTGTCGAAGGCCTCCTGGAGGACGACGACGTCGTTGCCCTGGAAGAAGTCGGCGTCCGGAATGGCGTCGGCCCTGTGGTCCTGGCCCCAGTTGGGATAGATGAGCTTGTGGAAGAGGAAGGTGTTGTAGCTGAGCACCTTCAGGGCGGGCACGTCGGCTGCCTCGGCACCGCCGGGCCGTGCGTCCGCGGTCTTCGCGTCTGCTGCGGCCGTGGCCGGTGCCGCGCCGGGCGGGGCGTCGGGACGGGCGGCGTTCGCGGTGGGACCGCTCGCGACGAGGGTGACTGCGGCCAGCGCGCCGATCGTTGCGAGGCTCTGGGCGCGAAGGAGCTTCCGGACCCGGCGGCTTGAGGGTGGCATGTCGTCTCCCGTGGGGGTGGGGGATCGGTCCAGCGTCATGTAAGCAGATCGGTTACCAGGAGGTAACCGCTTCGACGTCATCTGCTGCCTTCTGCCCTTCCCGCTTCCTTACCGCTGGCCCCTCCCCCGCTTGCCGCCGCCTCCGGCGGGCCGCCCGCCGCGCGGGTGGCGCTGCGCGACCTCCCGCGGCGCTCCGTGCGCAATGCGCCGGAGGAACCCGCAAGTTGAACCGGTGATCCGCGCAACTATTCGCGGGTTCCGGGTGTCTCACTTCCGAACCGCCATATCGGGGGGACTTGGAGGAGTTATGCGCGTTCGACGGCTTTGTGCAGTTGCAGTGGGGCTGGGGGTCGTTCTCGCCGGAGGCGCAGCCTCCGGGGCGGGTCCGGCGTCCGCTGCCGGAGCCGCCGCACCGGCCTCCGCGGCAGGGGCAGGGGCCGTCGCCGCGGCGGCCGAATCCCCCTCCGTCCGGGAGGACTTCAACGGCGACGGACATCAGGACCTCGTCACCGCCGCCTCCGAAGCGACCATCTCGGGGCAGGCCAGGGCGGGTTACGTGGTCGTCACGTACGGTTCCGCGACGGGACTCGACACGGCGTCGAGCACGTACATCAGTCAGAACACCGCCGGAGTGCCCGGAACGGCCGAGAGCGAGGACCGCTTCGGCCAGAAACTCGTCGCCCGCGACCTCGACGGCGACGGCCTGACCGACCTGGCCGTGCGCAGTTCGGGCGAGAGCGTCTCCGACACCGGCAGCTACGGGACGGTGACCGTCCTGTGGGGCCGCACCGGCGGTCTCACGGGCCAGGACGCCGCGACCGTCGAGGCGCCGGACGGGTCGAGCGGCTGGCAGGTCGGCGACGACCTCGCGGGCGGCGACTTCAACGGCGACGGAGACGCGGACCTCGTCATGCTGCACGGCGACGACTGGGAGTTCCGCTCGGTGCTGTCCGGCCCGTTCACCCGTGCCGGCGTGCCCGCCGACGAACAGCAGATCGACATGTTCAGCACCGACAACTCGATCTCGGCGATCGTCTCCGGCGACATGACGGGCGACGGCATCGACGACCTCGCCACCTTCTACTCCTGGCAGAACCACGCCGAGGGCGGCAAGTTCTGGCGCGGTACCTCCTCGGGTCTCTCCACCACCTCGACGCCGCTGGCCTCCGCCGCCACAGCAGCAGTCGGCGACTTCGACAAGGACGGCAAGGGCGACCTCGCGACGCGTACGGTCCCCGGAGGGATCACCGAGAACCTCCCCTACGACGCCGGGACGATCAAGATCTACTACGGCACGCCGAGCGGCCCCAGCCCGACCCGTACCAAGACGGTCACGCAGAACACCTCGGGCATACCGGGAGTCAGCGAGAAGGGCGACCAGTTCGGCGCCCGCCTCGACGCGGGGGACGTCAACGGCGACGGTTACGCGGATCTGGCGGCGGGCGTGCCCTTCGAGGCCATCGAGGCGAAGTCCGCGGCGGGCGCGGTGGTGCTGATGAAGGGCCGCTCGGGCGGACTGAGCGGCACAGGCGCGCAGGCCTTCCACCAGGACACCGCGGGGATTCCCGGCGTGGCCGAGGCCGGTGACCGTTTCGGCGGCGCCGTGCACCTGCTCGACGTCACCGATGACGCACGGGCCGAACTCGCCGTCTCCGCACCGGAGGAGAACGGCACCGGAGCCGTCTGGTCGCTGCGCGGCACCTCGTCGGGCCTGACCGCCACGGGCTCGCTCGCCTTCAACCCCGTCGACCTGGGGGTGCCCGCTCCCGGCGCACGGTTCGGTTCCGGCTTCGCCAACGAGAACGGCACGTTCCTCTACCCGCCGGACTGACGAACTCGGCCGGCCGGGTCTCGCCGTCCCAGCACCCGGCCGGCCGGTCATGGCCTGAGCGGTACGCGGCTGCGGTGCCCGCGTACCGCTCAGGCCTCCCTCACGCGCGGGTGTCAGCAGACACGGCCGCTGTTGATGTACCGCTCCAGCGCGGACCAGGTGGTCGCCCCGACTACCCCGTTCGACGGGAGCCCGGCGCAGCGCTGGAACTGACCGACGCGGATCTCGGTCTTCTGGTCGAAGTTGCCGCTGACCTCGATGATGTCGTCGATGATCAAGGTGTGCAGCAGGTAGCACTGGGCCTGTCTGACGGCCGGGCCGGTGTCTCCGAGCTGGAGAGTGGGCTTCGCGGCTGAGTAGTTGCACGGATTCGCGGCCCGGTCGGCCGGGGCCTCCTGCGCGTGCGCTGTGCCGGTGCCGGCGGCACCGATCGTGAGGGCCAGTACGGCGGTCGCGGCAGCCGAGGCCGCCTTCGCCCCGGATCTGGTGCGTCTGAGCTTCATCGGGTCCTCTCAGGGTCACGGAATCCGCCGTGGCGGACGTACCGGAGTTGGTGTTCCGGTACGTCCGCCACGGCGAAAAGACGCCCAAGTGTCCTTTGTGCGCTCGTAGTTGACCAGAGGTTGATCAGCCGGCCGGGCAGGAGGACGCCCGCAGGCGAACCCGCATCCTGTTCCGGTCCCAGCGGGCCGGCCGGTCAGCGCCTTCCGGGCAACGTCGCACAGTCGGAGGCCGCCGCCTCGCCCGAGAGGCGGTCGGTCAGCCACGAGATCGCCTTGCCCTGGTCGGTGATGAGGGGCACGAGGTGGTTGGTGAGGAGCTTGTCGCCGAGGTTCGGCAGCTCGATGCCCTCGTAGGTGACGTCGCCGCCCTTGCGGCACCAGTCCACGGCCAGTTGACGGGCCTGCTCGTGGGGGACGATGTCGTCCTGGACGCCGGTCGCCAGACGTACCGGACCCGCGGGCTTGTGCGTCCCGATGCGCTGCTCGTCCAGAGCGGCCTGCGCCTCGGGCTCCGCCGCGATGATCTCGCCGAGGGACTTGCCGCTGTCCGTCCACTTGTTGCTCTTGGTGAAGCCGTATCCGAATATCGCGTCGCCGACGCACATGGTGGACGTGTCCTTCAGCGCGGCCCGCCCGGTCGCGTTGACGTTGGCCTCGACGACGTCGCGCACGTCCGGGTCGGACTGGGCGAAGCCGTTGATCGACCAGCCCAGCGCACCGGCCAGGGCGCTGCCGTCGATGCCCTTCATGACTTCGGTCAGGTCGGCGGGCGGCGCGCCCGAGTAGGTGCCCGCCAGCTCGACCTCGGGCGCGTACGAGGGCTGAAGTTCCGCCGCCGCGGCGCTTGCGCCGCCACCCTGGCTGTACCCGTACAGGCCGACGCGCGAGGCGGGGGTGACGGACGCTCCGGGCACGGCGCGTGCGGCGCGTGCCGCGTCGAGCAGGGCGTGTCCCTGGTCGAGGCGGTTGACGTAGGTGTGGAGCCGGTCGGTGGCGCCGAGACCGGCGTAGTCGGTCACCACCACTGCCGCACCCTTGGCGAGGATGCGGTAGATCGCCAGATCCTCGTAGGCGACCGAGACGGTCTGGCCGTTCAGAGTCAGCGGATGCTCGAGCGCGAGCGAGGGCGCGCACTGGTCGCCCTGCCCCATGGTGCCCGAGGCCACCGCGACGAGCGGCCGCGGACCGGGGCCCTTCCACGCGGCCGACGGCTCTATGTACGCGCCGGTCACCGCGACGGGACTCCCGTTGGAATCGGTGGACCTGTACATCAGCCGCGTCGCCGTACCCGGCATCGGACGGCCGTCCAGACCCGGCAGCCCCAGTCCGAGGGGCAGCGGCTCGTGGCGGACCAACTCGCCGTTCGCGGAGGGAAGTTCGGCAGGCGGATTGTAGAACTCGGGGATGGTCACTCCCCGGGACACCACGGACCCGGACCCCTCCCGCGTGGAGGAGGAGGCGGAGGCGGGCACGGCGCACGTGACCACGCAGGCCACCGCCGCGGTCACGGCTGTCAGCACCCGCACGGCGCCGGGCCTGTGCCGCGTACCGGGGGAGGCCGCCGAGCGCGTAGCGCCGGCAGTCGCACGCGAAGGGTTGCTCTTGCGGCTCAACTGCTCACTCCTCGCTCTGGGCTGACGAAGGTGAGCGCAAGCTAGCAGCGCGCACTTACCAGGGGTAACCCATCGGTAAGTTACGCAATGGTAACTGTTGCTCCAAGCAACGGATGGCCTGGCCCGAACCCCTCGGCGCACGGGCCACGCGTGACCGGGCGGAAGTGGCCCGGCCCGTCATACGGGGACGGCCAGGGCCTGAGCGCGGCGAAGGCGGCAGGAGCCGCGCCGGCAACTTTCGGCTTGGAGGCCGACGAGAGGCGCATGGGCCGCCGTCGCCCGCACGTCGACGGTCCGCTGACGTGACCAGCGGCGGCGACGTCCAGGCTCGTTGCCGTCAGCGCCGGCGTCGCCAAGACCCGTGTGAAGTGGCGGACTTCAAGCCGCTGAAGGGCGCCGGGGCCCTGGAACGGCTCACTGAGGCGCTCTCCTGGGCGGTTGCTGTCACCGAGAGCTGTCGCAGGCAGCGAAACGCCCCCTCTGGTGACCCGGAGGGGGCGTTTTCGCTGTTCAGCGACTGTGGCTGGGGCCGGGGTCGAACCGGCGACCTTCCGCTTTTCAGGCGGACGCTCGTACCAACTGAGCTACCCAGCCGCAGCGGTCCTGACGGGATTTGAACCCGCGGCCTCCACCTTGACAGGGTGGCGAGCACTCCAAACTGCTCCACAGGACCAAGCATCGTGCGAGCACAAGTCTCGCACAGGGTGGTGCGTGCCCCCAACGGGATTCGAACCCGTGCTACCGCCTTGAAAGGGCGGCGTCCTGGGCCACTAGACGATGAGGGCTGATGGCCCACCTGGGCGCTTCCTGTACGTCAGCGCGTCGGGGACGTGAGAAGCATATGGGATAGCGGGAGCGTTCGCCAAAACGGTTACGGGGAGTTGGCCGGCCCGGGATCGGCTACGGAGATGCGGACGGTGTGGCACCTGGCGAGGTGACCGTGGGCGACGGACCGTCCGGCGGGCTCTTCGAAGGGGACGCCCCGGGGGTGCCGGTGGAGCCGGACGGGCTGGGTGAGGCCGGTTCGCCGGGCTCGCCGTCCTCCGCGAGGTGACGGGAGACCTCCGCGGTGGACAGGCCGAGACCGCCGAGGGTGATCTCGTCCCAGGCCTGGAGCCCGCCGTCGTCGCGGTCCAGGTAGAGGACCGACGCCGAGATCTTCTGCGGTTCCTCCCCCTCGACGGCACGCAGGCCGCCGCCGCCGGTCGAGCCTTCGATCATCAGACGGGTCTTCCGCCTGAGGATCTCGTGGCTGCGCTGGTGTGTGTGGCCGGCGAGGGCGAGGGGGGCGAGGCCGTCGGCCTGCTTGACGAGGACCGGGTTGTGGGAGACCGCGATGTCGACCGGTGTGCCCGCGGTCTTCTGGGCGCGGAGCGCCGCAGCCAGTTTCCGGCCCTCTGCGCGTTCCTTCGGGTCGCCCTCGGGCTTGACGGAGCGGTCCGGCGTGAACTGCGGATCGCCCCAGCCCGCGAGGCGCAGCCCGGCGATGTCGTAGGGCACGCCGTCGTCGAGCACGTGGACGTTGCTGCCCTTCTCCTTCGCCATGTCCTCTAGCGCCTTCTGTGTGGTGTCGGAGTCGTGGTTGCCGCGGACCCAGACGTAGGGGGCGCCGAGGTCGCGTACGGGCTCCAGGAAGCCGTTCTCGGCAGAGGTGCCGTGGTCCATGGTGTCGCCGGCGTCGATGATCGCGTCGATCTCGTACTGCTCGACCAGCGACTTGATGATCTGCCAGGCGGCGGGGTTGAGGTGGATGTCGGAGACGTGCAGGACGCGCGTGGTGGACGGGTCGGGCTGGTACGCGGGGAGGGTGGAGGTCGCTTCGTAGAGCTTCGTGACGTTGGCGACGAGACGGGCCAACTCCCGCTGGTAGATGTCGAAGTCGGTGACGATGCTGCGCGCGTTGCCGACGACGGAGGGTGCGCTGGCGAGCAGCCCGGAGAACTTCGGTTCGAGTACGGATTTCGGGTTCCACGTCGCGAAGGCCGTCACCCCGGAGACCGCGAGCAGCGCCAGGGCGAGGCCCCCGGCGGCGAGGGCGCGGCGGGGGCGCCGGTAGACGGCGAGGCCCAGGGCGCAGGCGCCGACGACTGCGGCCGCGGTGGCGCGCAGGGCGAGGTCGGCGGTGCCGGAACGTACGTCGGAGGTGATCTCGCTCTCCAGGCCCTCCAGGCGTTCCGGGTGGTCGACGAGGGCGGTGGCGCGTTCCTGGTCGAGCTGGTCGACGTCGACGTCGAGGCGCAGGGGCGCGTAGTGGCTGCGCAGTTCGAGAGCGCCGAGCGGGGAGACGTTGACCTTCGTCCCGCCGGTGAGGGAGGGGCGCAGCGTCATCTTCGTGTCCATGGGGCCGACGGGCGCGTTGACGCTGCCGACGATCAGCAGGCCGAGCCAGGCGCCGAGGAGGGCGACGGCGACGAGGCCGAGGGCACGCGCCCAGGGCCCCGGCGTACTGGTGAGCGTGAGGGCGGTGGTCGTCGAGCGCCTTCGGCGGCCGGGGAGGGACAGGCGTACCTGTTGCGGCAGTCGGTGCCGTTTGCGGTGCTTGCTGACGTCACGGCCCATGAGGCCCCCTATGCCCGTCCATCCCGGCCCCTATGCGGGAACGGGACGGACGGGCACGGGGGAGGCTGTGCGCGCCGGGGTGCCGGTGGCCGACAATGGCGGGGTGCTGGAGATGACGCGCGAGGACTTCGAGGAGTTGGTGGCCGAGGCGCTCGACCGCATTCCCCCCGAGCTGACCAGGCTGATGGACAACGTCGCGGTCTTCGTCGAGGACGAGCCGCCGCCGGAGGACCCGGAGCTGCTGGGCCTGTACGAGGGCACGCCGCTGACGGAGCGGGGCGAGTGGTACGCCGGTGTGCTGCCGGACCGGATCACGGTCTACCGCGGTCCGACGCTGCGCATGGTCGAGGCGGAGGACGGGGGCCGGGACGGCGTCGTCACCGAGGTCGAGGTGACGGTCGTGCACGAGATCGCGCACCACTTCGGCATCGACGACGAGCGGCTGCACGAGCTGGGGTACGGGTGAGGCTCGGCGGGAGCGGTGAAGGTGACGGGGGAGGTTCCCCGGAGCCGCGGGGCGAGGCGGTCGACCCTGACGTCGATCTGCATGTTCCCGCCCAGCGGGCGGAGACCGCGGGCCGGCACGGGGCGGCAGTCGTCGCGGTCATCGCGGCCGGCGGGGCCCTCGGCGCGCTGGCACGGCATGCGATGGAGGTGTGGCTGCCCGCGGGTGGAGGCGCCGGCGGGACCGGCGGCGCCTGGGCCGGCTTCCCGGGGGGGATCTTCCTCGTCAACCTGCTGGGCTGCGCGTCGATCGGCGTACTCATGGTGCTGATCGGCGAAGGAGACCGGGAGCGGCGTACCCACGCGCTGGTGCGGCCGTTCCTGGGGGCGGGGGTGCTGGGCGGCTTCACCACCTTCTCGACGTACGTGGCCGGCGTGGCGCTGCTGCTGGAGGCCGGGCGGTACGGGGTGGCGGTGGCGTATCTCGGCGGGACTCTGCTCGGCGCGCTGATCGCTGTGTGGGCCGGTGCGGCGGCGACGCGTGCGGCCCTCGCGCGGCGCCGGGGGGAAGGACCGGGCGGCCGTCGGCGTACGGATGCGGGCGGGGGTGCGCGGTGAACTGGCTGCTGGTGGCGGCGGGTGGCGCGGTGGGTGCGCCGCTGCGCTATCTGACGGACCGGGCCGTCCAGGCCCGGCACGATTCGCTCTTTCCCTGGGGGACGTTCGCCGTCAACGTCGTGGGCAGTCTCCTGCTGGGTCTGCTGACGGGCGCGGCGGCCTCGGGTGCGGCGGGTCCGCAGGTGCAGGTGCTGCTGGGCACGGGGCTGTGCGGTGCGCTGACGACGTACTCGACCTTCTCGTACGAGACGCTGCGGCTGACCGAACGAGGCCGTGGCCTGTCGGCGTCGGCGAACGTGGGCGCCTCCCTCGCCGTGGGACTGGCCGCGGTGTTCCTCGGACTGACGCTCGGACGTCTTGTGCCGGCGTGACCCTTTGCCGGGGGAGGGAGTTGGGCACGGCGTCCCGCTGTCGTCCCGCGCCCTGGAGGTACCGCCGTGCGCCGTCGTGCGTCTTCGCCGCCCGAGAGTCACCACGAAGCGACGGGTGCGACGCCGACGGCGACTTCCCCGTCCCGGGCAGGAGTTGGCGGGCGCGCCGCGGCACGTACGGTCCTCGGCGCGCTCGTGGTGGCCGCGCTCTCCGGCTGCATGACGGTCAACGGCTCGGGGACGGACGGCACTTCGGCCGGGAGTCACGCGAATCCGGCCGGACCCGGAGCGGGCCCGGAGGGCGGTGTCGTCGGACGTGCCGGAGAGCGCGGCAAGGACGGGAACGGTACGGGGGCCGGACGGGGTGACGGCGGGAAGGGCAGGGGCCACCGGGGCGCCGACGGGGCCGGGGGTCACGGCCACGGAAAGCGCACGTCCGACAGGCACCGGAAGGGTGCCTCGGAGGGGTCGGAGCCGAATCGGTCCTCGGAGTCCGGCCGGGGGGAGCACCGCCCCGGGCACGGCGCGGGACGGCCCCCGTCCCGTCCCGAACCCCCCGCGCCGCCCGGCACTTCACGTCCGCGTCCGCCCGCTCCGCCGGCGACGAGTGTGCCCAAGCCCACTCCGACGCCGCCTGACGCCCAGCCGACGCCGCCACCGCCGCCGACCAGCGGATAACGGGTCGCCCGAGGGTGCCGGCCCCTCCCGGGCGTCATTTGCGCAGCGACCCACAGGGTGCGTATGCTGGTTGATCGTTTGATCCCATTTGCCCGGCGCCCTTGAAGAGCGCGCCGCGTGGCGCGCTTCTCTTAGCCGTGGCTGACCGCATCGAGGCGGTCGTTTGCGAATTCACGGAGTCTGGGCGCGTGCTGCTGAACTCCGGAAGGTTCGCATTTCGCATGTCTGTTGCTTCTATCGACGCTCTCCTGCCTGAAGACGAGGAGACCGTCACCTTCGCCGATCTCGGGCTTCCCGAGGCGGTCGTGCGCAAGCTCGCCACGAACGGTGTCACCACCCCCTTCCCCATCCAGGCCGCGACCATCCCGGACGCGCTGCAGGGCAAGGACATCCTCGGCCGCGGCCGCACCGGCTCCGGCAAGACCCTCTCCTTCGGCCTGCCGCTGCTCACGCAGCTCGCCGGCTCCCGTACGGAGCGCAAGCGCCCCCGCGGCGTCATCCTCACCCCGACCCGTGAGCTGGCCATGCAGGTCTCCGACGCGCTGCAGCCGTACGGCGACGTGCTCGGCCTGAAGCTGAAGGTCGTCTGCGGCGGTACGTCCATGCAGAACCAGATCACCGCGCTGGAACGCGGCGTCGACATCCTCGTCGCGACGCCCGGCCGGCTGCGCGACCTGATCGGCCGCGGCTCCTGCTCCCTCGCGGACGTCGAGGTCGCGATCCTCGACGAGGCCGACCAGATGTCCGACCTGGGCTTCATGCCGGAGGTCACCGAGCTGATGGACCAGCTGCCCGAGGGCGGGCAGCGGATGCTCTTCTCCGCCACGATGGAGAAGGAGATCGACACGCTCGTACGGCGCTACCTGGACAGCCCGGTGCTCCACGAGGTCGACGCCGCCCAGGGTGCGGTGACGACCATGAGTCACCACGTGCTCGTCGTGAAGCCGCGCGACAAGGCGCCCGTGACCTCCGCGATCGCCGCCCGCAAGGGTCGCACGATCATCTTCGTCCGCACCCAGCTCGGCGCCGACCGCGTCGCGGAGCAGCTGCGCGAGGGCGGCGTGGGCGCCGAGGCGCTGCACGGCGGGATGACCCAGGGTGCGCGCACGCGCACCATGGCCGACTTCAAGGACGGCAAGGTCAACGTCCTCGTCGCCACGGACGTCGCGGCGCGCGGCATCCACGTCGACAACATCGACCTGGTGCTGAACGTCGACCCGGCCGGCGACCACAAGGACTACCTGCACCGCTCGGGACGTACGGCCCGTGCGGGCCTGTCCGGGACGGTCGTTTCGCTGGCCCTGCCGCACCAGCGGCGTCAGATCTTCCGGCTGATGGAGGACGCGGGCGTCGACGCCTCGCGGCACATCATCGGTCGGGGCGACGTCTTCGACGAGGAAGTGACGCGCATCACGGGTGCGCGTTCGCTGACGGAGGTGCAGGCGGACGCGACCGCGAACGCCGCCAAGCAGGCCGAGCGTGAGGCGGCCAAGCTCACCCGCCAGCTGGAGCGTGCCCAGCAGCGTGCCGCCGAACTCCGCGAGGAGGCCGAGCGGTTGACGGCGAGGGCGGCGCGCGAGCGGGGCGACGACCCCGAGGCGGCCGTGGCCGAGGCCGCGGCGGCGCTGACCGCCGAGGTCGAGGCGGAGGTGGCGAAGGAGCTGCGCCGGGAGCAGCGCCGCGAGGAGCGGGAGCTGCGCGACCAGCGCGACCAGCGCCGTGACGTCAAGCGCGACGAGCCCCGTGGCGGTGACCGCCCGTCCTTCAACCGTGACCGCGACCGCCGTGAGGGCGACCGGCGCGGCGGTGGTGACCGTCCCTCCTTCAACCGTGACCGGGACCGCCGTGAAGGCGACCGTGGCGGCTTCCGCCGTGACGACCGCCCGTCCTTCAACCGGGACAGGCGTGAGGGCGACCGTGGCGGCTTCCGCCGTGACGACCGCCGTCCCGGCTCGCACAGCCGCGACGACAGGCGCCCGTACGCCCGCCGTGACGACCACCGCGGCGGCGGCCGCTCCTTCGACCGCCGCACGGACAAGCCGCGCTGGAAGCGCAACGGCTGACACCTCCCCAGCGCGAAGGCCAATGCCTTCGAAGCCCGGCGGTGCGCCGGGCTATGCTGCGGGGGCGGGCCGTTAGCTCAATTGGCAGAGCAGTGGACTTTTAATCCATTGGTTGTGGGTTCGAGTCCCACACGGCCTACGGCGCGAGGGTCTAAAAACCCCCTCTGACCTGCGCTTGAGCGCCCTGACCGGCTTGGCCGGGCAGGGCGCTCCGGCTTTTCACCGGACCGTCGCCGGGCCCATGTCCCGAAGCGGGCCGGGGCGGTACGGCGATCTTGCCGCGGGGCGCGCCGCCCGGCGTCCCCGGCGGCCCTGCGGGCGTCCTCGGGCAGCATGCTCGTTCACGTGCGCGACGTGATCGTGACGGGCCTTTCAAGTCGGTTCCCACTCGGGGCCGTCGAGGTGGCGGAGGGACCCGGGGCGCGCCGGCGCGTGGCGCCGTCCGCGCGGAAGCTCTCGCACATCTCCCGGAGGTCTGCGGTGAGTTCCCCGGACCGCGTCGTCCTCCGGGCGGCGCCCTCAGCACCGGCGGCTTTCCGTGGCGGCAACCGTGGTTCCGGAACGGCCCGGTGACGAACGGTCACACGTTCCGATCACGGCACGAACCAGCCCCCGAGCCGCCCAGCCGAAACGTCACACCACCCTGCCGACCAGCGGCATCCCGAGTGCGAACGGCCTCAGTTGGAAGACCTCCGCGATGCGTGGGGATTGACAGGACCGGCGATCCGGACGAAGGTTCTGGCGCCGTCGCCCGGAGTAGGCTGCAGGACGGCTTCGACGAGGGGGCAGGGGATGGCGGACGAAATCCTGGCGGCGCTACGGAACTTCCAGCAGTACACCGCTGGACTGCAGGGGATTCTGCAGGAGGTTCAGCGCGGCATGCCCTCGGGCACGGAGGGACGGGACGCGGGCGGTGCGGTGACGGTGCGGCTGGGAAGCGACGGCCTGCCGGAGACGGTGACCTTCGCCCGGGACTGGGCTCGCAAGTGCGGGCCCGAGGCCATCGGCGGCGCGGTCACCGAGGCGTACGGTGCCGCGATGAGCGCGTCCATGGAAGCCATGCAGCAGGCCATGGAGGGCATGGACGTGCAGGGCCGCACGGAAGCGCTGCGGCAGGACATGGAGCGGGGCGAAAGGGAAGGCCCCCGCTCCACGACGCCCGGTCCGTCAGGCCCCGGTGGGGGCGCCTCCGGTGGTGACCCGGGCGCGCCGAGCGTGGCTCCGGGCGGTGATCCGGGCGCACCGAACTGGGCCGGTGGCGGCGATCCGGGTGCGCCCGGCCAGGCCCCTGGAGGCGATCCGGGAGCGCCGAGCTGGGCCCGGAGCAGTGACCCGGGAGCCCCGAGCTGGACGCCCGGCGGTGCCGGCCCCACGGGCCCCACGGACGCCGGCGCCCCCGGTGGCGCGCCGGGCAGCGACGCCCCGCCTCCCGTCGAAGTCCCGGGCCACGACCTGCGGTTCGTCGTCCCCCGTGCCCTCGACGAGGTGGCCGAGGACATGATGAACGCCTTCGACGCGGTGTCGAGGCTGGACCTGGACTCCCTCGCCGACGCCCAGGTGGAGGGGAAGGACTCCGGCCACCGGATCACGGTCGCGTTGAGCAAGGGGAACTTCCACTCATGCCGCGTGGACGCCTCCTGGGCGGAGGGGAAGTCGGCCGTGGCACTGGGCCAGGCGGTCGAGGCGGCGCTGGCCGACGGACGTGCCGCCCTGGCGCGGCTGGAGGAGTCCACCGGGACGGACGCGCAGAAGCGCCAGCTGGACGGACTGTTCGACGAGGCCCTGGCCATCCTCCGCGACCCCAAGCGCTTCACCGGCGGACTCTGACTGCATCTCGACAGGAGCACTGACCATGGCAC
The DNA here is from genome assembly GCF_042653885.1 of Streptomyces ovatisporus. Taxonomy (NCBI): domain Bacteria; kingdom Bacillati; phylum Actinomycetota; class Actinomycetes; order Kitasatosporales; family Streptomycetaceae; genus Streptomyces; species Streptomyces ovatisporus. The sequence continues at coordinate 821,589 of NZ_JBHSFH010000007.1, forward strand.
CGAATCTGAAGACGGTCACCGACGCGTTGCGCAGCGAGGCGCGCATGTGGGACCGGCAGGCCGAGACGATGAAGGGCGTGCACAACACCATCGAGGGCCTGCGCCTCACCCGCCTCGAGGCAGGCATGTTCCAAGTGCTGTTCTCGGCCTACGAGAAGGCGGTCGACGAGCTCTCGGCCCGTTGCGACGAGGGAAGCCAACGAATGGGAGAGATCGCTGACGCGCTCGTGAAGAATGCGACAGCGTACGACAACAGGGAGGCGGAGACGACCGCCTCCATCGAGGGCGCCTACTAAGGCGGAACGGGGAACCAGATGTCATTCAGCTCGGCTCAGTACCAGGCAACCATAGACAAACTCGTCAAAGGCACCGAGGACTTGGCGGCGAAGCTGCAGGAGGTCGGCCCGAAGGCCGAGTCCACCGCCAACAAGTGGTTCATCCCCAAGCCCATCGCGGACGCCCTGATCTGGTGCGCGAACAAGCTCATCGAGGCGGGCAGCTGGCTGCTGAAGAAGATCGGTGAAGTGCTGGAGGGCGCGGCCGCCCCCATCACCTTCTTCTTCTACGCGAACGACTGGCAGAGCGACGTGCGCGGCAAGGCCTCCACCGTGACCGGCGAGACGGCCGCCGACGCGCTGAAGGCCCCCGACAAGTGGGAGGGGGAGGCCGGCTCCGCGTACGCCAAGGCGGTCAAGGACCAGACCACGGCTGCCACGCAGGTGGAGACCAGCGCCGACAAGGTCGCCACCGCCCTGACGTTCTCCGCGGTAGCAGGGCTCGCGTTCTACGTGGCCATCGGCGTCATCCTCGCCAAGTTCATCATCGCCACGGTGGCGGCGATCGCGGCGCTCGGCTCGGTCGTCTTCTCGTGGGCCGGGGCCGCCCTCATCGTGGAGGAGGCGGGGGTCAACTCGGCCCTCATCATCGCCGCCGTCACCACTCTCGTCGCGGCGCTCGGCACGCAGGCCCAGCAGATGTCGGTCGTCCAGGGCGAGGCGCAGGACAACTCCGCGTTCCCCGGCGGCAAGTGGCCCTCCGGCACCGCCTGAGCGGGGCGCCCGGCGACGGACCGGCCGGCACACCCGGCCGTACGGCCCGACGGTGGCCGGTCCGTCCGCTTTCCCTGTAGCTTCCCTCCCATCCCCGAGAGAGCGGAGAGGTGAATCCCCTGTACGGTCCGCGCGTGCTGCTGTGGTGCCTGGCACTCGGCGGCCTCTTCATGGCCTTCGTCTCCCTGTCCGTGGACCAGCGCGCCCTGGCCACCGTCGGGTTCGTCCTCGTCATCGTCTGCCCCGGCCTGGCCGAGGCGTACGCACAGCGCAGGCGGCGCAGCGACTGGTTCCGTCAGCAGTTCGGTACGCAGGAGGAGTTCGTCCGCTCCCTCGACACGGAGGGCCTGCGCCGCGTCCGCGACGAGAAGGGCCTGGCCGAAGCGGTCCGCGAACTGCGCCGCCGGCACCCGAAACTCCCGCTGAAGACAGCCGCGGACACCGTCAAACAGCTCTGACCGTCAGCAGTGCGAGGGGGTGTCCGGGCGGACACCCCCGGCCCGGCGGCGGGGCTGCCGGGGTCACAGCGGGGGCACCGGTACCGGCGGCACCGGGCCGGTGTAGCGGGCGGAGGGACGGATGATCTTCGAATCGTCCGCCTGCTCAAGGATGTTGGCGCTCCAGCCCACGACGCGCGCGGCGCAGAACGTCGGCGTGAACATCGTGCGCGGCAGGCCGCACAGCTCCATGACGACGGCCGCGTAGAACTCGACGTTGGTGTGCAGTTCGCGGCCGGGCTTGAGCTCGTCGAGGATCGCCTCGACCCGCTCCTCGACCTGTACGGCGAAGTCGGTCAGCGGGCCGCCGAAGTCCTGCGCGATCCGCTTCAGCATGCGCGAACGCGGGTCCTCGGTGCGGTACACGGGGTGGCCGAAGCCCATGATCCGCTTGCCTGTCCGTACACGCTCGCGGACCCAGTCGTCGATGCGGTCCGGGGTGCCGATGGCGTCGAGAGCGTCCAGGGCACGGCTGGGCGAACCACCGTGCAGGGGGCCGGACAGCGCCCCGGCCGCCCCGGTGAGGCATGCGGCGATGTCCGCGCCGGTCGACGCGATGACGCGGCCGGTGAAGGTGGAGGCGTTGAAGCCGTGTTCGACGGTGGAGATCAGATAGCGCTCCACCGCACGGGCCTCACGGGGCGAGGGTTCCTCGCCGGTGAGCATGTACAGGTAGTTGGCCGCGTACGGCAGGTCGTCGCGCGGCTCGACCGGTTCGAGGCCCTCGCCCAGCCGGTGCAGCGCCGTCAGCAGCGTCGGCACCAGGGCACAGGCCGACAGCGCGTCCTCGAGGCGCTCGCCCGGGGTGAGGTCGTAGACCGGGCGGAAGCCCGCCGCCGCGCCGGCGAGCGGGAGCGCCGTGTGCAGGCCGGTCAGCGGCCCGGACGCGGCGGTCGCACGGGCGATGACGGGCAGCGCCTCCCGGACGGGCGGGGAGAGCCGTCGCAGCCGGGCGGTGCGCTTGGTGAACTCCTCGAGGGCCGGTGCGTCCGGGAGTTCGCCGTGGAACATCAGATGCCATACGTCCTCGAAGGTGCGGTGTTCGGCCAGCTCCACGGCTGAGAACTGGCGGTAGTGGTAGAACCCCTCGCGCCCCCGGACGTCGCCGATGGCGGTGTCGGTGACGACGACCCCGGCCAGTCCGCGGGGAACCTCGATCGCCTGCTGTTCCATGTCGCTTCTCCGTTCGTACCCCCATGCTTGATTTCGACTGTCCATGCTGTACTAAGCGCTGTCAATGTTGATTGAATCAATGTATAGAGTGGACGGTGTGAGCGAGGAGAGCAGCGGCGTCGGCCCGCACGAGCAGTCCCGCCTGACCACCCGGCAGACCGCCGAACGCCTCGGTGTGAAGCCGGAGACGGTGTACGCGTACGTCAGCCGTGGTCTCCTGACCAGCCGGAAGTCCGCAGGCGGCAGAGGCAGCACGTTCGACGCCGACGAGGTCGACGCGCTCGTGCGGGCCGCCAGGCGCCCCGCCGCCGCGGTGCGCGAAGCCGCTCCCGGGGCGGTCTCCGTACGGTCCGGAATCACGCTCATCGAGGCCGACGCCTGCTACTTCCGCGGCGTGGACGCACGTCAACTGGCCGCCGCCCGCGGTTTCGAGGAGTCCGCCGACTGGCTGTGGACGGGCCACGTCACCCCCGGAGTCCGCTTCGCGGCTCCGCCCCCGCTGCTCGACGCGGCCCGCGCGGCGTCCGGCGCACTGCCCGCACACTGCGCGGTCACCGACCGGCTGCGTGCCGCCGTCGTCGCGGCCGCCGTGGCGGACCCGCTGCGGTTCGATCTCGCGGAGGAGTCGGTGCTCGGGCGGGCTCGCGAGCTGCTGCCCGTACTGGTCGGTGCGCTGCCGACGAGAGGGGCCCACGCGGCGGGTTCAGCGCCCCACGCGGGTACGCACGCTGCGCCGCAGGACGGGCTGGCCGGCGCCCTCTGGGCCCGCCTGACGGCCCGTCGCCCCTCGGAGGCGTTCGTACGCACCCTTGAGCGCGCGATGGTCCTGCTCCTCGACCACGATCTCGCGGCCTCGACCCTCGCCGCCCGTGTCGCCGCCTCCGCGCGTGCCCACCCGTACGCGGTCGTCTCCGCCGCGCTCGGCGCCCTCGACGCTCCGCTGCACGGCGCCGCCAGCGCGGGCGCCCACCGTCTGCTGGCCGAGGCCGTCGAGCGCGGCAGCGCGACGGCCGCCGTCGCCGACGTCCTCCGCTCCGGGCGCCGTGTGCCGGGCCTCGGGCACAGCGTCTACCCCGGCGAGGACCCGCGGGCCCGCGCCCTGTTCGGGTGGCTGGCGGAGCTGCCGGCCTGCGCCCCGGCGCTGGAGGCCGCGCACGAGGTCGCCGCGACGGCCGGGCGTCCCGCCAACGTCGACCTCGCCCTGGGCGTGCTCACCCTGGGCGCGGGGATGGACGCCGAGGCGGGGGAAGCCGTCTTCGCCGTCGCGCGGACAGCCGGCTGGATCGCCCACGCGCTGGAGGAGTACGGGGAGCGCCCGCTGCGGCTGCGCCCCGCCGGGCACTACACGGGGCCGCGCCCGCCCAGGCCGGTGCCGTAGCCGGCCCGTCAGGCCGGGCAGTTCCGTCCGTACGGCCTCCCGTCCCGTCCGTGGCGGCGGGCACGCGAACCTGCTTCCCACCGCCCGCGGAATTGCGCTTGCACCTCACGTCACGTGAGGGCTCATCGTGAAGTGCGTACCGAGAAGGGAGCGGAGATGAGCTGGTCCGTGGGACAGGTGGCCAAGTTCGCCGGAGTGACCGTGCGCACGCTGCACCACTACGACGAGGTCGGGCTGCTCGTGCCGAGCGAGCGCAGCCGTGCCGGACACCGGCAGTACGGCGACGCCGACCTCGACAGGCTGCAGCGGGTCCTGTTCTACCGGGAGCTCGGATTTCCGCTCGACGAGGTGGCGGCCCTGCTCGACGACCCGGACACCGACCCGCAGGAGCACCTGCGGCGGCAGTACGCACTGCTGTCCGGCCGGATCGAGAAGCTGCAGAAGATGGCTGCCGCCGTGGAGCACGCGATGGAGGCACGCAAGATGGGCATCAACCTCACGCCCGAGGAGAAGTTCGAGGTCTTCGGCGACTTCGACCCCGACCAGTACGCGGAGGAGACCGAACGGCGCTGGGGCGACACCGACGCGTACCGGGAGTCGCAGCGCAAGACGGCCTCGTACACGAAGGAGGACTGGAAGCGGATCAACCAGGAGCAGGAGGAGTGGGGCCGCCGCTTCGTCGCCCAGATGGACAGCGGCGACGGCCCGGAGTCCGGGTCGGCGATGGACCTCGCGGAGGAGCACCGGCAGCAGATCTGCCGCTTCTACTACGACTGCACCTACGAGATGCACACCTGCCTCGCCGAGATGTACGTCGCCGACGAGCGCTTCACCGCCCACTACGAGGCGATCAAGCCCGGGATGGCGGAGTACCTGCGCGACGCGATCCTCGCGAACGCCGTACGCCACTCCTGATCCGTACGCCACTCCTGATCCGCGGGGGCGCGCCGGGGCCCGTCACTTCGCTGACGGGCCCCGGCGCCGTGGCCCGCGCAGGACCGCTCGGGCACCTCGCACGCGACCCGGACACCCCCCTAGTCCAGGTGGGTCAACATCCCTCACCCCCAGCCGTCCCCACGGTGCGCCCCGTGGCTGGGGGCCGTGCGGCGCACGATGTTGGTGCCCGTCCGCCCGGCAGGGGCGGGCGGTGGACGCCGCCGGAGAGTGAGGGGCATCGCGATGGCTGAGCTGTATATCGACGGCGAGTGGACGGGGGCCGTCTCCGGCGCGCGGCGGCAGGTCGTCAACCCCTTCGATTCGTCCGTCATCACGACTGTCGACGAGGCGGACGAGACAGACGTCGACCTCGCCGTGCGGGCGGCCAAGCGGGCCTTCCAGCGGGCCGACTGGGCGTGGGCGCCCTCCCGGCGGCGTGCGGACGTGCTCTACCGCGTGCACGAACTGCTGCTGCGCGACCTGGAGCAGCTCTCCCGCATGGAGACCCTCGACACCGGCAAGACCCTCGCCGAGTCGCGGCTGGACATCGAGGACATCGCGAACGCCTTCCGCTACTTCTCCGAGGTGGTCGGCAAGGACGCCGGACGGGTCGTCGACGTGGGCCCGGACGTGCTGAGCAGAGTCGTCCACCAGCCGGTCGGGGTGTGCGCCCTGATCGCGCCGTGGAACTACCCGCTGCTTCAGGCGTCTTGGAAGATCGCGCCGGCGCTCGCCGCGGGGAACACCTTCGTCCTCAAGCCGAGTGAGACCACACCACTGACGACGATCGCCCTGATGGGACTGCTCGCGGAGGCCGGTACGCCGCCGGGTGTCGCCAACCTCGTGCTCGGTGCGGGAGGCACGGTCGGCTCGGCCATGACCTCGCACCCCGAGGTCGACATGGTCTCCTTCACGGGGGGTCTCGCCACGGGCCGGAAGGTCATGGAGAACGCCGCCTCCGGGGTGAAGAACATCGCGCTCGAACTGGGCGGCAAGAACCCCAACATCGTGTTCGACGACGCCGACTTCGACGCGGCGCTCGACTACGCACTCGACGCCGCCTTCCTCCACTCCGGGCAGGTCTGCTCGGCCGGTTCGCGGCTGCTCGTCCAGTACGGCGTCCACGACCGTTTCCTGGCCGAGCTGGCCTCCAGGGCCGAAGCCATCCGGCTCGGCGACGGGCTCGAACCCCTCACCGAGAGCGGGCCGCTGAGCACCGCCGAGCACCGGGCGAAGGTCGAGGCGTACTTCGAGATCGCCCGTACGGACGGGGCGCGGCTGGTCACCGGGGGACGGCGGCCGGACGATCCCGAACTGGCCCGCGGCTTCTTCCTGTTGCCGACCGTCTACGCCGACTGCAAGTCCTCGATGCGGATCGTGCAGGAGGAGATCTTCGGGCCGGTCGTGACCGTCGAACGGTTCTACTCCGAGGAGGAGGCGGTGGAGTTGGCCAACGACACCCGCTACGGACTGGCGGGAGGCGTGTGGACCGGCGACGCGGGCCGGGCCCAGCGGGTGGCCGGCAGGCTGCGGCACGGCACTGTCTGGATCAACGACTTCCACCCCTACGTTCCGCAGGCCGAGTGGGGCGGCTTCGGACGTTCCGGCATCGGACGGGAACTCGGGCCGACAGGACTGCGGGAGTACCAGGAGGCCAAGCACATCTACCAGAACCTCTCGCCCGCGCCTTCCGGCTGGTTCAAGGGATGACGGGCAGCGGTGGAAACCCGGGCCGCCGGGGCCGGGCGCACGCATGAGTGACGGAAGCGGACACGACGAGCCGTACGACTACGTCATCGTGGGCGGCGGCACCGCGGGATGCGTGCTGGCCGCCCGGCTGACGGAGGACCCCGGCTGCCGCGTCTGCGTCGTCGAGGGAGGCCCCAGCGACGTCGGCGACGAGCGTGTGATGAAGCTGCGGAACTGGATCAACCTGCTCGGGACCGAGTACGACTACGGCTACACCACGGTCGAGCAGCCGCGCGGCAACTCCCACATCGTCCACTCGCGTGCCCGCGTGCTCGGCGGCTGCTCGTCCCACAACACCCTCATCAGCTTCCTGCCGTTCCCGCAGGACCTGCGGGAGTGGGTGCGGCACGGCGCGGAAGGCTGGGACCCCGGGACCGTCCTGCCGTACCGGGCCCGGCTGCAGAACACCATCCGGCCGGTGGCGGAGAAGGACCGCAATCCCATCGCGCACGACTTCGTGACGGCCGCTGTCGACGCCCTGGACGTCCCCGTCGTCGACGACTTCAACGAACACCCCTTCACCGAGGGCGCCGGCTTCTTCTCACTCGCGTACGACCCCGCGACGGGGAACCGCTCGTCGGCGTCCGTCGCCTATCTGCATCCCGTGCTCACCCGCCCCAACCTCACGCTGAAACTGGAGAGCTGGGCGTACCGGCTGCTGCGGGCGCAGGACGGGCGGCTGGCCAGGGTCCGGGTGAGAGCCGCCGACGGCACCGACTGCACCGTACGGGCAGAGCGTGAACTGCTGCTGTGCGCGGGGGCGGTGGACACGCCGCGGCTGCTGATGCTCTCCGGGATCGGCCCCGCCGGGCACCTGCGGGAACTCGGCATCGACGTGCTCACCGATCTCCCCGGTGTGGGCGAGAACCTGCTGGACCACCCGGAGTCGGTCATCGTCTGGGAGACCGGGCCGCTGCCGCCGAACACCGCCATGGACTCCGACGCGGGTCTGTTCGTGCGGCGCGACGCCCGTGAGTCCGGCCCCGACCTGATGATCCACTTCTACCAGGTGCCGTTCACCGCCAACACCGAACGGCTGGGCTATCCGACACCGCCGTACGGCGTCTGCATGACCCCCAACGTCCCCAAGTCCCGTTCCAGGGGCCGTATCTGGCTGCGCAGCCCGGACCCCGACGTCGAACCGGCCCTGGATTTCCGCTACTTCACCGATCCGGAGGGCCACGACGAGCGCACTGTCGTCGAGGGTCTGCGTATCGCCCGCGAAGTCGCCGCCACCGGGCCGCTCCGCGACTGGCTCGTACGGGAGGTGGCGCCCGGTCCCGGGCTGACCACCGAGGAGGACCTGTCCGAGTACGGGCGCCGCGCTTCCCACACCGTCTACCACCCGGCGGGCACCTGCCGGATGGGCGCGGACGACGACTCGACGGCCGTGGTCGATCCGCAGCTGCGGCTGCGCGGGGAGCGGGGCGTGCGAGTCGTCGACGCCTCCGTCTTTCCGACCCTGCCGACGGTCAACCCCATGGTGACGGTCCTGCTGACGGCGGAACGCGCCGCCGATCTGATCACCGGCCGTGCGGCGCCGGAACCAGGGGACGTACGGGCGCACGGACGGAACGGACCGAACGGACGGCACGGACCGCACGGAACACGGGGAACGGAGCGCTGATGACCGACGCCGGCACGCCTGCCACCGGAGGCGGCCCCGGGGAATCCGCCGGGCACGGCTCGGAGTTCCGCAAGGAGATGGGGCCCTGGGCCAACTTCGCGCTCGGCTTCACCTACCTCTCCCCGGTCGTCAGCACCTACACCCTGTTCGCGACGGCGCTGGCCACCGGCGGCCCTCCGATGATCTGGGCGTTCGTGCTGGCGGGCGCCGGCCAGTTCCTGGTGGCCCTCGTGTTCGGCGAAGTCGTCGCGCAGTACCCCATCGCCGGCGGCGTCTACCCGTGGGCGCGCCGGCTGTGGGGCATCCGCTGGGCGTGGATGACCGGCTGGATCTACATGTGGGCGCTGCTGGTGACGATCACCGCGGTCGCCTACGGAGCCGGCCCGTACATCGCCATCCTGTTCGGCTTCGAACCGAGCGTGCACACGACCGTGTTGTGCACCGTGGCGCTCATCGTCGTCGCAGCGCTCATCAACTACGCCGGGACCAGGGCCCTTTCGAAGGCCGCCGTCATCGGCTTCACCGCGGAACTCGTCGGCGCCGTCGTCGTCGGGGTCTGGCTGCTGACCACGCACCGCTTCCACGGACTCGGCGTCGTCTTCGACGACTTCGGCACCTCGGAGAACGGCTCGTACCTGCCGGTCTTCCTCGCCGCGGCCATCATCGGCTTCTACCAGTACTACGGCTTCGAGGCCTGCGGAGACCTGGCCGAGGAGGTCGCGCATCCGGGCACCGTCATCCCCAAGGCGATGCGCAGGACCGTCTACGTCGGTGGCGCCGCCGCCACCTTCACCTGCCTGACGCTGCTGCTCGCCGTCTCCGACTACCAGGCGGTGATCGCCGGAGAGGACACGGACCCGGTGGTGCGGGTGCTGTTCGACGCGCTGGGGGAGGCGGGCGCCAGGATGGTGATGGGTGTGGTGCTCATCTCGTTCCTGTCCTGCACGGTGAGTCTGCAGGCCGCCGCAGGGCGTCTCATCTACTCGTACGCGCGGGACAAGATGATCGTCGGTCACCGGATGCTGCGGTCCTTCTCCTACGCGCGGGCCGTCCCGCACAACGCTCTTCTGGTCGCCGCCGTCGTCCCGGCCGTCATCGCCTTCGGGTCGCTGATCTCCGAGGACGCCCTCACCAAGATCGTCTCGTTCGCCGTCCTCGGCATCTACGGCGCCTTCCAGATGGTCGTGCTCGCGGCTCTGCGGGCGCGGCTGAAGGGCTGGCGGCCCAGCGGCGAGTTCACGCTCGGCCGGTGGGGGCTGCTCGTCAACGCGGTGGGACTGGCGTACGGCATCTTCGCCATCATCAACATCTCCTGGGCGCGCAACCCGGACCAGCCCTGGTACGACAACTGGATCGTGCTGCTCTGCGGCGGCGTGGTCCTGGGCACCGGGCTGCTCTACATGTTCACCACGCACCACTACGGGCGTGGGGACGCACCGGCGGGCGACGCGATTCCCCGGCGGTCATCCGGCGCGGCCGGTCCCGGAACGTCCTGACGCAGCTGTTCGACGCACCGCTCCAGTCGTGTACGGTCTCGCTCGTGCAGTGCCGACTGGCTGCCGTCTTCCGCGAGTTCACGCGCGAGGCGGTGTCCCGTGTCCCGCGTGCTTCCCGTCACCGGGGCTGTCCGGCCGTTCGGCGGATCCGGTCGTCGCTCCTGCGTGGCCTCCTCTTCGCCGGTTCGCGGTGACTCGGGGGCCGCGGTGGCTGCGGTGGCTGCGACCGGGATTCGGGACGAACCTGGTGCAACCAAACGGGGTGCTGCGCTGTCTCTGGAACAACAGGCTTTTCGACGGCCGTGCGGCAGCCGTGTGCAACTGCCGCCCGGCTTCGACGACGATGGAGCGTTTGAGTTGATACGTGTATCGAAAAGGGTCCGCCGGTTGGGTGCTGCCGGGGTGGTGGCCGGAGCCCTCCTGGCCGCCGGGCCCTTTGTCGTACCGGCACAGGCCGCCGGGCCCTCCGGCGTGAAGGCCAAGGGCGCGTTCCTGCTGGACAGTTCGTCCGGTGAGGAGATGTGGGGCAAGGGCGCCGACACCAAGCGCGAGATGGCCAGCACCACCAAGGTCATGACGGCGGCGGTCGTGGTGAGCACCAAGAACATCGACCTCGACCGGAAGGTGACCGTCAAGCAGGCCTACCGCGACTACGTCGCGAAGTGGGGCGGCAGCACCGCCGACCTGCGGACGGGCGACAAGCTCAGCCTGCGGCAGCTGCTCTACGCCCTGCTGCTGCCCTCCGGTTGCGACGCCGCGTACGCGCTGGCCGACGCCGTGGGCACCGGGGACTCGACGTCCGCCCGCACGAGTTCCTTCATCGCGAAGATGAACGCCAAGGCCCGCCAACTGGGCATGAAGAACACCGAGTTCGACTCCTTCGACGGCATCTCGAAGAAGGGGCGGAACCACTCCACCGCGCGCGACATGGCGAAGCTCGGCAAGTACTCGCTGGGCAGCACCAATATCCGCAAGGTCGCGAAGTCGACGTCGGCGAAGCAGAAGGCGACGAACGGCCGCACGTACACCTGGTACAACACCAACCAGCTGCTCGGTTCGTACAAGGGCGTCATCGGCATCAAGACGGGCACCGGCACCAAGGCGGGGCCGTGCCTCGTCTTCGCCGCGACGAAGGGCGACCGCTCCGTGGTCGGCGCGATCCTCAACAGCGGCGAGCGCTACCCCGACGCGAAGCGGATGCTCGACTGGGCGTTCGAGCAGAAGACCGCCAAGCTCGACCTGCGTCAGCTGCCCAAGGGCGCCGAGCGGGACTGACACACACCCGGCGCTGCCGAGTGCATCGCTCTGACCGCCCGGGTACGGCCGTCGTCCGACGCCGTACCCGGGCGTTCGTCGTTCCGCTCACGGTGGACTGTGCTGAAGAACCACGATCACCATGTCGTCGTTGACCGCCTCGGCCCAGCGTGTGACGTCCCGGTTGACGAAGGCGACGACCTCCGCCGGTTCGACGGCCGCCGCCTGCGCGGGGGCGCCGGCCGTGCTGCCGTAGCGCTCCGCCAGCCGCTGTTCCAGCGGATAGAAGCCGCCGCTTCTGCTGCGGGCCTCCGTGACCCCGTCGGAATAGGCCACCAGGGTGTCGCCGTCGGCCAGCCGGTACTCCTTGATGCCCGCGTCCGTGCCCGGTGCGAGGTCGCCGAAGCCGAGTGGCAGCGCGTACTCCGGTCCGGGGTCCAGCCGGGTGACTCCGCCGCCGGCGCCGATCAGGTACAACGACGGATGACCGCGGTCCAGCACCCGCAGAAAGCCCCCTCCCGGGGCGAACTCCAGCAGCACGGCCGTCGCGAAGAGCTCCCCCGCCAGCCCTGACGGCGCCCTTCCGGGGCCGTTCCCCGCCAGCGAACCCCCCGCCTCCATGTCCACCCGGTCCATGGCCATCGCCGCCTCGATCCGGTCGGCGACGTCCCTCAGGCTCGGACTCGACATGGCGGCCTCGCGGAACGCGGACGTGATCGTGGCAACCGACTCGGTCGCGCCGATGCCCTTGCCGCGTACATCGCCGACGATCACACGCACGCCGTGCGGTGTCTGCCGCGCGCTGTAGAAGTCGCCGCCGATGAGGGCGGCCTCGTCGGCGGCGCGGTAGACGCCGGCGAGACGTACGGGCCCGAGCCGGTCCGGCAGGGGACGCAGCAGTGCGCGCTGGGTGGCCTCTGCCACGGCCTGCACCTGGACGAGCTGAAGCGTGGTGCGTTCGAGGACCAGGGCGAGCGTGGTGGCGAAGCCGGTCACCAGCACCAGCGTGATGACGGGGCCGGTGATGTCGTCCGGATAGACGTCGTCCACGAGCAGGTGCATGGACACGAGCAGGACGACTGCCAGAGCGCCCAGCACGATGGTGACGAGGAAACGCGAGAGCAGCGCGGCGAGTACCACGGCTGCGGTGAGCAGCGACGCGAAGGAGTAGCGGGGCGGTGCGGACAGTTCCATGACCAGGGCCATCAGCAGAAGCGCCGGCGGCAGCAGACGCACCCACCTGGGCAGCAAGGCCGTACGCCCGCGGTGCGGTGCGCGCCTTGTGCCGTCCTCGTGTTCGGCGATCACACTGCCCGTGCCCACGTTCCCTCGTTCCCTCCATCGGGCGCCGGGCACCACTGCCCGCTTGCTCCGGCTCTCCTCAGTTTCGGGTACGGGGAGCGATCCGGCTCGGGGTGGTGGCGCCCGGGGGAGGGGTCCGGGTGCCACCCGCCGCTCTGCGGCCCGACGGCGCTGCCGCTCTGCGGCCCGACGGCGCTGCCGCTCTGCGGCTCGTTGGCACAGCCGCTCTGCGGCCCGACGGCGCTGCCGCTCTGCGGCCCGTTGGCGCTGCCGTCCCGCGGCTCACTGGTTCAGTCGTGCCTCGACCCGCCCGTCGACGTTCCGTGTCTCGAAGGCCGGCTGGGGCGATGTGGCAGGCCCGCCCACGTTCCAGCCGTCCGTGAGCCTGAAGACGCTTCCGTGCCAGGGGCAGCGCACACAGCCGTCGCTGACCTTCCCCTCGGAGAGGGGGCCCGCCATGTGACTGCACCGGTCTGCCAGCGCGTGCACGGCGCCGCCGCTCTCCCGTACGACGACGACGGGCACGTCCCCCACGGTCCGGCGTACCGCTTCACCGACCGGGAAGTCCGCTGCGGCGCCGAGGGGGTGCCACCCCGGCTCCGTGCGTACGGAGATGTCCTCGGCGTGGTTGACCGCGGCGGCCTGCCGGTACGCCAGGTGACCGCCGAGCGCGCCGCCCGCACCCACGGCCGCCAGCCCCGCGTAGCCCCAGGCGCGGCCGCGCAGCGAACGGCCTCGCAGCCGCGCGAAGAGTGAGGCGGCGTAGCAGCCCACTGCGACGCTGTTCGCCGCGGCGTGCACCACGCCCACGCGCATCTGCGGCTTGCGCATCTCGGCCCAGTCGACCCAACCCGTCACGGCCGCGGGCAGAGCAGCGACGAGGCCCGTGCCCACCAGCAGCCCCGCCGTGTACCGCTTGCCGGGCACCAGGTCGAGGACGGCGGCCGAGACCCAGGTACCGATGGGCACCTGCACCAGAAGCGGATGGACCGGGTGCCCGAGCCACCGGCCGTGCATGACGTCACGCAGATCCTCCCCGATCGGAACCGACTTCACGGCGCGCCGCAGTCTCATCAGGGCGGGATCCAGGGCGGTGGTCTTCTCGATCTTGTCGACGGCTGACAGTACGCGCCCCGGCCGCTGCGGGTCGGGGAGCACCGAGCGGACGGCGGTCGCGCAGGCGAGGAGCTTCTGAGAATAGGACATACCGCCCGGTGCCCCTCTGGGGCAGCGGCAAACGACGCCGTCGGGATTGCCGGACCGCTCCGGGGGACCGCGGCGTCGGGACGAGGGGGCGCTGCGGCGAGGGGGACGAAGGAAATGGCCGGGGCGACGCGGGTGCCCGGTGTCCGGAGGCGCCGGGGGTGACACCCGGTCGAATCCGCCGGCGGGACCGGCCTGCTCCGGGGCGGCGGTCCGGAAGGCCACCGGACCTCAGAGCGAGCCTCGAAGGTCTCGCCCGGCGCCCGGACCGCGCCCTGTGCCGGGAGGCCGCACAGCGCGGCGACTTCGGCGGCCACGAGGGTTCACGACGGGCCGTCCCTGCCGAAATCCCCTCCGTGGCAAGGGAGTCGGCACGCGTCGTCCACCCGCGCACCCGGCCGCCGCTGCTCCCCGCCGACGGATGGGCCCGCCGCGCCGAGCCGTCGGTGCCCTGTCCCTCCGCAAGACGGACCCGGCCCGCCGGACGGACCGCGCGGACGAGGCGGCTTCCCCCGCCGGGCTCCCAACTGCTGCTGTACATACGTGTGTTGTCCGAGGCGCGCGACCGGCACGGCCGCTGCTGCGAGTCAGTCGGGCGGCTCGCCCGGCGCGTCTTCCCTCCGGCCCCGAGGCGTTGCCCGACCGGTCCTCAAGGGCGTACAGGCGCACACGGGAGGCGAGTCGGCGGCGGCATGGTCTCGCCGACGGTCCCGTCGCGTGTCTCGGCGCCGGAGCGTGCTTCGCGACGGGCGTGCGGACCATTCCGGACGAGAGCCTCAACTGACGTTCTTTCACCGCACGTTCACTCGTCACTCACAGCGACGCCGTACCTCGGCCCGGGTGAGCGTGTGTCCCGATTCGCGCCGCCTGTCCGGTAGGTGACTGTCAAGCCGCTACAAATTCCGCCGGAAGCGCTTGGAATCCGAGCCGCGGGCCTATTAACGTTCGATAACGCAGCGCGGTCGTCACTGCCGTCACGAGAGACGGCACCGTGCGCCGTCGCCGAATCCTGAAAGTGCACCACCACGAGCCACAACTCGATACAGATGCACCAGAGGAACCGGGGAACCAACCCTTGCCGGACATCTCGGCGAGGATGGGGTGAATCGACAAGTCCCGTTCATGGGCGGGCAGTTCGTAGGAGACCTTCCTGCTCCGAACCCGTCAGCTAACCCGGTAGGCGAGAGGGAAGGAAAGGAGAACGCCCCCGTGGCGTCCAACAGGTATGCCCCCGAGGGCACGCACGGCCCGTACCGGGACGATGACGAGTCCGGTACGTACGGTGTCGTCCACGACTCCTACGGCGCGCACCACGACTACGGCACCTACGGCCAGTACGACACCGGTCAGTTCCACACAGGCCAGTTCGACACC
Source organism: Streptomyces ovatisporus (assembly GCF_042653885.1). Lineage (NCBI taxonomy): Bacteria > Bacillati > Actinomycetota > Actinomycetes > Kitasatosporales > Streptomycetaceae > Streptomyces > Streptomyces ovatisporus. The sequence goes on from NZ_JBHSFH010000007.1 coordinate 836,627, forward strand.
GGCCAGTACGACACCGGTCAGTTCCACACCGGCCAGTACGACACCGGCCAGTACGACACAGGCCAGTTCCACACCGGTCAGTTCGACACGTACGGCTCGCTGCTGACCGAGACGTACGAGCAGCCGGCAGTCACCGAGGCGGTCGCGGCCCCCGAAACCGACTCCGGCCAGGACCACGACCACGCCCCCGACTCCGGCCCGAGCGCCGTACCGGCCTCCGTCTTCGCGCCCCGGGACGACGCCGAGCTTCCTCGCGAGGAGTGGAACCCCACTGCGGAGTCGGTGCGCCCCGTCCGCGGACGCCACAAGGTCGTCAAGCAGCGCGGCGGCAGCATGGCCCGCAGCGGCGCGGTTCTCGGCGTAGGCATGATCGCGGCGGTCGGCGCGGGCGGCATCGCCACCGCCCAGGAGAGGCCGCCGGCCATCTCCATGCAGGATGTCTCCGCCGCCACCGACACCGCCGCGAGCCTCTTCGGCGGCGACTCCGACGAGACCGTCGCCGGCTCGCCGCTGACCCAGGCGGCCGTGACCGAGGACGACGCCAAGGCCGGACGTACGGACGCCGGCGAGGCACTGCGCTCCCGCATCCTCGCCCAGGCGCAGCAGGCCCAGGCACAGGCGGACGCCTCCGCACGCGAAGCAGCGGCCAAGAAGGCCACCGCCGCCGCCGAGGCCAAGGCCGCCAAGGCCGACGCGGAGAAGCGCCGCAAGGCGGAGGCCGCCCGCCTCGCCAAGCTGGCCAAGAGCTTCGCGCTTCCCGTCTCCGGCTCCCAGCTCACCTCCAGCTTCGGCGAGGCCGGCAGCCTGTGGAGCAACGACCACACGGGCCAGGACTTCGCCGCCTCCACCGGTACGCCCATCAAGGCCGTCGGCTCGGGCACCATCAAGGAGGCCGGCTGGGCCGGCTCGTACGGCTACCGCACGATCCTCGAACTCAACGACGGCACCGAGGTGTGGTTCGCCCACCAGTCCTCGGTGAGCGTCTCGGCGGGCGAGAAGGTCGCTGCCGGCGACACCATCGGACGCGTCGGCGCCACCGGCAACGTCACCGGTGCCCACCTCCACATGGAGGTACGGCCCGGAGGCGGCTCGCCGATCGACCCGCTGGCGTGGCTGAGAGGCAAGGGCCTCAGCATCTGACGGCCGGTGCTCCGATGACACAGGCACGGACCGCCCGCGCGGCGCACCTCCCACTTCCCCGGTGGAGCACCGCACCGCGACCCTGCCCGGCACCGGCCGGGCGGGGGGTACGGCCGCAGCCTGCGGCACGGACTGCGCCGGTCTTACGGGACGTGCCGGACGTACCGGACGTGCGGGTCTGACACGCACGCAGGCGGAAGTCCGGCGGGCCGCGCCCGCAAGGTGACCGCGGCCTCTCAGGTCCCACCGGTTCCGTTCCGCCGCCGCTGCGCGTACCGTCCCGAGGACCATCCGCGCCGCCGCCGCCTCGCACCGCCGAGGTGCGCTGGAACGACGCACGATTCGCCCGAGCCCCTCGGCGTGCACGAGGAGGGGACGAGGCGGCGGCGGACGGGGGCTCCGAACCCCCGCACATGGCCCCGGCGGCCCTGGTGGACCACCCCCCGACACCAGGGTCGTCGGTCTTGATGCAGCAACGCGGGTTTCATCCAGGGGTGCGGTTCACGGGACAGCGCTACGGTCGGGGTCATGCCTGACAACGCCAACTCCGCCCCGAAAGCCGACGCCGACCCCCACTCCGGTGCGCACGCCCAAGCAGCCGCAGACACACACGAGTTCGGCACGTCCCAGCGCCGCCCCCTCGGCGGGCTGTCCGTCTCCCCGCTGTGCCTCGGCGGCAACGTCTTCGGCTGGACGGCCGACGAAGCCACCTCCCACGCCGTCCTCGACGCCTACACCGCTGCCGGCGGCAACTTCATCGACACGGCAGACGTCTACTCGGGAATCCGCCACGGAGTGAGCGGCGGAAGCGACTCCGAGACGGTCATCGGCAACTGGACGGCCTCACGCGGCAACCGCGACGACGTCGTCATCGCCACCAAGGTCGGCGCGCACCCCGACCGCAAGGGCCTCTCGGCCGCCAACATCAAGGCGGCGGCCGACGATTCGCTGCGCCGCCTCCGCACGGACCACATCGACCTGTACTACACGCACTTCGACGACGAGAGCGTCGAGGTCTCCGAGATCGTCACCGCCCTCGACGACTTGGTACGCGCGGGCAAGGTCCGCGAGATCGGCGCCTCCAACATCTCGCCCGAACGGCTCGCCGCCTCGCTCGACTTCAGCAAGCAGTCGGGCGCAGCCCGGTACACGGCCCTCCAGCCGCACTACAACCTCGTCTCACGCGACACGTACGAGGGCACGCCCGCGCAGGTCGCCGACGCGCACGGCCTCGCCGTCATGCCGTACTTCGCCCTCGCCATGGGCTTCCTCACCGGCAAGTACCGTCCCGGGCGCACGGCCGCGGACAGTCCCCGCGCGGAGAGGGCGTCCAAGTACCTGGACTCGGAACGCGGCCGGCGCGTCCTGGTCGCCCTCGACGAGATCTCCTCCGCCCGCGGCACCGAGCCGGCCACGGTGGCCCTGGCCTGGCTGCTGACCCGGCCGACGGTCACCGCACCGATCGCCAGCGCCCGCTCGCTCGACCAGCTCAAGCCGCTGCTCGCCCTTGCCGACGTCGAGTTGACGCCGGAGGAGGCGGCGCTGCTGACGGACGCGTCAGCCTGACGGCCCGTGCTGCCGGGGCCCGGTGCGAAGCCGTGCCCCGGCTGCGCCGTGACCTCCTATGCCGGGACCTCCTATGCCGGGACCTCCTACGCCGTGACCGCCTACGCCGTGTCCTGGTCCCGCAGCTCTGCCAGCCGCACCAGGTCGTCGCGGACCGACTCCCGCTCTGCGTCCGTGAGTTGGACCGCTGCCGCCTCCTCCATGGACCGGGCCGCGGTCGCCGCGTCGCCGAGCCGCGCGGCGACGTCCGAGCGCAGCACGAGCAGGCGCAGGAGCTGAACCGGGGTGGGCTGCTCGTCCGCGAGCTTCAGCACTCGGTCGATGATCTTCGCCGCGCCCTGCGGATCGTCGCGCGAGTCCGCGAAGAGCGCCGCGTAGTGCAAGGCGCGGGCGAAGGTCTCCTCGGGTGCCGGCCGGTGGCTCTGGTCCTCGCTCGTCTTCTTCCCGATCCGGATGCAGTTGCCGCCCGGATCGGACATGAGGAACTGCCGCACGCCGTACGACATGTCCTTCAGCGGACCGATCCGGGGCAGCCCACGCGTCGGGACTCTCCCGTACGCCGCCTTGAGCCCGGCCCGGAACGCCTCGTACAGCGCGTCGACGTCATCGGTGAGGACGTAGCAGGTGCTCATCGACTCGGCCGGCTCGTACTTCTTCATCCCGAAGAACTGCAGCTCGATGCCGCCCCGTTCGACGACCGCGAACGGATTCGGGCTCTTCTGCTGGAAGGTCACCTCGAAGCCGAGCGCGGTGTAGAAGTCGAGGACCGGCTGCAGGGTCCGGCACGGAAGGATGGGGATCGTCTTCTCGCTCATCCTGGGCAGTCTAGTCAAAGTTGATTAGCAAGCGACAGGGGCAGGTCCTGGTCACGGTGGTCTTTCCGCAGGCGTGCTCCGGCGCTCAGCGTCTGGGCTGGCCGTAGGCGTGCTCGACGCGCAGCCGTACGACCTGACGGCGGTCGGCGATCATCGCCGCGCGGTACTCGTCCCAGTCGGGGTGCTCGCCCTGGATCGCCCGGTAGACGTCGATCAGCTCATCGACGGCGTCGTCGTCCGGTTCGGTCGCGACGGCCGTCAGATCGGCCGTGCCCTCGGCGACCGTCCAGGCCCACCCGTCCTGACTGGTGACGTGGAAGCTCGCACGGGGGTCGCGCAGCAGGTTGCGCGTCTTCGCCCGGTCGGCCGTGACGGAGATGCGGACGAGCCGACGCGCGGAATCGTAGGTGTAGTTGACGTTCGACAACTGCGGTCGCCCGTCACGCTTCAACGTCACCAGCACGCCCAGCTTGTGCTCGGAGAGCAGCGCGAGCAGTTCTTCGTCCACGGGGTCGTCCCTTCCGGCCCTAGAGTCGGCCGCCCTTCACGGCGGCCATGAACGCGCCCCAGCCGCCCGCCGGAAAGACGAGCACGGGGTCGCCGCTGCCACTCTGCTTGCTGTCCCGCACGGGCACGACGCCGGACACGCCGCGGGCGACCTCGACGCAGTTACCGCCGTCGCCGTTGCTGTAGCTGCTCTTGCGCCAGAAGGCACCGGTCAGATCAACGCGAGTGGTCATGTCTGTAGTCCTCTGCCGCGGCCTCGATCATCGTCAGGGACGCCCTGGGCGGTGATGCGGCGGCCCTCAGCAGATCGTACGACTTCGTGTACTTCGCCACGAGAGCCAAGTCGTCGATGGACTGACCACTGTGCAGGGACTCCGTGTACGCCAGCGGCGGAGCCTCGTCGAAGGTCATCATCATCACCGAGCCGACCATGAACGGGTGCGCACCGGCGTTCAGCGGAAGCACTTGCGTAATGATCCGTCCCCGACGTGCCAACTCCGCGATATGGGTGAGCTGTTCAGCCATGGCACCGGCCTGCATGATCGGCTGCCGAAGCAGCAACTCATGCAGGATCACCCAGTATTCGGGGGTCTTCGGATCGTCGAAGAGGCTCGCCCGCTCCAGACGTGCACAGACCTTCCGGTCGACGCCCTCCGTCAGGTCGAGCGGATACTGCGCCCGAACGACAGCCCTGGCGTATGCCTCCGTCTGCAAGAGCCCGGGGATGAGGGTCGGCGACCACTCCTCGATCGTCCGGGCGCGCTTCTCCTGCTCGGCCACGTCGGCGAAGTATTCGGCGTGGCCGCCGCGGCGGGCCTTGCGCGCATCGCCGCAGCGGCGCTCGAAGAACCCGTCGGTGCCGAGCACGTGATCGGCGTGGCGTGCCAGGTCGAGGGGCATCCGGCGGTCACCCATCTCGATCTGGCTCAGGAACGCCACGCTGTAGAAACATCCCTCGGCCAACTCCTGCAGCGTCAGCCCGGCTTGCTCCCGCTTCCAGCGCAACTCGGCACCGTAGAACGCGGGCACGCTGGCCGCGGCGTCGACGTCCTTGCGTGGCGGCATGGTTGATGACCTCCGGATTCAGCACGGTTCGCAGCTGAACGTGAACCTCTGTCACATTACGCGCCCACCCTCCACGCTGTGAGCGATACGTCACACAGCGCACAGGAGGGCCGTCGTCATGAACCCGTCCCCACACCCGCCGGCACCCGGCCCGAACCCCGGAGAACCGGAACCGCCCCGGGACGCGGCCACGGCCTGCGTGGAACAACTACGCGCAGCACTCGCCGACCACGACATCAAGCTCCCCTCCCTCACCGTGGACGCCCCCACGTACGCGAGCACCACCCCGTACGCGCACCCGCTCGTCTCCCTGGGCAACTGCCGTCTGGACGTGGCGCGGAGGCTCATCGAGGTACTGCGCGCAGCCGGCCCGGGGGGACGTACCGGTGAGCGCTGACGACACGGCCGAAGTCTCGGCGCCGCAGGCTGAGTTGCACCGCCGACAGCTCGCCCGCCGGTGCTGCGTCACGCTGACGATCCCGCTCCTCGCAGAACCGGAAGCCCTCGCGCCCGTACGGCACCGCGTCGGCGCCTGGTTCGAACTGTGGGATCTGCCCGAGCTGACCGAGACGGCCCGCCTCTGCGTCAGCGAACTGCTCACCAACGTCATCGTCCACATCGGCACGGGCACCCCGGCCACCTTCCATGCCTCGATGGCCGGGCCCCACCCCCGCCTCTCCCTCACCGACCCCGTCCCGGGCCCTCTCCCGGCTCCCCGACTCCCCGGCACGAAGGCGGAATCGGGCCGCGGCCTGGCCCTCCTCGAAGCCCTCACGCACCGTTGGGGCGTCACCCAGCACGGCGCGGCCAAGACGATCTGGTGCGAGCTCAGCAGCGACAGCACTGTGTGAGGTAGCAGGAGCCTGCGTGGTCCTGTGGCTTGGGAGGGTGTGCAAGTAGTTTGAGTACGGGTCGGCAGACTTATGATGCGGGACGCGATGTCAGTGGTCTCTGTCACGCTCAGTGATGACGGACAGCAATCGGTGTCCGCCAGGCAAGAGGGAAGGGAGAGGTGCATGAGCGACGCTGAGCGTACTTTCACCTCAGTTGAGATTTGCGCTGGGGCGGGCGGACAGGCCGTTGGACTGCACAACGCCGGCTTCCGGCACAGTGCTCTGATCGAGGTCGATGCCCACGCCGTGGCCACGCTCAAAAAGAACGTGAATAATAACGACGAATGGGCTGGCTGCCGAGTTCTCGATCGAGATCTGACCCAATTCTCCTGGACGGAGCTTGGACTGCAGGAAGGTGAGCTGGACCTCCTCGCGGGTGGTGTTCCATGCCCGCCCTTTTCGGCAGCTGGCAAGCAACTGGGTCAGGACGATGAGCGGGACCTCTTTCCAGTCATGCTTGACCTGGTAGATGATCTTCAACCCAGAGCCGTAATGATTGAGAACGTCCGAGGTCTGCTTGAACCGTCGCAAAAATTCCACCACTACCGAGAGCATGTGATCAAACCCAGGCTGCGAGCGGCCGGATATGAGATCTGCATGTGGAAGGTACTTGAGGCAGGCGACTACGGGGTTCCGCAACTGCGGCCACGCGCAATTCTAGTGGCAATGCGGCCGAAGTACGCGAAGTACTGGCACTGGCCAGACGCGTCGCCCCTGCCGCAGGTGACAGTTGCGGAAGCGCTCGCTGACTCCATGCGGGCCAGGTTCGGTTCCACCTCAAAAGGGAAGGCAGCGTTCAAGCGCTGGTATGAAAAGGCTCAGACTGGTATTGCGCCCACGCTCGTGGGGGGGTCGAAAAAGCATGGCGGCGCTGACCTAGGTCCGAGTCGCGCGAAGGCAGCGTGGCGAAAACTCGGCGTCGACGCTATGGGTGTCGCGAATGAGCCGGGGGATATGAAAGACCCTGAGCGGGACCTCTACGGCAGAGATAAACAGGGCAACGTAATCGGGCCAAAGCTCACGGTCAGTCAGGCTGCGATCATCCAGGGCTTCCCAGAGGGGTGGGAGTTCACTGGCCGTAAGACCGCCGCCTATCGCCAAGTGGGAAACGCATTCCCTCCGCCAGTTGCACAGGCGGTGGGCGAGCGAATTCTCGCGGCTCTCAAGGCTGGGATTATGGAGCCAAGCCGAGGGCCAGAGTTTGAGCATGGCAGAATCTTTGAACTCCCCGTCTCATCCGCTCCGTTGCGGCCGAAGGCTGCTGACCGTGGCGACGATCTGCAGCGCACAGGCGTCGGGTGACTCGTGCTCCCAGAACCGGAGCACGGTCCAGCCAGCCTCGGCTAGCCGACTGTCGGTGTCCTGATCACGAATTATGTTCCTCCTCACCTTGTCTGACCAGTAATTTGAGTTGGTCCGAGGCGCCACGTAGTGCTGAGGGCAGCCGTGCCAATAGCACCCGTCGATGAAGACAGCCACTTTCGCTGGGCGGAATACCATGTCAGCGGTACGGCGAAGGTCTGCCAACGGTCTTGCGCACACACGGTACCTGAGGCCCTGCGCGTGTACGAGCCGCCGGACTTTCCACTCGGGTTTGGTGTCCCGGCTGCGTATCGCCTGCATGTTGCGCCGCCGGGACGCTGTGGAAGCCCAAGAGCCATTTTCAAGAGGCTGACTCTCACTCATCGCGAAGTCGGTGGTGCTTTTTTCTTTCATTCTCAATCCGTTTGATCTCAGACCTGATTGAACCGGATGGCCAGGGTTCCCAGTGCGCAACCCTGTACCATGACAGGGATCGCTTTGTATCTGGTTCAGTTGTTCTCTTCGACAGGATGATCCAGCCAAGGTTTCGAATTTCTCGAAGTCTTCTCTGCCAGTCATCCTGATGCTGCTGCATGGAGGCAACCACTTTGATCAGCTCTGAAGGTACCCAGTCACCTTCGAAGGCCTTCAAGAGTTCGCCGATCCGTTTATATGGGTCTTCGTGGTGCGCGGCCTGACTGATCTGGTCTGCGTATTCGTCGTAGGTTGCGAACCATGCTTGTTTGCCAGAATTGCATCGCTCGCACAGTGGTTGCAGGTTTTCCAAGGTGTCTGACCCTCCCCAGTCACGAGGCAGCTTGTGGTCGACAACCAGAACGATGTGGTGATCAAGTGGGGTCATGCCGCACTGAGCACAGCGCTGAGGGGCCAGTACTTGCGCTCGTTCCCGTTCACTTAGCTGCCTTCTCGGGCCATCCTTCGGCCGACTGTGCCGACCGCGCAGGACATATCGGTGTTCTTGACCCTGGCGAATTGTTTCGACGGCAAAATAATCACGCAAATCGCGAAGTCGTCTGTCTGTTTGCGCTGGAGCCTGGCCGCCGTGGATCTCGGCGATGTGCGAGCGAATCTCCTGCATTGTCGGGGGGTTGGCGCGCTGCGAATGCAGATAGCGGTAGATGTGAAGGTGGGAAGTACTAGGGAGCAGCTGCTTGACCTCGGACGAATCTGGATCAGGCAAGGGGGAGGCGGTCTCGTCGCCCGGCTCGCTTACACCAGCAGCAGACATGTGAAACTCCTTGCTTGAACCGGAGACCTGGGCCAAGGCACCTGGACTGAAGAGACGATGCTAGTGACCTGAGTCGGAGTTTTGGCGTTGGTTGGGTGTGACTCGTCCTGGACCGAAGCTT